>NZ_JBFOCZ010000027.1:0-135396 GCF_040908015.1 Aeromonas sp. R7-5 | reverse complement strand
CTTCATCAGACATTGAAAATCAAAAATTGTTTTTGATGCTCGATGCTGTGAGTGCCCACACAGATTGCTTGATTCAAATTGTTAAAGAGCGTCACACTTATCGCGTTGAGGAGGCGCATCTTACGCTCCTCACTTCGAAAGTCAAGCGGTTGTTTTCGCTTTTCTTTCGGCGCCCACTTCCTAAGGAAGCTGGCTCATCAGGTTGGCGTGGTACGCCGTGCTGGTAGGGGCGCATTATAGGGAGGCCGGTTGCGATGACAAGGGAATTTTTGAAGAAAGTCACGGAAACTTCAAATTATCCAGTTAGAAACAACTTACCCAGTGTATATATACAATGTTATCCACAAGCTGATGATTTCAGCCCTCTTTTATTGGCATTTATCAGGATCTTCCTGGCTGAAGGAATGCCATACTGAAGCGGATAATTTGCCTCAAGTGGTCCATGGTAGCGTCTGGTCGTAAAGCTGGTTACCATGAAGGTGAATAGAGTGTTGCACCTTTTTTGCTTTCATTTACAAAAGGTCTTTAAAGATGAATTTATCCAAGTTTCCCGTTTATGTGCAGGCAGCAGTTCTTGCTCTGATATTGGCGCTGCTCGGCTATCTGGTTGCCCAGGCCCTGCAGTTCTCTCTGAAAGTCGAAGTCATTTTTGCCGCCGGTCTGGCCATTGGCGGTTTCGTGGTACCGCTCTTCCTTAACCGTACGCCTGCCACCGCCCTCGAACAGGCGACCAGCCAGGAGACCTGTACCTTATATGTAGGCAACCTGCCCTATCGCGCCAACGAGATTGCGGTGCGCGAACTCTTTGCCGAGCAAGGTCAGGTACTGTCAGTTCGTCTGATGAAGGACAAGGCCACCGGCAAACGCAGGGGCTTCGGGTTTGTGGAGATGCCTGTCGCCGATGCGGCCAAGGCCATCGCCGCGCTCAATGACAAGGAGTATCAGCAGCGCACCCTGAAAGTGCGTGAAGCAAATGACAAGCGGGACCGGGATGAGAAGGACGTCAACGACGTCGACGCCTGATATTCAGTACACCACTTCTTCGAGTGACGACAGCCCCCAAGCTTGCAAGGGGGCTGTCAGTTTCTGGGCCCCTGCATCCAGTCGCGTGCAGTAGGCACGCCCCGTCCCCTCGCCAGGCGCCTGGACCGACAGTGTCGCCAGCAGATGCGCCACCCGCCTTGCCACGGCAAGACCCGAATCGACCAGTTGGCATTCCGGCATCAGCTGTTTGATCTCTTCGTTGAGCAAGGGGAAGTGGGTACATCCCAGCACCAGGGTATCCGGCCTCTCCTCCCCTTCCATCCAGTCTGCGAGCACCTCTCTGAGCAGGGCCATATTGACCGGCAACCCCGCCAGCTTGCGCTCGGCTTCGATAACCAGTTCGGTGGCCCCCTTCAGCAGCACATGCTTGCCCGGGGCGAACTGGGCGATGAGTTCATGGGTATAGTCACGGCTGACGGTGCCGGGCGTTGCCAGCAGACCGATGTAGCCGTTACGGGTCAGGGCGGCGGCAGGCTTGATCGCGGGGACCACGCCGACCACGGGAATGCTGAGTGCGGTACGCAGGGATGGCAGGGCAATGGTGCTGGCGGTATTGCAGGCGATCACCACCAGATCGATGGCGTGCTCGGCCACCATGTGGCTGACCAGTCCGGTACAAGCCTCGATGAGGGCCGCCTCACTCAGCTCGCCATAGGGAAAGTGGGCATTGTCGAAACTGTAGAAATAGTTGTGCTCCGGCAGAGCGCGACGGATCTCCCCATAGACAGTCAGACCGCCCATACCGGAGTCGAACACGAGAATATTGGCCACCTGAGCTCCCCCTTGAATGCGAGGCCGCGATCATACTCCCGCCCGGCGCCAATAGAAAAGGCCCTGCCAATGGCAGGGCCCCTGATTTTTCAGAATCCAGACAAGGGGATCAGAGTGCGTAGTCCACCGTCACATAGTAGGCACGCTCGTCAGCCGGGTAACCCACCGAGGTCTGGTACTCCTTGTCCAGCAGGTTGCTGATCTTGCCGGAGACCTTCCAGGACGGTGCAACCTGATAGCCCACCGCCAGGTTCCACACGCTGTAACCGCCCAGCTGGGTGGTATTGGCCGCGTCACCATAACGCTCACCCTGGTAGATCCAGCTCAGGGAGCCATCGAACTGCTGCCACTGCGCCTGGCTCACCCACTTGGCCCCCTTGCGGGAGATCAGCTGCAACTGCTTGTCGGTGGCCTTGTCCTTGGGATCCTTGTATTCGGCGGAAACGCGATGGCTCAGCCAGCCGGTCTCGAACTCCCCTTCCAGTTCAACCCCTTCAATCCGCGCCTTGCCGACGTTTTGCGGCGTCCACATGCCCTGGCTGTCCGGTGCCCACTGGATCATCTGCTCGAAGTCGTTGCGATAACCGGTCAAGCGCCACTCCACACCAGCGGTCTGTCCGTCCAGCATCAACTCGTGGCTTTTCGACTCTTCCGGCTTCAGATCAGGATTGCCGGACCCCGGGTAGTAGAGATCGTTGAAGGAGGGGGCACGGAAACCGGTGCCGTAACGGGCACTGAGCCGATAATCCTCAACGAAGCGCCAGCCAGCGCCGGTTTGCCAGGTGTTGTGACGTCCGAACTGCTCGTTGTCATCGCTGCGACCGCTCAGCTCGGCCTGCCAGACCTGGTTGTCAAACTGGGCCAGGGCATAGAGCCCGGTGTTGTCACGCTCATCGGCGTCACTCGGGAAGGCGACGCCAGAGGAGCGGGAACTATCGTCCAGCATGTCGCGCTGCCAGTCGGCGCCGCCCCCCAGGGTCCAGCTCTCGTCCAGTTTGACGCTGTTGACCCAGTTCAGGGTGTATTGGCGGGTATAGAGCCGATCAGCGGACTGATCGCGGCCGCTGGTATCCGGGTAGTCGTAGGCATCCTGTTTGGAGAAGGCGCCGCGCAGCTCGCTCAGGTAGCGCTCATCATGATAGCGGGAGCCGAGCTGGTAGCTCTGGTTCTCGGTCCAGGTCTCGTTGCGTTGATGAAACGCCGGGCCCCAGGCGGAAGCGGCAGAGGATCTGTCGTACTGGGCAATGTTGCGGAACCAGCGGGTCGTACCGAACAGATCCCAGTTGCTGGCCAGCGCCTGCTGATAATCCACCATGGCGTTATAACCCCGGTGGCCATGCTTGTCGCCATCGTTCACCCCGGCGATGGGGTGCACGTTGTAGCCGGTCTCGTCATCGAAACCACCAGCGACCTTGATCTGACCCGCATCACCCACCTGGCTGGCGCTGCTGAAGGCAGCCTGACGCTGCTTGTGGGAGCCCGCGCCCAGGTTGAACTTGTGCTGATTGGTCCCCTGGTCCGGGCGAGTGATGATGTTGATGACCCCACCGATGGCATCGGACCCATAAATAGTGGCGCGTGCACCGCGGATATATTCGATCCGCTCCACCTGGTTGAGGGGCAGGTTGTTGAGCTCGGTCATCCCGGCGGTCAGAGAGGCGCTGCGCACCCCATCCACCAGCACCAGGGTCTGGGAAGAGGTGCCACCACGTACCCGCAGCGAGCTGAGCTGGCCGCGGCCGCCGTTGCTGACCACTTCCACGCCGGGCAGGGTCTTGACCACGTCGGTCACGGTCTGGGCTTGCAGGCGATCGATCTCGTCACGGGTCACCACGTTGACGGGAGCCAGCACACTGGAGGCAGGCTGGGCGACACGGGTAGCGGTCACCACCATGGTGGGATTGACGGGGATGGTCAGTTGTTGGGCAAAGGCCGCCGTTGGCAACAGGGCAGCCGCCAATAATGTCTTGGACATGAGAGATCCTTAAGTTCGCGTAAGCATCTACTTCGTGGCCGGTTTCTCTCGGCCCGAAATACGAACTTTGGCAGGTCTTCGGGCTTGGGGGCTGATGGCCTACGGCGACGGCTTCCCACCTGACGGCAGTGCCCTGATGTCGCTTCGTTCCCCCTTACCGCTGCGCGCCAGCTCCGGATTCTCACCGGATTCCCTTTTAAGCATGATGCGCCAAAGCGGGGGGATTATAGGCAGAGCCGTCTTGGATGTATAGCCATCTGGATTTCTAATGTCGTTTTTACCCAAAGTCGGTGCCAAGTGGCGCAGATCCTCGCCCCCTCTCGTACCTTGAGGCTCGTTGACCGTCATTCGAGCGGGTCAAACACAAGAAATGTTGAGCCAGATCCCACGGCTTTTTGGTAACATGCGGCAAACGTTTGACATCCGAGGAAGCCGTAATGACGACCCCCCCTATGATCGGCCTGGTAATGGGCTCCGACTCTGACTGGCCCGTGATGCAGGCCGCCGCCCGCATCCTCAAGGAGCACGGCGTACCCTATGAAGCGCGCGTCGTATCCGCCCATCGCACCCCGGATCTCCTGTTTGAATATGCCGCCAGTGCGCGCGATCGCGGTCTGCGCGCCATCATCGCCGGCGCCGGCGGCGCAGCCCACCTGCCGGGCATGCTGGCCGCCAAGACCACGATCCCGGTGCTGGGCGTGCCCATCCCCACCCGCCAGCTCAAGGGGATGGATTCCCTGCTCTCCATCGTGCAGATGCCCAAGGGCGTACCGGTCGCCACCTTCGCCATCGGCGAGGCGGGTGCCGCCAATGCCGGTCTGTTCGCCGTGTCCCTGCTCTCTGTCGCCCAGGATGGCGACGCTCCCCGTTATCACCAGCAGCTCGATGGCTTCCGCGCCAAGGAGCGCGACCGGGTGCTGGCGCTCACCCTGGAGGAGCCGGCATGATACTGCCCCCCGCCACTTTGGGTATGCTCGGTGGCGGCCAGCTCGGCCGCTACTTCGTGATGTCTGCCCACCGTCTCGGCTACAAGGTGATCGTGCTGGACCCGGACCCCATCAGCATCGCCGGTGCAGCCGCCGACGAGCAGATCGTGGCCGCCTATGACGATACCGATGCCCTGCGCGATCTGGCCAGCCGCTGCGACGCTATCACCTGCGAGTTCGAAAACGTGCCCGCAGCCTCCCTGGCCCTGCTGGAGCAGTACAAGCCGGTGCGCCCGGCCGCGAGCGCAGTACGTGTCTGTCAGGATCGCCGGGAAGAGAAAGCCTTCCTGACCCGCGCCGGCGTACCGGTTGCCCCGAACCTGACCCTGCTGCCCGGCGAGCCGCTGCCCGCCCTGCCAAGCGACCTCTTCCCCGCCATCCTCAAGACCGCCCGCGAGGGCTACGATGGCAAGGGGCAGTGGACTATCCACAATGCGGGCGAATTGCCAGCGGCCCTGGCCGCCAGCAGCGTGCCCTGCGTACTGGAGAAGCGCCTGCCGCTGGAGGGGGAATTTGCCCTCACCCTGGCCCGCAGTCCGAGCGGTGCCATCAGTGCCCTGCCCCTGGTGCAGAACTGGCACAGCGGCGGCATCCTGGATCAGACTCGCTCTCCGGCCAATGTGCCCGCCCTGGAGCGCGAGGCCCAGCGCATCGCCGAGCACATCATCGCCGCCCTCGACTATGTGGGCGTGCTGACGGTGGAGTTCTTCCTGGTCGGCGGTGAGCTACTGGTCAACGAGATGGCCCCCCGGCCCCACAATTCGGGTCACCCCAGCATCGACAACGCCGGTTGCAGCCAGTTCGAGTTGCAGGTGCGCGCCCTGTGCGATCTGCCGTTGCCGGCACAGGCTGAGGTTCAGCCCGCCATCCTGCTCAACCTGCTCGGGGATCTGTGGCAAGACGGCACGCCGGACTGGGCCGGCGCCCTGGCCCTGCCCGGGGTGCACCTTCACCTCTATGGCAAGGGCGAAGCCCGCCCCGGCCGCAAGATGGGCCACGTCACCGTCACTGGCCGCGACTGGCCGGCGGTCGAGGCCACCGCGCACCAGCTGCGCGCCCTGCTGGGTCTGCCCCCACGCTGAGCCCATCCCTTGACATGCAAAGACCCGGGCCAAGGCCCGGGTCTTTTTTATGACTTGAGAAACGAGAGGGATCAGGCCCTGTCGACAGCCGCAACGGGAGCCGGCAGGCGGATGGTGAGGGAGAGCACCAGGGCCACCACCAGCAACACCAGAATGAGGTTGAAGGTCGCCATGAAGCCGCCGAACAGGGAGGCCACGATGGAGCCGATGATGCTGCCCAGACCAAAGCCCAGGTAGATGACGCCGTAGTTCTTGGTCAGGTTGTTGAGGCCGAAGAAGTCACTCACCAGCGAGGGGTAGACGGTGATGGTGCCGCCGAAGCTGAACGCCACGCAGGCCACCGCCACGAAGAAAAGGTTGGCATTGAGCGGCACGAACAGCAGCAGCGCCATGCCGGCCAGGGTAATCAGCTGGGCGATGGTGATGACCCGGATACGGGACATCTTGTCGGAGAGGATGCCCAGCACCAGCCGGCCACCCAGGTTGGCCATGGCGATGATGGCGACGGCGTTGGCGGCGACCACGGCCGGCAGGCCCACCATCTTCTCGCCGATGTCCTTGGCCACGCCGATGACGTAGAGACCGCTCATGCAGGCGGTGAGGAACATCAGCGCCAGCATCCAGTACTGGGGCTTGCGCATCGCCTCGGCCAGGGTGAAGTCGCGGCTCTCGCTCTGCTGCACGGCGGCGGCCTGCTTGGGCGCATCCTTCATCAGCATGCCACCCACCAGCACCATGGACATGGCGATCAGCCCCCACAGTTGGAAGGTGGTCTCAAGGCCGTTGCTGGAGAGCAGCAGCAGGTTGATGTACTTGAAGCCGAGGCTGCCGAGGCCATAAGCACCGATAGAGCAGGCGGAGATGAGCCCCTTGCGCTCCGGGAACCACTTCACACAGTTGGAGAGGGTCATCAGGTAGCCGGTACCGTCTGCAAAACCGACCAGAATGCCGGCGCAGAGGTAGAGCATCGCCAGGTTGCTGGCATGAGCGGTGAGGAAGAAGCCGATGCCGAGCAGCACGCCGGCACCCAGGGTGACGTTGCGCACCCCGAACCGCTCCTGCAGCTTGCCTGCCAGGGAGGAGGCCACCGCCAGGGAGAGGCTGAGCAGGCCGAAAGCGAAGGCGACCTGGCTCACCGGCTCGTCCAGCTTGTCAGAGAGCTGGGCGTTGAACAGGCTCCAGGTGTAAACGGATCCCAGCGCGAACTGGGTGATGATGGTCCCCAACAGGGTGAGGTAGCGGGTGCGATTCAGCTCTCTGGTCATGATGCGTCTCGAGGAATGGCCTTAAGGAAACTGGGGCCACTATAGGCAAGACGCCGCTCCCGCCGACCGATTACGGCATGAAATGCAGATCGGCGGGAATGAATGACAATCAGAGCCGCATCAGCTGACGGAATGCCTTGATGTTGCTGCGACTGACCGGCACCTCGAACGGCAGGTCATGGAGCCGGATGAGATAGGTGCTGTTGAACCAGGGCACTATCTCGCGAATCTTGTTGATGTTGACGCAGTAGGAACGGTGGCAGCGGAAGAACCCCTCGGCCGGCAACCGACTGACGAACTCGCTGAGGGTCATGGTCATCACGTAGCGATCGGTACGGGTGTAGACATGAGTCAGCTTCTCGTCGGCTTCCGCGTAGTAGATCTGCTCGCAGGGGGTGACGATGATGCGCTCCCCCTTCACCAGATTGACGGTGCGGTTCTGTGGCGTCCCGGGCTCCGCACCCTGGGGCTGGGACTTGCCCGCCAGTTCGAGCTTCTGCAGCAGATTGATGAGGCGCGGCTCGTTGTAGGGCTTGAGGATGTAGTCGAATGCCTCCAGCTCGAACGCCTCCACCGCAAACTCCTTGTAGGCGGTGACGAAGACGATGTGGGGCGGATGGCTGGACTTGTGCAGGTTCTTGGCCAGCAGCAGGCCATCGATGGCGGGGATCTGGATATCCAGAAACACCACGTCCACCTCGTGATCCTGCAGATACTTGAACGCCTCCAGCCCATCCTCGAAGCTCGCCACTATCTCGATGTTGCTGTGCTGCCCCACCAGAAAGGCCAGCTCCTCGCGGGCCAGATACTCATCTTCCACAATGATCGCTTTCAGCATGACATTGCCCCCATAAGGAGCACAGGAGAGGCCAGCTCCTCCCGTATCAAACATTCGTCTTCCACTATGATCGCTTTCAGCATGGCATTGCCTCCTGATCAGGCAGATAGAAACAGACTTCGGTCCCCGGCTCCAGCCGCTTGAGGTGCAGGCCGTCGCCATAGAGCAGTTTGACCCGCTGATGCACGTTCATCAGACCGATGCTGCGGCTCTCCACCCGACCGGCGGCGACCCCGTCGATCACCGCCTGGCTGATGCCGTAGCCGGTGTCGCGCACCGCGACCCGGATGCCGCCCGCCAGCTGCTTCACCTCGATGGTGACCCGACCCGGCGCACTGCGGGGCTGGATGCCGTGCAGGATGGCGTTTTCCACCAACGGCTGCAACAGCAGGCTCGGCACCTGGATATGCACGTCGTCCACCTCGAACACCACCTCCAGCTTGTCGCCGAAGCGGGCCTGCTCGATGGCCACGTAGTCGCGCACCTGCTGCAGCTCCTCCTGGATGTCGATGAGGGTGTCCCCCTTGTTGAGGTTGTAGCGCAGGTAATCCGCGAGATTCGCGATCAGCTGGCGTGCCTGCTGGGGACGGATGCGGATCAGCGACGAGATGGCATTGAGGGCGTTGAACAAGAAGTGGGGGTTGATCTTGCTCTGCAGCGCGGTGAACTCCGCCTTGCGGGTCATCTCCTTGAGCTGCTCGATGCGCGACACCTCCATCTGGGTGGAGATGAGCTGGGAGAGACCCACCGCCATCTCCTTGAGGGAGCTGGTGATGCTGTGGGTGCGGCGATAGTAGATCTTGAGGGTGCCGCTGACGGCGCCGTTTTCCCGCAGCGGAATAATGATGACCGAGTGAAAATCGGAGAGGTGATACTGGCGCAGATCGTTGTTGATGATGATCTGGTCCAGCAGCACCGCTCTGTGGGTCATGTCGCTGATGGCGTGGTGCTCGTCCAGCTCGTAGTAATCCTTGCCCACCCCCACATAGGCCAGCACGTCGCGGGTATCGGTGATGGCCACCGCATCGGCGCTGATCTCGCTGCGAATGATGCCGCACACCTGGCTCAGGGAGTGGCGATCGATGTTCTGGAAAAACGGCAACGTCTTGTTGGCGATGTCGAGCGCCAGCTTGGCCTGCTTGGCGGCAATCAGCTCCTTCTCGTCATCCAGATCCTGCACCAGCTTGATGATGAGCCCGATACAGAGCGCCCCGGCGATCATCGGGTAGGCAATATGACTGACTATCTCCACACCTACCGCATGGGGCTCGGTCAGTTGCCAGATCAGCAGCATGGTCAGCCCCTCGCAGGCCATCCCCGCCAGGATGCCATAGAGCCAGAGCCGCGACTTGCGACAGCGCAGGTGCAGCCAGGTGGCCAGCAGGCCGGCGATGATGCTGGCGATGAGACAGGGAATGGAGGTGTGGCCATCCATGTCGATGAGATAACGGTGCAGCCCCGAGATGACCCCGGCCGGAATGCCGACCCAGGGGCCGAACAGGATGCCGCCCGAGATGATGGCGATGATCCGCACATTGATGAGGGCCCCCTCCACCGGAATGCCGGTGTAGGTGCTGAACACCGCGAACAGACAGAAGATGGCCGCCACCAGCACCAGCTCAGCCGGGGTGTGGTCACGCTTCTGGAACAATCGCTGAAACGGCCGGGTGCGGGTGAGAAGAAAGAGCGTCATCAGCATCAGCGCCGCCCGCTCAAACACCGCCAACAACATCATCTGATTTTCGAGCATGGCTCTCCTCCGTCAATGGCATGGCGCCAGGGGGCGGATCATACCCCTTATCTGCCGCCGACTCATGGGCGAATCCGGGGAGAGCGGTTCAGCTTTCGGGGAAAGCGCCGATAAGAGGAGGCCCTCGCCAAGGAGGGCCCAGTCCGACAAAGGAGATAACTATGTTTCAAAAAAGCATGGTGCTGGCAGTGATGATCGGTTGCAGCAGTGCCGCCGTTCACGCCAATACGCAGGTGAGCCAGCTGAACTGGCAGGCCACCGCCAGCAAAGAGACCAACATGGAAGTAGCGCTGACCCACCCAGGCCTCCAGGCCATCAATTCGGATCCGGCACAGGCTCCCGTCCAGATCCTGGCAGCAGACCTGAGCCACCCGGATTTCAACACCACCTATCGTTTGCAAGCCCGCGCACTCTACGGCTCCCTGCCACAGCAGGATGATCTCCGGATCACGCTGGCGCTCAACGGACAACCCCTCGAAGCAAGCCGCCCCCTCCCCCTGGCCCAGGCGACCCGCTATTACCTCAGCTATCAGGCCCCGTCAGCCAGACCGGACCAGGTGGGCGAAGCCGCCTATGAGTTGATGGTGTACTGGCTGGGCTGACCACAGGAGCCGAAGGCATGTTCCCATGCCTTCATTCCTCCCCTTCCATCACCTGCAGCTGGGTCGCCGCCAGCCGAACGACCTCGTACTCTTGCTGCAAACGGGCCAGCGCCTCGGGCAGCCTGGCCTGATCGAGCTCCCAGGATTCTATTTCGCTGCAGGTCGCCACCAGTTTCAGCGTGCCCATGATCCTGGCGCCCCCTTTCAGACGATGTATACGGTCGATGAACTGGCCGACATGTCCCTCCTCCGCGGCCCGTTGCAATCCCGCGATATCGTCGTCACTGGCCCGCACAAACTCGGCCAGCAGAGGCACCATCAGGGTCGACTGATGTGCGGTCAGCGGCCCCAGATACCGCCGGATCTCCTCCATACAGACGACCATGTCACTCTGCTCTTCCCGCTGCATGTGCCGACGCAGGCAATGATCGAGCGCCTCCAGCCCGACGGGCTTGAACAGACAGTCATCCATCCCTGCCGCCTGCCCTTCATTGATCTGCTCCTGCCGCGCATCGGCCGTCAGCCCGAGGATCACGGTGCGTCGCCAGCCGTGCAGCCGCTCCAGCTCCCGGCATTGGCGAACCAGCTCGAAGCCGTTCATGCCGGGCATGTTGAAGTCGGTCATGATGACATCCACCCTGGCTCCGATCAGCAGCCGCAGCGCCTCTTCCCCCGACTCGACGGCCGTGGCGTCATGGCCCAGATAAGCCAGCTGCTGGCTGACCAGCAACCGGTTGGCTGGATGATCGTCCACGACCATGATCTTCAGTCGCCGCACCGGCTCCACCGCCGGCTCCTGTGCAGGCGTGGCGGGCATCGCCACGGCATCGGCCACCGGCAGCTTGATCTCGATACTGACCCGAGTCCCCTGCCCGGGCGTACTCTCCAGTTGCAGGGAGCCGCCCATCGTCTCGCACAGGGAGCGGGAGATCATCAGACCCAGCCCAGTACCCGACTGCTGGATTTTCTCGGGCTGGCTGGCCTGGCTGAAGGGCTCGAACAGCCTGGCCTGCTCGGCCTGATCGATGCCGATGCCGGTATCCAGAATGGTGAGCTGCACGGTACACCAGCCATCGCTGACCCGGGAGGCCAGCGTCACCGTGACCGACCCGCGATCGGTGTACTTGATGGCGTTGCTGATCAGGTTGGAGACGATCTGCTTGTAACAAAGACCATCGATCTGCACCCAGGAAGGAGTGCCCGTGACGAGATCCAGCCGCAGATTTTTCTGCCTCGCCAGCGCGGTAAAGACGGTGACGACCGATGCTGTCAGGGTCACGATGTCATGGGGTTCGGGGGCAAGTTCGAACCGGCCAGACTCGATCTTGGAAATATCCAGGATGTCGCCGATGAGGCTCAGCAGATCGCTGGCCGAGCCATGGGCAATAGCGAGGGAGGCCTGATCCTCCTCGTGCAGCCGACCCCGCTTGAGCGCCAGTTCCAGCAAGCCGATGATGGCATTCATGGGGGTACGGATCTCGTGGCTCATGGTCGCGAGGAAGGTGCTCTTGGCACGGTTTGCCTCCTGGGCCTCCTGGCTGGCCACCGCCAGCTCATCGAGCAGGCGTACCCGTTCGCTGACGTCGATCCAGCCTCCCACACCCCCCTGCACATTGCCGTTCAGATCGTAGTAAGGCTGAACCCAGTGATAGACGTCGACCCCGCCCGTCGGCAGGACCAGACGGTGATCCCCCTCCTGGGCGCGGCGGCTGTCACAGGAAAGCACCAGATCCCCGAGCAGGGGAGCAAGAAAAGGCCAGCGCGTTCGCGCGTCGTCCAGGCCCGTGCCGAGCAGGCTAACCTTGGGCTCGCCAAGGAAGCTGGCATAGCTGCTGTTGCACAGCACCAGAATCCCGTTCAGATCCCGTGCATAGATGGGGTGAGGTGTGCCGTCCACTAGGTCGGCGATGAACTTGAGCTGAGTGCTCAGCGCCCCCTCCACCAGCCGCCGCTCACGGATCTGCTTGCGCAGCGACAACCCCCACAGGCCAACCCAGATGGTAAGCAGCAGGATCAACGCGATGAAGACCCCGAACTCCCGGATCAGCTCCTGCCAGGAGACACTCCCCTGTTTGACATTGACTCGCCAGCGGTTGGAAAGCCCTTCCAGCTCATCCGGTGGAATGATGGCGATGACCTTGTCCAGAATGTCCCGCAGTACGGGATGCGCGGGGGTGACCGCAAACGCGGCGCCGATGGGGATGGAATCGAACAGCTCTCCCGTGATAAGCAGGCTGTCTGGGAACTGGCTGTTGACGTAGTACTTGGCCACCCGCAGCGGCAGTATGGTCACATCGCACATCTCAGTAGCAACGCAGCGCATGGCGTCTTCAATCGTATCGAACTGCCGCGTCGCCAGCTTGCCGTATTCCGCCTCGATGGCCTGGGTCGAGATAAAACCCCTGACCATGGCCACGGTACCGGTCTTGAGCAGCGATGCAGGGGGGACCTCCCGGTGGCGCGGCCCCACCACATAGGAGAGGGGATCGAGGACAAAGGCCCGGCTGAACAGATAGCGGTTCCTGCGCTCGGCAGAAGGGCTCAACACCCCCGCATCCACCTGGCCGCTATCCAGCAACTGGGTCATCTGCTCCGGCGTCCTGGCAGGCACCACCTCGAGCTCCACCCCCAGCTTGGCTCGCATGACCTGCAGCAGATCGGCGACCACGCCGTGCATGGTGCCGGTGACGTCGTAAAAACTGAGAGGGGGAATGCCGCTGTTCACCGCAATCCGGATTTTCTCCCGCTTGCCCAGCCACTCCCACTGCTCGCGGCTCAGACCGATCTTGCTGGCACCGATGGAGAGCCCTCCCCCATTCCAGCGCTTGGCCACTTCCGCCCGCTTGCCCTCGAGGATCTCCCCCAGCGCGATATCCATGATCCTCTTGAGTCGCCGCTCCTTGGGATTGAGGGCAAAGGCAAAACCGGCGGTATCGATATAGAGCGGCTTCAATAATTGAATGCTGCTCTGATAGAACTTGTTGACGATGAAATTGCCGGAGATCATGTCCACCATGACGGCATCAACCTGACCATATGCCACCGCGGACAATGCACTATAGCGAGACGGGTATATTTTAATTTTGTAGTCCGACAGATAGCGCATGATATCCATGAACGGCAAATAATACTCCGGCACGGCTATTGTTCTTATTTCTCGCTCTTTGACCTGAATGTTTTTATAGATGGCTGGGTCGTCAGCAATATATTTGTCAGTCAGCAGAAGATGCTGTTCCCGCTCATAGGAATTGGAGGTACTCAGCAGATCGATCTCCCCCCGCTGGAGCGCTTCAATGGCAGCCGCCCTGGAGGGATATCCCTTCACCAGGATCTCGATGTGCAGCAGATGGGTCAACATGCCGACGATGTCGGCCGTCACCCCTTCATAAGCATTCGCCCTCAGGGTGATGTCCATAGGTGGGTTGTCAGGTCTGGGCACCCCCAGGATCAGCCGCTCGCGCTCCTGCAACCAGCGCCACTCCTCCCCATGCAGCGGCAAGGGGCTGGCATCGAGGTATTCCCCGCCATCCCGCGAATAGACTTGCAGCAGGGGCTCTTCCGGTTCCCGGGCCGCCAGCGGCCACACCCAGACCAGCGCCAGCAGAAGCAACATCAGTTTCACCCGGTTCACAGCAGTTTCTGCCGTCTGGCAAGACTGATCAGATCAACGATGTTGGTGATGTTGAGTTTCTTCATCAACCGGGTCTTGTAGGTGCTGACGGTTTTCTCGCTCAGCAGCATGCTTTGGGCAATCTCCTTGTTGGGACGGCCCTGACAAATCTGCAGCAGCACGCTCATCTCGCGGGAAGAGAGGGTCGACAGCAGATCTTCCCGATCGACCGTATGGGCATGCCTGGCGCCGGCAATGACGTCACGGGGGTAATAGAGTTGCCGCTTCTCTATTTTTGCGATCGCATCCTTCAGCAAGTACAAATCATCCAGTTTGGACAAGAACCCCTCGGCACCAGCTTGCAGGCACCGCACCATAATATGGTGGGTGGACTGTGCTGACAGCACCAGAATCTTGGCACCAAGATCCAGCACCTTGATTCTTTTAATTACTTCGATGCCATCAAGCTGGGGTATTCCAATATCAAGAATAACAATATCTGGATGGGCTTTCCTGGCCATGGCGATAGCATCGACACCATTATCAACCTCACCTATAACATCATGCCCGTCCTGCTTTAGCAGCATGTTCACGGCCATTCTTATTGCTGGGTGATCATCAACTATCAATACCTTCGTCATATATAGATCCATTATTAAGCCCTGTCCGACGAGCATATTAACTACAAATCAAGCAGCCACACCATACAGTCCATCTTTGTTCTCAACATGTTAAATAAATATAAAAATGGTGCTTTCAAGTTAATCACCATTATAGCTTCATTTAATTTTTATATATTTATCAATATATTGCACTTAACTTAGTCCATATGGAGCTTGATTATTGCCGGAATGCTCCTTTTCTCTAACACCAATCACCCTTGGCTTTTTCATCACCCTCCTCTCATGGAAAAAGCCCTAAAAAAACATATAAATCAAATACATGAGGAAACCTCAACCCACTGAAATAAAAAGAAAAATGAATTACTTCATCAGCTTGTTCCCCATCCCCCTTTGGGATTTTTCCTACACACCATTCGATCGATCAAAACAGATCCGATCGCTATCTTTACCGACGAAAAAACAAGCTGGTCCGAGGAGAAACCTATTCCAGGTCCGGCTGCCACAACTGGTCGAATCATCACCAACGTGGCCAGGCATGCCCCTGACGGGCAATGAACCAACCGGGTGGTCACAACCATCCAGAAGATATGTAGGAAGTATCGTAATGAAGAAGACTCTGATTGCTTTGTCCGTGGCTACCCTGGGCTTTGCCGCCACCGCTCAAGCCGCCGTAGAAGCGTCCGCAGTTGCCACCTGGCAGGCCACTGCCAAGAAAGACACCACTTCCGAGCTGGTGGTCACCCCGCTCTCCAGCCTCTCCTTCCAATATGCCGAAGGGATCAAGGGGTTCAACACCGTCAACGGCCTGTTCGATGTCGCCATCAAGGGTGATGCCAGCGCGACCGACTTCACCCTGAAGGCGAAGAAACTGAACGGCACCCTGAATCACCTGGGTGGCGACTCCACCGTCGATGTGGGCGTGCTGTGGGGCGGCGCACCGGTCAGCACAACCGCCTACACCACCCTGATCGACACCGCTGCCGGCATCACGGGGGGGAATCTGTCTCCTCTTGCCAACGGCTTCAAGAACGATGCCGAACGCGTCACGGCGCAGGGTTCCTTCACTTTCAACATTGAAAGTGCCACTGCCAGCGGCACCCCCACCACCTTTGACGCCCTGCCGGACGGCCTGTGGAGCGGTGAAGTCAACGTCGAGTTCGTAGCGAACTGGAGCTAACTCATCCACCGCGTACCATTGAGGGCCCTGCGGGGCCCTTTGTTCTCTTAGGGGCACATCATGAACCTGAAAATTGCAGCGATATGGCTGCTGCTCATTCCCGGTATCAGCCAGGCGATCAATGTCGGCGCCGTCACCACCTTCATCGATGCAGGCAGCCAGGAGGTCGCCAAGCAGATTGAAAATGGCAGCGACCAGGCCAGATTGGTCACGATCAGCGTGACACGCATCACCTCACCGGAAGAGGGAGGGCAGGAGATCCCCATGGAAGTCAGCGGCGAGCTGATGTTGTCACCCAGTCGGCTGATGCTGCCCGCCAATGCCAAAAACAACGTCAGGTTCTTTTACAAGGGTCCGCAGGATGACAAGGAGCGTTACTACCGCATCCGCTGGCTGGATACGGCGCTCTCCGTGGACGATCAGCGCAACGAACGCCGTCAGGCTGTTGCCACCACGTCAGCACAGATAGGCACCATTCTGGTGGTAACACCACGCCAGCACCGGTTCGCCTACGACCTGAAGGACGACACGCTCACCAACCAAGGCAATGCCTCCTATCGCACGGTAGCGTATGGCCCCTGCCTGAAAGGCGAGGAGCTGTGCAAGGAAACCTACTACGACCTGCCGGGCAAGCAACGCCGGTTCAAGCAGGTCAACATGCGTGATCCAAAGAGCCACCTGGGACTCTGGCTGGGTCAGGAATTCGTCGTCATCAAGTAACCCCCTATCACGGTGCCGCCCCACCCTCTTGCAGGGTGACGGCTCTCGATCTCCACACCCGGAACCATGGTGCTCGATATGTTGAAAAAAGCCTGGCTGTTGCCGCTCTCCTGGCTGATTGCGATGTCAGCCTCGGCCAGCACTGCTGCCCCTCTCAAAATTGCCAACGTCATCATTCCTGCCAGTTTTGCCAAGGCGCTGGAAGAGGGGCTGGCGGTACCGGTACGCCTGCGATACACGGATGAGGACAACAGGATCGACACCCTGACCGACGACACCATCGGCAATGCCACCCTGCTGCTGCAAGACGGCAAGCTGCACTTGTTGCACCTTGATTTCAGTGCCAGCCAGCAGCAAGGCGTGCTGAACGATGCCCTTACCACTCTGCTCTCCAGCAAGCAAAGACGCACCTTTTCTGCCGATGGCGGCTTGCAGATCGATGCCGATGCCAGCATGCAGCTGGACCTCGTCGCCATGCTGCTCACCATCCGGGTGTCACGGGACGCCTTTGGCCAGGCGAGGCAATCTGACAACCGTGTCGCACTGACCCCGACGGTGGACACCCTGACGGGCGTACAGCGCTACAACCTGGGTTACTCCTTCATCAATACCCCCCAGAGCGGGCACCAGGACTCCAATTTCCTGCAGCTGGAGAGTACCGTCGGGCTGGGCGCGCACCATGTCGCCGTGGATGCCTCCCTTTACAACCTGGGTGAGCCGGAGCAGAGCGGCGATATCTACCGCGCCATGTACGAACGGGATCTCGATGATCGCCGCATCGCAGCAGGCATGGTCTCGACATGGGACCTGCAGACATTGGGGGTGGTGACGGGCCTGACCACGGGTCGCCTCTACGGCGCATCCTATGGCAACCAGGCGCAATCTCGAAAACAGACCACCAACGAATCGACCACTCCGGTGCAAGTCTTCATGCCCGCCAATGGCGAGGCCAGGGTCTATCGGGATGAACGCCTGATAGGCCTGCAAAACCTCGCGATCGGCAACCAGCACATCGACACCTCCGCGTTCCCCAACGGGGTCTACAACGTCACGGTCGAAGTCTATGTCGACGGCCGCCTGACCAGCACGACCACCCAGCGAGTCACCAAGCTGGGCGGCCATCAGGGCTTTACCCGGGAGTGGGGATGGCAATGGTGGGGAGGCATGATGGAGAACAGCCAGCACAGCGGCGATTCCCCCCTGCTCGGTCTGTCGCTGGCACGCTCGCTGGATACCCTTGATCTGGCGACGACCACCTATGCTTTCAGGGATGCGGCAGTCGGCGAGGCACGCGCAAGCTGGCAGGTCACGGATCGCCTCGGCACCCAGTTGCAAAGCATGCTGTCCACCGATCACTCCTGGCGGCTGGCGTCCAGCCTTTCCTTGCAAGCCCATGACAATGCCTCCCTGTGGGTCAGCCAGGAAAAACTGTATGCAGGCGATGCCCTGGGAGTGAGTGCAACCGAGCTCTACTCTGCCGGCATCACGATCAATCTGGGTGGCTGGGTCAGCGGCATGGGCCAGCTGACCTTCAACACCACGCACGACCGTCAGATGAACAGCGATCGCAGTTATGCGGATTACTACCAGCACCTCTATGCGGGCCGATACGGCAACCTCTCCATGCGCGCCAGCCTGCAGAGCGACAGTGGCACACTCAATGGATTCAGCAACAAGAGCATCACCCTGGACTACTCCATCCCGTTCGACAATCTATTCAGCTTCGGCATGAGCAGCAACGAGCAGGGCCAGACCACGGCCAACCTCAACTATCAGAAGCGCATGGAGGGAGCCATCAATCTGGCCGCGCTGAATGCCTCCCGCATGATGCACGGCAGCGACACACACAATATGGCGCTTTCCGGCACCCTGGGGTTCGAGAACAGGGTCATCGGCGGCACCATGACGCTGGGTCGCGGTCATGGCGGTGACGTGAATGGCAACCTGATTGCACGGGGTGCCCTGATCACCACGGAGAACGACGTGATCGCATCCAGCCGGAGCACCTCTGGTTCAGGCCTCATCATCAATACCGGCATCCACCGGGAAGGACAGATGCTCGCCAAGGTGAATGGACAGGACTACCCCCTGCAAGGGGAACAGACCTTCCTGGCGCTCCCGCCTTATCAGGAATACGAGGTGGAACTGCTCAACAGCAAGACGGGCAAGGACAGCTATGACATCAACACCGGCAAGCAGCGCTACACCCTGTTCCCCGGCAACGTCGCCACTCTGGATGCCGGCAGCAGCATCAAGGAGATGGTCACCGTGTTTGGCGTACTCAGGGCAGAAGATGGCTCGCTGCTTGCTAACGCCCGCATTGACAACCACATCGGCACCACGGTGACCAACGAGGTCGGCGAGTTCACCCTGGACGTGGACAAGGCCAACCCCATGCTGACTTTCCGCCGGGGAAGCGACTTCTGTGAAGCCGACCTGGATCTTGCACAACACACGGGCGCGGCCTGGGTCGGCATCGTGACCTGCCAGGGACTGCCCACCTACGCCATGGTGAGAGAGTATTGAACATGAACATCACACACAGATTGCTGCTGGTCATTGCACTTGGCGCCGGCTGGGCACAGCAAGGCAGTGCGGCCGTATCCAAAACCGTCTGGCCGAATGCCGCGCTGCGCCATTTCCTGTTTATTGAAAATCAGGAAGACAACAACCTGTTTGTTGCGCCGACCGATGGTCTGGATCCGCGTCTGACCGGCGCAAATGCCTGGACCTCGCTCAAAGGAAATGGTCAGGTGAGCCTGGCGTACGTTGATAATGGATACAACACCGACATCAATAACTGGAACGTCGATATGTGGGAAAACGGCCCTATTCGCCGTCCTTATGTCAACCAACGCTGCATCATGTCTTATACCCGTTGTGACCCCGACACCGCTGAGGCGGTCAACAAGCCGGCCGTCGTTGATGACTTGGGCTTTTTCGGTCTCATCGGGGCATCTGCCGGGTGGGGTCATGGCAAATTGAGTGCAAGTTTCTTTGATTATCTTCGAACCATGCCTGTCGGAGCTGTTTTGAACAGGGAGATGAACCTGTGCAGGACCACGCTCAAATATGACGCGGCAGCCGGTGAACGCTGCATCAATCAGAACAGCGGAAACTGGTATGTCAGAAACATGCAGCACAAGAAGGCCGGCCATCTTCGCTTCGTACAAACCAATGCAATAAGTGAAGTCATTGTGGACAGCAATGGTGTTCCTTATGTCTTGCCCGGTTCACAAGGTTGTGAGAATTACAGGCTGGGCACCCGAGATGGGATTTTGTGTCGTTTTCTTGATTACAACTTCAATGAAGATGGCAGTCAGAACTACACCGAGCCCTACATGTATACCAATGTCAAAAACAGCTCGCTGAATAGCGCCATTGGTTCTGCGGATCTGCAAATGAGCGCAGATTTGAAAAATTGGGCAAGCAAAGGCTCTCGCTACAACATCAGCTATTTAAGAGGACAACCATCTGTTTATCTTTTCTTGTCCAGCAATTTCTTCAAACAAGTTGTGAGGCTGGGACTGCAAGATCAACTGACTCGCAGTCTGATCAACTTCAATATGAAGAATGGATATGCTCCCGAGAGTGGATACTATGAATTCAGCGGCACAACCGAAATTCATATAAAACCACGGGACTTCAGCGTATCCATCTTGTCTTCGGAGGGCGTCAGCAATCCTTACAGGGAGGGGCAGGTCGGAAAAGACATTCTGAGCTTCTCATACAATATCTCTGATAGCGGCCCCATCAGTGCCGATATGCTGGAAATTTCTATTTCACAGGACAGGGGGTCGCCTTATCGGGGATATTGCACTTTCTATCCGGCAGGCACCTTCGCACCTGAACAGGCCGTCCCCATCCCTACCAGGCTGGTATTCGATTCGGTGGCTCATGGAGCGGGTTCACGGCACGCCATTCGCTGCGATCGCACACCGGTGGATATTCGCACCCTCGGAATACAGGACAATCAACCACCGCAGGAGTGGAATGATCCCGTCAACGGCCAGGGCATCACCCGGTTTTACAAGCTGGCGCTGGAATTCGACCTGACCGATCCCATGGTGCAGCGCACCATGGGCGACGAGATGTGGGAAGGCGAGGTGGAACAAAGCGGCACCATCACCATCAAGGGGACCTGGCGCTGACCATGGAGTACAACATGCATCGTCTACTTTGGCCCTTGCTGGGCGGCTTGCTGGCCTCACAGGCCGCCGCCCTCGACATCGGCGCCATGACTCTTGCCATGGCGCCAGAGCAGGAGTTCATTACCAGAACCCTGACCAACAACAGTGCTTCACCCAAGCTGTACGACATACAGATGGAAAAAATCAGCGACCCCACGGCCAGAGGCAGGACACTGCCCACCGTCCCCGGTGAGCTGCTGTTTGCCCCCAGGCGCTTCACCCTGCACGCCAGACATGCCCAGAACGTCAAGTTCTACTACAAGGGGCCCGCCGATGACCATGAGCGTTACTACCGCATCACCTTCACCGAGTCACCGGCAGCCCAGGTGGATGAAGGCAGCCAGACGCAGCACCGGGGAACCGTCGAGGTGAAACTGGCCCTGCAGTCCATCCTGGTGGTGCGCCCGCGTCAGTCACGTTTTGCATACCAGCTGGACCCGGTACAGAGCGCCATCACCAATACCGGCAACACCTATTTCGAGTTCATGGTGAAACAGGGCTGCCAGCAGGCGGACAGCGAGGCGGACAGCAAGTACCTGCTGCCCGGGGAGACCTACCACAATCCCGGGATCAATCAGCCGGGCAACCAGAAGCTCATCGTCTACCAGTCCCGCTTCATCCCCGTGGGCAAGGATTGCTGGCCAGACTAGGTGCCCGACACCGGACGGTCAGCAATCCCCAGGGTCAGGAGGAGAGCGTCGCCAGCCTGGCCGCAAACCCCATGAAGAAGAGGCCGATAAGGCCGTTGCCGAGACGGGCCGCCGTCTGGCGCTGACGGAAAAAGCGGGCCATCAGGGTACCGCCGAAGATCAGCAGGGTCAGGTAGACGAAGCTCATCGCTTCCAGCATGCCAGCCAGCACCAGGTAGGAGATCCAGGTGTGGGCATAGCTGAAGTCGATGAACTGCACGAAGAAAGAGACGTAGAACAGGATCGCTTTGGGATTGGTGAGGCTCAGGGTGAGGGCCTTGGTAAAATAGCGCTCACCGGGATCCATCTCGGACGCCGGTCCCGCCTTTTTGGCGATGAAGTTCGCGTGCAGGATCTTCACCCCCAGATAAAGCAGGTAGATGGCGCCCAGATAGCGCACCAGGGTAAACAGCAATGGGGTGGTGCGAATGAGGGACGCGATCCCCAGATAGGCGCAGAAAATGAGGATGGCATCGCCGACGAAGACGCCGAGGGCGGCGCGATAACCCGGGCCTATGCCGCGCACGGCACCGGTTCGCAGCACGTAGAGGGAGTTCGGGCCCGGGGCGATGATGATGAAGAAGAGACCGACCAGATAGGTCCAGACGTTGATGACACCCAGGCTTTCGAACATGTTCCCTCCATGGCGGGTGATGGGCCGGATAGTGGCGGCAGGCCTTCTATACTAATCCGCCCCGCGCCAAGCACAAGATCTGACCAGCCATCCACACGCCGTCAGCATGAACGGCCTGCGCGCCACGCGAACGCAATCCGGGCGTTCGCCCACTTTGGTTATGTCCAGATGCGCCGGGATAGGGCATGGTAGAGGGAGTGATACCCCAGCCATGGACAAGACCTTGAGTACCGACACCCCGATCACCGCCCCGCCCGCGGTGGACAACCCGACTACCACCGCTTATCCGGTGATCGCCGCCATCAGCTTCTCGCACCTGTTGAACGACATGATGCAGTCGGTACTGCTGGCCATCTATCCCCTCCTGAAGCTGGGGCTCGATCTGTCGTTCACCCAGATAGGTCTCATCACCCTCACCTACCAGTTCACGGCCTCGCTGCTGCAACCCCTGATCGGCCTCTATACCGACCGCAGACCCATGCCCTATTCCCTGCCTCTGGGCATGGGCTTCACGCTGGTGGGGCTGCTCTACCTGTCGCAGGCGGGCAGCTTTGGCGCCGTGCTGTTGTCGGCCATGCTGATCGGCATGGGCTCCTCCGTCTTCCACCCTGAATCCTCTCGGGTCGCCCGCATGGCGGCCGGCAACCAGCCTGGTCTGGCCCAGTCTCTGTTCCAGATCGGCGGCAATCTGGGATCGGCCATCGGCCCCCTGCTCGCGGCGCTCATCATCGTGCCGAAGGGACAGGGCAGTGCGGCCTGGTTCTCGTTGTTCGCACTCATCGGGGTCATCGTGCTCAGCTTCGTCGGCCGCTGGTCCAGCCACCATGCCGCCAGCTTCCATCGGCGGATGAGGGCCCATGCTGGCACCGGCCTGAGCCGCCGCCAGATTGGCTGGTCACTGGCTATCCTCGGTCTGCTGATGTTCTCCAAGTTCTTCTACATGGCCAGCCTGAGCAGCTATTACACCTTCTACCTGATGGACAAGTTCCACCTGTCGCTGGAGAGCGCCCAGCTCTATCTGTTCGCCTTCCTGTTTGCCGTCGCGGCAGGGACAGTGCTCGGCGGGCCGCTCGGCGATCGCATCGGTCGCAAGCGGGTGATCTGGATCTCCATCCTCGGCGTCGCTCCCTTCACCCTGCTGCTGCCCCACGTCGACCTGTTCTGGACCTCGGTGCTGTCGATCGTCATCGGCTTCATCCTGGCGTCGGCCTTCTCCGCCATCCTGGTCTACGCCCAGGATCTGGTACCCGGCAAGGTCGGCACCATTTCTGGCCTCTTCTTCGGCTTCGCCTTCGGCATGGGAGGGATAGGGGCCGCCCTGCTGGGCAAATTGGCCGATGCCACCAGCATCGAAACCGTCTATCAGGTCTGCGCCTATCTGCCCCTTATTGGCCTGCTGACCGCCTTCCTGCCCAATATCAGGAGAGGCTAGAGGCCGCGGCAGCCAGCGACCGACCATAAAAAACGCGGCCTGAGCAGGCCGCGTCTGGTTCCATCACTCGGGCCGCCTGACACGGCCCGATCCGCTCGGACTCATCCGCTGAGCCTCTTTGTCAGCAATTCGGCCTCTCCCCCAGCCCGACGAGCGGGCCCACTGGAAGTTGTCACCCGAGAGGCCGCTGACGGGGCCATTCACCGCAGGGCCGCGGCATCCCTCAGCAGTACTGGCCTGCCACCCAGCCCGACGACCAGGCCCACTGGAAGTTGTAACCACCGAGCCAGCCGGTCACGTCCACTACTTCGCCGATGAAGTAGAGGCCGGGCACGGTGCGTGCCTCCATGGTCTTGGAGGAGAGCGCGTTGGTATCCACTCCCCCTAAGGTCACTTCGGCGGTGCGATACCCTTCGGTGCCGTTGGGCAGGATCTGCCAATCCCCCAGCAGGGTGGCCACCGCCTCCAGCTCCCGTTCGTTGTACTGGCGCATCGGCTTGCTCACCAGCCATCCCAGCTCCACCAGCTTGTCGACGAAGCGCTTGGGCAGCTCGCGCCCCAGCACGGTTTTCAGCTCCTGGGCAGGATGGGCCTGGGCCCAGGTCTTGAGGGTCTCTGGAATGTCGAGATCCGGCAGCAGGTTGATGTGAATCTTCTCCCCCGCCAGCCAAAAAGAGGAGATCTGCAGGATGGCGGGGCCAGAGAGGCCGCGATGGGTGAACAGCATGGCCTCCTTGAAGCGGGTGCCATCCTCGGCGGTCACCGCCACCGGCAGGCTGACCCCCGCCAGATCGGCGAAGGCCTCCTTGTCGGCCTGATGCAGGGTAAAGGGCACCAGCCCGGCGCGAGTCGGCAGCACGGTGAAGCCGAACTGCTCCGCCAGCTTGAAGCCGTAAGGGGTGGCACCGAGTTTCGGCATGGAGAGGCCGCCGGTGGCGACCACCAGCGACGAGCAGGCGATCTCCCCCTTGCTGGTGTCGAGCACGAAGCCTTCATCTGTCTTGCTGACGGTGAGGATCTCGGTCTGGAACTGCAGGGTCACGCCAGCCCAGTCGCACTCGGTCAGCAGGATGTCGACGATATCCTTGGCGCTGTCGTCGCAGAAGAGCTGGCCCAGGGTCTTCTCGTGGTAGTTCAGGCCGTGCCTGTCCACCAGATCGATGAAATCCTGCTGGGTATAGCGCGCCAGCGCCGACTTGCAGAAGTGGGGGTTGGCCGAAAGGAAGGCATGGGGACCCGCCTGATGGTTGGTGAAGTTGCAGCGACCGCCGCCGCTGATGAGGATCTTGCGGCCCGGCTTTTTGGCGTTGTCGAGCACCAGCACGGAGCGACCCCGGTAGCCAGCCTGGGCCGCACACATCAATCCGGCCGCCCCGGCACCGATCACCACCACATCCACCTGTTTCATCGTCACTCACCCATCAAAAGAAAAACGGCCCCTTTACCTTAAAGGACCGTCATTGTACCCGGCAGACACCAGCACAGCGGTACAAGGACACCTGCAAATAGAAAACGGCCCCTTTACAAGGGGCCGTCATTGTACTGACTGAACACTAAGTGTCCACGACTATCAGGCGTTGCCGTCCATGATGCTGGCCGGGGCGCCCTTGGCCAGCTCGGCCAGCTCCTTGTCGATGAAATAGAGGCCCTTGCCATCCTCGCCCACCAGGCTCAGACGGTCGACGATGCTCTTGAACAGCTTCTCCTCTTCGTGCTGCTCGGCCACGTACCACTGCAGGAAGTTGAAGGTGGAGTAATCCTGGGTGGTGAAGGCGACATGGGCCAGACCGTTGATGCACTTGGTGATGTGATACTCGTGCTCCAGGGTGGTGCGGAAGATGTCACCCAGGGACTTGAATTCATGGGGAGGCGCTTCGATGGCCCCCAGCACCGGCATGGCGCCGGTCTCGCTCACGTAGGTGAACAGGCGCTCCATGTGCTGGCGCTCCTCGACCGCATGCTGGCGCAGGAAGGTGGCGGCCCCCTCGAAGCCCTTGTCCTCGCACCAGGCGCTCATCTGCAGGTAGAGGTTGGAGGAATAGAATTCAAGATTAATCTGCTCGTTCAACTTCTCGATCATGGCTTTGGCCAACATGATGATTCTCCACTGTGATTTGCCCACGATTGTCGCCACTGTTGCATCCTGACGCAACCAGAGACAACCGACGCACCCCGCAGTTGCGACGACTTTTCACCTCATCCTCTCCCCCATACGGTTATAGAGAAGCAAAGAAACATGGTGTAGGTGATATCAGCCATTATGATGGCGCCATTGGTCGGGGAAAGGATTCAATGAGATTCATAATGGCACTGGCGCTGCTCTGGATGACCCAGTTGCAGGCAGCTCCCTCCTTGCTGAAAGAGGCTGAATTGCAGGCGGCGCGCGATCCCGTCGGCTATCTGCAGCGCCTCGACGCCAGTCCCCAGCAGGATATGGAACTGTTCTACGCCAGGTCCCTGGCCCAGGCAGCCCTTGGCCGCTATCCACAGGCACAGCGCGACAATGCCCGCGCCCGCGGTCTGGCCAATGCCCAGCAGGAGACCCTTCGCCTGCTCGACTTCCGGTTGCAGCAGATTGCCCTGACCCTGGATGCCGATACGCCGGATCAGGCGCTCGAGCTGCTCACCCAGCTCTGGCCGGCGGTCCGGCATCACCCCAGGCAGGTCTCGGAGTGGCATGCCCTCAACGGGCTCGCCCTCTACCGTACCCAGCAGATGAAAGAGGCGATCCTCGAGCTCAAGACCGCCTATCACCTCAAGCAGAAAGAGCCGGGTTCCATCCTCTCCACCTTGCAGTGCGGCCGTCTGCTGATGACCCTCGGCAACCTCTATGCGGACCTCAATCTCTACCGTGAGGCCGAGACCTATTATCAGGATGCCCTCGGCCAGATGGTGCAGCTCAACGAACCCAACAGCCAGGCCATCATCCGGGCCAACATGGCCAGGCTCTACATCGACATGGGCCAGCCTGCCAGAGCCAGCCAGTTGCTCGATACCCTGCTGGCCACGCCGAGCCTGTCACCCCACTATCGTGCCATCGTCCTCGGCTACCAGGCCATGGTGTTCAACGCACGGGCGGACTGGCACTCAGCCTGGCGCAGCCTGGAGGAGGCACAAGCCATCTATGACAGGCTGGATAGCCCGCAGGCGGCCTCCCGTCTGACCGAGATCCGGGCAAGAACCCTGCTGGGTCGTGGCGAGAAGCAGCTGGCCCTGCAACTGCTGATGGAGCACACCGCCCCTCTCTCCATGGATGGTCGGGCGATGCAGGCCAGGTTGCTGGCCGATCTGGGCCGCTACCCCGAGGCCTACGGGGCCATGACCCGCTACATGCAGTACTACAAGCAGCACTTCAACCAGACCCTGAGCCAGCACGCGGCCGCCTTCCAGGTCGAGATGGATCTGGCTCGCAGCGAGGCCAGCAATCGCGCGCTGCAGCAGGAGAACGAGAACAAGCGCCAGCAACTGCTCTACCAGCAGAGTGCCCGCTACTACCAATTGCTGTTGCTGGTGCTGCTGGCCGTCGCCCTGATCCTGCTCGGGCTCACCACCCGCAGGCTCCACCGCAGCTCGCGCCACCTCTACAAGCTCGCCACCTTCGATCAGCTGACCGGGCTGCCCAACCGGCGCGCCCTGCTGGAGAGACTGGGTCAGCAGTGGCTGCACGAAACGCCCCTGACCCTGCTCATCATCGACATCGATCACTTCAAGCAGATCAACGACAAGCATGGTCACCAGGCGGGGGATCAGGCTATCCGGCAGTTGGCAAGGGAGCTCAAGAGCTGGGCGCCGGACCAGCAATTGACCGGGCGCTGGGGCGGGGAAGAATTTCTGGTGGCCATGACCCAGGACGGGGCCACCTGCTGGCGGCTGGCGGAGCAGCTGAGAAGCCGGATCGCCTACCTGGCCGCCCCCCACATGACCATCAGCATCGGAGTGGCGGAACGCTCGACGCAGGATGACAGCCTGAGCCAGCTCATTCATCGGGCCGACATGGCCATGTACCAGGCGAAGCGCCAGGGGCGCAACCAGACCGTGCTGGCCCAGTCTCCCAATCTTTCCCCTGAACTGGCCTGCAACGTCGCCTGATGCCCCTCGTGCGGGTGTCAGGGCGTCAGCTCAGTGAGTGACGCCACGTTCACCGGCGCACCGTAATCCACCCCCGGCAGCTCGAAGCCGTTGAGCTGCATGAACTCCTGGCGCAACCCGGCAAAATCCCCCAGGGTGCGAAAGTTCTCCGGCGTCACCTTGGGCCAGAGTGCCGAGACGGCGGCCTGCACCGCTGGCTCAAGCTCGTGGTCATCCATCCGGATCAGCCGGTTGCCATCGGCGACGACCCCTCTGGGCCCGTACATCTTGTCGGCAAACAGCCGCTGCATCTGCTCGATGCAGCCCTCGTGGACACCACGCTCCTTCATCACCCCCATCAACAGGCCCAGATAGACAGGCAGCACCGGAATAAACACGCTCGCCTTGGTCACCAGCGCCTTGCAGACCGACACCCAGGCATGACCGCCAATCCCGGCAAGTTGCAGGTTGATGGTCTCGGCGGTGGCGTGCAGGTGCTCCTTGGCATAGCCGATGGTGCCGTCCCGATAGAGGGGATAGGTGGACTCGGGGCCGATATAGGAGTAGGCAACGGTCCGGGCGCCGGGGGCCAGGCAATCCGCCTGCTGCAATGCCTGCATCCAGCGCTGCCAGTCCTCGCCCCCCATCACGGTGACGGTGTCGCGGATCTCCTCCGGGGTGGCTGGCACCAGCGACTGCTGCACCAGCGCATCGTGCTCCAGATCCAGCCCCCAGCCTTGCAGCGGCTGGCCTGTGGTCTTGAGCACCGAGCGTACCTGTGTGCCATCCGGCATCACCCTGACTCCGCTCGCCAGCGAATAGACCACCAGATCCACCTGCCCGAGCTGCTGGCGGATGACGTCGATGGCCTGCTGGCGCATGGTGTCGGAGAAGGCATCCCCGATCAGGTTGACAGCGATGCGACCGGCTTGCTCCGCAGCCTGACGAAACCAGATGTTGTTGTACCAGCCAGCACTGCCGAGCCCCTTGTCGGAGGGACCCCGCTCGAACGAGACGCCCAGGGTATCGGCCCCGGCGCCGAAGGTGAGCGCGATCCGGGACGCCAGCCCGAAACCGGACGATGCCCCCAGCACCAGCACCCGTTTCGGCCCGTTGAACGGCCCCGCCGCCCGCACCTGTTCGATCTGTTGCAGCACGGCGGCGCGACAACCCATGGGGTGGCAATTGCGGGCAACACAACCCTGGATCTGGGGATGAATGATCATGAAGGATTCTCCGGTGCATCGGTGGGACATGAGAAGCGGCCATGACAGCGTCACCCGGTTGCAGGTGAGGAGCCCTGGCCGTTTTGCCAAGGGAACTGGCTACAGCATAACCAAGGGGGGCGGGATTACCTTGATGTCGGACGGGATATGGGCTGGAAGAGGGCAGAAAAACAAAAGGGAGCGCGAGGCTCCCCAAAGCGGTATTCAGATGCTTTTTGTTGTTTTGTGTTCATTGCGAAGCACGGGCACATCCTATTCCCCCACCTTCCCGGGGGCAATAGCACGCCTGTGACCGGCGTCAAACTCCTGTTCAAAATATGCACTCCCCGGCCACCTGCACCTCAACGCCTTCCGGTTCGGGGTCAGGCAAATCCTGAAACTGTGGCGACGATGCCGTTTTAGTTTCAGCAGACATTGGTATAGTGGACCCAGGATCAGTGAGGAGAACTCCCATGAATGGAACCTATTACAAACACATACTGGCCGCGATCGACCTGTCGGAAGACAACCGCAAGGTGATCGAGAAGGCGGTCGACCGGGCCCGCTCCAACGGCGCCAAGCTGTCGGTGATCCATGTGGATGTGGACCTCAAGGATCTCTACACAGAGATGATCGACATCGACATCGACAACGTGCAGGACCAGGTGATCGCCGAAGCGAAGGAGAAGCTGGAAGCCTTCCTCGCCTCGGTGGACTACCCCATCGAGAAGAAATTGGTGATCTGCGGCGATCTGAGCGAGCGGGTCAACCAGGCGGTCAAGGACTACCAGATCGACCTGCTGGTGTGCGGCCATCGCCAGAGCTTCTGGAGCCTGCTCACCTCGAGCGCACGCCAGCTGATGAATACCGTGCCCTGCGACATGCTGGTCGTGCCCTTGCAGAAGTGATCGAACAGGCGTAGTGTGATTTGCCATGAATATGACCTCATTCAATCACAACTACTGGTGGTGCTGCTTCTAAACAGGCGGCACTGCTTTTCTATGTAAAATTTCCAAAAGAAAACACCGTGACCGCCGAGAGGCGGTCATTGTTTTCATCCCTTTGTCGCCTCCCGGCTCACCCAACTGGAGAGAGTGACATGCACAACCCCGTGATCCTGACCGGCGACCGCCCCACCGGCAAACTGCACATCGGCCATTACGTCGGCTCCCTGCGCCAGCGCGTGGCCGCCCAGCACCATTACCGCCAGTTCGTCATGATCGCCGATCTGCAGGCGCTGACCGACAACGGCCACAACCCGGCCAAGGTGACCGATCACGTGCTGGAGGTAATGGCCGACTACCTGGCCGCCGGCCTCGACCCGGCCAAGACCACCTTCTGCCTGCAGAGCGCCCTGCCCGCCCTCGCCGAACTCACGACCTACTACCTCAACCTGGTCAGCGTCGCCCGGCTGGAGCGCAACCCCACCGTCAAGGCCGAAATCCAGCAGAAAGGGTTCGAGCGCAGCCTGCCCGCCGGCTTCCTCGTCTATCCGGTCAGCCAGGCCGCCGACATCACCGCCTTTCGTGCCACCCATGTGCCGGTGGGCGAGGATCAGCTGCCCATGCTGGAGCAGACCAACGAGATAGTGCGCCGCTTCAACACCCTGGTTGGCAAAGAGGTGCTGACCGAGTGCCAGCCCATCCTGAGCGACACCGGCCGCCTGCCCGGCATCGACGGCAAGGCCAAGATGTCCAAGTCCCTTGGCAACACCATCGAACTCGGCATGTCGAGCGGCGAGATCAAGCAGGCGGTGTTCGCCATGTATACCGACCCCAATCACCTCAAGGTGAGCGATCCAGGTCAGGTGGAGGGCAATACGGTGTTCGCCTATCTGGATGCCTTCCACCCCGACAAGGCCCTGGTGGCCGAGATGAAGGCCCACTACCAGCGCGGTGGTCTGGGGGACATGCGCTGCAAGCAGGTACTCAACGACTGCCTGCAGACCCTGCTTGCTCCGATGCGGGAGCGGCGCGAGGCAGCCATCGCCGACAAGCGCCAGCTGCTGCGCCTGTTGCAGCAGGGTACCGAGCAGGCCCGGGCCCTCACCGACGAGGTGCTGGCCGAGGTGAAGGGTGCGATGGGGCTGGACTACTTCTCCGGATTGGCGTGATCTGCCCCCTGCGGCGCGGGATGGCCGAGCGCATCCGCGCCGTAGCGCTCCTTCGCCAGCCGGTGCAACAACCCCTTGAACCAGCCGATCGCCTCGTCATGGGCACTGAGCGGGTGGCCCGCCATCAGATAGACGATGGGGATGGCGGGTTCCAGCTGGTGCAGGCGCAACGGATAGTGGCGACAGAAGTGGCGCCCGATCATCTCGGGCACCACCACCAGGTAGCGTCCGGTCGCCATCAGCGGCGGTACCGCCATAAAGCTCGGCAGCCTGACCCCCAGCTCCCGCTCCACCCCGAAACGGGCCAGCCAGAGATCCACCATGGCCTGGCTGTGGCCCCAGCTGGAGGTGTGGATATGGGGGCGGCTGACCAGTTCTCCCGGCCCCAGCATGTCGGGCAGGGCGCTGCCGAGGGGCGACAAACAGACCAGCGGATTGCTGAACCACTCCTCGCGCCACAACCGGGGCGAGAGGTGGTTAGCACCGGCAAACCCGATCACCAAATCCAGTTCCCCCTTCTCCAGCTCCCGCTCGTAGTCGCTGTCCGCCAGCTCGCACACTTCCAGTCGGCAGTGGGGAGCCTGCTGCACCATCCACTCCACCAGCACCGGCACCAGGCCGTGCTCCACCGAGCCCGGGGTGGCAATGCGAAAGATCCGCCGGGCACTTGCCGGGTCGAATCCCTTGGCCTGACGCAGCCCCTGCTCCAGCATGGCCAGCGCCTGGCGCACCGGGCTCGCCAGCGCCTTGGCCCGTTCGGTCGGCATCATCTCGCGCCGGCTCATCACGAACAGGGGGTCATCCAGCGCCTGGCGCAAGCGCCCCAGCGCATGGCTGACGGTGGACTGGGAGAGGTGCAGCCGTTCGGCGGCACGGGTGACGTTGCGCTCCTGCATCAGCATGTCGAACACGGTGAGCAGGTTGAGGTCGAGGCGGGAGAGGGGCTGTTCCATCGATATTGGCCATAGTTGAATGACGACAATTCATTTTTGGCATAGTAGCAGATTGCATAGAATGCGCAGGCGAATTACATCGGAGATTCAAATGCGTAGCTATCTGTTGTTGCTGGCGATCGGCCTGTTGTGGGGCTCCCAGTTCATTTTCATGCACCAGGCCGTGGCTGAACTGCCCCCCATCATGGTGGCCGCCGGACGCGCCCTGTGCGGCAGCCTGACCCTGGGTCTGCTCTGCCTGTTCATGCGCCTCAAGAGTGAACACACGCCCTGGCGAACCTATATGCTGATCGCCCTGCTCGACGCCACCATCCCCTTCATCATGGTGGCCTGGGGACAACAGTACGTGGACAGCGCCATCGCGGCCGTGGTCATGGGTTGTATCCCCTTTGTGACCATTCTGGCGGCACCCTTGTTTATTTCTGGTGAAAGAATCACCAAGGGCGGCCTCGTCTCCGTGATCATCGGCTTCATCGGCGTGCTGATACTGTTCTGGCCCAAGCTGACCAGCGGCATGAATGCCGGCCTGCTCGGTGCCATGGCCATCCTGTTCGGTGCCAGCTGCTTCGCCATCGGCCTGCTGATGATCAAGCGCTTCGCCAAGGACCATCCTGTGGTCGTGGCCCGCAACATCCTGATCTCCTCGGCCATCCAGCTGCTGCTGGCCGCGCCCTTCGTGGCCGACCTGAGCACCCTCACCCTGCCGAGCCAGCAGGCCATGGGCGCCGTCGCCATGCTGGGGATCTTCTGTACCGGCCTGGTCTACTTCCTCTACATGGCGCTGATCCAGAAGGCGGGCCCGACCTTCGCCTCCTTCAGCAACTACCTGGTGCCGCTGTTCGGCGTCATGCTGGGAGCCCTGTTCCTCGGCGAGCAGATCCAGTCCACCACGGGCGTGGCGCTGGCCCTGATCCTGGGTTCGGTCGCCCTCAACCAGTGGGCACAGCAGCGCCGCCAACAGCGGGAGGCAGCCCTATGTCAGGCATCCTGACCACCCTCTGCGGCGGTCTGGTACTGATAGCCGGCTGGCAGTATCGCCACCGGCTGACCGGGGTGCTGGGTCTGCTGATGGTGCTGCTGCCCTGGTTCTTCGACAGCAAGCTGCAAGCCATGCTGAACTATGCACTGAATGCCTGAAGACCCTCTCTGCGTGTGTGACGAGAGTGCATCTCTCCTGTTTTTGGGACCGTTTTAACAAAACCTCCGATTTGTCCCCTCTACCGGCGCCCTGCGCCGGTTTTTTTATCTCTGCGCCTCTGGTCCGTAGCGATAACTCAACCGCTCGTTCTTGCGCGGCCCCGTTATCTGCCAGGTGAGCAGGAAACCCTCGCCGGTTTCGGTCAGCTCGGCGCTGTAGTGATCCTGCCCGCACCGGTGAGGCTCGGCCGTGACCCAGTGCCCGTCCCCCCGGGGCAACAGCTCGAACAGCATCACCGGCTGCTCGTAGCGCAGGTGGGAGAGCATGATCCCCCGTGCGGTGCGCTGCCACCAGAAGCGGTTGTGCATGGTCAGCTCCCGGCCATGGGGCGTGGTGTAGCGACCCGTCTCGGCATACAGCCACCCCCCATGGTGATCGGTCACCACCACGGCACCCTCCCCGCGACCGCACCAGTCGGTGGCGGATCCGACCCCATTGCTCGCCTCGAAGGCAAATGCTCCGATCTGTGACAACCCTTCCCATAAACGCTGGATCGCGCCTTCCAACTCGGCCATCATAGCGCCCTCCAAATTGACAACTGACGACAATTCAATCACATGAACTACTTGATAGGGGTTACCCTGCTCTGGTCCTTCTCCTTCAGCCTGATCGGGGTCTACCTTGCCGGTCAGGTGGATGCCTACTTCTCGGTACTGACCCGCATCGTGCTCGCCAGCCTGGTGTTTCTGCCCTTCCTGCGCCGTCGCTGGCTGCGCCCCGATCTGGTGGCCAAGCTGATGGCCCTCGGTGCCATCCAGCTCGGCATCATGTATCTCTTCTACTACCACTCCTTCCTGCTCTTGACGGTACCGGAAGTGCTGGTGTTCACCATCTTCACCCCCATCTATGTCACCCTGATCCACGACCTGCTGGAAGGGCGCTTCAAGCCTGTCTATCTGTGGGGGGCCTTGCTGGCGGTACTGGGGGCGGCCGTCATCCGTTTCGACGGCCTGACCGAAAGCTATGTACTGGGATTCCTAGTGGTGCAGGGTGCCAACGTCTGCTTCGCCCTGGGCCAGGTAGGCTACAAGGTGCTGCTGGCCCGGGAGGCTGAGCAGCCGTCCCAGCTGGCGGTGTTCGGCTGCTTCTATCTGGGCGCCCTGGTGATCGCCCTGCCCGCCTGGTGGCTGCTGGGCAAACCTCAATATCCCGCCAGCTCCCTGCAATGGGGCATCCTCTTCTGGCTGGGGGTCGGGGCATCCGGGCTCGGCTACTTCCTGTGGAACAAGGGGGCGACCCTGGTCAGCAGCGGCGTGCTGGCCATCATGAACAACGCCCTGATCCCCGCTGGTCTGCTGGTCAATCTGGTGCTCTGGGGAAAGGATACCGACCTGCTCAGGCTCGGTCTGGGCGCCCTGCTGATGCTGGCTTCCCTCTGGGTCTGCCAGCGTCAGCAGGTCAGTGAGCGCTGACTGAAAACCATTGACGCTGATGGGTCCATCGGCGTCAATGGGTTCGCGGACAGTGACTGGCCGTCAGCCGACCACGGCGTTGTGTTCCCGCTTCGCCTGACCGTGGCAGGAGGCCAACCGGGCCAGCAGGTGATCGAGCTGCTCGGCACTCTGGCTCTGCACCAGGCCGATGCTCACGGTCACCGGGCGCTGGGGCAGCAGGCTGGCGTCGGCGATCTCGAGACGCAGCCGCTCGGCAATCTCCAGGCCGCTCAACCGATCGGTCTGGGAGAGCATCAGGATGAAGCCGTCTTCGTCCCAACGGGCGAAGGGATCTTCCCGGCGCAGCTCGCGGCGCACGATGCGGGCCAGCTTGGCCAGCATGGCGTCGCAGGCCGCCTCCCCGAACAACTGCAGGATCTTGCTGCGGTGATCCACGCTGAACTGCAGCAGACAGAAACTGCCGCTCTCGCTGGCCAGCCGTTCATCCAGCAACAGCTCGAAGTGGCTGCGGCTCTCGAGGCCGGTGAGGGGATCCGTGTCGTGGCGATCCTCCAGGGGCGCCATGGCGGCATCCAGATGGCGAACCACCCCCAGCAGTTCACCCCCTTCGTCGCGACGGACCCGCTCCTCCAGCCGGATGTAATGGCCCTGATGGTGCAGGATGCGGTACTCGAGTCGAAGCCCGTTGCTGTGCCCTTGCTGGCAGGCCTCCAGGGCCTCTGCCAGCCGGGGAGCATCATCCGGATGTACCCGATCCAGCCAGCCGAGATCCCCCAGTTCGCTCCCCTCCAGACCCAGCAGTTGCAGACAGGAAGGGTCCCGCCTCAGACCCTGCCCGGCCGACCAGGTCCAGATCCCGGCCTCCAACATCGCCATGGCCTGTGCCATCAGCGTCACCTCAAGGGGAGTGGTGACCTCAACCCTGGGAGTTTCATACCTTTCCATCACGCGCCTCGAAACCGGATCTGAATATCTGTCCAAGCAATCACACTCAATAAGTAACATTGGTGCTGGCGCCGAGCAACCGCGCCAGCATCGCTGGCCTCGCACCTCTCGCCCCCGGTGGTCCGCCATCAGCGGCCTGCCAGCCTCCAGCTACGAAGTGGAACCCGACGTCACGCCACCTTGCCCTGATAGCCTGCCATCAGCGCCTGCCAGTTCTCCGGCACGAAGTGGAAGCTGGTGTGCAGTTGCGACTCCTTGTTGAAGGAGCGCAACAACCGCTCCAGGTTGGCCTGCTGCCAGTTGCCGGGGGAGCGGATGGCTCCTTTGTCGAAGTCGATCACCCACACCTTGCCCTCCTTGTCGAGCAGCAGGTTGTGGCTGTTGAGATCCGCATGATAGACCCCTGCATCGTGCAACTGGCGCACCGTTTTGCCTATCTTGTGCCACACCTCACCGGCGATCGGCCCCTGCTTGAGCAGGGCCACCAGATCCTTGGCGCCGCGAATGCGTTCGATCAGGATGTCGGCACGATAGAAGGGCCCCTGCTTGACCATGCGGGCCGCAAAGGGGCGCGGCACCGGCAGCCCCTGTTCACTCAGGGTCGCCAGCAGACGATATTCAGCCATGGCTCGACTGCTCTCCACCCCCTCAAACCAGAACCGGTCACGCACCAGCTTGCCCACCATGCCGCCACGGTAGTAGTGACGCAGCACCAAGTGGCGGGATTCATCCTTCACGAACCAGGTCACCCCGCGGCCGATGGAAGAGCCCACCACCTGGCGATGGGTCTGCCACCAGACAGGATCGAACAAGGCAGGGGAAGGATCGCGGAAGACTCCGTCGGCATACCAGCAGACCTGGTTGTGGGTGGTGTGTGTCAGCATGATGAGAATTCCGGTCGATAGTGGGTGCAGGGCATCCATTCAGAAAGCCGTGCCGGTCGGGCAACCGGCGCAATTTTACAATCCACAGGGGAGTTTGCATAATGCCATCCATCCATTTTGCCATCGTTGCGCCACATCATGCCGCTGTTCCAAACGCCGCCCTCCTCCATCTGCATCCTGCGGCTCTCCGCCATCGGAGATTGCTGCCACGCGCTGGCGCTGGTGCGCGTCATCCAGCGGGAGTGGCCCCAGACCCGCATCACCTGGATCACCGGCAAGATTGAGGCGACCCTGTTCGCCGATCTGCCCGGGGTCGAGGTCATTCCCTTCGACAAGAGCAAGGGGTGGCGCGGCTATCGCGATCTCTGGCAGACCCTCAAGGGGCGCAGGTTCGATGCCCTGCTCCACCTGCAGGCCGCCATGCGCGCCAGCATCGCCACCCTCGGCATCAAGGCCAAGGTCAAACTCGGGTTTGATCGGGAGCGCGCCAGCGACGGTCAGTGGTTGTTCACCAACCATCGGGTCCCCTCACCCGCCTCCCCCCACGTGCTGGACGGCTTTCTCGCCTTCGCCAAAGAGCTCGGGATAAAAGATCTGACCCCGGACTGGCAACTGCCCATCAGCGCCGAGCACCAGGCCTGGGCGAAGGAGAAAATTGGCGGCAAGCCGACCCTGCTCATCTGCGCCGCTGCCAGCAAGGCATTCAAGAATTGGACTGCCGCCGGCTACGCCGCGCTGGCGGATCACGCCGCAGACAAGGGCTTTCAGGTCTATCTGTGCGGCGGACCGGCCAGGCTGGAGCGGGATCTCGCCGCCGAGATCCAGCGCCTCAGCCAGAGCAAGCCGGCAGATTTGGTGGGGCAGACCAGCCTCAAGCAATTGCTGGCGCTGATTGGCGAGGCGAGCCTGGTGCTGGCCCCGGATACCGGCCCTGCCCACATGGCCACCCTGGTGGGGACACCCGTGATCGGCCTCTACGCCCACCACAACCCGGAGCGTACCGGCCCCTATCTGTGCCGGGATTATCTGGTCAGCGTCTATCAGGAGCTGATTGAGCAGGAGACCGGCAAGCCGCTGGCCGAGCTCGGCTGGCGCACCCGCCTCAAGGATCCGGACGCCATGGCCAAGATAAGCCGCGAGCGGGTCATCGCCGCCTTCGACCGCCTCTGTACCGACAAGCATCTTCTACCGACCCAGGGCAACTCGGAAATTCCGAGCCCTGGCGCAGGGATAATCTGATGGCCCGGCCCCGGCTCCGTGGGCAGAATGGCCCTCTATGCGGGTAACGCCCGCACAGCAAGCTACGGATATTTTGATCGGCTGGAATATGATTCCGGCCGTTTTTTTATCCGCCCCCATCTGCTAACATTCGCCGCCTTTACATCCTCCTGACTCTGATTCCTCCGCGCATTGCGAGCAACCGTCTCCCTTATCGGGCACAAGACGGCGGCCTCTGCTACAACCAAAGCGCGGATCATCGCTTAAAGGTACAGACATGGCGCAACAAGGCACTCTCTATATCATCTCTTCCCCGAGCGGGGCCGGTAAGTCCAGCCTGCTCAATGCCTTGCTGACCCAGCACAACGCCGCCGGCAAGATGCAGCTGTCGGTCTCCCATACCACCCGCGCCACCCGTCCCGGTGAAGAGCACGGGGTGCACTACCACTTCGTCAAGGTGGAAGAGTTCAAGGCGCTGATCGAGCGCGGTGACTTTCTGGAGTGGGCAGAAGTCTTCGGCAACTACTACGGCACTTCCCGCGCCGCCATCGAGGCCTGTCTGGCGCAGGGCATCGACGTCTTCCTCGACATCGACTGGCAGGGCGCCCGCCAGATCCGCCAACAGATGCCGACCAAGTCCATCTTCATCCTGCCTCCCAGCCGCGAGGAGCTGGAGCGCCGCCTGATCGGCCGCGGCCAGGACAGCGCCGAGGTGATCAAGGGCCGGATGGAGAAAGCCATTGCCGAAATGGTGCACTATGACGAGTATGACTATGTCATCATCAATGAAGACTTTGAGCTGGCACTGTTCCAACTCAGGGCCGTCATCGAGTGCCAGCGCCTGGAAATGCGTCAGCAACAGCAGGCCCAGCAAAACTTGCTGAAACAGCTACTGGCAGAGTAAGCCAAAAACAAGTAAACTTTTGCGTCATTTTTAAACACTGCTTTTTCAATCACAGAAAGCCCAAACACTGGAGTCCCGCATGGCCCGCGTTACTGTAGAAGATGCTGTAAAACAGGTAGGTAACCGTTTTGACCTGGTGCTGGTCGCCGCGCGCCGCGCTCGTCAAATCGCGGTACAAGGCAAGGATCCCCTGGTCGACGAAGAGAACGACAAGCCGACCGTGATCGCCCTGCGCGAGATCGAACTGGGTCTGGTCAACAACCAGGTGATGGATACTCAGGACCGCTACGAGCAGCAAGAGCAGGAAGCCGCCGAGCTGGCTGCTGTTGCTGCCATCGCAGAAGGTCGCGGCTAAGTCAGTCGCTTCCCATAGTCGGCGCCCGCCCGGGTGCCGGCTGTTCTCCCCATTTACAACCGCTCGAAAACCTCGCAAACTCGAGGGCATACCCTCAATTTCACGGATTGCCGTTTAACCGCTGCGGGGACTGTCTTGTATTTATTTGAAAATCTTAAAGAAATAGCCAGTTCCTACCTGCCACCCGAGCAGGTTGAGAAGCTCAGGCAAGCCTATGTGGTAGCCCGTGATGCTCACCAGGGACAGATGCGTTCCAGTGGTGAACCCTACATCACTCATCCCGTTGCCGTGGCCCGCATCCTGGGCGACATGCGCCTCGATCACGAGACCCTGATGGCTGCCGTGCTGCACGACGTCATCGAAGATACCCCTGTCACCAAGGACGATCTTGCCGAGCAGTTTGGCAACGCCGTCGCCGAGCTGGTCTCCGGTGTCTCCAAGCTCGACAAGCTGAAGTTCCGCGATCGCAAGGAAGCCCAGGTCGAGAACTTCCGCAAGATGATGATGGCCATGACCCAGGACATCCGGGTCATCCTGATCAAGCTGGCCGACCGCACTCACAACATGCGTACCCTCGGCTCCTTGCGACCGGACAAGCGCCGCCGCATCGCCCGGGAAACCCTCGAGATTTTCGCCCCCATCGCCAACCGCCTCGGTATTCACACCATGAAGAACGAGCTGGAAGAGCTCGGCTTCGAGGCGCTCTACCCCATGCGCTCCCGGGTACTGCGGGAATCGGTACGCCGCGCCCGTGGCAACCGGCGCGAGATCATCGACTCCATCCAGAGCGAGATTGAGGGGCGTCTGCGGGAAGCCGGTATCGATGCCCAGGTAAGCGGACGCGAGAAGAACCTGTTCTCCATCTACAACAAGATGGAGAAGAAAGAACTGCAATTCCACGAAGTGATGGATATCTATGCTTTCAGAGTGAGAGTGAAAGACATAGACACCTGCTACCGGGTGCTTGGGCAGATGCACAGCCTCTACAAGCCTCGCCCCGGTCGCTTCAAGGACTACATCGCCATCCCCAAGACCAACGGCTACCAGTCCCTGCACACCTCCCTGGTGGGGCCCCACGGGGTACCGGTGGAGGTGCAGATCCGCACCGAGTTCATGGACCAGATGGCCGACAAGGGCGTCGCCGCCCACTGGGCCTACAAGCAGGATGGGGACAGCTCGGGCACCACGGCCCAGATCCGCGCCCAGCGCTGGATGCAGAGCCTGCTGGAGCTGCAACAGAGCGCCGGCAGCTCCTTCGAGTTCATCGAGGGAGTCAAGACCGACCTCTTCCCCGACGAGATCTACGTCTTCACACCGGAGGGCCGCATCATGGAGCTGCCCGCCGGCGCCACCCCGGTGGACTTCGCCTACACGGTGCACACCGACATCGGTCATGCCTGCGTCGGTTCGCGGGTCGACCGCCACCCCTATCCGCTGAGCAGCCCGCTGCACTCCGGTCAGACGGTGGAGATCATCACGGCCCCCGGCGCCCGCCCGAACGCGGCCTGGCTCAACTTCGTGGTGACCACCAAGGCGCGCTCCAAGATCCGTCAGTTCCTGAAGAACCTGCGCACCGAAGAGTCTGTGGTGCTGGGTCGTCGCCTGCTCAACCATGCGCTGGGCGCCAAGAACATCGAAGACATCCCGGAAGCCCGCGTCAAGCAGGTGCTGGCCGACACCAAACACGAGAACCTGCAGGGGCTGCTGGCCGACGTGGGCCTTGGCAACGCCATGAGCGTCATGGTGGCCCGCCGCATGCTGGGGGATGAGCTGCCGCCGGAAGAGCAGCCCAAATCCACCAGCAAGAAGATGCCGATCAAGGGTGCCGACGGCATGCTGGTCACCTTCGCCAACTGCTGCCGCCCCATCCCGGGGGACGCCATCATCGCCCACATCAGCCCGGGCAAGGGACTGGTGATCCACCAGGAGTCCTGCCGCAACATCAAGGGCTACAGCCGCGAACCGGACAAATACCTGCCGGTGCAGTGGGAGGTGGACAAGGAGCAGGAGCAGGAATTCCGCACCGGCATCAGCATCGAGATCGTCAACCACCAGGGCGCCCTGGCGGAGCTGGCCAACGTGATTGCCGCCACCGGCGCCAACATCCACGCCATCAGCACCGAGGAGAAAGATGGCCGGGTCTATGTGGTCACCCTGCTCATCACCACCAAGAGCCGGATCCACCTCGCCAACATCATGCGCAAGATCCGGGTCATGCCCAACGTGCTCAGGGTGAGCCGACAGAAAAACTGAACACAGGCGGCGCAAGCCGCCTGCTGCTTTTCAAGAGATACCCAGGGCCCCATGCCGCAGGCCACCAGCCTTGTTGCATGCACCGGCCTCACGACATAGAAACCGACATGACTCCTGAACGCTTCAAACGCATTTCCGACATGCTGGCCCAGCGCCAGCTCGACCTGACCGTCTGCATGGAAGAGGTTCATAAACCTCACAACCTGGCCGCCATCGTGCGCACCGCCGATGCCATCGGTATCCACCGGGTGCACGCAGTCTGGCCCAAGAGCTGGATCCACAAGCGCAAGGGCACCGCCCGCGGCAGCCAGAACTGGGTGGACGTGAAGCTGCACCCGGACATCGGCAGCGCGGTGGCCGAACTCAAGGCCTCCGGCATGCAGATCCTGGCGACCCACCTCTCCGACAGCTCGGTGGACTTTCGCGCCATCGACTACACCAGACCCACCGCCATCCTGGTGGGCCAGGAGAAGCACGGCATCGGCGAAGAGGCGCTGGCCCTGGCCGATCACCATATCGTCATCCCCATGGTGGGCATGGTGCAGTCCCTCAACGTCTCGGTGGCCGCCGCCGCCATCCTCTACGAGGCCCAGCGCCAGCGCGAGCTGGCCGGCTGCTATCAGCGCGGCTGCCCACTCACGCCCGAAGAACAGAACACCATCTTGTTCGAGGGGGGCTATCCCGTCTATGCACAGCTCTGCAAGGAGAAAGAGATGCCCTACCCCCAGCTCGGTCCGGCCGGCGAGATCCTGGCGGACGAACGCTGGTGGCAGCAGATGCAGCTGACGCGCAAGGGCTGGGCCGCCCAGCAATCGGATGATCCTTCGGAAGAGTACACTGATGAAGCTTAACCACCTGCCCCTGCTGGCCCTGACCCTATTTTCTGCCGGAGCCCTTGCCGTGAGCAATCCTTACCAGCTGACCACTGAAGCTGACGTCCCCGCCCTCTATCAGCAGACCCTGCCCGACTTCTGGCGCCAGCATGCCGTCGAGGGGGAGTTCAAGGGCAAGGACGGGGTCACCCTCCGCTATGCCGCCCTGCGCCAGCCCAAGATCGATCGCGCCATCCTCATCGTCAACGGCCGGGTCGAGAGCTACCTCAAGTATCAGGAGCTGGCCTGGGATCTCTGGCGCCAGGGTTACAGCCTCTACCTCATCGATCATCGCGGCCAGGGAATGTCAGACCGCATGCTGGCCGACAAAGAGAAGGGGTATGTCGACCAGTTCGACGACTATGTCGCCGATCTCAAACAGTTTCATGACGAAGTGATTGTACCGGACAAGCCTGCCAAGCTGTTCCTGCTGGCCCACTCCATGGGGGGGGCCATCTCGGCCCGCTATCTGGAACGCTGGCCGAACGACATCCAGGCGGCGGTGCTCTCCTCCCCCATGATGGGCATCAACCTCGGCGGCCTGCCAAAGTGGCTGGCCAAGGGGTTGGCGGCCACCATCGGCACGGTCGGCGGCTGGGTGGGCGAGCCCCCTTACGGCCCGGGTCAGGGACCCTATGAGGATCACGGCTTTGCCGACAACGAGCTGACCCACAGCACGGCGCGTTATCAGGCCTTCCGCCAGATCTACGAGCAGCATCCCCAGGTCAGGCTGGGGGGCGCCACCGCCCACTGGATCCATCAGGCCATCACAGGGTCGGACTCGTCCGTAGCCGACGCCGGCGCCATCAAGACGCCGCTGCTGCTGCTGCAGGCCGGCGAGGACAGCGTGGTAGACAACACCGCCCAGGAGGCCTTCTGCGCCAAGGCCCAATGTGAAGGGGGCAAGCCGTTGCGCATCGACGGGGCCTGGCACGAGCTCTTCATCGAGGCGGATCCCCAGCGCCACACCGCGCTCAATGCAACCCTGGCCTTCTTCGCGCGCTACTGACGCAACCAGAAGGGGCTGGTTATTTTTTGGATCCCTAAATAAATGGGGTGACGGCAGACGCTGGGGTACACTCCCCCGGCGTTCAATTGAAGTCGAGGTAATGATGTTCAAGGTAGTTGTGTCCGATCTCGATGGTACCCTGCTCAACGGGCAGCACCAGATCTCCTCCCGCACCCGGGATACCCTGCACCGTCTGGTCGATCAGGGCGTCAAGTTCGTGGTCGCCACCGGCCGTCACCATGTGGATGTACGCAGCATCCGCGATGCACTGGGGCTGGATATCTACCTCATTACCTCCAACGGCGCCGTGGTACACGACAAGCAGGATCAGCTGGTCTACAACCAGGCGCTGCCGAGCACGGTGGCGGCCGAGCTGATCGCCATGGAACGCGATCCGTCCATACACATAAACGTCTACTACGGCGACGAGTGGCTGGTTGAAGAGGAGCTGCCCTGGTTGCTGCAGTTCCATCACGACTCCGGCTTCAGCTACCGCCTGGCGGATCTGGCCAACCACCCGAAGGACAGGATCAACAAGGTGTTCTACATCGGCGACCACGACAAGCTGCTGAAGATAGAGGCGCACCTCAACCAGCAATATGGTGATCGGATCAACGTCACCTTCTCCCTGCCTGACTGCCTCGAGGTGATGCACGCCGGCGTGCACAAGGGCAATGCCGTGCGCGCCGTGCTGGAGCAGCACGGGCTGGAGATGTCCCAGGCCGTGGCCTTCGGCGATGGCATGAACGACTTCGAGATGCTGAGCATGGTGGGCCGTGGCGTGGTCATGGGCAACGCCCACGATCGCCTCAAACAGGCCCTGCCAGAGCACGAACAGACCCTCACTTCCGATGAAGATGGCGTTGCCGTCTATCTGGAGAAACTGTTCACCTCCCAGACCCGCTGATACGGTACCCCCGTCGCGGATAGAAAAAGGGTGGCCACATGGGCCACCCTTTTTGCTTCTCGCCCTCTTGTCACCACGCCAGAGCCGGGCGCACCAGACGGTTCAACAGCGTGCCGGATGGCGTCCACTCAAAGCTCTGGTTGGCGCCGCCATAGCATTCGGCGAGGCGCAGGGGGACGGCGGGCTTGTGACGGCGACCCGCCACATCCAGGCACAGTGACACCTGCCGATTGAACAGACGATCCCCCTGCCACAGCCATTGATGGCTCTCCTCCCGGCACGCCTCCATCCCCAGACCATCCTCCCCTTTGGCGACCAGGCAATCCTCGGCCAGTTGCAGGGCACCGACATCCCAGCTGAATGACTGGTTCGATTGCTGATCGCAGGGCTGAGTCAGCAGACGGCCCTGCTCGCTCAGGGTCACGCAGAAGCCACCACTGGTCACCAAGGTGGCCTCGAGTTCGGCCTTTGGCGTGGGGGCGGCGCCCATCAGAAGATCTTCCGGTTTCGGCTGCAGGGCGCAACCACCCAGCAGCAGTGCGGCCATGGCCAGCACGGAGAGTTGAAGAGAAGTGATATGGTGATGCATAGGCCTTGTATCTGGTCCGTGCCCGAGCGTCCCCTGTCTCGCGGCTCCGGGCCCCAGCATAGCGAACTCGTGGCGAACAGGCGCCTGAAGAAGTGTAAAAAGACGTGACAGGAAAAAGCGGAAGAGAAACGCCAAAAAGCAAAAACCCCGCCTGAGCGGGGTTTTCAAATGTGGTCGGTGATAAAGGATTCGAACCTTTGACCCTCTGGTCCCAAACCAGATGCGCTACCGGGCTGCGCTAATCACCGAGGGGGTATTCCAAAAACACAAAGATGACCATCTGGTCATCCTCGTCATACAGCAAGTATGGTGCGAAGAGAGGGACTCGAACCCTCACACCCGGGGGGCACTAACACCTGAAGCTAGCGCGTCTACCAATTCCGCCACCTTCGCGTACCTGACAAGCTGTAAAATGGGGTGGCTGATGGGGCTCGAACCCACGACAACCGGAATCACAATCCGGGACTCTACCAACTGAGCTACAGCCACCACAGCTGTTTTCGTTCTTCAACACGCCCGTTTAACCGGCGCACTTTTGATGGTGCGCCCGACAGGATTCGAACCTGTGACCTCTGCCTCCGGAGGGCAGCGCTCTATCCAGCTGAGCTACGGGCGCTACGCTGTCGAACGGGGCGCATTATTGATGATGATGCCGACCTTGTCTACTCTTTTTTTGACACAAAGAATCAAGTGCCTGTTTTTCAATCACTTCCGACCCTTTTCAACTATTTTTGTTTTGTTCAGGCTGGATCCAGCAATTCCCCACTACTTTTTGAATCCCTCACCCCATAGGGTCAGAGATGATGGGCAATGCTTGACTTGCCTTTGCGCCCACCTAGAATGAATGAACGTTCATTCAGTCGTTGACCTCTGATAACCATGGATAAGAAAGAACGCATTTTCGAAGCAGCTCACGAGATCCTCGGCGAGCAGGGCTTCTACGGCCTTTCCATTGCCGTGGTCGCCAAGAAAGCCAAGGTGGCGGCAGGCACCATCTATCGCTATTTCAGCGACAAGGATGATCTGATCCGCCAGCTCTATCAGCACACTATCCTCAAGTGTCATCCTCTGGTCATGGAAGGTGTGCAGATAGAAGAGGTGTCCTATAAGCAGTATCGGCGCCTCTGGCTCAACATCGATGCCATCTTCACCAGCTACCCCAATGCACTCAAGTGCAAATTGCAGTACGAAAGTTCTCCATTGGGGGCTGAATTGGAGCGGGATCCGGTCATAATGGCGACGTGGGCGCCACTTGAGCGCTTCTTTGAGCAAGGACGCCAACAGGGACTCTTCATCGATCTCCCCATTCTGGTGTTGCAAGCATTGAGTCTGGATTGCGTGGCCAACCTGGCACAGCAGCGCCGGGTTCACGATTTCGAATTGACGCAGGAACAGCTGGAGACGGTCATCCGGGCCAGCTGGAATGCCATTTTAAACCCTAATGTTTCCATCACAGGAGCCTGTTCATGAAAAAGTGGATGGCCATCATGTTGCTGATAGCACTCGCCCTGTTTGGCAGTGTCATCGGCTTCAATATGTTCAAGCAGAAGAAGATTGCAGAGTTCATGGCCAATCGGCCCGAGCCCGAGTTCCCGGTCACCGCCATGGTCACCAAGGCGCAGGACTGGGTCCCCACCATTGAAGCCATCGGCTTCATCGAGCCGAACCAGGGGGTCACCCTCTCCAGCGAGCTGTCAGGCACCATCGACAGCATCCGGTTCGAATCGGGGGCACATGTCAAAGCGGATCAACTGCTGCTGAGCCTGGACTCCAGTGTGGAAAAAGCCAATCTGAACTCCTCCCAGGCCAGGCTGCCGGCAGCCAGGGCCAAGTTCGAGCGCTACAAGAACCTCTATCAGAAGAACTCCATCTCCCGGGACCAGCTGGATGATGCCGAGGCAAGCTACCGCTCCCTGGAGGCGGACATCGACAGTCTGAAGGCCACCATCGCCCGTCGTGAGGTGCGAGCCCCCTTCAGCGGCGCCGTGGGCCTGCGCAACGTCTTCCTCGGCCAGTATCTGGAACCGGGTACCCAGATTGTGCGCCTCGAAGACACCAGCGTGATGCGCCTGCGCTTCACCGTGCCCCAGACCGACATCTCCAAAATCACCCTGGGACAGACCATCAAGATCAACGTGGATGCCTATCCCCAGACCCAGTTTGACGGCCAGATCACGGCCATCGAGCCCGCGGTCAACTATCAGAGCGGCCTGATCCAGGTGCAGGCAGACATCCCGAACAACGACGGCCAGCTCCGTTCCGGCATGTTCGCCCGCGCCAGCATCATACTACCCACGGTGAAGGACCAGATCGTGATCCCGCAGTCCGCCATCTCCTTCACCCTCTATGGCGAGAACGTCTACGTCATTCACGAGGCTGACGGCGTGAAACGCGCCAAGCAGGTGGTGGTCAAGGCAGGTGAGCGTCGCGGCAACGATGTCCATGTGCTGTCCGGCATCAAGGCTGGCGATCAAATCGTGCTGTCGGGTCAGGTTCGCCTGAGCAACGATACCAAGGTGCACGTGGTCGAGAACGATGCCCTTGCCGTTCCGGCACAAACCCCGATGCTGTAAGCGCGGAGAGCTGCGATGCGATTTACTGACATATTCATAAAACGGCCTGTGCTGGCGATCTCGCTCAGCTTCCTGATAGCCCTGCTGGGCTTCCAGGCCATCTTCAAGATGCAGGTGCGTGAATACCCCGAGGTGATCAACACCGTCATCACGGTCAACACCAGCTACTATGGCGCCAGTGCGGACCTGATCCAGGGCTTCATCACCCAGCCCCTGGAGCAGGCGGTCGCCCAGGCCGACAACATCGACTTCATGACCTCCTCGAGCCAGTTGGGCAGTTCCACGGTGACGGCGTACATGAAGCTCAACACCGATCCGAACGCCGCGCTGTCCGACATCCTGGCCAAGGTCAACTCGGTGCGTTCCCAGTTGCCCAAAGAGGCGGAAGACCCTTCGGTCACCTCCTCCACCGGCTCCACCACGGCGGTGCTCTACATGGGCTTCACCAGCCCGGAGCTCAACTCCAGCCAGATCACCGACTACCTGGAGCGGGTCATCAAGCCCCAGCTGTTTACCGTGGGCGGGGTCTCCAAGGTGGATCTGTATGGCGGGGTCGAATTCGCCCTGCGGGTGTGGCTGGATCCGGCCAAGATGGCCGCCTTTGACCTGACCTCAAGCGACGTGATGACGGTGCTCAACAGCAACAACTATCAGTCCGCGACTGGCCAGGCCACCGGCTATTTCACCCTGTTCAACGGCAACGCCGAGACCCAGGTCGGCAACATCGAAGAGCTCAAGCGTCTGGTGGTCGCCACCCGCGACAGCAAGGTGATCCGTCTCTCCGACATCGCCAAGGTCTCCCTGGAGAAGAGCCACGACATCTATCGCGCCAGCGCCAACGGCCGCGAGGCCGTAGTTCTGGCCATCAACGCAGCCCCGACAGCCAACCCCATCAACATCGCCCACGATGTGCTGGAGCTGCTGCCGAGCCTGAAGCGCAACATGCCGAGCACCATGCAGGTGAACGTCCTGTATGACTCCACCATCGCCATCAACGAATCCATCCACGAGGTCATCAAGACCATACTGGAGGCGGCCGCCATCGTACTGGTGGTGATCACCCTGTTCCTCGGTTCGTTCCGGGCGGTCATCATCCCCATCATCACCATTCCCCTGAGCCTCATCGGCGTGGTGATGATGATGGACATGTTCGGCTTCTCCATAAACCTCATGACCCTGCTGGCGATGGTGCTGGCCATCGGTCTGGTGGTGGATGACGCCATCGTGGTGCTGGAGAACGTCGACCGTCACATCAAGGAAGGGGAAGAGCCGTTCCGGGCCGCCATCATAGGTACCCGGGAGATCGCCGTGCCCGTCATCGCCATGACGGTCACCCTGGCGGCGGTGTATGCGCCCATCGCCCTGATGGGGGGCATCACCGGCTCCCTGTTCAAGGAGTTCGCGCTGACCCTGGCGGGCGCCGTGTTCGTCTCGGGCATCATCGCCCTGACCCTGTCGCCCATGATGTGCGCCAAGATGCTCAGGGCCAACGAGGAGCCCGGCAAGTTCGAACGTACCGTGCACGATCTGCTGGACCGGATGACGGCCCGCTACGACGCCATGCTCCATGCCGTGATGCAAAAGCGCATCGTGGTCATCCTGTTTGCCGTCATCGTGTTCGCCAGCCTGCCGCTGCTGTTCAAGTTCATTCCGAGCGAGCTGGCCCCGTCCGAGGACAAAGGCGTCATGGCGGTGCTGGGGACGGCACCTTCCAACGCCAACCTGGACTACATCGAAAACACCATGGCGGACGTGAACAAAGTCCTGGACGACCAGCCGGAGATCGCTTACTCCCAGGTCTTCTCAGGGGTGTTCAACTCCAACCAGGCATTCGGTATCGCCTCCATGGTGCCATGGAGCCAGCGTGAAGCGAGCCAGAAAGAGGTGCTGGATCGGGTTGCCGGTCTGGTGAAGGACATCCCCGGGATGGCCATCACCACCTTCCAGTTCCCGGAACTGCCGGGGGCCTCGAGCGGTCTGCCCATCCAGTTCGTCATCACCACCCCGAACAGCTTCGAGAGCCTGTTCCTGATCGCGGGTGAGATGCTGGCGGCAACCCAGGCCAACGGCCAGTTCGTCTATTCGGATCTCGATCTGAACTACGACTCGGCCACCATGAAGATCAGCATCGACAAGGACAAGGCGGGTGCCTACGGCATCACCATGCAGGACATCGGCATCACCATGGGCACCATGATGGCGGACGGTTACGTCAACCGTATCGACCTGGATGGCCGCTCCTACGAGGTGATCCCGCAGGTGGAGCGCAAGTTCCGTCTCAACCCCGAGTCCATCAAGGGGTACTACGTGCGTGCCGCCGACGGCAAGTCGATCCCGCTGGGCAGCCTGATCAAGATTGAAGTGAAGGGAGAGCCCCGTGCCCTGCCCCACTTCAACCAGCTGAACTCCGCCACCATCGGCGCCGTGCCGGCACCGGGCGTGGCCATGGGGGATGCGATCAACTGGTTCAAGGCGACCGCGGAAGAGAAGCTGCCCCAAGGCTATCGTTACGACTTCATGGGTGAAGCCCGCCAGTTCGTGACCGAAGGGAATGCGCTCTACGCCACCTTCGCCCTGGCCCTGGCCATCATCTTCCTGGTGCTGGCGATCCAGTTCGAATCCGTGCGTGACCCGCTGGTCATCATGGTGTCGGTGCCGCTGGCCATCAGTGGCGCGCTGATCGCCCTGGCGTGGGGCATGGCCACCATGAACATCTACTCCCAGGTCGGTCTCATCACCCTCGTCGGTCTGATTACCAAGCACGGTATTCTGATCTGCGAGGTGGCGAAGGAGGAGCAGCTGCTCCATGGTCTGAACCGGATGCAAGCCGTGATGCAGGCTGCCAAGGTCCGTCTGCGCCCCATCCTGATGACCACGGCGGCGATGATCGCAGGCCTTATCCCGCTGCTCTATGCCTCGGGTGCGGGGGCGGCACAGCGCTTCAGCATCGGCATCGTCATCGTGGCGGGTCTGGCCATCGGCACCCTGTTCACCCTGTTCGTGCTGCCGGTCATCTACACCTTCCTGGCATCCGAACACAAGCCGCTGCCGGAATTCGACGAATCCATCCCGGCAAAAGCCAAGGGCGGTCACTGATCCCAGCCCACACAAATAAGGCCCCGAAAGGGGCCTTATTTTTATCCATTGGATGACACACGACATAAGTCCATGAAGCAGTTAAACTAAACCGCACTCAATCCAGACCGCAAGGACGCCATGTCAGGAATCTTCTCCAAGGCCGTCGGCCTTAACGGACTCTCTTATCGTCTGCTTTCCTACATTCTGATCTGCAGTACGGTGCTGGCACTGCTCATCACCGTGCTTCAGCTCGCCTGGGACTACAACAAGGATGTGACCGTCATCGAGGCCAGCATCGGCCAGATCGAGGCCTCCTTCCTGCAACCCATCTCGGCCAGTCTCTGGAATCTGGATGAAGAGCAGGTGAAGGTGCAGATCGAGGGCATCATGAACCTGCCCAACATGCAGTTCGTCATGGTCAAGGAGATGCTGGGCAATTCGGAAGTGCCCCTGCTCACCCAGGGGGTGGAGCAGCCCCAATACGACATCTCCCGCGAGTTCACCCTGAGCTATCAGGGGGAAGTGGTCGGCAAGCTGTTCGTCGCCGCCTCCCTGGAGCAGGTCTACCAGCGCCTCATCGAGAAATCCGTGCTGATCCTGGTCAGCCAGACCATCAAGACCCTGGTCGTCTCGTTCTGCATCCTGGTCATCATCTACTATCTGGTGATCCGTCATATCAACCGCATCGTCAGCTATGCCCAGAAACTGAGCCTGGATCGCCTCGCGGTGGAGCTGACCCTGGAAGGTCGCCCCCTGCCCCGCAAATCCCCTGACGAATTCGATACCCTGGCCGCCACCCTCAACCAGATGCGCACCCGGCTGAACGACGAGTTCACGGCCCGCCATCAGGCCGCCGATCAGCTCCAGCAGGAGCGGGACTTCTCCGCCACCCTGATCAACTCCGCCAACATGGTCATCTGCTGCATGGAGCCGGATCTCAACATCGCCAGCATCAACCCGGCGGCCATCCTGCTGACCGGCTATCACCACCAGGAGCTGTTGCAGCACAACTGGCTGGATCTCTTCGTCAGCAAGGAGCAGCGTGACGAGCTGGCCGCCACCCTGGCCGAGCAGGGCGCCCTGGAGGACAGGGAGATCACCATGCACGACCAGCAGGGCAACGAGCTGGTACTGCAGTGGACCTTCGCTCCCTTCTACGAGGGGCCCAACCTCAAGTACCTGATCGGCTTTGGTTATGACATCACCCCCCTCAAAAAGGTGGAGCGGGAGATCACCCTGTTCAACGAGCAGCTGGAAGGCAAGGTGGCGGAACGCACCCGCAGCCTGAGCGATGCCAACGACCAGCTGGGCAAGGCCTATGACGATCTCAAGCAGGCCCAGCAGACCCTGGTGGAGTCGGAGAAAATGGCCTCCCTCGGTTCCCTGGTTGCCGGCGTGGCCCACGAGATCAACACCCCCATCGGCATCAGCGTCACCGCCTCCTCCTACCTGCAGGAGCGTGTGGCCGACTTCAAGCAGCATATCGAGGCCAAGCAGCTCTCCCGCTCCTACCTCAACGAATTCACCCAGAATCTCGACGAGTCGATGCAACTGCTGCAAGGCAACCTGAGACGCGCCTCCGAACTCATCGCCAGCTTCAAACAGGTAGCGGTCGATCAGTCCTCCGAGGCCCGCTACAACTTCAGCCTCGCCGACAACCTGCATCAGGTGGTGGTCTCCCTCGGCTACAAGCTCAAGAAGGCCCAGTGCGAGGTGGACATCCAGTGCGATCCCAAGCTGAGCATCTACTCCTTCCCGGGCAGCTTCACCCAGATCTATTCCAACCTGATCCTCAACTCCATCCATCACGGTTTCGATGGCTGGGACAGGCCCAGAAAGATCACCATCCAGGTGGCGCAGCAGGGAGACGAGCTGGTCATCGACTACAGTGACAACGGCCGCGGCATCCCCCCGGAGATATTGCCGCGCATCTTCGATCCCTTCGTCACCTCCAAGCGGGGCCAGGGTGGCAGCGGGCTCGGCACCCATATCATCTACAACCTGGTGGTCCAGCTGCTGCGTGGCCGCATCCACTGCGCCAGCGAACCGGGCCAGGGTGCCCAGTTCCACATTCGTCTGCCCATCCAGCAGAACTGAGCACCGGCTCTTGTGGGCCGGCCGCTTTGTCCCCATCATGCTGTGACTGCATTCTTAACGAGCGGAGAACCTCGCAATGGCACAGCATTTTGACTACATCGCCATCGGTGGCGGCAGCGGCGGCATCGCCTCGGCCAACCGGGCAGCCATGTACGGCAAGAAAGTCGCCCTGATCGAAGCCAAAGAGCTGGGTGGCACCTGCGTCAACGTCGGCTGCGTACCGAAGAAGGCCATGTGGTATGCAGGCCAGATCGCCGATGCACTGAAATATGGCGCCGACTACGGCTTCGACACCACGCTCAACCACTTCAGCTGGGCCAGACTGGTCGAATCCCGTCAGGCCTATATCGGGCGCATTCACCAGTCCTACCAGAACGTGCTGGGCAAGAACCAGATCACTGTCATCAAGGGCTTCGCCCGCTTCGTCGACAGCCATACCGTCGAGGTGAACGGCGAGCACTTCAGCGCCGATCACATCCTGATTGCCACCGGCGGCCGCCCCGAGGTCCCGACCATTCCGGGCGCCGAACTGGGTATCGACTCCGACGGTTTCTTCGACCTGCAAAGCCAGCCCAAACGGGTTGCCGTGGTGGGTGCCGGCTATATCGCCGTGGAGATCGCAGGCGTGATGCAGGCACTTGGCTCCGAGACCCATCTGGTGGTGCGCAAGCATGCGCCGCTGCGCAACTTCGACCCCATGATCCACGAGACCCTGGTGGAGATCATGGCGCAGGAAGGGCCCAAGCTGCACACCCACGCCATTCCCAAGGCCGTCATCAAGAACGCAGACGACAGCCTGACCCTGCAACTGGAAGATGGTCGCCACCTCACCGTGGACTGCCTCATCTGGGCCATCGGTCGCGTGCCTGCCACCGACAACCTCAATCTGGCTGCCACCGGCATCACCCTAGACGAGAAGGGCTTCATCCCCACCGACAAGTTCCAGAACACCGCCGTCGCCAACCTTTATGCCGTCGGTGACAACACCGGCCGCATCCAGCTCACCCCGGTGGCTGTCGCGGCAGGCCGCCGCCTCTCGGAGCGGCTGTTCAACAACAAGCCGGGTGAGCACCTCAATTACGATCTGGTGCCGACTGTGGTGTTCAGCCACCCGCCCATCGGCACCATCGGCCTGACCGAGCCGGAAGCCATCGCCGAATACGGTGAAGATCAGGTGAAGGTCTACCGCAGCCAGTTCACCGCCATGTATTCGGCGCTGACCCAGCATCGCCAGCCCACCCGGATGAAACTGGTCTGCGTCGGGCCGGAAGAGAAGGTGGTCGGCCTGCACGGCATCGGCTTCGCCATGGACGAAATCCTGCAAGGCTTCGGCGTCGCCATGAAGATGGGCGCCACCAAGGCGGACTTCGACAACTGCGTCGCCATCCATCCGACCAGCGCGGAAGAGTTTGTGACCATGCGCTAGCAGCACAGAAAGCAGGCCTGATCCTCATCAGGCCTGCTTCAATAACTGCGTGCTCCTAACATCCCACCAATACAAGAGAGTTTGTCACCATGTGACAAGCAAGCCTTGGCTCAAGTCGGTCACCATCAGGTCTCTTTGCATATTGCAATCGAACAGTACCGTCCTGCTACGACGACGGCCCGATTAGATGGATGAGGAACATATTTCCTCACGTTGCGTTCAAATGTGGCCTTAACCCTGTGTTTGATATCGCTCGGCGGCATGGGCTTGGCGAAGATCCGACATCAGCCCTTGACGTGCCTCATCCAGAACGGTCCAGCGTTCGGCGACATGAAGCGGCGGAATCGTCACCAACTCGCGGCGGTCGAACCCGACCAGTGCGGCATCAACCAGCTCACCTACCTCCATCACCTCGGGGAGAGTGTTGACATCCACGCCTGCATGCTCCCAGATTTCAGTGCGGGTTGCTGCTGGTAGTACCGCTTGCACGTAAACCCCCTGAGGCGAGAGTTCATGGGCCAGCCCCTGTGACAAAAACAGCACATAGGCTTTGGTCGCACCGTAGATTGAGACACCGAACTCGGGAGAAAACCCCACTACTGAACCAATGTTGACGATGCTCCCCGTACCGGATTGTGCAAGGCGCGGTGCGATCGCTGCGGCGAGCCGCGTCAATGCAGTGATGTTCAGTGCGATCTGGGTTTCGATTGCCTCGGGAGATTGATCCAGAAAACGTCCGGATTGCGGCATGCCTGCATTATTAATGAGGATGCCGATCTGAGTGTCACTCCTCAGCCGATCTTCCAGTATCGGCAAGTCCACAGGGTTGGTCAGGTCAGCCTGCAGCACCTCAACGGCTATCTGATGTTGCTCACGCAGGCGCATGGCCAGTACATCCAGGCGCGACTTGTTGCGCGCAACAAGAACAAGATCGTGGCCGCGACGAGCAAAACGTTCGGCATAGGTGGCACCGATACCGCTGGAGGCGCCGGTGATAAAGACGGTCGGAAGTGTGGTCATGAATTGTTCCTCGATAAGGATGGTGTGGGTAAACGAACCACCATGGCTACGTTCACATCTTTATATTGACGACGACCTTGCCCCTGGCGTGTCCCTGAGCAAGGTATTCAAGCGCCTCTTTGGCCTGGTCGAACGGGAAGACCTTGTCGATGATCGGCTTGATCCGTTGCGTCTCAAGCAGCTCGCCGATTTCGGTGAGCTGCTCTCCATCGGGACGCACAAACAGGAACGAGTAGGCGACATCTCGCTTTTTCGCCCGCGACCTGATTTTTCTGCTCATCAACCCGAACAGGAGCCGCAGCACGATATTCAGGCCTCTGGTACGAGCAAATGGGGCATCCAGCGGGCCGGTGAGGGAGATAATCTTGCTGCCCGGCTTGAGGATATCGATGGCTTTTTCGGTCGCATCTCCCCTGACGGTCCCCAGTACGGCGTCGTAGCCGTGCAGTTGGTCCTCAAATGCCTGCCGCTTGTAATCGACCACCTCATCGGCCCCCAGCTCGCGTACCAGCGCGATATTGCCGTTGCTGACCGTAGTGCCCACTCGTGCGCCCAACTGCTTGGCCAGCTGGATAGCAAAGGTGCCGATGCCACCGGATCCGGCAGGGATAAACACCTTTTGGCCAGCCTGCAGATTGGCGCGCTCCTTCAGCGCTTGCCATGAGGTGAGCCCGACCATCGGGATCGAGGCGGCTTGCACGAAATCCAGATTGGCTGGTTTCAACGCCGCTGCGTGCTCAGGCACCACCGCAAATTCGGCCAGCGATCCGTTACCGCGATCGAAAATACTGGCGAAGACGGCATCCCCCGGTTTGAAACGGGTCACCTGACTGCCAACCTCGGTCACGACACCGGCCAGATCGCTGCCCAATGTGGCGGGAAGCTGAAAATGAAGCACCGGTTTGAACATGCCGGTCGGAATCATGTTGTCGATCGGGTTCAGGCCAGCGGCATACACCTGAACCAGCATTTCGTCCGCCTTCAGTGCGGGACGGGGAATATCCGTGAACCCGATCTCCGGCGACTTGCCATAGCGTTTGAATGTGAGTGCTTTCATGGTCAATTCATCCTTGGCAGTGCATTGGGGTCGGGTCGAATCATCCGCTAGGAACGCCAGCACCTCAGGCACAAAGGTCCGATAGTGCTGGAAGATGCCACCGTGCCCTGAGTCGGGGTAAAGCGTGAGTCGGGCATTCGGCAACCGGCGAGCCAGATCCGCAGAAAGCCTGCTGTCGACCATCAGGTCATGATCACCATTGGCCACGAACACCGGTTGAGTGATGACAGAGAGATCATCCGGCGCACTCAATCCAGCTGTCCGTATTGCCTTGAGCTGGGCATGTCTGGCCTGCAGAGTGATGGACTTGTCGCGGTCAGTCGTGCGTTCTTTCAAACGTGAGAAGTAATCCTTTGCCGCCCGCTTGCCATCCGGGGTGCGAGGAAAAAACAGGAAGTGCCGCGGATCACTCAGAGTAAGCGCCGCCTTGAGGTAAGCGCTGACGGCAATTGTATTGATCTCGTCGATACCGCCACCGCCCCTGGGCCCCGTTCCCGCAAGCACAACCCGACGCACCAGCTCCGGAGCCTGCAAGACCACCATTTGTGCCACACCACCGCCCAGCGAAAACCCGAGCAGATCGACCTGCGACAATCCCATGGCTCTAATAAAGGCGATGGCATCACGCCCCATCTCCTCGATGGTATGCGGAACCACACCACCCGAAGCGCCGACCCCGCGATTATCAAAAGCGATGACTCTGCGTTTCGCCGCGATGCCATCGATGACTCGTGGATCCCAGTCATCAAGCACCGCCATCAGATGGTGCAAAAAGATCACCGGCACATTGCTATCAGGGCCAAGCACCCGATAGGCAAAGGATGTTCCGTCAACGTCTATTGTGCGGGTCTGCGCATCTTTCCACTGTATATCACCCACCTGCCGCATTGCTGTGACTGGGTTCTGACCGGCAAGTCCCCCGGTTGTCGGGATGATACCGGTCTTGTTTTTACCCATAGCCGAGAGCTCCTTGTTGGATGGATTGTGTATCGAAGCAGTGTTACTATCAAATTGATATCAACATACTGCCAATCCATCACCAAGTCACTATCAAAATGATATGAACAAAAAAAATAGTTACGATACCCCATGTCCTATCGCGCGCAGCATCTCCATTGCTGGTGATGCATGGAGCATATTGATCCTGCGTGATGCCCATGCCGGTCTCACTCGCTTTGACCAATTCAGGAAAAGTCTGGGAATTGCACCCACGATGTTGACCCGCCGACTGGCGACGTTGACCGAAGAGGGTTTGCTGGAAAAAAGGCTTTATTCTGAACATCCCCCCCGTGAGGAGTATCTGCTGACTGCAGCCGGTCGCGATTTTCTACCGATACTCTTCATGATTGGTGAATGGGGTCGCCAATATCGGGGGGACGACAACATGACCCGTTTCTTCGATATGGAGGCCGGCACGGAAATCAAGGCCATCGTGGTCGATGAAGTGACCGGGGAAAAAATTGGGTCTCGTCCGCTGCGTGTGGTGACGCCTGATGGAAGCTGACAGGTGATTTGGCATTCACATCGCTTTCTTCCAAACCCGGCCCAGGCCGGGTTTTTTGTGCCTTGCACGTCCACCAGCCGGCAAAACCTGCCTTCTTTACGCCGATTTTACGCCAGCCAAATTGGGCTTTATGGCGCCTTTACGCCCGTTTTACATACCCTTTCAGCGTCAATGAGACCCATGGGATCGACACGGATATGCATCGATCCCTGACGCTAATTACCTCAACGGAGTCGTTATGAATTGGCTATATCTGCTGCTGGTCCTCGCCCTCGCGGGTTATCTGCTGCGCGCCCTCGCGCGTACCCATGAGTGAGGAACCGGATATGTGGCAAGAGATCATCTATCCCGTCGCGTTCGTGCTGCTGGTGCTGCTGCCGGCGCCTCTGCTTGGCAACTACCTGTATCGGGTATTTGAAGGCAAGAGTCGCTGGCTGGCCCCACTTGAGCGCGCCACCCTGGCCTGCTGCGGCACGGACGGGCGCGAGCAGGACTGGAAGTCCTACGCCCTCAGCCTGCTGGCCTTCAACGGCGCCGGCTTCGGCCTGCTGTTCCTGATCCTGCTGGCACAGGGGCTGCTGCCCCTCAACCCGCAACAGCTGCCCGGGCTGAACTGGCAACTCGCCTTCAACACCGCGGTCAGCTTCATGACCAACACCAACTGGCAGGCCTACTCCGGCGAAGCCAGCCTCTCCTACTTCAGCCAGATGGTGGGGCTCACCACCCAGAACTTCGTCTCCGCCGCCACCGGCGCTGCCGTCGCCATCGCCCTGTTTCGCGGCATCGCCCGCCAGCAAACCACTCACCTCGGCAACTTCTGGCAGGATCTGGTGCGTTTCTGTCTCTACGTGCTGCTGCCGATGGCGCTGATCCTGGCGCTGCTGCTGGTCTGGCAGGGGGTGCCCCAGAGTCTGTCGGCCTACCTGCCGTTCCACGCGCTGGAAGGCCAGGAGCAGCTGCTGCCGCTCGGCCCGGCCGCCTCCCAGATCGCCATCAAGCAGCTCGGCTCCAACGGCGGTGGCTTCTTCGGCATCAACTCGGCTCATCCGTTTGAAAACCCGACCGCCCTCTCCAACTGGCTGGAGATGGTCGCCCTGCTGACGCTGGCCGCCGCCATGGTCTGCACCCTGGGGCGTTACGTGAAGGATCTGGCCCACAGCCGCGCCATCCTCATAGCCATGACCATCATGCTGGTGCTGGGGCTCTGCCTCGCCATCGGTCAGGAGCTGAAACCGGATCCGGCCCTCGCCCACCTCACCAGCGAAGCCGGCAACTGGGAAGGCAAGGAGAGCCGCTTCGGCCCCGTGCTGTCCAGCATCTGGGAAGTGGCCACCACCGCTGCCTCCAACGGCTCGGTCAACGCCATGCACGACAGCTTCGCCCCACTCGCCGGCATGGTCGCCATGATCAACATGCTGCTGGGTGAAGTGGTGTTCGGCGGCGTCGGGGCCGGCATCTACGGCATGATGCTGTTCGTGCTGCTGACCGTGTTCCTGTGCGGCCTGATGGTGGGGCGCACCCCCACCTATCTGGGCAAGCGGCTCGGCATCACCGAGATGAAATGGGTGGTCGCCAGCATGCTGGTGATGCCGGTCGGGGTATTGGTGATCGGCGGCATTACCCTGCTGATGCCGGACTCCGCCACCGTCATCGGTCACGACGGCCCCCACGGTCTGTCACGGCTGATCTATGCCTACGCTTCGGCCGCCGGCAACAATGGCTCCGCCTTCGCCGGCTTTGCCGCCGCCGACAGCTGGCAGTGCATCGCCATCGGGCTGGCCATGCTGCTCGGCCGCTTCGGCTACATCATTCCGGTACTGGCCATCGCCGGCCAGCTGGCCCGCGCACCACGCCAGGAGACGAGCGAAGGGGACTTCCCCGTTAGCGGCCCGCTCTTCATCACCCTGCTGATCGTCACCGTGCTGCTGATGGGGGGTCTCTCCTTCCTGCCGGTGCTGGCGTTGGGCCCGGTGGCGGAACACCTGAGCCTGCTGGGAGGTGCCTTCTGATGCTGCACACCCGATTGATCTGCGTGACCAACTATTCGATGCAGGGAGCTTTCCAATGAGCAAGTCCGCTTCAATGAGCACCGACACCATTCCGGTGAAGGGCAAGAAACAGAAATCACAGATCCTGCAGGCCATGGTGGAAGCCCTCTATCGCTTCAACCCCAGGGCGCTGTTCGGCAGCCCCATCCTGTTCACCCTCTGGCTGGCGGCCGTGATGGCGACCCTGGAGTCGCTGCTGGGGCAGCCGCTCTCCGGCGTCGCCCCTTCGCTGGCCTGGCAGCTGACCGCTTGGCTCTGGCTCACCCTCTGGTTTGCCAACTTCGCCGAGACCCTGGCAGAGGGGCGCGGCAAGGCGCGGGCCGACAGCCTGAAGGCCGGCATGAGCCAGCTCAAGGCACGTCGAGTCACCAGCCCGCAGGATGACAAGGGCGAGTGGGTACCGGCCACCAGCCTGCTCAAGGGCGATCTGGTGCTGGTGCGCAGCGGCGAGATGATCCCGGCCGACGGCGAAGTGGTCGCCGGCATCGCCTCGGTCAACGAGGCAGCCATCACCGGCGAATCCGCCCCCGTCATCCGCGAGTCGGGCACCGACCGCAGCGGCGTGACTGGCAACACCACCGTCGTCTCCGACCAGATTTGGGTGCACATCAGCAACAACCCGGGCGAAAGTACCCTGGATCGCATGATTGCCCTGGTGGAAGGGGCCAAGCGGCAGAAGACCCCCAACGAGATGGCGCTGGACGCCCTGCTGGTAGGGCTGACCCTGATATTCCTGCTGGTGGTGGCCACCCTGCCCTGGTTCCTCGACTACAACGGCACCCAGGTGCCCCGGCTCTATCTGCTGGCGCTGTTCATCACCCTGATCCCGACCACCATCGGCGGTCTGCTCTCCGCCATCGGCATCGCCGGCATGGACCGGCTGGTGAAGCTCAACGTGATCGCCAAGTCGGGCCGGGCGGTGGAAGCCGCCGGCGACGTGCGTACCCTGCTGCTGGACAAGACCGGCACCATCACCTTCGGCAACCGGATGGCGGACGAGCTGATCCCGGCCCCCGGCGTGGATCCCTCCCTGCTGGCTCAGGCCGCCATGCTGGCCTCGCTCGGAGACAATACCCCGGAGGGCAAATCCATCCTGACCCTGGCGAGCAAGAGCCACACCAGACCGAGCCAGCTGGAGAGCGACATCCTCATCCCCTTCAGCGCCGAGACCCGGCTGAGCGGGCTGGATCGCAACGGCCATCACTATCGCAAGGGGGCGGTGGACGCTGTGCTGCGCTACCTCTCCCTCGATCGCAAGGCGGTGCCCGAGCTCATTCTCAAATCGGTGGACAACATCGCCCGCCAGGGCGGTACCCCGCTGCTGGTCTGCACCCACGAGAAGCTGCTGGGGGTAGTGTTCCTCAAGGACATCATCAAGCCGGGCATCAAGGCACGCTTCCAGATCCTGCGCCACATGGGGATCCGCACCGTGATGATCACCGGTGACAACCCGCTGACCGCCGCCGCCATCGCCGCCGAGGCCGGGGTGGACGACTTCATCGCCGAGGCGACGCCGGAGAAGAAGCTGGCCTACATCCGTCAGGAGCAGGCCGACGGCCGGCTGGTCGCCATGTGCGGGGACGGCGCCAACGACGCACCAGCCCTGGCCCAGGCCGACGTGGGGCTGGCCATGAACGAGGGGACCCAGGCCGCCAAGGAGGCGGGCAACCTGGTGGATCTCGACTCCAACCCCACCAAGCTGCTGGACGTGGTGCTGGTAGGCAAGCAGCTGCTGGTGACCCGTGGCGCCCTGACCACCTTCTCCATCGCCAACGACGTGGCCAAGTACTTCGCCATCCTGCCGGCCCTGTTCATCGCCGCCTATCCACAGCTGGGGGCGCTGAACCTGATGCAGCTGGGCAGCCCCGAGAGCGCCATCCTGTCGGCCATCATCTTCAACGCCCTGATCATCGTCGCGCTGGTGCCGCTGGCCCTGCGCGGGGTCAGCCTGAAAGGAACGGCGGCCAGCCTGCTGCGCCGCAACCTGCTGATCTACGGCGTCGGCGGCCTGATAGTGCCTTTCATAGGTATCAAGCTGATCGACCTGGTCATCACCGGCCTGGGCCTAGTGTGACTACATAGCGGGGTGCAGGCCTGGCTTGTACCCCATCAATCTTTTGGAGCAAAAAATCATGATAGCAATCAGAACCCTGCTGACCCTGACCCTGCTGCTGGGGGTGGCGTATCCGCTGGCCGTCACCGGGCTGGCCCAGCTGCTCTTCCCCTGGCAGGCCAACGGCAGCCTGCTCACCAACGCCAAACAGCAGGTGGTCGGCAGCGCCCTGCTGGCACAGAAGTTCGAGCGGGCCGACTACTTCCACTCCCGCCCCTCCGCCAGCGATTTCGCCACCATAGGTGGCGGCGGAAGCAACCTGGGGATGAGCTCGCCGCTACGGGCCGAGTTTGCCGCAGCGGCGGCCAGGGCGCAGCCGGAAGCCAGGGTCCCCGCCCTGCTGACCCGCTCCGCCTCCGGCCTCGATCCCCATCTGCCCCTCGATGCAGCGCTGGCCCAGGTGGATAGGGTCGCCGGGCAACGGGGGCTGGATCCCGTTCGGCTGACGGAGCAGGTCAAGTCGGCGGCACAAGCTGGTATCCTTGGCCCGCAGGTGGTCAACATTCTCCAGTTGAACCTGCAACTCGATCATCAAAAGGGCGCCTGAGGGCGCTCCTTGCCGTTCGGGAAGGCTCCCTTTCGACAACGGGGACAAGCATGAGCAATGAGGTCACGGCCGCGGTTCGGCCGATGCAACGGGAGCACGGGGATGCGTGATGAAGTGAGGGCGGACGCCCTGCTGGCGAGCCTGGAGCAGGAGCACAGGGGCAAGCTGAAGGTGTTTCTCGGCGCGGCCCCCGGCGTCGGCAAGACCTACGCCATGCTGCAGGCGGTGCGGGAGCAGGCCAGAGAGGGAGTCGACATCCTGATCGGGGTGGTGGAGACCCACGGTCGCCAGGAGACCCTGGCCCTGCTCGACAAGCTCGCCATCCAGCCGCGCAAGCTGCACCTGCACCGCCAGCAGCGACTGGAGGAGATGGATCTGGACGGTCTGCTGGCGCGAAAACCCGCCATCGCCGTGGTAGACGAGCTGGCCCACAGCAACGCCCCCGGCAGCCGCCACGAGAAGCGCTGGCAGGATGTGGAGGAGTTGCTCGGTGCCGGCATCGATGTCTACACCACCCTCAACGTGCAGCACCTGGAGAGCCTCAACGATCTGGTGTGGCAGCTGACCGGGGTCAGGGTCAAGGAGACCCTGCCGGATCAGGTGCTGCTGGAGGCCGACAGCCTGGTACTGATCGACCTCCCCCCCAAGGAGCTGCTCGGCCGCCTCAAGGAGGGCAAGGTCTATGTGCCCCACCAGGCCAAGGCCGCCCTGCAGTCTTTTTTCTCTCTGAACAACCTGACCGCTCTGCGGGAGCTGGCGATGCAGACCGCCGCCAGCCACGTGGAGGGGGATCTGCAGTTGCAGTGGCAGGCCGCCGGCAAGACCACACTGCCGCTGCGGGGCAAGCTGATGGTCTGCATCGGAGATGAGCACGGCGCCGCCCTGGTGCGTTACGGCCACCGCTTCGCCCAGCGCAGGCAACTGCCCTGGCTGGTGGTGCACATCGACAGCAAGGGGCAACGCTCCCCCGAGCTGGAGCAGGCGCTGGCCCTCGCCTCCCAACTGGGGGCCAGGGTGCTGACCCTCTCCAGCCCGGCCGTGGCCGATGCCCTGCTGGAAACCGCCGAACAGCAGCAGGTCTCCCAATTGCTGCTCGGCAAATCCCGCAACCCGCCCTGGCGTCGATCCCTGGTACAGCACCTGCTCAAACAGGCGCAGGGATTCGAGATCACGCTGGTGGATACCGAGAAGCGCAAGCCCGGCCTGACCCTACCTACGGCAGGCCCGGGTGAGCTTCGCCAGAGCCTGCTCGCGGTGGCCATCATGGGGGGGACCTCGGCCGCGGTCTGGGCCCTCTCCCACTGGCTGCCCCCCGCCTCCCTGCCCATGCTGTTCGTGCTGGGGGTGCTGGCCACCGCGCTCACCACCAGTCTGGTCCCCGCCATCCTGGCTGCGGTGCTGGGCTTCGTCGGCCACAATCTGCTGTTCACCGTCCCCTACTTCTCCCTGAGCGTGGCCAGCCACAGCGACCTGCTCACCCTGTTCGTGCTGCTCATCGTCGGCATCGCGGCCGGGCGCCTCGCCTCCCGCCAGCGTCAGCAACTGGTCAGTCTGCGCGAGACCCAGCAGCTCGGTAACGCCCTGCTCTCCCTGAGCCAGGGGCTGGCCACCGCCAGCAGCCCGGTGGACGTGCTGAGACAGGGAACCCAGGCCATCGCCCTCGCCCTTGGGCAGCCCGTGTTCGCGCTCGATGGGGATTACCAGTACCGGGCCGGTGACACCCAGACCGGGCCGGGCCAGACAGACAAGGCCGCCATTGACTGGTGCCTGGCCCAGAAACAGAGTGCCGGTGCCCATACCGCCACCCTCAACGCCGCCGAGGCCCAGTATCATCACCTCGGCGATGACCTGGTGCTGGGCATCCGGCTGGCCAGCCCGCTCACCTCCGCCGCCGAGCACCAGCTACAGGCCCTGCTCACCGATATCCGCGCCGCCCTGGCGCGGATCGATCTCAACGAGCGGCTGGCGGACAGCCAGTTGCAGGCGGAGACCGACCGGATGCGCGCGGCCCTGCTCTCCTCGGTCTCCCACGACCTGAAGACGCCGCTGGCCACCATCATGGGGGCTGGCAGCACCCTGCTGGAATACGGGGACCGGATAAGTGCGGAGGACCGCATCGAACTGCTGCACTCGGTGCAGGACGAGGCGCGCCGCCTGCACGGCTATGTGCAAAACCTGCTGGACATGACCCGCATCGGTTCACCGGACTTCCAGTTGAAACGGGACTGGGTCGACCTGGCGGACCTGGTGGAGAGCGCCCGCCGCCGGCTCGACTCCTCCTGGCGCCAGCACAAGCTGCTGGTGCACTTCGATCAGCAGATCCCCCGGCTCTATATGCACGGCGCCCTGATCGAGCAGGTGCTGGTCAACATCCTCGACAACGCCTCCCGCTACTCACCGGCCGGCACCCCCATCGAGTTCAAGGTGATGCTGGCGGACCCCGACCTCATCATCGACATCATCGATATCGGGGTCGGCATCGCCGAGTCGGATCGGGACAAGATCTTCAATCTGTTCTACACCCAGCCGGTCGGCGACTGCGGCAGCCGCGGCACCGGGCTTGGCCTCGCCATTTCCCGCGCTATGATAGAGGTCCACGGCGGCCGCATCTGGGCATTCGCCGGCCCCAACGGCAACGGCACCTGCATGCGCATCTCCCTGCCGCTGGCCCTCAACGCACCGGCGGCCTGATGGTCGCCGCCCTTTTCAATCAGCAAACGGGAGGCTGAATGGCTCACATACTGGTCATCGACGACGAGGCGGCCATCCGCCGTTTTTTGCGGATCAGCCTGATCGCCGAAGGGCATCAGGTGAGTGAGGCGGTCGGCGTCACCGAGGGGATGGCGCAGTATCGCCACCTCAACCCCGACCTGGTGATCCTGGATCTGGGCCTGCCGGACGGTGATGGCATCCAAATCCTGCACGCCATCCGCGAGCATCACGCCAATCCCGTGCTGGTGCTCTCGGCGCGGGACTCCGAGCAGGAGAAGGTGCGGCTGCTGGATGCGGGGGCCAACGACTACATGAGCAAGCCGTTCGGCGTCGGGGAGATGATGGCCCGTATCCGGGTGCTGCTGCGCCAGCGGGTCGGCGCCACCAGCGGCGAATGCCGCCACTTCCCCCACTGTGGCCTGACCCTGGACAGCAGCAGCCACAAAGTCACCCTGCAGGGCGAGGAGATCCCCCTCTCCCGCAAGGAGTTCGCCCTGTTGCAGGCGCTGGTGTGCCACCCCGGCAAGCTGGTGCAACAGACCCAGCTGCTCATCGACATCTGGGGACCGAGCCACAAGGAAGATACCCACTACCTGCGCATCGTCATCGCCAGCCTGCGCAAGAAGCTGGGAGATAACCCCCAGCAACCCACGCTGATCGAGACCGAATCCGGCATCGGCTACCGCTTTATCGGCAGCTGATGTTGCAGCAAGAAGCTGGGCGGCAACATTCCCAGCAACCCACCCTGATCGAAACTGAAGCCGGCATCGGCTACCGTTTTATCGACACCTGATGTTTCACGTGGAACGACGCCAACCGCAGCAAAGTGCCAGCAGACCGCATCCCCCGAGCAGCAGCCCGAGATCCTGCAAGCTGGCTGCAATCCCCAGCCCCAGACTGAGCAACAGGTAGTAGCCAAGCCCGAACAGGGCCCCGGCACTGCCCGCCACTTCCCGATAGGCCAGCAGAGCCTGGCTCAGCACATTGGGGATAGCCAGCCCGAACGCGATCACCACTCCCGTCATGGGCAGCAGAAACCAGAGCGATGCCTGACTGGCCCACACCAGCCAACCCGAACCCAACGCCAGAACGGCGGCGAGCCGTATTAACGAGGCAGGCGTCCAGCCACGGCCCAGCAGATGCTTGTTGAGCAGGCTGCCCACCAGGGTCGCCAGCGCCAGCACGATGCCGGAGTAACCAAACTCGCCCGCGCTCAACCCCAGACTGGCAAACAGAAACGGCGCCAGGCTGTAGTAGCCGAACAGCATGGTGTTGAACAGGGCGACCAGGGCAGCGCTGCGCCACAAGCCGGTATCACGTACCATCCGGCAGGCCAGCGGCCAGAGTGCGACCCTTTGGGTGGTGGCCGGGCGGGTTTCCGGCAGTTGCCAGCAAGCCATCAGCAACAAGCCGATTGCCAGCGCCAGCAGGGCGCCGAATACCCCGACATAACCCAAGCCATCAGCAAGCAGGCCACCGCTCACCAGCCCCAGCACCGGGCTCAGGGAGAGCGCGATGCCCATCACCGAAAAGACCCGTGCCAGATCGCTGCCCTGATAGCTGTCGCGCAGCATGGTCTGGGTCACCACGGAACCCACGGCGGCGCCGAAGGCCGCGATGACCCGGGCCAGCAGCAGGGTTTCAAATTGAGTGGCCAGCAACGCCAGCAGGGTGCCGGCGCCATAGGTCAGTAACCCCGCCAGCATGGCGGGACGCCGCCCGATGAGATCGCACACTCGGCCCCAGCAGACCACGCCCGCCGCAAACGCCAGAAAATAGACCGACAGGGTCTGGGACGCCTGCCCCTCGCTCACCCGAAACTCAGTGGCGATATGGGTCAGCACCGGGCTGTAGATGGTCTCCACTATCTGGGGAAACATCATCAATCCGACCACCAGCCAGCGCGGTGGCAACCTGTTGTTCATGACACACCTCCTTCACAAGAGGTCGCCATTCTAGAGAGGGATAACATGTCCGATTACAATAAGGCGGACTATAAACAGCAAGAATCGGACACATGGCCTTTATTCTTCCCGATCACCCCTTTGATCCGGACCAGCACGACGGCAGCGCCATCGGTATTGCCGCCGCCCTCGGCTGGCACGACTCCGGCCGCCATCAGCACCAGCGCCACCAGCTGCTGTTCGCCCAGGCAGGCTGCATGACCATAGAGCTGGACGATCAGGTCTGCCTGCTGCCGCCGACGCGAGCAGCCTGGTTGCCAGCAGGCCTGCCCCACCGGGTGTTGATGCGCGGGGTAGTGGCGTATCGCTCCCTCTACTTCCAGCCGGAGCCCGCGTTGCTAAACGAGATGGCGGTGCTGGCCGTCAACCCGCTGCTGCGGGAGATCATCGAGCGGATGGCGCTCTGGCCGTGGGACAAGCCGGAAGCAGAACAAACCTGCACACTGGCATTATTGAAAGAAGAGCTGGCGCAAGCGCCGCGGGAATCCTGGCAGTTGCCGCTGCCGTCAGACGGGCGTCTGACCGGCTGGCTGCAGGAGATAAAGCGGGGTGACACCCTGCCCGATCGGCTCAACCGGCTGGCCGAACGGGTGGGTGCCAGTGGCAAGACCATAGGCCGCATCTTCATGCGGGAGACCGGTATGAGCTACCAGGCCTGGCGCCAGCAGTGGCGACTGCTTCGGGCCATGGAACTGCTGGCCGAAGCCGAGCCCATCAGCCGGGTGGCCGCTGCGCTGGAGTTCGCCAGCGACAGCGCCTTCATCGCCTTCTTCAGGCAGCACACGGGGCAGACCCCCTTGCGCTACCTCAACTCTCGGGATGAGTCGCATCGGCCGAACTCGCCTCCACCACCAGGGTCTCCAGGGCCAGCGGCTTGAGGTTTTGAATGGCCTCTGCCACCACGTCATGGGAAGCCTGCTGCTGCAAGGCCAGCATCTCCTGTTGCAGGGCGGCGCTGTCCAGCTCGGGTCTGGGGTTCTCGGTGGCCATGGCATTCAGGCTCAGGCTGCTGGCAATCAGGGTAGCGATCAGGATCTTCATCTGGCGTGCTCCGGTGTGGTTGAGATGACCAGATAGCTATTCCAATAGTTGTGCCAGATTTATAACAGCATGATTTTATTGATATAAATAATTTTTTGATGCTACCACCCCTCTTCCTGAATCGAATGTTGGTTTTTTTATAACCTATAAATGGTTTTTTTTACCACCTCCATCATGGCAACCCTGTTCCACGTGAAACGCCCCGTTTTTTTGATCGACACCCGCTTTTGAAGTGAGCTATGGTGCTAGCTCCCCCCTTAACTGACTCTGGATTTGCCACCGAATGGAATTCTCCTTGTTCGGCGAGAAGTTCACTCGCCACGCCGGTATTACCCAACTCATGGACGACCTCAATCAAGGGCTGCTGAATCCCGACGCCATCATGCTGGGAGGCGGCAATCCGGCCCCCATCCCCGCCATGCTGGAACGCTTTCAGGCCGAGGCCAATACCCTGCTCGACAACGGCGAACTGATCAAGGCCATGGCCAACTACGATGGCCCCCAGGGCAAGGACAGGTTCACCAGGGCGCTGGCCGCCCTGCTCAGCAAGGAGCTGGGCTGGGAGATCTCCGCCCGCAACATCGCCCTGACCAACGGCAGCCAGAACGCCTTCTTCTATCTGTTCAACCTGCTGGCCGGCGAATTCGCCGACGGTCGCAAGAAGAAGGTGCTGTTCCCCCTGGCCCCCGAATACATCGGCTATGCCGACTCGGCCCTCTCGGACGATCATTTCGTCGCCTACAAGCCCACCATCGAGAAGCTGCCCGACGGCCAGTTCAAATACCACGTGGATTTCGAGAGCCTGCAGGTGGGCGACGACATCGGGGTGATCTGTGTCTCCCGGCCGACCAACCCCACCGGCAACGTGCTCACCGACGAGGAGATCGAGCACCTCGATCAGATCGCCCGTGACAAGGGGATCCCGCTGCTCATCGACAATGCCTACGGCGTGCCCTTCCCCGGCATCATCTTCAGCGACGCCAAGCCGTTCTGGAACGCCAACACCATCCTCTGCATGAGCCTCTCCAAGCTCGGCCTGCCTGGCACCCGTTGCGGCATCGTCATCGCCGACGAGAAGATCATCCGGGCCATCACCAACCTGAGCGGCATCATCAATCTGGCACCGGGCAGCCTGGGTCCGGCCATCACCATTCCGATGATCGAGAGCGGAGACATCATCACCCTGAGCGAACAGGTGGTGAAACCCTTCTACCAGCACAAAGCCACCTTCGCGGTCCAGCTGCTGCGCGAGGCCATTCCGGATCCGCGCTTCCACATCCACAAGCCGGAGGGTGCCCTCTTCCTCTGGCTCTGGTTCGAAGACCTGCCGATCCACTGCCAGGAGCTGTATGAGCGACTGAAGGCGAAGAACCTGCTGATCGTGCCCGGCCACTACTTCTTCCCCGGCATCGACGATCCCGAGTGGCGCCACAGCCAGGAGTGCATCCGCCTCAACTATGCCCAGAGCGAAGATCTGGTGCGTCGCGGCATCGCCATCCTGGCCGACGAGATCAACGCCCTCTACGCCGGTTGATTCCCCCTTCGGCATGAAAAAAAGAGGCCTGCAGATGCAGGCCTCTTTTCTATCAGGTGGTCAGCGATGTTGTTTAACCGGGCAGTGCCAGCTGATCGGGTTTGCCGATGGGGATGGCACGGGGCTTGAGCGCTTCCGGCAGCTCCCGGGCCAGCTCTATGGTCAGCAGACCGTGCTCCAGCCTGGCCCCCTGCACTTCCACGTGCTGGCTCAGCTTGAAGGCGAGCTCGAAGTCCCGCTCGGCGATCCCCTGATGGAGGAACTGGCGCTCGCCCATGGTGGCGACCTTGCGCCCCTTCACCTTGAGGGTACCGTTTTCGGTCTCCAGCTCCAGCTCATTGCGATCGAAACCGGCCACGGCAACCGTGATGAGGTAGCTGTCGTGATCCCGCTTTTCGATGTTGTACGGGGGGTAGGCCGAGGTCTTCTGATCGAACAGGCCTTCCAGCTCGCGGGCCATCCGCTCGAAGCCGACGGCATTGGAATAGAGATGAGAAAAATCGAGGTTACGCATGATCCTATCCTTCTATAAAGCAACAGGGTTTACTCTCCACGGGCCCGCCATCGGCACCCGGGAAACATCAGCAATGCAACGAGGTCAGGCTGTCAGCCGTTGATCTCGATCTTGCGGGGCTTCATCGCCTCGGGCACTTCGCGCACCAGGTCGATGTGCAGCAGACCGTTCTTGAGGTCGGCTCCCTTCACCCGCACATAGTCGGCCAGCTGGAAGCGACGCTCGAAGCCGCGTTCGGCAATGCCTTGGTAGAGGTAGTTACGCTCGGTGTCAGCCTGCTTGCTGCCCTTCACCGTCAGCAGATTTTCCTGGAAGCTCAGCTCCAGCTCTTCCTGGGTAAAGCCCGCCACCGCCATGCTGATGCGGTAGTCGCTGTCACCCAGCTGCTCGATGTTGTAGGGGGGATAGCCGGCATTGCCATTGCTGGCGGCAGATTCGATGAGAGTGGCCAGACGATCGAAACCGATGGCAGAACGATAGAGCGGAGAAAAGTCGATAGAACGCATAGTATTATCCTCTTTTGAGCGATAACGGATTGTTTGCCCTCCTGATGGACGGGCGCCTGGTCGAAACCTCTGTCGAGCGTTCCGGCCTTGTTATCTATATAGGGGCCAGCATTTGGCTTTCAAGGGGTAAAAACAAAAGAAATGCAGGCCATCAAGAATGGCCCGATTAGATCGATAATAGGCCTGCGGGCCACTCATGATCCGTCCCTCACCCCTCCATACTGGCCGTGTCCCCAACGAGAAACCGGAGCACGCCATGAAGATTACCCAGGTTCGCAACGCCACCCTGCTCATCCACTACGCAGGAACCCGCTTCCTCATCGACCCCATGCTGGCCCCCAAGGGGAGCTACCCCGGCTTCGAAGGCATGGCCAACAGCCATCTTCGCAACCCCCTGGTCGAGCTGCCGCTGCCCATGGCGACCCTGCTGGAGGTGGATGCGGTGATCGTCACCCATGACCATCTGGATCACTGGGACGATGTCGCGAAAGCGAAGATCCCCAGGCACCTCCCCCTGTTCGTGCAGCATCAGAAAGATGCCGACACCATGAGGGGATGCGGCTTCGAGGATGTACGCCTGCTGGGCGAGGTCGGCGAGTTCGCCTGCATCCGCCTGCAACGGACGGAAGGCCGGCACGGCAGCGATACCATCATGGCCCTGCTGGGGGATCGCCTTGGCGAGGTCAGCGGAGTGGTCTTCTCCCATCCCGCCGAAAAAACCCTCTATCTGGCCGGCGACACCGTCTGGAATGCCCAGGTTGAACAAGCGCTGCACCGGCACCAACCCGAGGTCGTCGTCCTCAATTGCGGCGATGCCCGGGTGACGGGTCTGGGCGCCATCATCATGGGCAAGGAGGATGTGGCCGCCGTCTATCAGGCTGCCCCGCAGGCCACCCTGATCGCCAGCCACATGGAGGCGGTCAATCATGCCCTGCTGTCACGGCGGGAGCTGCGCGACTACCTGGACAGCCAGGGGATGGCCGCCCGGGTAAGGGTGCCCGAGGATGGCGACACCATGGTGCTCTGAGCGAGAGGCCGGGCACCACATGGCTCTTCGGCTTTCTGTTGCTGCCCCGTATGATGGGGATCCGAGTGCAAAGGAGTCTTCCACCATGCCCCGTCCTCTCATCGTCGCCGTCATCACCTTCGATCGCTTCAGCCCCTTTCACTGCTCGGTGCCCTGCCTCATCTTTGGCGACAAGATGATGCCGGGCCAGTCGTTGTTCGAGCTGAGACTCTGCGCCGGGGATGACACGCGGCAACCCGCCTCCTCCCAGGGCTTTCGCATGGAGGCCGACTATGGCCTGGAGGGTCTGCTGGAGGCGGATATCATCATCATCCCCTTCTGGCGCGATCCGGCCGAGCGCCCCGCCCAACCCTTGCTCGATGCCCTGGTTGCCGCCCGGATCAGGGGGCTCTGTCTCGGCACCTATGTGCTGGCCTATGCCGGCCTGCTGGACGGGCGCGGTGCCGCCACCCACTGGGAATTTGAACAGGAATTCGTCCAGCGCTTCCCCCGGGTGCGGCTCGATACCAATGCCCTCTACGTCGACGACGACGGGCTCATCACCTCGGCTGGCACCGCCGCCAGCCTGGACTGCTGCCTCTATCTGGTTCGCCAGCATCACGGCAGCCAGATTGCCAACAAGCTGGCCAGGCGGCTGGTGGTCCCTCCCCACCGGGAGGGTGGCCAGGCCCAGTTCATCGAGCAGCCGGTACCCGCCACCACCCGGGATGCCAGGATCAACCAGCTGTTCGATCACCTGCGCCTGCACCTGGCCGCGCCCCACACCCTGGACAGCCTGGCGGAACATTGCATGATGAGCCGACGCACCTTTAGCCGCCGCTTCCAGCTCGCCACCGGTCTCTCCCTCGGGGAGTGGCTGATGGCGGAGCGCCTGCGCCGCAGCCAGACGCTGCTGGAGTCCAGCTCCCACACCGTGGAACGCATCGCCGAACTGGTGGGGCTCGGGTCCGCCACCATATTGCGCAAGCACTTTCGCGCCCGCTTCGGGGTGTCGCCGCGGGAGTGGCGCCGCACCTTTCGTGGTGACAGAGTCTAGGTCCCTCATGTTTCACGTGGAACGCGCCCTCTTCCTTGCCCCAGAAAACAAAAAGCCGCTCACGAGGAGCGGCTTTTGATGGTTGTCGGACCGTCTGATTAGACGTCGAGGTTGGCAACCCGCAGGGCGTTGGTCTCGATGAAGTCGCGACGGGGCTCTACGGCGTCACCCATCAGGGTGGAGAAGAGCTGGTCGGCGCCGACCGCGTCGTCGATGGTGACACGCAGCATGCGACGGGCTTCCGGATCCATGGTGGTTTCCCACAGCTGCTCCGGGTTCATCTCGCCCAACCCTTTATAGCGCTGGATGTAGATGCCACGCTTGCCTTCGCCCATCAGCCACTCGACCGCTTCAACGAAGCTGGCGACCGGCTTCACCTTCTCGCCACGCTTGATGTAACCGCCTTCCTCGATCAGGTTGGCGATCTCCTTGCCCAGGGAGACCAGCTGACGGTACTCGGAGGATTGCAGGAAGTCATAGCTCAGCGGATATTCACGGTCGACCCCGTGCTGGCGTACCACGGCGTGGGGCACGAACAGGCTGCGCTCCTCGTCGCGGCGTACCTGCATCTGGTACTGGATACCGTGGTTGCTCTCGTTGAGCACGGCTTCCATGCTCTGGCACCAGGTCTGCAGATCGCTCTCGCTGGCCAGCAGGGTTTCGTTCAACTCAGGCTGATAGATCAGCTGGGTCAGCACGGCTTCCGGCGCGCGGCGGGACATGCGGGTGATGAGGTGAGTCACGGCGCGATGCTGGTTGACCAGACGCTCCAGCGCCTCGCCACCGATGGCCGGGGCAGACTCGTTGACGTGCAAGGTCGCACCGTCCAGCGCCATGGCGGTCTGGTACTGCAACAATGCGTCTTCGTCTTTCAGGTACTGCTCCTGTTTGCCCTTCTTCACCTTGTAGAGCGGCGGCTGGGCGATGAAGACATAGCCACGCTCGATGATTTCCGGCATCTGACGATAGAAGAAGGTCAGCAGCAGGGTACGGATGTGCGCACCATCGACGTCCGCATCCGTCATGATGATGATGTTGTGATAGCGCAGCTTGTCCGGGTTGTACTCGTCGCGACCGATGCCACAGCCCAGAGCGGTGATCAGGGTGCCCACCTCCTGGGAGGAGATCATCTTGTCGAAACGGGCCTTCTCCACGTTCAGGATTTTACCCTTGAGGGGCAGGATGGCCTGGTTCTTCCGGTTGCGACCCTGCTTGGCGGAGCCACCAGCAGAGTCCCCTTCCACGATGTAGAGTTCGGAGAGCGCCGGGTCTTTTTCCTGACAGTCAGCCAGCTTGCCGGGCAGACCGGCGATATCCAGCGCGCCCTTGCGGCGGGTCAGTTCGCGAGCCTTGCGGGCCGCTTCGCGGGCACGGGCCGCATCGATGATCTTGTTGACCACGATCTTGGCGTCGCCCGGGTTTTCCAGCAGGAAGTCGGCCAGCTTCTCACCCATCGCCTGTTCCACGGCGGTCTTCACCTCGGACGAGACCAGCTTGTCCTTGGTCTGGGAGGAGAACTTAGGGTCAGGCACCTTGACGGAGATAACGGCAATCAGACCTTCACGGACGTCGTCACCACTGGCGGCGGACTTGGCCTTCTTGCTGTAGTCCTCCTTGTCCATGTAGTTGTTCAGCGTCCGGGTCAGCGCGGTACGGAAGCCCACCAGGTGGGTGCCACCATCCCGCTGCGGAATGTTGTTGGTGAAGCAGTAGACCCCTTCCTGATAGGCGTCGTTCCACTGCATGGCGACTTCGACACCGATGCCGTCCTGCTCAGTGGTGAAGTGGAACACCTTGGGGTGAATCGGGGTCTTGTTCTGGTTCAGGTACTCGACGAAGGCCTTGATGCCCCCCTCGTAGCAGAAGTGCGCCTCGCGGCCATCACGCTCGTCCATCAGACGGATGGAGACGCCGGAGTTGAGGAAGGAGAGCTCGCGCAGACGCTTGGCCAGGATCTCGTAGTGGAACAGGGTGTCACTGAAGATGGTCGGGCTCGGCCAGAAGCGAACTTCCGTCCCGGTGCCGGTGCTGTCACCAATCTGCTTGAGGGGTGCCTGCGGCTCGCCCAGGTGATAGGTCTGCTCGTAAACATGACCGTTGCGGCGGATGGTCAGCAGCAGCTTGTCGGAAAGCGCGTTCACCACGGAAACGCCCACACCGTGCAGACCGCCGGACACCTTGTAGGAGTTGTCATCGAATTTGCCGCCGGCGTGCAGCACGGTCATGATGACTTCAGCGGCCGAACGCCCCTCTTCCGGGTGGATGTCCACCGGAATGCCGCGACCGTTGTCGCGCACGGAGACGGAGCCGTCGGAATGGATCTTGACCTGGATATCGGAGCAGTAGCCAGCCAGAGCCTCGTCGATGGAGTTGTCGACGACCTCGAACACCATGTGGTGCAGGCCCGATCCATCGTCCGTATCGCCGATATACATCCCCGGGCGCTTGCGGACCGCATCCAGACCCTTGAGCACCTTGATATTCGAGGAGTCGTAAGTATTTTCACTCATAGCTTACTCTCTGCCTTCTCTAACGTTTCGGAGATCTTGCCTTGTTCCACGTGGAACAGCTTGCAGTCACTCGCATCCATCATGTCTGCGAGCTGACCGGTATCGATGGCGGTAATGAACACCTGGGACGCGCACTGCTTCAGCCTTGCAGCCAGCAGACGACGTTTGTCGACATCCAGTTCAGAGGCAAAATCATCAATTAAAAAAATACAGCCGCGGCTGCTATGTTGATTCAAATAGAGCCCTTGGGCCAGCCGCATGGCACAGACCAGCAACTTCAGCTGACCCCTGGACAAAATATCCTGCGCGGGGACACCGTTCGCCTTGAGCCGCACGTCCGCCTTCTGCGGACCGACCCCAGTGTACCCCAGCGAACGATCCCGTTCGAACCCCGCCTCCAGCAATGCGTCGAGGGGAGTGTCTTTTTCCCAGCCTCGATAGAATCCAAGACTGATATCGAACTCCGGCAGAAAATCTGCCGTCATCTCCTTGATCAGGGGTGTAATGGCCTGACAATAACTGGCGCGAAACCCCGCCAGCTCGCCGCCCAATCGCACCAGCTCCTGATCCCAGAACGCCAGTTGACGATACTGGGTGCTCTGGCGCAGCAAGGCATTGCGCTGCTTCAGCAGCCGACGCACCCGCCCCCAGAGGGAGAAGAAGGTCGGCTCCTGATGGAAAACACCCCAGTCGAGCCAGGCCCGGCGAGCCTGGGGCCCACCGGTCAGCAGGCTGAAACCATCGGGGTGGATCAACTGTACCGGCAACAGCTCCGCCAGATCGGCCAGGCGCTGGGCCTGGGCACCGGCGATCTTGAGCTGGGTTTCGCCCCCCTTGTCCTTGGCAAGCCCGATGGGCACCTGACGCCCCTCCAGCTCGCACTGGGCAAACAGGGTAAAGGCCCGCTCGCCCTGGCGGATGACCCGCCCGGTCAAATGGGTACGAAACGAGCGGCCGAGACCAAGGTAATGAATGGCTTCCAGCACGCTGGTCTTGCCGCTGCCGTTGCTCCCGACCAGGATATTGAGGCCGGGAGACAGCGCGAGACTGGCGTGCTGAATGTTGCGAAAGTCGCTGAGCTGGAGTTTGACCAGGGACACGACTAGATCCGCATCGGCATCACCACGTACTGGGCATCTTGGTTCTCAAAATCCTCAATAATGGCGCTGCTGATGGAATCGCTCAGGCTGATCCGGATTTGGTCACATTTTAACGTATTCAACACGTCCAGCACATAGGAGACGTTGAAGCCGATCTCCATCTCGCCAGCGGCGTATTGTACGTCAAGCAGCTCTTCGGCTTCTTCCTGTTCCGGGTTGTTGGCGGTGATGCGCAGCAGGTTTTCCTGCAGATTGAGACGCACCCCACGGAATTTCTCGTTGGAGAGGATGGCGGCACGGGCAAAGGCCTGGCGCAGATCCTCGCGACCGGCGATCAGGGCCTTGTCGCTCCCTCTCGGGATAACGCGGCGCCAGTCCGGGAAACGGCCATCCACCAGCTTGGAGGTGAAGATGAAGCCATCCAGGGCGGCGCGCAGATTGCTGCGGCCCACTTGCAGCCTTACCGGCTTGTCTTCCGCTTCCAGCAGGCGCACCAGCTCCAGCACCCCTTTGCGCGGCAGGATGACCTGATGATCGGGCAGCGATTCCCCCACCACCTCGCGGCGGCAGGTGGCCAGCCGGTGACCGTCCGTCGCCACGGTACGCAGGCCGTGGCCTTCGCTCTCGAACAGCATGCCGTTCAGGTAGTAGCGCACGTCCTGGCTCGCCATGGAGAACTGGGTCGCGTCGATGAGTTTTTTCAGCTCCAGCTGGCTGATGTCGAACTCGAGCACGGATTCCCAATCCTCGATGTTCGGGTATTCGGTCGCCGGCAGGGTCGACAGGTTGAAGCGGGAGCGGCCGGACCGGATGATGAGGCGCTCTCCCTCGGTGCTGAGACGGATCTCCGCCCCCTCCGGCAGACCGCGACAGATGTCCAGCAGCTTGCGCGCCGGCACTGTGGTGCGGCCATCCTGGCTGTCGCTGTTGAGATAGACCTGTCCGATCATCTCCACCTCGAGATCGGTCCCGGTCAGCGACAGCAGGCCATTGCTGACATCGAGCAGGACGTTGCCGAGGATGGGCAGGGTCGGCCGGCCACCCAGGGCACCGGACACCAGTTGCAGGGGACGTAACAGGGCCTCACGGCTAATTTCGAGCTGCATCTGTGCTCTCCGTTGTTATTGGGAGGAAAGGATTCGGATCAGGCTGGAACATGCAATCTGCATCTGTGCACTCCGTTCCGGTATCAGGAAGAAAGGGTACGGATCAGGTTGGAATAATCTTCCTTGATGTCGTGACTCTCTTCCTTCAGCTGCTCGATCTTGCGGCAGGCATGAAGAACCGTGGTGTGGTCACGGCCACCAAAGGCATCCCCTATCTCAGGCAAGCTGTGATTGGTCAGCTCCTTGGCCAGCGCCATCGCCAGCTGGCGCGGGCGGGCAACGGAGCGGGAGCGACGCTTGGAGAGCAGATCCGCCAGCTTGATCTTGTAATACTCCGCCACCGTCTTCTGGATGTTGTCGATGGTGACCAGCTTCTCCTGCAAGGCCAGGAGATCGCGCAGCGCCTCGCGCACGAAGTCGATGTTGATGGCGCGGCCGGTGAAGTTGGCGTTGGCGATCACCCGGTTGAGGGCGCCTTCCAGTTCACGGACGTTGGAGCGAAGCCGTTTGGCGATGAAGAAGGCCACTTCGTCCGGCAGATGGATATGGTTCTCGTCCGCCTTGCGCATCAGGATGGCAACCCGGGTCTCCAGCTCGGGCGGCTCGATCGCCACCGTGAGCCCCCAGCCGAAGCGGGACTTGAGACGATCCTCCACCCCGTTGATCTCTTTCGGATAACGGTCCGAGGTCAGAATGATCTGCTGATTGCCTTCAAGCAGGGCGTTGAAGGTGTGGAAGAACTCCTCCTGGGAGCGCTCCTTGTTGGCGAAGAACTGGATGTCATCGATGAGCAGGGCATCGACGCTACGGTAATAACGCTTGAACTCTTCAATGGCGTTATTCTGCAGCGCCTTCACCATGTCCTGCACGAACCGTTCGGAGTGCATGTAGATGACTTTGGCGTCTTTCTTGCGATCCTTGATGGCATTGCCAACGGCGTGCAGCAGGTGAGTCTTGCCAAGGCCAGTGCCGCCATAGAGGAACAGCGGGTTGTAGGCACCACCCGGATTGTCGGCCACCTGACGGGCGGCCGCACGGGCCAGCTGGTTGGACTTACCCTCGACGAAATTCTCGAAGGTATAGTTCACGTTGGTGTTGCTCTTGTGGTTTGGCTCGGGCTTGTTTTCGGCCTTGTTTTCCCAGCTCTTGGGAGAGTTATTCACAGGATCGACACCACGGGCCGGCGCCCTGGCGACGGCGACGGGATGAGGGCGATTGCCGATATCAAAACGCAGGGTGGGAGCGTCGGCTCCGCACAGCTCGTTGATGATGCCGTTGACCCGGAGCAGGTACTTGTCGCGTACCCAGTCCAGAACAAAGCGGTTCGGTGCATACAGGGTCAGAGTATTGTCACTCAACTCCGCTTGAAGCGGCCGGATCCACATGCTGAATTCTGCCGAGGGCAACTCATCTTGCAGCCGGTTAAGGCACTGCTGCCATAGCGAAGCAGTCACTCTAGACTCCCGTCAATTGATTAAGTAAAGACCGGCTATTCTACGTTTTTAGTGGCCGGATCTCCAGTTGCTGCCGCACGGATCCAGCAAATAAGATCCTTGACTTTCAAGGATCCAACGCCCCAGGATCCCATTTCATCCCCAAAGTTACCCACAGCCGGATATCGTCAATGTGGACAGAATGGCGCGCTGCGACCATAGTTATTTTATATAACCAAATATCATTTATTTTTTATATTTTATTCCAATAACATCAGCGCCAACCCGTGATTACAACTAAAAATACAGCACTACAGAGAGAGGAATCCCCATGAAAACCACCATCAAGCTGATTTCCGGCGCCGCCATTCTGCTGGCCAGCCTGTCCAGCCAGGCCATCGCTCAGGAAACCATCAAGGTCGGCATGTCCGGCAAATATTTCCCGTTCACCTTCGTCAAGCAGGACAAGCTGCAGGGCTTCGAGGTGGACATGTGGAACCAGATCGGTGAGCGCACCGGCTACAAGGTCGAGTTCGTGACCGCCAGCTTCTCCGGCCTGTTCGGCATGCTGGAAACCGGCCGCGTCGACACCATCTCCAACCAGATCACCATCACCGACGAGCGCAAGGCCAAGTACGCCTTCTCCCAGCCCTATGTCTATGACGGTGCCCAGATAGTGGTCCGCAAGGGCAACAACACCATCCACGGCATCAAAGACCTGGAAGGCAAGAAAGTCGCCGTCAACCTGGGCTCCAACTTCGAAGAGCTGCTGCGCAAGAACGACCCCAACAAGAAGATCGATATCCGTACCTATGACTCCGCCTTCGAGCAGGATGTCGCCCTGGGCCGCATCGACGCCTTCGTGATGGACCGCGTCTCCACCGCCCAGCTGATCAAGGAATCCAAGCTGCCGCTGCAACAGGCCGGTGCACCGTTCGAAACCATCGAGAACGCCCTGCCCTTCCTGAAGACCCCGGAAAAGCAGGCAGTGCTGAAAAAGGTTGACGATGCCCTCACCGCCATGCGCAAAGACGGCACCCTGACCAAAATCTCCGAAAAATGGTTCGCAGCGGACATCACCAGCAAATAAATGATGGAATTTGACCTCGAGTACACGCTAGGGCTGTTTCCCATCCTGCTCAAATACCTGGGCACCACGATGGAAATGGCCCTGTGGGGATTCGTATTGGCACTCGTACTGTCGCTGATCCTGGCGATAGTACGGGTGTTTCGCGTTCCCGCACTTCACTGGCTGGCGATGCTGTATATCTCGTTCTTCCGGGGTACACCGCTGCTCGTCCAGCTGTTTCTGCTCTATTACGGGCTGCCGCAGCTCTTCCCCATCTTCGTGGGGATGGATGCCTTTACCGCCGCCATCATCGGCCTGACCCTGCACTTTGCCGCCTACATGGCCGAGTCGATCCGGGCAGCCATTCTCGGCATCCACAAGAGCCAGATGGAAGCCGCCCTCAGCATCGGCATGAGCCGGCTGCAGGCGATGCAGCGGATCATCCTGCCCCAGGCGGCCCGCATCGCGACACCGTCGCTGATGAACTACTTCATCGACATGATCAAGAGCACCTCCCTGGCGTTTACCCTGGGAGTGGCGGAGATCATGGGCAAGGCCCAGATGGAAGCGGCCTCCTCCTTCAAGTTCTTCGAGAGCTTCATGGCGGTAGCGCTGATCTACTGGGTGGTGGTCATCTTCTTCACCCGCTTGCAGCATCTGCTGGAAGTGCGGCTGAACCGTGCTTATTAAAGGAGGCCTGTCATGATCAACCTAACGGGTCTCTCCAAGGCCTATGACGGAAATCAGGTGCTCAACGGCATCGATCTTGAGGTAAAGAAGGGGGAGATTGTCGTCATCATCGGTCCTTCCGGTACCGGCAAGTCGACTCTGCTGCGCTGCCTCAACCTGCTGGAAACCCCGGATGCAGGGCGGCTCGTCATCGATGACCTCGCCGTGGATCTGGCCAAGGCCAGCGACCAGCAGGCCATCGAACTGCGCAAACGCGCCTCTTTCGTGTTCCAGAACTACGCCCTGTTCGCCAACAAGACGGCGCTGGACAACATCGCCGAGGGGCTGATCACCGTCTGGAAGCAGCCGAAGGCGGAGGCTCGTGCCACTGCCCTGGGCATCCTCAAGGACATCGGCCTCGCCGAGAAACAGGATGCCTACCCGGCCTCCCTCTCCGGCGGCCAGCAACAGCGCGTCGGCATCGGCCGGGCCATGGCGGCCCACTCCAAGGTGATCCTGTTTGACGAGCCCACCTCCGCCCTCGATCCCGAGTGGGTCGACGAGGTGCTGGGCCTGATGAAGCAGCTCGCCCGCCAGCACCAGACCATGGTGGTGGTGACCCACGAGATCGAGTTTGCCCGTGATGTCGCCGATCGGGTGATCTTCATGGAAGGAGGCCGGATCGTGGAGCAGGGCCCGCCGGATCAGATATTGGTCGATCCGCAGGATCCCCGTACCCGGGAGTTCCTGCGCAAAGTACTTAAATAGCTCTCTCTTTGGCGGCCTGGCCGCCTTTTTTCTTGAGGGATCCTTGTTTAACCCCGGGTTGCCAGTATAATTCGGGGCCCTTGATCCTCCGGATCCTGCCAGATTATCCCGCTCGGTCGACGAACGGGGCGAGATGGAAAGGAACGGCGGATTGACGAGAAGCTGAACTCTGTTTAGAATTCGGCCTCTTTTGCTAGTCGTCACACGCTATAGCTGGCGCGTCGGCTAAGTGTGACAATCAAAACTGTACAGAAATACGGAATCGAATCATGAAACGTACTTTTCAACCGTCCAACCTGAAGCGCAAGCGCTCTCACGGTTTCCGCGCTCGCATGGCTACTGCCAACGGCCGCAAAGTTCTGGCCGCTCGTCGTGCCAAGGGTCGTGCCCGCCTGGTAGTCTAATGCCTACCCAGCACACCTTCTCTCGGGAGTTACGTCTGTTAACTCCCGAACACTTCAAACGCGTTTTCGCCGAGCCTGTCCGGGCCGCTTCTCCGCAAATTACGCTTCTTGCTTGCCCCAACTCCCTCGAACACCCCCGTCTTGGCCTCGCCGTGCCCAAAAAGGCGCTCAAGCGTGCCGTCTGGCGCAACCGTGTAAAACGAGTGGTTCGGGAAAGTTTTCGCCTCAATCAAGCCAATCTGCCCGCTATCGACATCGTCGTGATCGCCAAGGGTGGCGTGAAGGAGATGGACAACGAAGCGCTGTTCAAGTTACTGGAAAAGCTATGGCGCACTCTGTCACGCCGTTGCAATGGGTAGCAATCAAACTGATACGCCTGTATCAGCTAATCATTAGTCCCCTGCTCGGGCCGCGCTGCCGTTTCACCCCGACTTGTTCCCAATTTGCGATAGAAGCAATCCGACTTCACGGTTTCATAAAAGGCGTTTGGTTAGCCAGCAAACGTCTATTAAAATGCCATCCCTTATCCGAGGGTGGTTATGACCCGGTTCCGCAACCAAAGCGAAGAAACTGAAGACTATGGAATCACAACGCAATTTACTCCTGATCGGTTTGCTGTTCGTGAGCTTCTTGCTCTGGCAACAGTGGGAGTCCGACAAGGCTCCGAAGCCGGCCCCGACTACCGTGGCCCAAACCGAACATTTCGTACCTGAAGCCGGTCAGACCGGTGATATTCCTCAGGTTTCCGAGCAAGCAAATGGTAACGCCGCGCGCAAGCTGATCACCGTCTCCTCCGACGTGCTCAAATTGACCCTGGACACCCAGGGCGGTGACATCGTCTCTGCCGAACTGCTGGCCCACAAGCTGGAAGAAGGCAAGGAACAGCCGTTCACCCTGCTGACCAGCCAGCCTGCCCACCTCTATGTGGCCCAGAGCGGTCTGGTCGGTCGCAATGGTCCGGACAGCCAGGCTCAAGGTCGTCCCACCTATGAAGCCGCCCAGACCAGCTATCAGCTGGCCGATGGTCAGGATCAAGTCGTCGTTCCGATGACCTGGACCGACAGCAAGGGTGTGGTCTTCACCAAGGAGTTCGTGCTCAAGCGCGGTGATTACGCCGTGGGCGTCGACTACAAGATCGACAACAAGTCTGCCGAGCCGGTCCAGGTACAGTTCTACGGTCAGCTGAAGCAGACCATGACCACGCCGAAGGATCAGGAAGGTCATGCCATGGTGGCCAGTGCCTACCGTGGTGGTGCCTTCTCCAGCGAAGACTCCCGCTACAAGAAGTACACCTTCGACGAGATGAAGGATGCCGACCTGAACAAGACCACCCAGGGTGGTTGGGTCGCCATGCTGCAGCACTACTTCGTCTCCGCCTGGGCCCCGAATGCCAACGACACCAACAGCTTCTACAGCCGCGTGATCCCGGGCAAGGACCAGGCCATCATCGGCTACAAGGCGCCGCTGGTTGACGTCGCTGCTGGCCAGCAGGCCGAAGTGAGCGGCAAGCTGTGGATCGGTCCCAAGCTGCAGGATCAGATGGCCAAGGTGGCAAACCACCTGGATCTGACCGTCGACTACGGCTGGCTCTGGTTCATCGCCCAACCGCTGCACTGGCTGCTGACCGTGTTCCACGGTTTCGTCCAGAACTGGGGTCTGGCCATCATCATGCTGACCCTGCTGGTGCGCGGCATCATGTTCCCGCTGACCAAGGCCCAGTACACCTCCATGGCCAAGATGCGCATGCTCCAGCCCAAGCTGGCTGCGCTCAAGGAACGCTTCGGTGACGATCGCCAGAAGATGTCCCAGGGCATGATGGAGCTGTACAAGAAGGAGAAGGTCAACCCGCTGGGCGGCTGCCTGCCCATCCTGGTTCAGATGCCCATCTTCATCGCCCTCTACTGGGCACTGATGGAGTCTGTCGAGCTGCGCCACGCGCCGTTCGCCCTGTGGATCACCGACCTGTCGGTGAAGGACCCCTTCTTCGTGCTGCCAATCCTCATGGGTGCCTCCATGTGGTATCTGCAGAAGATGAGCCCGACCACCATCACGGACCCGATGCAGCAGAAGGTGATGCAGTTCATGCCGATCATCTTCACCTTCATGTTCCTCTGGTTCCCGGCAGGTCTGACTCTGTACTGGCTGGTGAGCAACGTCATCTCCATCATCCAGCAGACCATCATCTATCGTCAGCTGGAGAAGAAAGGCCTGCACTCACGCAACTGATGCGCAGCCCATCTTTCCTGATGACAAAAGAGGCGGCCTTCGGGCCGCCTTTTTTATTACAATGTCCCCCACCCTCTTACTCATTCAGCCAACCAGCGAGTCAAGCAAGATGACAACAGATACCATCGTGGCCCAGGCCACCGCCCCCGGCCGTGGCGGCGTCGGCATAGTCCGCGTCTCCGGCCCTGCCGCCGAGCGGGTCGCCGAGATAGTGCTCGGCAAGCTCCCCAGGGTGCGTTATGCCGAATATCTGCCGTTCAGGGACGAGCAGGGCCAGGCGCTGGATCAGGGCATCGCCCTGCTGTTCAAGGCCCCCAACAGCTTCACCGGCGAAGACGTGCTGGAGCTGCAGGGCCATGGCGGCCCCGTCATTCTCGACATGCTGATCCGCCGCATCCTGCAGATCGACGGCATCCGCCCCGCCCGCCCGGGCGAGTTCAGCGAGCGCGCCTTCCTCAACGACAAGCTGGATCTGGCCCAGGCCGAGGCCATCGCCGATCTCATCGAAGCCTCCAGCGAGCAGGCCGCCCGCAGCGCCATGCACTCCCTCCAGGGGCAGTTCTCCGGCAAGGTTCAGCAGTTGGTGGAGAGCCTCACCCGGCTGCGCATCTATGTGGAAGCGGCCATCGACTTCCCGGATGAAGAGATCGACTTTCTCTCCGACGGCAAGGTGGCGGGTGACCTCTACGCCATCATGTCCGAGCTGGACGACGTGCGCGGCGAGGCCAAGCAGGGTGCCCTGCTGCGAGAGGGGATGAAGGTGGTGATCGCCGGTCGCCCCAACGCCGGCAAATCGAGCCTGCTCAACGCCCTCGCAGGCCGCGAGTCCGCCATCGTCACCGAGATCGCCGGTACCACCCGCGACGTGCTGCGCGAGCACATCCATCTGGATGGCATGCCGCTGCACATCATCGACACCGCGGGCCTGCGCGATACCCAGGACAAGGTGGAACAGATCGGCATCGAGCGTGCCTGGGCCGAGATCGAACAGGCCGACCGGGTGCTGTTCATGGTGGACGGCACCACCACGGATGCCGTCGATCCCCACGACATCTGGCCAGAATTCGTTGATCGGTTGCCAAAAAACATCGGCCTCACCGTGGTGCGCAACAAGGCGGACCTGACCGGCGAGGATCTGGCACCGAGCCAGGAGCAGGGCCACGCCGTCTATCGCATCTCCGCCAAGACCGAGCTGGGGCTGCCCGCCCTGCGCGAGCACCTCAAGGCCTGCATGGGCTTCCAGGGCAATACCGAGGGGGGCTTCATGGCCCGCCGCCGCCACCTGGACGCACTGGAGCGTGCCGCCGAGCGGCTGCGGGTAGCCAGGGAGCAGCTTGAGGTCTATGTGGCTGGCGAACTGGTGGCCGAGGAGCTGCGCCTGGCCCAGGAGTCCCTGTCCGAGATCACCGGCGAGTTTAGCTCCGACGATCTGCTGGGCCGCATCTTCTCCAGCTTCTGCATCGGAAAATAATCCCGGTTCTGTAATGGTCCTAATTATTCCGCAAACAATCCATAAGCCCGCGTAATTGCGGGCTTTTTGTTCTTTTCCTGTCTTGTACGTTCCGCAGAAATCCACCAATATGTGTTCCCATATGTGTTCCCATGATCAAAAAATGTGTTCCCATGAATGGTCGGATGTGTTCCCAAGTGGTCTATTTTTGAAAAGGAGATATCACTTTTCATGGGAACACATGGAGGATGGAATATCGCCGCATGCCTTATGGATAAAGGCCTGCAGAGATGTGTTCCCATGATGATTGGTGTTCCCATGGTGATGCAATTTCCATGGGAACACGGGGCTCAAATGGAGGTGCATGATGGCTCTATCGGATACGAAGCTACGAAATCTCAAACCGGGCGAAAAGCCATACACCAAAACCGACGAAGGTGGGCTTCATCTTGACGTCATGCCGGATGGGTCAATGGTGTGGCGACTGCGTTACCGAGTCGGTGGACGTGGTAGCAAGCAGGAAAAAATCACATTAGGTAACTACCCTGCCTATTCCCTCTCCGAAGCCCGTAGCTGACGCGATGACTGTAAAGCATTAGCCGGTCGTGGCCTCTCCCCAATGGCCTTGAAACGAGGAGATCCTATCCCTAGTGACGCCACCCTCGGAGCGAGAGACCTGGCCCAGTTGTTTATCCGAGAGTGGTGCTTGAAGGCTGTCGAAAAAGCCAGAGAGAAAGAGGAAGCGATAAGAGCGGGTGATACGGTGGAAGCCTTTGCTTGGCACTGGTATGCCAAAATTGCCGAACCCGCGAACAGTAACCCTCGCAACATCAAGCGCATTTTGGAAAAGGACGTGATCCCGGCGATTGGCAGCAAGCAAATCACCGATGTGACGGTCACTGACATCCTCTCCATTACTGACAAGATCAAAAATCGCGGGGCCGATCAAATGGCGCTGCAAACTCGTAACGTGTTGAAGCGGCTGTTTTCCTATGCTATCGGGCGGCAAAAGATCACCTTCAACCCTGCCACGGCTATCGAGGCGAAATACATCGCCAGAGCGAGAAGCAAGGACATGGCCCTGAGGCCAGATGAAATCGGAATCCTGTTGCGGACTATCTATCACTCCAACATGAAGCGCGCCCATAAGCTGGCCCTACACCTGCTCATCCTGTGCATGGTTCGTAAATCGGAACTGATCGAAGCCCGCTGGGAAGAGTTCAACCTTGAAGGGGCGATGTGGGAAATTCCTGGCGAACGCATGAAGATGAGCAAAGCCCACCTCGTTCCTCTATCTCGGCAAGCAGTTGCGATGTTCGAAGAGTTGAAGGGCTTATCAAGCGGCTCTGAATGGGTATTTCCTAGTCGCAGCGATCTGCACAAGCCCATCTCTAAATCCACCCTCAATGTCGCGGTTCGAACACTGGACATCGAGGTAAGGGACTTTGTCATTCACGACTTCCGCAGAACGGCGTCAACTCAGCTGAATGAATCTGGTCACTTCAATTCCAAGTGGATCGAGAAAGCCTTAGCCCATGAGGTTGGAGGCGTGGCAGGCATCTATAACAAAGCCGAATATCTGGATCCACGACGGAAAATGCTGCAATGGTGGGCTGACTTCGTGGATAGCCAGATTGAGGATGGTCGCGGCAAGGTCATCATCGGCCCCTTTGGAAAATCGTACCAATCGACAACATAAACCATTATCTCAACTCGCCAGACGCTAACCCCTGTATACAGACCGGAACAGCCGAGGACACCATAACAGAGCGCTAAGATGGACTTTCCAGCATACACCCCGGCAGCGGTCCGGGTATTAATAACAACGTTGATCGAAGGAGATTCACGGGAACAACAAGGGTGGGCTTCATCCCTCGCTAATGCGGAAGAAATCTTATCAGGCATCGAGCGAACGATTGAATCGTTCCTACAGCGAGGCAGAGAAGACTACCTACCAAGTTTGAGAATACAAAGGGCCGAAGCCTTGGCCCATAGGGACAGTGTCGCTGTCGAAGTGGCCTGTCTTTGCCGGTTAGGACAAGATCCGCGCATGGCAGAGCCATTCGCCCTGCTGACGCGTATTTTTAGCGACGATCAACAGTGGGAAAATTTCATCCGATCGGCATGGGCTGCACACCAAGACTTTGCAAAATCACGTGACAAATCGAAGCGGGCTGCGGATCAGGCAGGCGTGGTAGTCAACGCAATAGAGACTGCGGTTAACGCAATCGACCACTTTTCGGACATTGGCATCAGCGGTCCAGACGAGCTCGATTCAATCCCTGCTTTACTACGGCAAACCGACAACCACGCAGATCGGGGACGCAATCTGCATATGTGGCGTGGCCTGCGGGGCTATCTGCTCGGCAACCAGCCGGAGCGAGAGATGCCCAAGGCAAAACCAGCGTTAGCCAGCGACGAGCCCTTCCCCACCCTTAACGTGCAATTTATGCCTGCTGATAAAAGTATTGTTATCGACCCGGCAGAAGAGGTTAGGGATAGCTTGCGCTATGCATGGGATACAGCCCCCACACTCACAGCATTGCTTGGTACGCTGGCAAACGTGATGCGTGATTTCAGACCGAGCCAGTCTGATGTGATCGAAGCAGCGACTAGTTCACGGCAGCATAGCCAGAAATCAGAATACTTGAGGGCCTTTGGATACCTACTGGCTAAGCAGTACCACTTCACTTTGACAAGGCCACTCATGCAAGCAATGGCCATTGTGGCCAACGTGGTTATCAACTCCCCCGATACTATCGTGACCTATGACGATGTAAGCAAAGCGCTAAAGGGGGAATTTAGATAAAAAAGCAAGAAAACTCGAGCGAAAAATAATAGGCGAGTTTTCCCAGTTGGCGGAAAACTCATGCCCAGAAAACTTGCCGAGTTTCTTCGATCTAAGAAATCCCGATGCATATTGTACGAAACCATGTCCCGGGCCGTTCCGGGGCGCTTCACCTTCAACTGGAGAAAGCGAAACATGGCCGTACAGATCAAACCCGCACTGACTATTCTTCGTCGCAAACAGGTTGAAGCCCGCACAGGGCTTTCTCGCTCGACTATCTACGCCAAACTGCGCCCCAACCTGAAGCGCCCCAGGGATTACGATCCTTCCTTCCCCAAGCCGGTGTCTGTTGGCGCGCAGGCAGTCGGCTGGGTTAAAGAGGAAGTGGAAGCCTGGCTCATCGCCCAAATCCAAAAGAGCCGCAAGGCATAGGGGGCGGATGATGACCAAAATCGACAACAACCGCGAGGCTCTGCAATACGTTGATGCCCAGAGCGAAAAAGCTCAGGACACCACTTCGCCCAAAATCACCTTCAATCTGTCAGACATGAGCCTGGCAGAGCTGGGTAACTTGATCATTTCCGCAGCCATGACCGCTGCGCCGAAATGGCACGAGGCTGGCGTGAAACTGAATACTTACCCCCTGCCGCTTGTGGAGATCGTAGAGGGTGTCACCAGCATCCCTTTTATCAATATTCCCGCAGGTGATCCCGTCAAGTGTGTGTGTGGCAAATCCCCTCGCAGCCCCGCCCGTCGGGTGGCTCGTAGTGTCAATATCGAGCTCCCCGATTTGGCCCAGATCAACCAGACCTTGGAGGATAAACGCAGCCTTGAGGTCGGCGAATTCACGCTCGCCGAGATGCGGGCCATGCTGAAAAAAGGGAGCGGCAATGAAGTGGTTTAAGCACGACACTGACGCCAATCAAGACGCCAAGTTCCAAAACGTACTGCTGGACTATGGCCTTGAGGGCTATGGTCTCTATTGGTACTGCCTTGAGCTGATCGCAGGCAAGGTAGAACTCGGCAGCCTGACATTCCAGCTTGAACACGACGTCAGGATTGTCGCTCGTAATACCGGCAGCACACCGGCCAGGGTGGAGGAAATTCTCCGTTACTTCATCAAGCTGGGTTTGTTTGAAGAGCATGAGGGGGCAATCACGTGCATGAAATTGGCCCGTCGCTTGGACCAATCCATGACCAGCAGCCCGGCTATGAGAACAGTTATCGGGGAACTTCGCGCAAGGGGTCATGATGGGGTCATGACCTCATCATGTTTGAGTCATGATGGGGTCATGCAAGATAAGAAGAAAAAAGAAGAGAATACATCTAGTGATTTGCCTCCTGCTAAGCAGGAGGCTGCCCTCTTCAGTAATGACAAAGCTAAGGTAAACCCCAAGGGTACTCGCCTTCCCGAAGGCTTCGCCGTTCCCGATGATTGGATCCATTGGGCGGTACATGAGGCCAAACACTTGGCGAAAAGCGACATAGCCCGCGAAGCCCTGACATTTGCTGACTTTTGGATCGCAAAGCCTGGAAAGGAGGCCTTTAAACTCGATTGGCAAGCTACCTGGAGGAACTGGATCCGCCGGGCCGACAAAGAACCGGGTCGCAACCCCCAGCACCGCCATCACGCTACAGATACCCCGGTCAAGATGTTCGAGGGGTACAACTAATGACGCACACCAACGACAATAAGCTGAGCAGCTTTGACGCCGAGCAATACTTTATTGGAAGCGTGATTAGCCGCAACCAGCCGGAAATCTTCGACGCCCACGGTATGCGCCGCAACCACTTCGAGAGTAACGTTCACCGCATCATCTTTGATGCCTGCCAAGCAGTTTGCCGTGATGGCTATACGCTTGATCTTGGCACCTTGACGGAGGCCCTTAAAGAACGGGGAGACCTTGATCGCGTCGGTGGGTCTGCCTACTTGATCGAGCTGATCAAGGTGGGGGTAAGCACGGCAAACGCACACCTTTACGCCGAATCAATCAAGACCAAGGCAGCCCGTCGCAAGGTGCATAATCTGCTGCTGGCCGCCACCGCAAAGGCTGCCAAAGGCGATCTGGATGTATCCGCATTGGTTTCCGACCTGGTTGCCGTCGATGATGACGGCAACGAGTACGAAAGCAACGGGCCCCAGCTGTCCGAGCTTGCCCAAGAAGCCGAGGACCGCGCCGCTCGTGGTGAACTGATGGGAATGCCGTTCGGGATCCCGTCTCTGGATGCCGTCACTTGCTGTCCCGCTGGCTACCTTACCGTAATTGTCGCCCGCCCTGGTGTGGGGAAAACAGCACTACTGCTGAGCATGACCGCCGCCAACCTTAATAACGGACGCAGGATTGGACTTATCTCTGCTGAAATGCCGGGGGCAGACGTTGGTACTCGCCTTGCAGCGCTGACTAGCGGCGTGACAGTGGCATTGGTCAAGGCTGGTAAACTGAACGACATGGATGCGGCCAAGCACAGCGCCAAAGGGCATGGGTGGATGACCAAGATTGGGGATCGCCTGCAAGTACTCCATGCGCCGCGTATTTCGATCAGTGACATTGAAGCGATTGCCCGCAAGTGGAAGCGTCAAAACGGGATCGAGGCCCTTTACGTGGACTATCTCCAAGACATTGATCATCCTGACAGTCTGGGTGATGACCGCAAGCGAGTAGCCACCGTCTCCGGTCGCCTGCGTCAGCTTGCCAAGGAGCTTGGCTTGCCGATCGTGAGCCTCGCCCAGGCAACGAGGGCCGTTGATGAGCGCGAAAACAAGATCCCGAAAAAGGGAGACATTGCAGATTCGAGCCAAGCGGAGAAAGATGCCGCTGTTATTCTGGGCATTCACCGCGAGCCGGATGGCACAGAAGTAAGAGCCGTATTCGACAAAGTGAGAGATGGTCGAACGGGCGGTGTGCCACTGATGTTCGAAGGGCGCAATATGCGTTTCTACTAACTGACCAAGACCCGCCCACCAGCGGGTTTTATCTTTTATTCCTCATGTATCGAGGCCTGTTCACCTTCTGGCTCACGCTTGATGCGTCAGACGATTTATCTATACAAAGAAACAAAATTAGCACCACACCCTAAGTTTAGATACAAAACACACAATATAAATCCACGTAAAACTAGGTTTTCGATTTAGCCCCATTCATAACATAAATGACTTAAAAGCGCGCGGGCGCGTGTGCGCAAATACCATTATTTAATCACATCGTCAATGCGATGTTTGCTCGCTAGCAACCATGCGCCAATGGGCGCGTAGAGTAGAGCAGGTAATAATCATCGGCCACCAGCCCAATTCTGATCCATCCACTGGCCCCTAGTTGACTGCTGTGACAAGATAAGCTCCTGTTTTGTCTGGATCTGGTCGCCCGATGAAAGAAACCTTGCCCAGCTATGAAGCCATGATGCCGGTGGTGCTCAAAGTGTTGGCCGATGGAGTTACCCGCCCTTTACGAGACGTATTCGAGCTGATTTGCCAACACTATGCCTTCACCCCTGAGCAACTGGCAGATACCCTGCCAAGCGGTCGGCAAACCACGCTGCGCAGCCGCGTCGGCTGGGCCAAGACTTATCTGGTTAAAGCCGGGCTGATTGAGCAACCAAAACGGGGGATTTGCCTTATCAGCGAACGGGGCAAAGCTGCACTGGCATCGGGCCATACGATCGATAATCACTATCTGGCACAGTTCAACGAGTTCATTGCCTTTACCAAAGCATCCAATGAACCCGCAGGGAATACACAGCAAGACTTGGCGACACTCACTGATATCCCGGCCAGCCCCCCCACAAGAACTGATTGAGCAAGCGCTAGCTTCCCTCAACCTCTCCCTGGCAGATGAGCTGCTGGCTGAGGTGCTGGCCCTGCCCCCCGCAGCTGGTGGTCGATCTGATGGTGGCCATGGGCTATGGCGGCAGTGGGCAGGAGGCGGGGCAAACCACCCGCGCCAGCAGTGATGGCGGTATCGATGGCATCATCAAGGAAGATAAGCTGGGGCTCGACTCCATCTATTTGCAAGCCAAGCGCTACGCAGATAAGACCGTCGGCCGTCCCGAGATACAAGCCTTTGCCGGAGCACTCGATCTACACAGGGCACGCAAAGGGGTCTTTATCACTACCTCCGGCTTTAGCCGTGAGGCTCAGGAATATGTGGGATTGATTGAGAAGCGCATAGTGCTGATCGACGGCTCTCGTCTCACCGCCCTGATGATTGAACACAACGTGGGTGTTTCCACCCGTCAGGTCTTCGCCATCAAGACGCTGGACTCCGATTACTTTTCAGAAGATTAAACAACGCATTTTTTCGGGAATCTCTCATGCAAAATGATCAACACCAAAACCTGGTTGGTTTTATCTGGAATATCGCCAACAAACTACGTGGCCCCTATCGTCCGCCTCAGTATCGCCGGGTCATGCTACCGCTGATTGTCCTGCGCCGCTTCGATCTGGTGCTGGCCGAAAACAAGCAAAAGGTGCTGGACGAAAAGAAACGTCTGGAAGAAAAGGGCATCACCGGCCCTGCGCTGGACAAAGCACTGTCGCGCATTGCCGCAACCGATCGCAAACAAGAGCTGTTCAACACCAGCGGCTTCACATTTGAAAAGCTGCTGGGGGATGCTCCCAATATCGCGGGCAACTTGATCGCCTATATTCAGGGTTTCTCGCCACGCGCCCGCGACATCTTCGACAAGTTTGAGTTTGAAGCCGAGATCGCCAAGCTGGACGAGGCTAATCGGCTGTTTCTGATCATCCGGGAGTTCTGCTCTCAAGATATCGACTTGTCACCCAAGGTCATCAGCAACTTGCAGATGGGCTACCTGTTCGAAGAGCTGGTGCGCAAATTCAACGAGCAAGCCAACGAAGAGGCCGGAGATCACTTCACCCCACGCGAAGTCATTCGTCTGATGGTGCAGTTGCTATTCACTGGCGAGGACGATATTTATGTAAAAGGTATCTACCGCAGCGTGTACGACCCAACGGCGGGCACTGGCGGCATGTTGTCCGAGTCAGAAAAGTTCATCTGTGGCGATGGCGTGACTCACGGCCTTAACCCGGATGCCAACATTGAGTTGTTCGGTCAGGAATACAACCCAGAGTCCTATGCCATCTGCTGCTCGGACCTGTTGATCAAAGACGAGCCAATCAACAACCTGATCTATGGCGACACTCTGGGCATCAAGGATGCCAAGAACAAGACCAACGGCTTTGTGCCACACGACGGCCACTCGGATAAGAAATTCCACTACATGCTGGCCAACCCGCCTTTTGGCGTGGAATGGAAACCGGAAGAAGAGTTCGTGCGTGAAGAGTACCAACAGCAAGGCTTTGATGGCCGTTTTGGCGCAGGTCTGCCACGCATCAACGATGGCTCGCTGCTGTTTTTGCAGCACATGATCTCCAAGATGCATCAGCCGCCCCAATTGGTCGATGGCAATAATCTGGGTGGTGATGGCTCCAAGATCGCCGTGGTGTTCAATGGCTCGCCCTTGTTTACCGGCGATGCTGGTTCCGGTGAATCGAATATCCGCCGCTGGATTATCGAACGCGACATGCTGGATAGCATAATCGCCCTGCCTGACCAGATGTTCTACAACACAGGCATCTACACCTACGTCTGGATCGTCACCAACAAGAAGCCCGTTCATCGCCAAGGCCAGGTGCAACTTATCGATGGCACCCGCCACTTCAAGAAGATGGACAAGAGCCTGGGCAATAAGCGTAACGAGCTCTCGGATGAACACATCAAGGAATTGGTGCGCCTGTATGCCGAGTATGAGCACGACGCAAAGAGTGAAGTGATCGAGACCATCGATGGCAAGCCGCAGACGGTGGAACGCACCTGCAGCAAGCTCTTCGAGAACCGCGAATTTGGCTTCCTGAAGATCACAGTCGAGCGCCCACTACGCCTCAATTTCCAAGTCAGCGCCGAACGTATCACCCGGCTTGCTGGCCAGAGCGCTTTTGCCAATCTGGCCACCAGCAAGAAGCGCAAGAGCGAGGCCGCGTATGCCGAAGAGGTGGCGGCAGGAAAAGCCACCCAAGCGGCTATCCTCGAAACCCTACAGGGCATGGATGCAGCAACGTTATACCCTAGCCGCCCCGCGTTTGTTGCCGTACTGGACGCCGCCTTAAAGGCAGCAAGAATCAAGCTGGGAGCACCGGTGAAGAAGGCGATCTTGGCCGCTTTATCCGAGCGCGATCCCCAGGCGGATATCTGCCGCGATAACAAGGGTTTTAACGAGCCGGATCCCGAACTGCGTGATACCGAGATTGTACCGCTGCCGAGCGACATCGCCCTGCCGCTGCCGCTGGGTTTTGATAACGAAACCGGCCACGACCAGCTGTTAGCACTAGTCAAAGATCACTGCGAAGAGTACCTCAAGGCCGAAGTCCTGCCCCATGTACCTGATGCCTGGATCGACCACAGCAAGACCAAGGTGGGCTACGAAATTCCACTTGCCAAGCATTTCTACGTCTATAAGCAACCGCGCCCGCTAGATAAGATCGCCAGTGAAATAAGTCAGTTGGAAAAAGACATCATTGCCATGCTGAGTGAGGTGGTGTGATGGTCAGTTTTCAGAAATACCCTGAATACCTAGCAACTAAGTATCCTTGGATTGGTGATGTGCCTAGCAGTTGGGAGGTGCGGCGTCTTAAAGAAGTGGGACGCTTATTTGGTGGCGCTGGGTTCCCGCACGAATATCAAAATGTGCAAGGTGAGGAGCTCTACTTTTACAAAGTTGGGGACTTGAGCCTTTCAGAAAACGGTAAAACGTTACTAGCCTCGCCACATACTATCAGCAAGGATACCGCACAACTATTGCGCGCAATCATTGTTCCAAAGAATGCAATTGTTTATGCCAAGATTGGCGCGGCGCTTTTGTTAAACCGCCGTCGCATGACGACAGCGGCATGTTGTATTGACAACAATATGACGGCCTATGTCGTTGATGCAGAAAAAGTGGTTCCAGAATGGGCCTTCTATTGGCTATCCACACTTGATTTCGGTGAGCATGTTAATCCAGGAGCAGTCCCTTCTTTTAGTGAAGGTTATCAGTCCGTTCTGCCTATACCTGTTCCGCCGATTGAAGAACAAAAGGTCATCGCTCGCTTCCTCGATTTCAAAACCGCACAAATCGACGCCTTGATCGCCAAGCAACAGTCCCTGCTCGGCAAACTGGCGGAAAAGCGCACGGCGCTGATCAGCCATGCTGTCACCAAGGGGCTTGATCCGTCCGTGGCGATGAAGGATTCAGAGGTGCCTTGGTTGGGTGACATTCCCGCTCATTGGGCACCTAAGCGTATGCGGTTCTGCATGAAAACAAACCCTAGCAAGGGGGAAATCAAGCTGAACGATGACGAACTGGTCTCATTCATTCCAATGGAGGCGGTTGGCGAGTTTGGCGGACTGAATCTCGATGCGGAAAAAGAACTTGGTGAAATAGGCGGGGGATATACGTACTTCGCAGACAGCGATGTCGTTGTAGCGAAAATAACCCCGTGCTTTGAGAATGGCAAAGGGGCAATTGCTCGCGGGTTAAAAAACGGGATTGCGTTCGGGACAACAGAACTGCATGTGATGCGCTCGGATAACACCCTCCTGCCGGATTATCTATTTCACCTCACAATGTCTCATCCGTTTCGATGCATTGGTGAGTCGGAGATGTACGGTGCTGGGGGGCAAAAGCGCGTTCCAGAAACATTCCTCAAAGATTTTCGGATTGGATTGCCCCCTGTAAATGAGCAGCAGGACATCATCGACTACATCAACAAGGTAAATCAAAAGCTTGACATGCAGATGTCGAAGGCAACAGATGTAATTGACCGTTTGACCGAATACCGCTCGGCACTCATCACCAACGCCGTGACCGGAAAAATCGACGTGCGTAGTTTTAAGATTCCAGATGCCCCTGTAAGCAACGCAGAGTGAGCAAGGAGAGCTAACGGATGGCATTAAACGCACAAGGCTACTTCAACTGTTTGAAGTCTTACCTGAACACCAACCACTACGGTGAGGTGCAGGCAAGCGACAGTGAAGTGGTGCTGAAAGAAAAAGGCTTTGGTCACGCAGGCAGTAAACCCATTACTTATGAAGTGAAACTGCCAACCCGTGGTGAAACCTTAGTGATCAAGCTGGATACCAAAAAGAATGGCGCAACCTTGCCGCTGTTTCACTTTCTAGACGACACAGCCAAGCCGTGGTCCAAGCGTTGTGATTATGTGTTGTTTAATCTGCGCAAAAACAAGTTGCATGTTTACTGCCTGGAATTTAAATCGGAAAGTATTCCACAAGATACTCCTGAGCAATTGACGGCGAGTGTGGATTGGCTCAAAGCGTTGCACGCCACCATCAAAGCCTATACCAACAAAAAGAGCACCTTTCATGTGACCAAGTATGTGTTGAGCAACACGGCAGACCCAACACCCTATCTGGATGCAGATGGCAAGTACCTGCAGCGGGATCATACGATACGCCACTACCGTTATGCCGACCTCAATGGCATGGCGCTGGCAGATTTGGATAACAGCAATATTGAGGTGATTCGATGAAAGGGAATTGTCATGCCTAAATCCAGCATTTCGACTCAGCACCACGCCACATTTGAAGGCATTCGCCAGCTTGATGAGGCTGGTAACGAGTTTTGGTCAGCCCGGCAGCTCGCCAAGGAGCTGGAATATTCTCAATACCGCCACTTTTTGCCTGTGATGGAAAAAGCGCGGGAAGCCTGCACAAACAGTGGGTACAACGTAGCAGACCATATGGAGGATATCCTCACAATGGTTGAGATCGGCTCAGGCGCACAGCGCAAAGTGGAGGATGTACGACTTTCGCGCTACGCCTGCTACCTGATTGTGCAAAACGGTGACCCCTCCAAGCCCGTGATTGCCAACGGTCAAACCTATTTTGCCTTGCAAACCCGGCGTCAAGAGCTGGAAGACAACGTCAAGTTTGCCCAGCTGGGTGAAAATGAAAAGCGACTGGCTATACGCAATGAGCTAGCCGAGCACAACAAGTGCCTGGCAGCAGCGGCCAAAGATGCTGGTGTTGCAACGCCGTTGGACTACGCCATTTTTCAGGACCACGGTTACAAAGGCTTGTATGGCGGCTTGGGTGCCAAAGATATTCATGCACGCAAAGGTTTGAAGAAGAGCCAAAAAATTCTGGATCACATGGGCAGCACCGAGTTGGCGGCCAACTTGTTCCGCGCCACACAGGCAGAAGAAAAGTTGCGCCGCGATCAGGTCCAGGGCAAACGGCAGGCCAATCAAACTCACTTTGAGGTCGGGCAAAAAGTTCGCCAGACCATCCAAGAGCTGGGGGGGACCATGCCCGAAGCATTGCCAACCCCAGAGCAAAGTATCCAACAGCTTGGTAAGAAAAAGCTGGAGGGGAAATAGCCCATGCACAAAGAAATCGACTTTGAAAACGACATCGAACACGCACTGGTCAGCCAAGGCGGCTTTGATAAAGGTGATCCCAGCACCTACGACCCGGATGCAGCCCTGTTTCCTGCTGATGTCGTCACTTTTGTGCAGAAAACCCAACCGAAGATCTGGACACGCCTGGCCCAGCTTGATGCCACCAAGGCTCCCACAATGCTGCTGGATGGCTTGATTAAAGAGCTTGCAGCCAAGGGAGCCTTGAGTGTCTTACGTGAGGGCTTTAAGTGCGTGGGTAAGACAGTACGGCTGGCCTACTTCGCGCCCAATACTGGGTTGGACCCCGCCAGTACAGAACGCTTTGACGACAACCGTCTGACCATTGTTCGGCAGGTGAAAACCAAAAGTGGCGCTATCCCCGATGTCGTGTTGGCAGTAAATGGCTTGCCAGTAGCCACGCTAGAGCTGAAGAACACCATGTCAGCCACCCGCTGGAATGTGGAAAACGCCAAGAACCAATATCGTTTTGAGCGCGACCCCAAAGAGTTGCTGTTCGCCTTCAAGCAACGCTGTTTGGTGCATTTTGCAGTGGATACTGAGCAGGTGTTCATGACCACCAAGCTGGAAGGCAAAGATACCTTCTTCCTGCCGTTCAACCTGGGCCATGACCACGGTGCAGGCAACCCTCCAACCGCAGGTGATGTACGAACCTCATACCTTTGGCACAAAGTGTTGACCCGCAACAGCTTGATGGACATTTTGGCCCGTTTCATCCATTTGGATGTTCAGGAAAAGAGTGTCGTTACCGAAAAGGGCATCAAGCGTCATAGCAAGGAAACGATGATCTTCCCGCGCTATCATCAGTTAGATGCGGTACGGACACTGACCGATCATGCGCAGGCACATGGTTCGGGACATAACTATCTCATTCAGCACTCAGCTGGTTCAGGCAAATCGAACTCGATTGCCTGGCTTGCACACCGCCTCTCCAGTCTTCATGACGCTAACAACGAAAAGATTTTTCATTCGGTCGTCGTCATCACCGACCGGCGCGTACTAGATCAACAGTTACAAAACACCATCTTCCAGTTTGAGCACAAGCTGGGAGTGGTACAGAAGATTGACGAAAACACCCAACAGTTGGCCAAATCGTTAGCTGATGGTGTGCCGATCATTATTTCTACCATCCAGAAGTTTCCCTTCATCACCCAAGCCATCCGTACGATGGAGGCTAATGGTAAGGGCGTCGCTATCTCGACAGCAGGCAAGCGTTTTGCCGTGATCGTGGATGAGGCGCACAGCTCACAGAGCGGCGAAACGGCGATGGAACTGCGTAAGATCCTGAACAGGGACGGCATTGAAGCAGCAATAGCCGAGCAGTTGCTGGATATGGACGACGATGCCTTGAGCGAAGAGGCGAAGAAGGCGTTACTTCGTGAACAGCTCAAACGCGCCAAACAGCCCAATTTGAGTTTTTTTGCCTTCACCGCCACCCCCAAGTTCAAGACCCTGGCTGTGTTCAACGAACCAGGCCCCAATGGCAAGGCACCATTTCACCACTACAGCATGCGGCAAGCTATCGAGGAGGGCTTTATTCTCGATGTGCTGGCGCACTACACCTGTTACAAGCGCTACTGCAAACTGATCCAGAAGGTGGAAGCAGATCCCGAGGTGCCCCGCCGCAAGGCAGCCCGGGCACTGGCACGCTTCATCGAGTTTCACGACTACGAGATAGCGCAAAAAGTGGAAGTGATCGTGGAACATTTCCGCACCCATACTCGGCACAAAATTGGCGGTCGAGCCAAAGCGATGGTGGTAACGGGTTCACGCGAGCACGCCGTACGCTACAAGCTGGGCTTCGACAAGTACATCAAGGACAAGGGATACACCGATGTGCGATCACTGGTGGCATTCTCTGGCGAAATTGCGCTTAAAGAGTTTGAGGACAAGAAGTTCACCGAAGTAGATATGAATAACGGCATCAAGGAAAACGAGCTGCCGGAAAAATTCAATACCGAGGAATACCAAGTCTTGCTGGTGGCCGAAAAATACCAAACGGGATTTGACCAGCCACTGTTGCACAGCATGTATGTCGACAAGCGCTTATCTGGCATTCAAGCGGTACAAACATTGTCGCGCCTCAATCGCACAACACGAGGCAAAACAGATACCTTCGTTCTCGATTTTGTTAATGCACCGGAAGACATTTATACGGCGTTTAAACCCTATTATGAGAAAACTGACAAGGGCGAGGACACCGATCCTCAGCAGCTCAACACACTGGCTCATACACTCTTCAACTGGAAGATATTCACTAAGAGCGATGTAGATGCCTGGTGCGAAATCTGGTTCAGAAACCGGTTAAACCCCACTGGTGGCGAACATAAGAAATTGAATGGTTTGCTCGATTTGGTGATTGAACGATTCAAGGCCATCGAAGAAGAAGACCAGAATCTATTCAAAGGGCAACTGATCAGCTTCCGCAATCTTTACAGCTTTGTTTCTCAGATCGTGCCGTACCAGGACTCCGATCACGAGAAACTCTACACCTATGCCCGCTTCTTGCTGACCAAACTGCCATACGAAACTGACAATCGTACGGTGCAGGTAGACGACGAAGTTGAACTCAAGTACTACCGTCTACAAAAAATCAGTGAGGGCGCGATAGATTTGAAGATCGGTGAACCAGATTCACTGTATGGACCCACCGAGGTAGGCACTGGGCAAGCTGAAGAAGACGTACAGCTATCAACTTTAGTTGGCAAGCTGAATGAGCGCTTTGGTACAGAATTTACTCCTGCAGATCAGCTTTTCTTCGACCAAGTTCGTGAAACGGCGGTGGCCAACGAGCAGCTACGGCAGGCGGTTATGGCCAACAGCATTGAAAACTTCGAACCCGTATTTAACAAGCAGCTTGAAAAGCTGTTCATTGAACGCATGGACGGAAATGAAGATATCTTTGTACGCCTGATGAATGACGAAGCGTTTAGGGGTATTGCTGCTAGCCATTTGATGCAAGCGGTCTACCAGCAAGTGAGGGGAAGCAAGAACGACAACTGATCCCCTCCCAAACGAGTCAGCAAGGTGCTAGTGCTAAGCTCTGGCTCCTTGCTGGCCCAAGCCGATAGCTTGTGTGGGGAGTGGTGTTGAGTGGAGGCGTTTTCAACAAGTGTTCCCATATTTGTTCCCATGGGGATAAATAGCAAAACTTAAACCCAAATATTTACAGATAGTTAGATGTATTTTCTAGCTTCTGCATCGGCAAGTAAGTCCGCAGAGCAGGCAATGAAAAGCCCGGGTTCATCCCGGGCTTTTTTGTGCGCTTTTCATCCACCAACCTAGAGACGGCGCAGGCACCACATGAAGTAAGCGCCCCCTAACAGGGTGGAGACCAGACCGACGGGCACCTCCTGGGGAAAGAGGATCTGCTGGCCGATCCAGTCCGCCGACACCATCAGCAAAGCGCCACAGCCTGCAGCGCCGAGCAGGTGCCAGCGCGCCCTCACCAGCCCCATCAATCTGGCCAGGTGCGGCGCCAGCAGACCGGCAAAGGAGAGCGGGCCTATCACCATGGTGGCACTGGCGGTGAGCACGGCCACCAGCAGCAGGATGGTGAGCTGGGCACGGCTCAGGCGGATGCCGAGCGCCGTCGCTACCGCCGGCCCCATGGGCATGAGATCGAGCCAACGGCTCACCAGCAAGCAGGCTGCCAGCATCAGCAGCGCCAACACCACCAGGGCAAGGGCCACCGGCTGGGTGACGTAATAGGTGGAGCCGGACATCCAGGAGAGCAGTTGCTGCACCCGCAGGTCGCCGTTGGCCAGGGCGATGGCCTGCAACGGCTCGAACAGCGCCGTGATGGCGATGCCAGACAGCAGTATCCGCTCCGGCTGGAAGCCGTTGCGCCGGTTGATAAGCACCAGCAGCAACAGGCAGGCGAAGGCGCCCATCAACCCCCCCAGCAGCATCATGGGCAGCGGCAAGGCGGGCAGCAACAGGGCCGCCGCAATCACCCCCATGAAGGTGCCACCGCTCACCCCCAGCAGCTCGGGGCTCGCCATGGGGTTGTTGCTGACTCGCTGCAACAGGGTGCCTGCCAGCGCCAGCAACACGCCTGCGGCACCCGCTGCCAGCGTGCGCGGCAAGCGCCACTCCAGCTGGGCCTGCCACCGCAGCCAGCTCGGCCAGCCCCAGCCGCCCATCCCCTGCCCAAACAACAGGGAGGCAATCACCGCCACAGCCAGCCCCAACACCATCAGGCCGACAAGGCGAGTCGGCGCCGGATGGCGGGCCAACTGCAGGGAGGAGTTCGCCTTAGGTGAACTCTGCTTGATGCCAAGACGCGGGATCAGCCAGAGCAGCAGCGGCGCCCCCAACAGGGCCGTCATGGCGCCGGTCGGGATCAGCACAGGCCAGAACCGGCTCAGGGTCTGCAGCAGCAGATCGGTGGCCGCCAGCAACAGGGCGCCGAGGATGGGTGCCCACAGCAGCCGCTGGGCCAGTTTTCTGACCCCCAGCAGCCGCACCATGGCGGGCGCCGCCAGCCCGATAAAACCGATCAGCCCCACCACGCTCACCACGCAGGCGGTGACAAACACCGCGAGGCCGAGGCCGGCGAATCTCAGGTGCTTGAGAGAGACCCCCAGGCTGCGAGCGCTGGCATCGTCCAGCTCCAGCACTGCCAGCGGGCGCACCAGCACCACCGCCAGCATCGCGGCCAGCAGCAACCGTGGCAGCAGATAGCCGACGCCGCTCCAGCTGTTCTGGGCCAGAGATCCGCTCCCCCACACCAGCAACCCTTTGAGCTCCTCCTGGAAGAACAGCAGCAATCCCATGCTGATGGCGGCCAGATAGAGGTTGATCACCAGCCCTGCAAAGACGATGACCACGGGATTGAGCTGACGGCGCCAAGCCAGGGCGAAGACCAGCCCCATGGCCAGGCTTCCCCCGGCCATGGCGATCCACTCCCGCCCGATCAGCAGCCAGGAGGGGGCGAGCAGGGTCACCATCATCAGCGCCAGCTGGGCGCCGGAGGCCACCCCCAGGGTGGTGGGCGAGGCCAGGGGATTGCGCAGCACCTGCTGCATCAGGGTACCGGCGAGCCCGAGGGCGGCACCGGCCAGCAGGCAGATGGCTAGGCGCGGCAGCCAGCTGAAATGAACCACCGCCTGGCGGGCATCGTCCAGCTCGGGGGAGAACAGGGCCTGCCACCAGAGCGCCCCCGGCAGTTGACGTGCCAGCTCGGCGCAAGCCAGCCCCAGTGTCAGCACCAACAGGCAGAGACCCGGGCGCAGCAGGGGCGAAGAAAGAGAAGATCTCATTGATTTGATCCCCCGGTTGCACTGTGGACAGCCTGCTCCCGCAAGGCACCGTCCAGCAGGGTAGCGAAGCGGCGGGCCGCCAATATGCCACCAAAACTCCATGTCGCAGGCAGATGGATCACTGGATTGTTCTGTACCAGCGGGAGATGCTGCCACAATCCAGGCTCCTGAAGTTTTTCACCAACTCCTACGGGCACTGGGTCCACCACCACCAGCCTAGCCTCCGGCATCCCGAGAAACTGCTCCAGGCTCGCGACCGAGAATCCCCAGGCATTGGTCTCTCCCTGCCAGGCGTTGCGAAGGCCGAGGCGCTGCATCACTGCCTCGAACAGGCTGCCATGGCCAAACACCCGCACATGGCGCTCATCGATGAATTGCACCACCAGCAAGGGGGGCAGATCGGCGGGCTGCGCCGCCTGCATCTGTGCCAGATCCAGCTCCAGCGCGGCGAGCTGGCGTTCGGCCTCCGCCTCTTTGTTGACCAGGGCGGCTATGGTCAGGGTCGCTTCCCGCAGTCGCTGCCACAGATCGGTGCCAGGTTCATACAGCGCGATGGAGTGCACCGGCGCGATGCGGGAGAGGGTCGGCGCCAGGGGGGCCGCCAGCGGCGAGATGAGAATAAGATCCGGTTTGAGCTCCGCCAGCAGTTCCCGGTTGGGTTGGGCACGCAGCCCGATATCGATCACCCCGGCAGGAAGCTGGGGTTCACCGACCCAGGCGCGATAGGGGGCCACATCCCCCACCGCCATCGGTGTCACTCCGAGCGCCAGCAGGGTCTCGGCTATGGTCCAGTCCACGGTGGCGATGCGGGGCGTGGCGCTGGTGGCGCTGACAAGTTGCCCGGCCTCCCCTGCCAGGGGCAGCAGCAGACTGAGCAGACAGGGCGCCATCTTCAATAAACGGTTCAAGAGCGGCCCCCGGTCAGACGATGGCGATGGCGTGGTCATGGGCCGGATGGCGAATGACCTCCATGGGGATGCCATAGATGGCGTTCAGGGTCTCCCCTGTCATGATCTGTTCGGGCTCGCCGTGGGTCAGCAGACGGCCGGAGTGCAGCGCCACCAGCCGATCGCAGAAACGGGAGGCCATGTTGATGTCGTGAATGACGATGATGACCCCGAGGTTGAGCTGGCGGCTGAGCTGCTTGACGAGCGTGAGCACCTCCACCTGATGGGCCACGTCCAGGGCGGCCAGCGGCTCGTCCAGCAGGATGAAACGGCTCTCCTGAGCCAGCAGCATGGCGAGCCAGACTCGTCCCCGCTCGCCGCCGGAGAGGGTATCCACCAGCCGAGCGGCAAAGCGTTCGGTGTGGGTCAGGGCGATGGCCCGCTCCACCTGACGGTGATCTTCCGCTCCCATCCGGCCCAGCAGGCCGCGCCAGGGGTAGCGCCCCATCTCCACCAGTTCGCGGCCGAGCAGGTTTTCGGCACTCGGCAGGTGCTGGGGCAGATAGGCCACCTGACGGGCAAACTCCCGGTTGCCCCAGGCAGACAACGGCTGGTCATCGAACAGGATCTCCCCGCCGCTGTGGGGTTGCTGGCGCGCCAGCAGCTTGATCAGGGTCGATTTGCCCGACCCGTTGTGGCCGATGAGGCCATAGACCCGACCTTGCTCGAAGCGAAGGCTGGTGGGGTGCAGCAGCGTGCGGTCATTGACCGCGAAGCTGGCGGATTTCATCTCGAACATAAGCAATTCCTGTGCTGGCTTGCTGCCAGTCTCATCGGTGCCAGCATCAGGCCGGCACCTTGCCATCCAGATGGGCGACCGCATCCCGGCTCACCTGCTCGCGCTGCTCGCCGGTCAGTTCGGTGAGGCGGCCCTGGCGCATCTCCAGCAGGCGATCGGCCAGAGAGAAGTAGTGATCGTCGTGGCTGATGGCGATCACCGTCTTGCCCATCTCCTTGAGACGCGGCAACAGCACCTGATAGAAGATGCGGCGGAACTGGGGATCCTGATCTGCGGCCCACTCGTCGAACAGCATCACCTCCCGCTGCTCTGCCAGGGCCAGCAGCAGGGCGACCCGCTTGCGCTGGCCCTGGGAGAGGTCGATATCGGCGATGAAGCCATCCTCGATGGCAAGCTTGCTGCCCATCTGCAACCGCTCAAGCCACTCGGCGACCAGCGCCTCTTTCGGCTCGGGCCCCAGCAAATGCTGGAACAGGTGGTAGTCGGTGAAGATGGCGGAAAAAAGCCCCAGATAGCCGTTGCGATCGGTGACCGGCTCCCCATCCAGCAGGATCCGGCCAGAGACCGGTTGATAGAGCCCGGTCAGCAGCATGGCCAGGGTCGACTTGCCGGAGCCATTGCCACCGATGAGGAATATCTGCTCCCCCCGCTCGATCACCAGATTGATGGGGCCCACGGAGAAACCGCCCTCCCCCTGGTAGTGAAAGCTCACCTGCTCCAGCTCGATGCGCTGCCAGGGGCGAGGCGCAGGCGGCAACGGGAACGCCTCGTCCGGCTCCGCCAGATTGAGGGCAGCTATCTTGTCGAACGCCACCTGGGCGGCGATCAGGGTCGGCAAGGCTCCGATGCCTTGCAGCAAGGGAGTGCGCAGGAACAACAGGGTCAGGGCGAAGGTGGCGGCCACATTGGTGTTGGCCCAGCCCAGCCCGTTGGCCAGGAAGAAGACCAGGCCGATGGCACCCAGCATCATGATGTTCGACCAGTTCACCGCGCTCAGGTGGTAGGTATCGGCGCGGATGATCTGCTCCCGGTAGTCCCGGGCATTCTGCTCATAGAGCTGGTGGTAGACGAAATGGGCACGCTCGCGGTTGAGCGCCAGCTCCTTGCTCCCGGCGATGATGGACTGGTAGTTCTGGTAGAGCCTGTCTTCGGCCTGGCGCATGTGCGCCAGGTGGCGATAGACCCGGTTCACCAGCAGCCAGCCCACCACCATGGTCACGGTGACCCAGAGGGCGGTAACACCGAGCAAGGCGGGAGAGAGCAGGCCAAGGTAGATGATGGAGCCCAGGGTGAGCACCAGACCCTGTACCAGTTCCGGCAGGCGCACGAAGGCGATGGTGATCTGACCGATGTCGCTGGAAAGGGAGGCCAGGAGCGGCCCCTGCCCTATTTGACGCAGACGGGCGACGTCGGTATCCAGCAGTTGCTTGAGCAGGCGGCCACGCAACCGGTAGACGAAATGGTGACCCAGGGTGGTCAGGGCCAGTTGGGATCCGAGCGTGATCACCAGCAGCAGCAAGACAAGGCCGACAAGCTGACCCAGGATCGGCAGCGGATCCCCGACTGATTCGATAAGTGATTGATTGATGAAGGCAATGACGCCTATCCCGCTGACAGCACTCAGCAGGCTGAGCAGGGTAATGGCGATGAAGGGCCAACGGTATTGGCGATAAACCAGTGACAAGAGTTCCATGACAGGCCTGTAGATGAATGGAAGGAGGGCGGGAGCCTTCGCCCCCGCCCGGCCTGTCGCTTACCAGCGGTAGTTGACGGTGCCGACTATGCTGCGCGGCTCGCCGTAGTAGCAGTAGTAGTCGCAGCTCGCCACATAGGTGTCGTTCAGCAGGTTGTTGACGTTGATCTGGGCACGCCAGTTCTTGGCAAAGTCATACCCGATCATCGCATCCCATACGGTGTGTGCCGGTACCTGGGCGGAACCATAGATGGGGGTGTAGTCCGCATTCACCGCGCCGATGCCGACGCTGGAACCCACATAGCGCACGCCGGAACCCAGCTCAAGACCGGATACCGGGCCCTGCTGCACCTTGTAGTTGCCCCAGAAGGAGGCCTGGTGGCGCGGGATCAGGCTCGCACGACGATCGCCGTTGCCGGTGTCGTTGGTCTTGGCATCGGTATAGGTATATGCAGCGGTCAGGCGCAACGCCTCGGTGGCCTGCACGCTCCCTTCCAGCTCGACCCCCTGAGAGGTCACTTCACCGGCCTGGGTCTGCTGGCCGGAGCCGGTAGAGACCAGGGAGTTGGTCTGCTCCAGATCGAACAGCGCCAGGTTGATGTAGCCATCGAGGAAGCTGGGGGCGTACTTGACCCCGGTCTCGTAGAGCTTGCCTTCCAGCGGCTTGTAGGAGTTGCCGGTGTTGGGGTCTATCCCCGGCAGCACTTCGAAGGATTCCGCATAGGCGAAGTAAGGGGAGAGACCGTTGTCGGCCAGGTACATCAGGCTGCCGGAGAGAGAGAGGTTGTCGTCGTACTGTTTCTCGTTCTTGCTCTTGGCTTCGCTGATGTTGTGGGTTTCCACGTAGTCGAAACGACCGCCCGCGGTCAGCAGCCAGCGATCATCCCAGCGGATCTGGTGCTGGGCATAGAGGCCGCTCTGACCCTTGGTGCTCTTCTGATGGGTCGCGGTGGATTCATCAAAACCGGGGAAACCGCTGTAATCCGGGTTCATGGTGTTGATAGCGCCCATGCCATAGTTGTCGGCTTCCTGACCTTCATTCACATGGCGCTGCAGATCCACCCCCAGCAGCAGGGTCTGCTCCGTGCTGTCGGTGTTCCAGTAGCCCACCATCTGGTTGTCCATGGTGGCGCTCTTGGTATCCCCATCCCGGTAGACCAGGCCGCGGTAGGCGGTGGTGCCTTCATAGGTCGGGAAGATATAGGTCTGGCGCAGCAGCAGATCGTTGTAGTTGAAGCGAACGTTCTGCTTGAACTCCCAGGTCTGGTTGAGCTGGTGGGCCAGCTCGTACCCGGCGGAGATCTGGGTATTGCGATTGCGATCGTAATCCGGCTGGCTCAGGTTGGTGGAGGGATCGATCTGGCCGCCGGAGGTATTCAGGGTGCCATAGACCGGGAAGAAGCCGTTGGTCGGCACCCCTTCATCGTGCTTGAAGCTGGAGAGCAGCGTCAGCGTGGTGCGATCCGAAATATCCAGGGTCACGCTCGGCGCCAGATAGGCGCGCTCGTTGTAGGTGCCGTCCAGCACGCCGTCCCGCTCGTTGTAGAGGGCCACCAGACGATACCGGCTGTTGTCGGTAAGGGTGTCGGAGACATCCACCCCGACCTGGCGCAGATCCCGGTTGCCCAGTTGCAGGTTCACCAGTCCCTGCGGGGTCGCGGTCGGACGCTTGCTGATGGCGTTGATGACGCCTCCGGGAGGGGCTTCGCCATACAGAATGGAGGCCGGGCCTTTGAGCACTTCCACGCTCTCAAGGCCGAAGGGCTCCGGGGTCCAGACATAGTAACCGGTGCTGAAAAGACGGTTGCCATCCAGGTAAGAAGCCGCATCGAAGCCACGCACCTTGAACCAGTCCGCATCTGTGTCCGAACCGTAGGACTGGGACAGGACGCCGGAGCGATAGCGCAGGGACTCGTCGAGCTTGAGTACGGCGTGCTGGTCCAGCTCTTCGCGATTGACCACGGAGACGGCACGGGGGGTCTCTGCCATGGGGACCTCGACCTTCATGGCGGTCCCGGTCACGACCATGGTTTCGCCCGCCTTGGGCAACTCTTTATCCGCCTGTTCCGCCGCCAACACGGGCAGGGACGCCAGCAGACAGGAGAGCGGCAGCAGCTGTGCGCCTCTCTTTCGCATCACGGCATTCGGGGTATTTTTTTGCGCAATCATATAAGTGTCTCAAATATCAATAAGTTATGTTTGATTTCTTATTATGGGTGCCCAATTGGACCGGTCAGCCCGGCGCCTCAGGCGAATAAAGCAGCGCCATGCTACTACAGGTGCCGTGATCGAATCGATTCAATAATTGCTAATCATTTGCATCTGCATTGTTAATTGATGTTTTAAAGTGTCGTTTGACAACGAAAGGTGCGATGAGGTCGCAACAGGCGGAAAGAAGGCAGCGTGACGGCCACGAGACCGGTTTTGGCAGCAAAAAGTGGACAGGCTCCTTATCCCCAAGCTTTATCCATATTTATCCACATGCTTTGGCGGTAAGATCCCCGCTCTTCACTTTTTCGATGACATCAGGATCCATTCCATGGCCAAACTCAACCTCGTCGTCGGCTCCATGCTGGGGGCCTCCGAATATGTCGCAGATCATGTGGTCGGCCTGCTTGAACAGGCGGGCCACCAGGCGGAGATCCACAACCCTGCCAGACTGGTCAGGATCCTGACCGAGCCAGAAGCCATCGTGCTGGTGGTCACTTCCACCCATGGTGCGGGGGATGTACCCGACAATCTGCAGCCCTTTGCCCGGGATCTTGCCGAACAGCAGCCGGATCTCACCGCCTTCAAGTACGGAGTGATCGCCCTGGGGGATCGCAGTTATGACACCTTCTGCCAGGGCGGAAAGACGCTGGATCGGCTGCTGGCCGGGTGCGGGGCCAGCCGGCTGGGGGATCTCCTGGAAATAGACGTGACCCAACACGAGATCCCCGAAGATGCCGCAGAAACCTGGATCCACGACTGGATGACCTTGATCGGCTGATCAGGGCCAGGGAGATCCGGTCACGACCCCCGATCTCCCTGGTTATCCCCAGATCCCTATCCACCAGGTTATTAACAGGGGGATCCGGATAAGTTTTTCCCGAGAGCTCCCCACATGAGCTCGGATAATTGTGCATAACTTAGGTGCTAAGCTCTGCAAAACCTATAGTTATTCATGTATTAGATCTTGCCGACCATGTTTCTGTGTATAAAAACCCATGTTATCCCCCCGTTCGCCCCCTCTGGATCCAAGCTTTTCCACAAGCAGCGATCGACCTTAACCGAATGATCTTTATGATCAAAAATGCCTTATCAACAGAAGTCGCGGATCCTAATAAAAGATCCAATAAAAGATCGATCTAAAGATCCTTAAGATCTATTTAACCGATCCCTGATCCATACTGATCCTGAAGTAGACGTTCCCCTCCGGATGCTAAACAGATAGAATGATCCGCCCTTCAGACCAGGCAAACAAAGATCTTCAGGCGTGCAGATCAAGGTGATCCCCAATGCAATACCATGAACAATTTGATGTGATCGTCGTCGGTGGCGGTCATGCAGGAACCGAAGCAGCAACAGCGGCAGCCCGTATGGGTCTCAATACCCTGTTGCTCACCCACAACATAGATACGCTGGGGCATATGTCCTGCAATCCGGCGATCGGCGGGATCGGCAAGGGACACCTGGTCAAGGAAGTCGACGCCCTTGGCGGGATCATGGCGCAGGCCATCGATCTCGGCGGGATCCAGTTCCGCACGCTCAACTCTTCCAAGGGCCCTGCGGTGCGGGCTACCCGTGCCCAGGCGGATCGCCTGTTGTACAAGGCTGTGGTGCGTCAGACCCTGGAGAACTACCCGAACCTGAAGATCTTCCAGCAGGCCTGCGACGATCTGGTCATGGACGGGGATCGTGTCGCCGGTGTCGTCACCCAGAGCGGGATCCGCATCAGCGGCAAGACGGTCGTACTGACCGTTGGCACCTTCCTCAATGGTCTGATCCACATCGGCATGGAGAACTACAAAGGGGGGCGCGCCGGGGATCCTCCCTCGATCGCCCTCGCCCAGCGCCTGCGTGAAATGCCGCTGCGCATCGATCGCCTCAAGACGGGCACGCCACCACGCATCGATGCACGCACCGTCGATTTTTCCGTGATGCAGCAGCAACATGGCGACGATCCTCGCCCGGTCTTCTCCTTCATCGGCAACGCCAGCCAGCATCCGCGCCAGATGCCTTGCTACGTGACCCATACCAATGAGCAGACCCACGAGGTGATCCGCAACAACCTGGATCGCAGCCCCATGTACGCCGGAGTGATCGAGGGGATAGGCCCGCGCTACTGCCCGTCGATCGAAGACAAGATCACCCGCTTTGCCGACAAGACGGCGCACCAGATCTTCGTCGAGCCGGAAGGACTGACCACCCACGAGCTCTACCCGAACGGGATCTCCACCAGCCTGCCGTTCGACGTGCAGGTGCAGATCGTCCGCTCGATCCGTGGCTTCGAGAATGCCCATATCACTCGCCCTGGCTACGCCATCGAGTACGATTTCTTCGATCCGCGGGATCTCAAGGCCAACATGGAGAGCAAGTGCATCGAGAACCTCTTCTTCGCCGGCCAGATCAACGGCACCACCGGCTATGAAGAGGCCGCTGCCCAGGGTCTGATGGCCGGTCTGAACGCGGGCTTGCGCGCCCAGGGCAAGGAAGCCTGGCACCCACGCCGGGATCAAGCCTACATGGGCGTGATGATGGACGATCTCTCCACCCTGGGGACCCGCGAACCCTATCGCATGTTCACCAGCCGTGCCGAATATCGCCTGCTGCTGCGGGAAGACAACGCGGATCTGCGCCTGACCGCCATCGGCCGCGAGCTGGGTCTGGTGGATGATCATCGCTGGAGCCTGTTCAATGCCAAGGTGGAACAGGTGGAGCAGGAACGTCAGCGCATGCGCTCGACCTGGATCCACCCGCAGCATCCGTCTCTGGAGGCCGTCAACGCCCTGGTCAACACTCCCCTGACCCGGGAGCAGAGCCTGGAAGAGCTGCTGCGTCGCCCCGAGGTGACCTACGATGCCCTGATGGCCATCGAGGGTGTGGGGCCTGCATTGACCGATGCGGCTGCCGCGGATCAGGTGGAGATCCAGATCAAGTACGCCGGTTATATCGAGCGTCAGCACGACGAGGTGGAGAAACAGCTGCGCAACGAAAACACCCTGCTGCCGCTGGACATGAACTACCGCGACGTGAACGGTCTCTCCAACGAGGTGATCGCCAAGCTCAACGATGCCAAGCCAGAGACCATTGGTCAGGCGTCCCGCATCTCCGGCATCACCCCTGCCGCCATCTCCATCTTGCTGGTGCACCTGAAGAAACACGGCCTGCTGCGTAAAACCGCCTGAGGAATTCCCCGTTGGACAACATGCTGCAAAGATTGAACGGCCTGCTCATGCAGGCCGGAATTGTTATCACCGAAACCCAGAAGACCCAGTTGGTGCAGTTGGTCGAGTTGCTGCACAAGTGGAACAAGGCTTACAATCTCACCTCGGTGCGAGATCCGGACGCCATGCTGGTCAAGCATATCCTCGACAGCCTGGTGGTGAGTCCTCACCTGCACGGTGAACGCTTCATCGATGTGGGAACGGGTCCGGGTCTGCCCGGACTGCCGCTGGCCATCATCAATCCGGACAAACAGTTCGTGCTGCTCGACAGCCTGGGCAAGCGGATCAACTTCATCCGCCAGGTGATCCTGGAGCTGGGGTTGACCAATGTGACTCCCGTCAAATCCCGGGTGGAGGAGTATCAACCCGAGACAGGATTTGATGGTGTACTGAGCCGGGCTTTCGCCTCCCTGGAGGACATGCTGAGCTGGTGTCATCATCTGCCGTCACCCGAGGGCAGCTTCCTGGCGCTCAAGGGACAATACCCCGAGCAGGAGCTGGCACAGTTGCCTGACAGCATTCGTCTGGTTGCCACCCACAAGCTGGTGGTGCCGGAACTGGAAGGCGAACGCCATCTGCTGGAGTTTAAAGCCATCCAGCCCGAATAGGGCCGCCGCATTCATTTAGGGGACAGTGTGGGAAAAGTCATTGCCATAGCCAACCAGAAGGGTGGAGTGGGTAAAACCACCACCTGTGTGAATCTGGCCGCCTCCATGGCCGCTACCCGGCGCAAGGTGCTGGTGATCGATCTGGATCCGCAGGGCAATGCCACCATGGGCAGTGGCGTCGACAAGTACGATGTCGAACGCACTGCCTATGAACTGCTGATCGAAGATGCCCCCATCGGCGAGGTGATCATCCCCGAAACCTCGGGAGGCTATCACCTGATCGCCGCCAATGCCGACGTGACCGCGGCAGAAATCCGCCTGATGGAGTTTTTTGCCCGCGAGATCCGCCTGCGCAACGCCCTGGCCTCGGTCAGGGACAAGTACGACTACGTCTTCATCGACTGCCCGCCTTCTCTCAACATGCTGACGGTGAACGCCATGGCCGCCGCCGACTCCGTGCTGGTGCCCATGCAGTGCGAATACTATGCGCTGGAAGGGCTGACCGCCCTGGTGGACACCATCAGCAAGCTGGCAGCCGTGGTCAATCCGGAGCTGAAGATTGAAGGGGTGCTGCGCACCATGTTCGATCATCGCAACCGGCTGGCCAATGATGTGTCCGATCAGCTGAAACAGCATTTCGGGGACAAGGTCTATCGCACCATCATTCCCCGCAACGTAAGACTGGCGGAGGCGCCGAGCTTTGGCGCGCCAGCCATGCACTATGACAAATCATCGGTGGGGGCCAAGGCCTATCTGGCCCTGGCTGGCGAGATCCTGCGCCGCCAGGAGCAGGAGTCCCAGCCGCTCACCGCAGATCGAGAGAGCATATGACGCCGAAGAAACGTGGGCTGGGCAAGGGGCTGGACGCCCTGCTCAGCACCAGCACGGCCGCCCGCCAGAAACAGGTGATGAGCGACCAGCGCACCGAACAGGCCATGGCCCCGACCAATCAGGGGGAATTGCGCAAGCTGCCGGTGGAGTGGCTGCAGTCCGGCAAATACCAACCGCGCAAGGATATGTCCCAGGATGCGCTGGAGGAGCTGGCCAACTCCATCCGTGCACAAGGGGTGATCCAGCCCATCGTGGTTCGCTCCATCGGTGAAAACCGTTTCGAAATCATTGCTGGTGAACGCCGCTGGCGCGCCTCCCAGCTGGCCCGTCTCGAAGTGGTGCCCTGCCTGGTCAAGGATGTCGCCGACGAGGCGGCCGTCGCCATCGCACTCATCGAGAACATCCAGCGTGAAGATCTCAACGCCATCGAGGAGGCCGTCGCCCTCCAGCGCCTGCTGACGGAGTTCGAACTGACTCACCAGCAGGTTGCCGAGGCGGTAGGCAAGTCCCGCACCACGGTCACGAACCTGCTGCGTCTCAACCAGCTCAACGAGGACGTGAAGCGCTTCGTGGAACACGGCGACCTCGACATGGGGCATGCCCGTGCCCTGCTGGCCCTGAGCGGTCAGGCCCAGTCAGAGCTGGCCAAACTGGTGGCCCAGAAGGGGCTGACAGTGCGAGATACCGAGAAGCTGGTGCAAAAAGCACTGGAACCGGCAAAAACCAGGGTTGAACCCGTCCGCGATCCGCAGTTTGGTTATCTCGAGCGCCAGATTTCTGAAAAAATTGGCAATCAGGTGCAACTTCAGCCGGGCAAGAAAGATAGCGGCAAGTTAGTAATAAGTTACGATAACTTGGCAGATTTGGACCGGGTATTGGGCTATTTTGGCCTGTCAGAATTGTGATTTTTACGCTTTTTGTAGTAATAAAACATCCATTACTTTCGATATGAACATAACCTTAATTTCGCGCGGAAAGCCGCAAAAATTAAGGATTTTTGCCATGTTGCAATAGCCGTCTTCACGGGTATAATTTGACCGGCTTTTCGAGCTGTGAACCTGGGGTCTTCGGATCCCGATTTTTTACAGTTCTGTAATGTTCAGGGGTAGGTTGGTGAAGCAGAAAATAGCCTTGGAAGGTTTGACGCTGGCCTTGGCTATGCTCGTTTGTCAGCTGGTCCTGATCCTGGCGATCGCCACCGTCTGGTTTTATCAGGCGGGAGAGTTCGCCGGACAATCCTCTCTCTACGGAGGGGGGATGTACTGGGTTCCTCAAGCCTTGTTCACGCTTTGGGTTCTGCGCCGCAAGGTGACGAAAGAGAGCGTAGGCCTGGTTTTGCGGGACTTTTATGGTGGGGCAGGGATTAAGCTCATTACTACAACAGGACTTTTCGCCCTGCTGTTTGGCGCCGGGATTGAGGTCGACACCGCCTCGTTCTTCGCCACTTATATCCTCGCCCTCGTTGTACAGTGGATAGTTTCATTCACGCTTAACAACCACTATTAGGAAAACTCATGTCTGCAACCGGAGAAGTCCTGACTCCTCAGGGATATATCTCCCACCACCTGACCCACCTGCAGGTAGGGTCCGGGTTCTGGACGGTGAATATCGATTCCATGATATTTTCCGTCGTGCTAGGCGCCCTGTTTATCTGGTTGTTCCGCAAGGTTGCCGTCAAGGCCACCAGCGGTGTGCCCGGTAAGCTGCAGTGCTTTGTGGAGATGCTGGTCGAGTTTGTGAATGGTAACGTCAAGGACATCTTTCATGGTCGCAACAAGGTCATCGCACCTTTGGCCCTGACGGTGTTCGTGTGGATCTTCCTGATGAACTTCATGGACCTGATCCCCGTTGACTTTATCCCTCACGCTGCACAGTTGATGGGTGTTCCCTATCTGCGTGTGGTTCCCTCTGCTGACGTTAACATCACCATGTCCATGGCTTTGGGCGTGTTCTTCTTGATCCTGTACTACAGCATCAAGGTCAAGGGTATCAGCGGGTTCGTGAAGGAGCTGACGCTTCAGCCTTTCAATCACCCTGCTGCCATCCCGGTTAACTTCATCCTTGAAACCGTCACGTTGATTTCCAAGCCTGTTTCATTGGGTCTGCGACTGTTCGGCAACATGTATGCTGGCGAACTGATCTTCATCCTGATTGCGGGTTTGTTACCCTGGTGGTCACAGTGGATCCTGTCCGTGCCTTGGGCAATCTTCCACATCCTGATCATCACTTTGCAGGCGTTTATCTTCATGGTTCTGACCATCGTCTATCTGTCGATGGCGCAGGAAGACCATGGTTGATGCAACTCAAATAATCCTTTTTATACAATCAATTACATCTAAATAAATGGAGATCCTCATGGAAAACTTGAACATGGACCTGCTGTACATCGCTGCTGCAATGATGATGGGTCTGGCGGCTATCGGCGCCTCCATCGGTATCGGTATCCTGGGTGGCAAGTTCCTGGAAGGTGCAGCTCGTCAACCTGACCTGATCCCTGTTCTGCGTACCCAGTTCTTCATCGTGATGGGTCTGGTGGATGCGATCCCGATGATCGCCGTTGGTCTGGGTCTGTATGTGATGTTTGCGGTTGCCTAAGTCATTACGACTCACGCAGAACCCATTAACTAACTAAAGAGGACATCGGCTGTGAATATCAACGCCACCCTCCTCGGCCAAGCAGTTGCTTTTTTCATCTTCGTAGTGTTTTGCATGAAGTACGTATGGCCGCCGCTGATGGCTGCCATCGAAGCCCGTCAGAAAGAAATCGCTGACGGCCTCTCTTCTGCAGAGCGTGCCAAGAAAGATCTGGAGCTGGCCAAGGCCAACGCCACCGATCAGCTGAAAGAAGCCAAGCTTCAGGCTGCTGAAATCATCGATCAGGCCAACAAACGCAAGGCCCAGATCATTGATGAGGCTGCTGTCGGAGCCCAAGCTGAGCGGGAGAAAATCCTGGCTCAGGGCCGTGCAGAGATCGAAGCTGAACGTCATCGTGCCAAAGAAGAACTGCGCAAGCAGGTTGCTGCTCTTGCCATCGCGGGTGCAGAGAAGATCCTGGCACGCCAAATCGACCAGGCTGCCAACAGCGACATCGTCGACAAACTGGTAGCAGAACTGTAACGGGAACGGGGCTATGTCTGAACTGACTACAATCGCTCGCCCCTACGCCAAGGCTGCTTTCGAGTTTGCCGTTGAGCACAAGGCGGTTGACCAATGGCTGGAGATGCTCGATTTCGCCGCTCAGGTGGCAGAAAACGAGACCATGCACAGCCTGGTAAACGGCTCCGTTGCTGCCGAAGAACTGGCAAAGCTGTTTGTCGGTGTCTGCGGTGAGCAGCTCAACGAGCACGGTCAGAACCTGATCCGGGTGATGGCCGAGAATGGTCGCTTGGGTGTGCTGCCGGCGGTCGTTGCCGAATTCATCGCGCTCAAGGCTGAACTGGACAAAGAAGTTCAGGCTGACGTGATTTCGGCGATCGAACTGACCGACCAGCAGAAAGCCAATATTCAGGCTTCTCTGGAACAACGTCTCGCGCGCAAAGTGAAGCTGAATTGCAGCACAGATGCGTCCTTGATGGCCGGGGTGCTCATCAAGGCCGGTGATCTCGTTATCGACGGCACGGTCCGCGGTAAGCTGGATCGCATGGCCGATGCGCTGCAATCTTGATTGGGGTATTAGAGCATGCAACTGAATTCCACTGAAATCGCCGAGCTGATCAAGCAGCGCATTGCGCAGTTTGATGTCAAAAGCGAAGCGCGTAACGAAGGTACCATCGTTTCTGTAAGCGACGGTATCATTCGTATCCACGGTCTGGCCGATGCCATGCAGGGTGAGATGATCGAGCTGCCGGGCAACCGCTTCGCTCTGGCATTGAACCTGGAGCGTGACTCCGTTGGTGCCGTAGTAATGGGTCCCTATGCCGATCTGGCCGAAGGGATGAAGGTAAAGGGTACCGGCCGCATTCTGGAAGTGCCGGTCGGTCGTGGTCTGTTGGGCCGGGTGGTCAACACCCTGGGTCAGCCGATCGACGGTAAGGGTCCGGTAGACAACGACGGCTTCTCGCCGATCGAAGTGATCGCCCCGGGCGTTATCGAGCGTAAGTCTGTTGACCAGCCAGTCCAGACCGGTCTGAAAGCCATCGATGCCATGATCCCTATCGGTCGTGGCCAGCGTGAGCTGATCATCGGTGACCGCCAGGTTGGTAAGACCGCCATCGCCATCGACACCATCATCAACCAGAAAGATTCCGGCATTAAGTGCGTCTACGTTGCGATCGGCCAGAAGGCCTCAACCATCGCCAACGTGGTGCGCAAGCTGGAAGAGCACGGTGCCCTGGCCAACACCATCGTGGTCGTGGCTTCTGCCTCCGAAGCGGCTGCTCTGCAGTACCTGGCTCCCTACGCCGGTTGCTCCATGGGCGAGTACTTCCGTGACCGCGGCGAAGACGCACTGATCATCTATGATGACCTGTCCAAGCAGGCCGTTGCCTATCGCCAGATCTCCCTGCTGCTGCGCCGTCCGCCTGGACGTGAAGCTTACCCGGGTGACGTCTTCTATCTGCACTCCCGTCTGCTGGAGCGTGCTGCTCGCGTCAACGCCGAGTACGTAGAGAAGTTCACCAATGGTGCCGTGAAAGGCCAGACCGGTTCCCTGACCGCCCTGCCGATCATCGAAACCCAGGCCGGTGACGTCTCCGCGTTCGTTCCGACCAACGTGATCTCCATTACCGATGGCCAGATCTTCCTGACCTCCCAGCTGTTCAACTCCGGTATTCGTCCGGCGGTTGACCCGGGTATCTCCGTATCCCGTGTGGGCGGTGCTGCTCAGACCAAGATTGTCAAGAAGCTGTCCGGTGGTATCCGTACCGCGCTGGCCCAGTACCGCGAACTGGCGGCATTTGCCCAGTTCTCTTCCGACCTGGACGATGCCACTCGCAAGCAGCTGGATCACGGTCAGAAAGTCACCGAGCTGATGAAGCAGAAGCAGTACTCTCCGATGAGCGTGGCCCAGCAGTCCCTGGTGCTGTTCGCCGCCGAGAAGGGTTATCTCGCCGATGTCGAACTGAGCAAGATCGTCGACTTCGAAGCCGCTCTGCTCTCTTACGCCAATACCCAGCATGCCGAGCTGATGGCTGAAATCAATGCCAAGGCCGACTACAACGACGCGATCGTTGGCAAGCTGACTGCGTTGCTGGATGACTTCAAGGCAACCCAGACCTGGTAAGCGTGTGTGGCAGCGCAAGCTGCCACCTGATGGAGAGAAGAGATGGCCGGCGCAAAAGAGATACGTAACAAGATCGGGAGTGTGAAGAACACTCAGAAGATCACCAGCGCTATGGAAATGGTGGCAGCGAGCAAGATGCGCCGTGCGCAGGAACGCATGTCTGCCAGCCGTCCGTACGCTGAAACCATGCGCAAGGTGATCGGCCATATCGCTCAGGGGAACTTGGAATACAAGCACCCCTACCTCATCGAACGTGAGGTGAAGCGAGTGGGTTACATCGTCGTCTCCACCGACCGTGGCCTGTGTGGTGGTCTGAACATCAACCTGTTCAAGGCTGCCCTCAATGATATGAAGCAATGGAGCGCGAAAGGTGCCAAGGTTGACCTGGCATTGATCGGTAACAAGGCCTCCAACTTCTTTGAACGGCACGGCGCCAAGGTGAAAGCCCACGTCTCCGGACTGGGTGACAACCCGAGCGTCAATGACCTGATCGGTTCAGTGAAGGTCATGCTGAAGGCTTACGACAACGGTGAGATTGACAGGCTGTATCTGGTGTACAACAAGTTCGTCAACACCATGGTTCAGCAACCAAAAGTCGATCAACTGCTGCCTTTGCCCGTAACAGAAGACAGCAAGCTCGCCAAGAAGCACCACTGGGACTACCTCTATGAGCCGGATCCCAAGCAACTGCTGGATACCCTGCTGATTCGCTACGTCGAATCCCAGGTCTACCAGGGTGTGGTAGAAAACTTGGCAAGTGAACAGGCAGCCCGAATGGTTGCCATGCAAGCCGCGACTGACAACGCCGGCAACCTGATTAACGATCTGCAACTGGTATACAACAAGGCCCGTCAGGCCAGTATTACCCAGGAGCTCACAGAGATCGTTTCCGGTGCTGCTGCGGTGTAAGGCAAGGGTTATCAAAGGTTTAGAGGATTTGACATGAGTAACGGTTTCATCGTCCAAATCATCGGCGCTGTGGTGGACATCGAGTTCCCGCAGAATGCCGTGCCCCAGGTGTACGATGCACTGAAGGTTGTCAGCGAAGGCCAAGGCCAGGGTCTGGTACTGGAAGTTCAGCAACAGATCGGCGGCGGCGTCGTGCGTTGCATCACCATGGGTTCCTCCGACGGTCTGCGTCGTGGGTTGGAAGTAGTTAACAGCGGCAAGGCCATCCAGGTACCGGTCGGTACCTCGACCCTGGGCCGTATCATGAACGTACTGGGCGACCCCATCGACGAGAAGGGTCCGATCGGCGAAGAAGAGCGTTGGTCCATCCACCGCGAAGCCCCCAGCTACGAAGATCAGTCCAACAGCACCGAGCTGCTGGAGACCGGCATCAAGGTTATCGACCTGGTATGTCCGTTCGCCAAGGGTGGTAAGGTTGGTCTGTTCGGCGGCGCCGGTGTAGGCAAGACCGTCAACATGATGGAGCTGATCCGTAACATCGCGATCGAGCACAGCGGTTACTCCGTGTTCGCCGGTGTAGGTGAGCGTACCCGTGAGGGTAACGACTTCTACCACGAGATGATGGAGTCCAACGTACTGGACAAAGTATCTCTGGTTTACGGTCAGATGAACGAGCCGCCCGGAAACCGTCTGCGCGTGGCGCTGACCGGCCTGACCATGGCCGAGAAGTTCCGTGACGAAGGTCGTGACGTGCTGTTCTTCGTGGACAACATCTACCGTTACACCCTGGCCGGTACCGAAGTATCCGCACTGCTGGGCCGTATGCCCTCCGCAGTAGGTTACCAGCCGACCCTGGCCGAGGAGATGGGTGTTCTGCAAGAGCGCATCACCTCCACCAAGACCGGTTCCATCACCTCCGTACAGGCCGTTTACGTGCCTGCGGATGACTTGACCGACCCGTCTCCGGCGACCACCTTCGCTCACCTGGATGCGACCGTCGTACTGTCCCGTCAGATCGCGGCTCTGGGTATCTACCCGGCCGTTGACCCGCTGGACTCCACCTCCCGTCAGCTGGATCCGCTGGTGGTTGGCAAGGAGCACTACGAGACCGCTCGTGGCGTTCAGACCGTACTGCAGCGCTACAAGGAGCTGAAGGACATCATCGCCATCCTGGGTATGGATGAACTGTCAGAAGAAGACAAACTGACCGTAGCCCGTGCCCGTAAGATCGAGCGTTTCCTGTCCCAGCCGTTCTTCGTGGCAGAAGTGTTTACCGGTTCTCCGGGCAAATACGTGCCGCTGAAGGAAACCATCCGTGGCTTCCAGGGCATCCTGAAGGGCGAGTATGACGATCTGCCGGAGCAGGCGTTCTACATGGTTGGCGGCATCGACGAAGTCGTCGAGAAGTCCAAGAAACTGTAAGCCTCGATAGGAGGGCCCATGGCTGAGATGATCTCCTTTCACCTGGATGTGGTGAGCGCCGAAGGAAAACTGTTTTCCGGTCGCGTGCAATCCGCCCAGGTATCAGGCTCCGAAGGTGAGCTGGGTCTCCGCCACGGTCATGCTCCGTTGCTGACTGCCATCAAGCCGGGCCTGGTCCGCTTGATCAAGCAAAATGGTAGCGAAGAGGTGCTGTACATCTCCGGCGGCATGCTGGAAGTACAACCCGAAGCCGTGACCGTGCTGGCCGATACCGCCATTCGCGCAGACGATCTGGATGAGGCGAAAGCCCAGGAAGCCAAGCGTCGTGCCGAAGAGCGGATCAACAGCTCCCATGGTGATATCGACTATGCTCAGGCGTCTGCCGAGCTGGCCAAAGCAATGGCCCAGCTGCGGGTTATCGATATCGTCAAAAAGAATTACCGCTAATCACGGTGATGCAAAAAGCGACCTTCGGGTCGCTTTTTTTTTGCCCGTTGGATAGACTCCGCCCAGCATTTCCACCTGTTTCAAAGGCTAGCTATGTCTCTCAACGTCGTGATCCTGGCTGCGGGCAAAGGCACCCGCATGCGTTCCTCCCTGCCCAAGGTGCTGCACCCCGTTGCCAGCAAGCCCATGGTCTCCCATGTGATCGAGACCGCCCGCCAGATCGGTGCCGAACAGCTGCACCTGGTCTATGGCCACGGCGCCGAACTGCTGAAGGAGCGGATCCAGGCATCCGACCTGAACTGGGTGCTGCAGGCCCAGCAACTGGGGACCGGCCATGCCGTCGCCCAGGCCATTCCGTTCTGGCATGACGAAGACGACGTGCTGGTGCTCTACGGCGATACCCCGCTGATCCAGCCCGAGACCCTGCAACGGTTGCTGGCCGCCAAGACCGACGATGGCATGGCGCTGCTGACCGTGGTACTGGACAACCCGACCGGCTATGGCCGCATCGTGCGGGAACATGGTCAGGTGGTCGGCATTGTCGAGCAGAAGGATGCCAACGTCGAGCAACTTGCCATCCGCGAAGTGAACACCGGCGTGCTGGTGGCCAACGGTGGTCAGCTGCGTAGCTGGCTGTCCCGCCTGGACAACAAGAATGCCCAGGGCGAGTTTTATCTGACCGACGTCATCGCCATGGCCCATGGGGATGGCTGTGCCATCGCCGCCGTCCACCCTGACAGCGCCATGGAAGTGGAAGGGGCCAACAACCGGGTGCAGCTGGCTGCGCTTGAGCGCAGCTACCAGCAAATGCAGGCCGAGAAGCTGATGATCGCCGGCGCCACCCTGATCGATCCGGCCCGTTTCGATCTGCGCGGCACCCTGGAAATCGGGGAGGAGGTGGTGATCGACGTCAACGTCATCATCGAAGGCAAGGTGGTGCTGGGTAATCACGTGCGCATCGGTGCCGGCAGCGTATTGAAGGATTGCGTCATCGGCGACCACACCGAGGTGAAACCCTACTCCGTCATCGAAGGTGCGCAAATTGCCGACCAGTGCTCGGTCGGGCCCTTTACCCGCCTGCGCCCGGGTGCCGTGCTGGAGCAGGATGCCCATGTCGGCAACTTCGTCGAGATGAAGAAGGCCCGGCTGGGGGTGGGCTCGAAGTGCGGTCATCTGACCTATCTGGGGGATGCGGACGTCGGCGCCAAGGTGAACATCGGTGCTGGCACCATCACCTGCAATTACGACGGGGTGAACAAGTTCCAGACCATCATCGAGGACGATGTCTTCGTCGGCTCCGATACCCAGCTGGTGGCTCCGGTGCGGATCGGCAAGGGGGCGACCCTGGGGGCGGGTTCCACCATCACCAAGGATGTGGCGGAAAACGAGCTGGTGATCACCCGGGTGCCCCAGCGCCACATTCCGAACTGGGCTCGCCCGGTCAAGAAGAAGTGATGCCCGATCAATGAAATGCAAACCGGCGCCCGAGGGCGCCGGTTTTTTTGCTTATGGCTGATGTCTGGTGTCACTGGTCGATGGCTGGGGGGCCGCCCATGCGGTGGCGGAGGGACTGTTCTCCATCACCTGATACCAGTCGAGCTTGCGAGTCAGCCCCATGACCAGCGCCAGGGTGGCGAACAGCAGCAGGGCGCCGAGCAACAGGGCTGTCTCCTCGGCCTGCAGCAGCCCGAACAGGATGGCGTAGACCAGCCCCAGCAGGGCGGCGAATCCCATGCCCTGTTTCGGGCCACCCAGCACATGGCTCAGGTAGAAGCCGTTGAGGGCCACGCTGGCCAGGGCGGCAATGAGATAGGCCAAGGTAAAGCCGAGATGCTCGGTCAGCGCCAGCAGCACCAGATAGAAGATGGCCAGCCCCATGCCCACCAGCGCGTACTGGATGGGGTGTACCCGCAGTCCCTTGAGCAGCTCGAACATGAAGAAGCTGATGAAGGTGAGGCCGATGAACAGCAGGGCATATTTGGCGGCCCGCTCGTTCAGCTGATAGTGATCCACCGGTTGCACCAGGCTGACGCTGAATGACGGTAGTTTGGTGCCCGTTCCCTTCATCATGCGGTTGAAGCGACTCTCCATGTCGGTGGCGAACCAGCTGGTCTGCCAGCTTGCCTCGAACCCTTGATCCGCAAGGGTGCGTTCACCGGGCAGAAAGTCGCCGAGAAAATTGGGATGGGGCCAGTTGCCGCTCAGGTGAAACCGGCTGTCCTGTCCGAGCGGCACCACTTCCAGCGCGTTCATGCCCTGCAGATCCAGCTCGATGTGAAAGCGGCCATCTTCGTCTGGCAAGGCGTCGAGCGGGGCATGGATCCCCACTCGCCCGTCCCCCAGCTGGGCGCCAGGGGCAAACGGGATGCGTTGCTCCCCCCATTGCAGTTCGGGTACGCGGCTGATACCCCGGGCATCGGAGAGGATCAGGCTGAGATAGGGTTTGCCCGGCACCAGGGCGGGATCCGCCGGGTCGAAGCTCAGGTTCGGGTTGCCGGCCACCAGCCCCTTGTCAGCCAGGCTGGTGGGCATCAGGCCGGAGAGGGAGAGGCGACTGTGATAAATCTGGGCCTGATAGATGCCGAGCTTGCGCGGGGTCACCTCCATGCTGGCCCGCACGTCCAGCCTCTGGGGCAGCAGGTAGCGATAGACCTGCTCCTTGCGCTCGAAATGTTTGCCATCCTGCTCGACGGTGACGGCCCGGGTATAGGGCTGCACCAGTACGGGCCCCATCAGGCGCTGGGGCCCGCTGTGGCTGGCCATGATGCTGTGAATGGCCTGGTTGCGATAGGCCTGGCGCTCCCGATTCAGCTCCATGATGGCGTGAACCGGGATCATCATCAGCAGGCAGAGCAACAGCAGCAGGGCGATCTTGTGGGTGAAAATCTGTTTGACCATGACACGTCTCCTTGTTGTTGAACGGGAGTGTGCCGGGGTCGCGTGAAGGGAGGATGGGGCAGTGTGAAGCGGGGGTGAAGGGGGATAAAAAAACCGGCGCCAGGCGCCGGTGTTGCTGGCATCAGAGCGTCTTCAACCGGGCCGGCAGGGCGGCGAACACCTCCTCCCTGGCCCTGAGGGAAGCGAACTGCTTGCCCGGCTTCTGGATAACGGTGTGGACGAAGATGAGCGTCTTGTCCTGTTTGCTGGCCCAGCCGACGAACCAGCCGATCTGCTGCTCCCTGTCCAGGCTGCCATCCAGCAGCTTGGGGTAGCCCATGCCGGTCTTGCCGTGGATCTGCCAACCGTCGATGTCGGGCTGACGCATCAGGTTGGCGGTATGGCGCAGGGTCTGGGCGGAGACCGGCAGCTTGCCGCTCACCATTTTCCCAAGGAAGCGGGCTTGCTCCTGGGGGCTGATGGCGAGGCTGGCGCTGAGCCAGGCCTGGGTCAGACCGTCGTGCTTGCCCGGGTTGCCTTCGAGATCCCGGTTGCCGTAGTCGAAGCTGTCCACGTAGTGCTGGAAGCGAGCCTCTCCCAGCCACTCGGTGAGGCGCTGCGAGTACCAGATGACCGAGAATTGCATCCAGTTGCTCGGGGTGGTGGTCTGTTTCCACTCCGGCAGGAAATCAGGATCACCGGCCTTGAACGGCAGGGCCGGCAGTTGTTCATCCACCAGAAAGCCGCTGTCATAGCCCATCAGTGCCAGCGGGATCTTGAAGGTGGAGGCCGGGGTCAACTGGGCGGCACAGTCCCCCTGGGTGCTGACGGGTTTGCCGGTTCCATCCGCAAACAGCATGCAGCCAGAAGCGGCGCTGGCAGGCAGTGCACAGAAGAGGCCAGCGGCAAGCAGACCGGACAACAGCATACGGGGCATATCTATCTCCTTGATTAATATGAATGCGCATCGACGGGGAAGGTCGTCATCGAGGAGGTGCAGCTTAGCCCGGCTCTGTGTGCTTGGTGTGAAGTGTCCTCAGTTGCCGGGCAGCCAGAGTGTGGCCAGCACCCCCCCGCCCGGCTGATTGGCAAGAGCAAGATGGCCGCCATGCTGGCGTGCCACCTCCATGGCAAAACTGAGCCCGAGGCCGCTGCTTTTTCCCTTGTCTGGCCTTGGCAGGGAGTAGAAACGCTCGAAAATCCTGGGCAGCGCAAAGTCGGGAATGCCTGGACCCTGATCCCGCACCCGGTAGCAGTAACCCCCCTCCTCCATGGCGCCGCTCAGCACCAGGGTGCTGCCGGCGGGGGCGAAATCGAGGGCGTTGTCCAGCAGGTTGCCAAGGGCCTGCTCCACCAGCAGGGGATCCCACTTCTGCTTCTGACCTTCCCCCAGCTCGGCGTGCAGGGCGATCTGGCGGCGCTGGGCCTGGATCTGGCGGGCGTCGAGCACCCGTCTGCCCAGCCGGGCCGGCTCGACGGATTGTCTGTCCAGCCCCTGCCCTGATTCGAGGCGGGCGAGTTGCAGCATGCGCTCGATCAGCTGCTGCATGCGGGCCGTCTCCAGATTGATGTTGCCGATAAAGCGCTTTGCGATGTCCGGCGGCGGCGCCTCGGCCAGGATCTCCCCCGCCCCGCGAATGGCCGCCAGCGGGCTTTTGAGCTCGTGGGTCAGGCTGTGGACATAGGCCTCGATATAGGCCTTGCCGTCCAGTTGGCGGCGCATGGTTTCCAGGGAGTGGCCTAGCCTGTCCAGTTCGGGGCTGTAGAGGCGCGGCAGGCTGGCGGGCTGACCCTGGCTGATTGCATCTGCATAGTGCACCAGCTTGCCGATGGCGCGGTTGAGCCACCACACCAGCAAGGCGCCGATGAGCAGCGAGATGAACAGCAGCAGGGCCGCCCCTTTCAGCAACTGGTGTTCGCTGCGCTCTATCATGGGCTGCAGGGTGCTGTTGGGCTTGGCGACGGTGAGGGAGCCGAGGATGTCATCCCCTTCCCGCAGCGGGGCTGCCACGTGCATCACCGAACTGGCGGGATCGTCGGGGTCGCTGCGGGTGCTGCGGGCGCCATATTCGCCGCGCAGGGTCAGGTAGACGTCGTTCCAGCGCGAGTAGTCCTTGCCCAGATCCACCCCGTCCGAGTCGTAGACCACCCTGCCTTTTGCGTCGGTCACATAGATGCGGTACTCCGCCTGCTGCTTGAGGTGGCCATCGATGAGGGCATTGATGGGACTCTGGTTCAGGCGGGCGAAGGCGCTGGCCAGCCGGCCATTCGCCATCTTTCCTTCCTGCATGTCGTCCAGGGCCAGGGGGGCCAGCATCTGCGCCATGTCTACCAGGGTATCTTCGGTGGCGCTGCGTACCCCGGGCTTGATCTCCTCGACGAAGATCTCCAGCACGAACCAGGCGGCCAGGGCGAAGATCAGCACCAGGCCGCACAGCAGTTGCAATCCGATTCTCATCTCATCCCCCTGCCGATGCCCGGCCACCCCGAGTTCATGCCAGCTCCAGACTGTAGCCCAGCCCGCGGTGGGTCAGGATCAGGTTGGCGTCAGGGTCCCGCTCCCGCAGCTTGGCCCGCAGAGTCTTGATGTGGGTGTCGACGGTGCGATCCAGACTCTCTTCCGCATCCTGCCACACCAGATCCATCAGCTGCTGGCGGGAGTAGACCCGACCCGGCGCCAGCATCAGGGTCTTGAGCAGCAGGTACTCATAGCGGGTGAGCGTCAGGGGCTGGCCCAGGAAGCAGATTCGTGCCCGCTCCTCGTCCAGGGCGAGTGGCTGTATCGGCTGGTAGGGGGCGGGCTGGCTGCGGCGCAGGATGACCCGCACCCGGGCGCACACCTCACGGGGTGAGAAGGGTTTGGCCACATAGTCGTCTGCCCCTATCTCCAGCCCGATCAGCCTGTCTATCTCCTCGCTGCGAGCGGTGAGAAACATCAGGGGAATATCGGTCAGTGCCCGCACCCGCTTGCACAGTTCAAAACCGCTGATGTCCGGCAGCCCCACATCCAGGATCAAAAAATCCGGTCGCGTCTGTTCCAGTCGCGCCAGCAACGGCTGACCAAGGGGGAACCACTCCACCTCGAAACCATCGGTCTGCAGGGCATAGATCAGGGTATCGGCAATGCTGGCTTCATCTTCCACCAGCCAGATGAGTCGTTTTTGCATGGCGTCCTCGTCGCAAATCGGCCCCTCATTCTGGCATCGAACCAAATCGGATCCTATTTGCCGTTTGATTTTTCCCGAAAAGACATTAATATTTCGCCATTCTTTCGAATCGAAACTTATAAATGACCAAACGCAACACACAGCAGCGCCGTCACACCATAGTGAGTCTGGTGCAGGAGCAGGGGGAAGTCAGCGTCGATGCCCTGGCCAAACACTTCGCCACTTCCGAGGTGACCATCCGCAAAGATCTGGCGGTGCTGGAGACCGGTGGCCTGTTGCTGCGTCGCTACGGCGGTGCCGTTCCCCTCCCCAACGAGATGGTGGTGGACAGCAACCCGGAACAAGTTTCGAATCGAAAGCTTGCCATTGCCCGCGCTGCCGCCGAGCGGATCCGCGATCACAACCGCGTCATCATCGACAGCGGCAGCACCACCAGCGCCATGATCCCCATGCTGGGCAACAAGCGTGGCCTCATCGTGATGACCAACTCCCTCAATGTGGCCGGTGCCCTGCGCGAGCTGGAAAACGAGCCCACCCTGCTGATGACTGGCGGGACCTGGGATCCCCATTCCGAATCATTCCAGGGTCAGGTGGCGGAGCAGGTGCTGCGCTCCTATGACTTCGACCAGCTCTTCATCGGTGCCGATGGCATCGACCCGGAGCGGGGCACCACCACCTTCAACGAGCTGGTGGGCCTCTCCCGGGTCATGGCCGAAGTGTCGCGGGAGGTCATCGTCATGGTGGAGTCGGAGAAGATCGGCCGAAAAATCCCCAATCTCGAGCTGCCCTGGTCCGGCATCCATACCCTGGTGACCGACGAGGGGCTGAGCAATGCGGCCAGAGAACAGATTCAGGCCAGGGGGATCACGCTGATTTGCGCCCCCGTGGCCGTATGACCTGAACAAACCATTATCCAACCGAATTAACGTCTTACGTTTCAAGGAGAAGTCTATGTGTGGCATCGTCGGGGCCGTCGCCCAACGTGATGTGGCTGAAATCCTGGTAGAGGGCCTGCGCCGTCTGGAATACCGTGGCTACGATTCGGCCGGTGTTGCCGTGTTCAGCGCCAACCAGCCGCTGCAGCGGGTGCGTCGCCTCGGCAAGGTGGCCGAACTGGCCAAGGCACTGGAAGAGCAGTCCGTCCACGGTGGTACCGGCATTGCCCACACTCGCTGGGCTACCCATGGCGAGCCGTCCGAGCGCAATGCTCACCCCCACGTCTCCGAGCATATCGTGGTGGTGCACAACGGCATCATCGAGAACCATGAAGAGCTGCGGGAAGAGTTGAAGGCGCTGGGCTATGTCTTCAGCTCCGACACCGACACCGAAGTGATTGCCCACCTGGTGCACCACGAGCTGAAATCCGCCCCCAGCCTGCTGGCGGCCATGCAGGTAGCGGTGAAGCAGCTGCGCGGCGCCTACGGCACCGTGGTGATGGACAGCCGTGACGACAGCCGCGTGGTGGTGGCCCGTTCCGGCTCCCCCCTGGTGATCGGCCGCGGCATCGGCGAGAACTTCATCGCCTCCGACCAGATGGCCCTGCTGCCGGTGACCCGCCGCTTCATCTTCCTGGAAGAGGGCGATGTGGCCGAAGTGACCCGCCGCGACGTGCACATCTTCGATACCCACGGCGAGGCCGTGGTGCGCGAGGAGCTGGAGTCCGAGCTCTCCCACGATGCCGGTGACAAGGGTGAATACCGCCACTACATGCTCAAGGAGATCTACGAGCAGCCCAAGGCCATCACCAACACCCTGGAAGGCCGTCTGGGCAGCGATCACGTGGTGGTCGAGTCGTTCGGCAACGGCGCCCGCGCCATCTTCGACAAGGTCGAGCACGTCCAGATCGTCGCCTGCGGCACCTCCTACAACTCCGGCATGGTGGCGCGCTACTGGTTCGAAGAGATCGCCGGCGTCTCCTGCGACGTGGAGATCGCCTCCGAGTTCCGCTATCGCAAGTCGGTGGTGCGCCCCAACAGCCTGCTGGTGACCCTCTCCCAGAGCGGCGAGACTGCCGACACCCTGGCCGCCCTGCGTCTGGCCAAGGAGTCCGGTTACATGAGCTCCCTGGCCATCTGCAACGTACCGGGCTCCTCCCTGGTGCGTGAATCCGACCTGGCCTTCATGACCCGTGCGGGGGCAGAGATCGGGGTGGCGTCCACCAAGGCGTTCACCACCCAGTTGGCTGGTCTGCTGATGCTGGTGGCCTCCGTCGGTCACTGCCGTGGCAACCTGAGCGCCTCCGCCGAGGCCGAACTGGTCAAGGCGCTGCAAGCCCTGCCTGTGCGCATCAAGGAGAGCCTGGCCCTGGCCAAGCAGATCGAGACTCTGGCCGAAGAGTTTGCCGACAAGCACCATAGCCTGTTCCTCGGTCGTGGCAGTCAGTACCCCATCGCCATGGAAGGGGCGCTCAAACTCAAGGAGATCTCCTACATCCATGCAGAAGCCTATGCCGCCGGTGAGTTGAAGCATGGCCCGCTGGCGCTGATCGATGCCGAGATGCCCATCATCGTCGTGGCGCCGAACAACGATCTGCTGGAGAAGCTCAAGTCCAACGTGGAAGAGGTGCGTGCCCGTGGCGGTATCCTCTATGTGTTCGCCGATGCGGACGCCGGTTTCAAGAGCGACGAGACCATGCGGGTGATGAGCCTGAACCACGTGGAAGAGATGATCGCGCCGATCGTCTATACCGTGCCGTTGCAGCTGCTCTCCTACCACGTCGCCCTCATCAAGGGCACCGACGTGGATCAGCCGCGCAACCTGGCCAAATCCGTGACTGTGGAATAAGCCGTCGCCGGAAATGAAAAAGAGCCGCATTGCGGCTCTTTTTGTTTTGGCAAAACAGGCTATGAGAGCCGCAGGTTGGTGATGGTCACGTCGTCCAGCGAGGGCACAATGATGCCGCTGGAGATGCTCTTGGCGATCGCCTGGTTGCGGTTGCGCGAGTCCGTCTTGTTGGTGACCTGATTGAGGTGGAAGTTCACGGTTCGCTCGCTGATGCCGAGGATGGTGGCGATCTCCCAGGAGGTCTTGCCCTCGCTGGCCCAGAACAGGCACTCCTTCTCCCGATCCGACAGCTCGGCCAGGTATTTCATCAGGTCTGGCCTGGCCTTGATGAGGGTCAGGGCCGAGTTGAAGATGTAGCTGGCACAGAATGACAGCAGGGGAACGTTTTCAAACATCAGATCGGAATTGGACTTCTCCTTGCTGATGAAAGAGAGGATGCCGTGTTCCCCCTGCGGCGTGTGCAGCGGGAAGGAGACGCCGTTCCTCACCCCGAAGTCGGCGGCGAGGTTCATCACCTCCCTGCTGGCGCTGGGCAACCAGGGGGCATCGCAATCGAGCTTGTTCCAGAAGATAGGCTGGGTCTGCTTCAGTCCCAGGAAAACGACCGGATCCTGGGTCAGGTAGTGCCGTTCCGAATAGGCATCAAACCAGCTGGTGGGGCAGTTGTTGAACAAGGCCACATGGGATTTCTGCATGCTGATGGGGAAAATAATCAGCAAACGGAAGTAATCAAACCCCATCTGATGACTGAAGCGCTCCAGTTGTTGCTGGATCTCGCTGGTCTTCTTCGCCTTGGTGAACCGATCTATGTGTTCCCAGATCGCATCGTTAAACATGTAAGTCTCCTTTTTCGATCACTTATCTTGCTGATCGAAAAGACATTTTTTAGTTATTTAAAATGGTGTTGCGACTACCAACGCCAGTTATTCCCGTACTTGTCTAAAAAGTATCCTGTTTTTTCGGCCAGAGGCCAAGAAAATCATCTGATTGCCAGTGACCCTACTCTTTGAGACAATGAGAATAGTTATCATTGTTAAGATTTATATCATGAACAAGTTTTGGGGTCTGGCCTTGTTACCCATGGCCGTTCATTGCGTCGTGTCCGCCGACGAAGTGGTTGCGCCAGCATTGAAGAACAGTATCGCCGACGGGAAAGCCTCCCAGCTGCGTGTGGAGAAAGCCGCCGATGGAGCCGTCGCCGCCAGGATTGAGCTGCAAAATGCCCAACTACAACTGCGGGATCTGGAAGCCTACAACCGCTACATGCAGTCTCTGGTGGCCGATCAGCAAAACGAACTGGGCAAGCTGAACCAGCAGTTGGAGGCGGTACAGGAGACCAGACAGGGGCTTGTCCCCCTGATGCTGCAGATGCAAGCCGATCTGGAACAGCTGGTACAGGATGACATCCCGCTGCGCAGGGAGGATCGTCTGGCGCGGGTTGCTGCCTTGAAAGCGACGCTGGCCAGAGCCGATGTGAGCGAGGCGGAGAAGTTCCGCCAGCTATTGCAGGCCTATCAGATTGAAGCCGAATACGGCAGCAGGCTGGACCATTATTCCGCCGAGCTGGTGCTGGATGGCGCACCGCGCCGGGTCGACGTGCTGGCACTGGGCCGGGTCTCCCTGCTGGCGATGACCGCCGATCGCTCCCAGGCGTGGCGCTGGTCTGCCGAGCACAAGCAATGGCAAGCCCTCGACGGCCAGTGGCTCTCCCCCATCGCCGAGGCGTTGGAAATGGCTGCCGACAAGAAAGTTCCCCAGTTGTTGAATGTCCCCCTTTCCGTCAGCCGTGGTCAGGAGGCCCAGTCATGAGCGTCACCATGAAGTGGTTACCCCTTGCCCTCGCCCTCTCTCTGGGCACCACAGCCGTCGTGGCCGAGGAAGCCTGGCAGCAGCAGGAACAGGCCCGTGAGCAGAAGGCTCAGCAGGATCTGGCGTCTGTCTCCAGGGATCTGAGCAGTGCCCGTGCCAAGCTGGCCGAGGCCCAGCGCCTGAGCAAGGAGCTGGCCAGCCAGTTCGCGGCCAATGAAAAGCAGCTGGTGGAGCTCAATACCCAGTGGGAGCAAGCCTCCGGCGACATGAACGACATCTTTGCGGTCACCCGTCAGGGGGCCAGCGATGCGGTCAAGCTGCTGAGCGAATCCGCCGTCGAGGGCCAGTATCCTGATCGCCTCGCCCCGCTGAAAACCATGGCACAGGATAAACAGGTGCCTGATCGCGCCGCCCTTGCCCTGCTGCCAGCCACCTTGCTACAGGAGATCCGCGAATCGGGCCGGGTTGCCCAGTTCAACGGCAAGGTGCTTGATGCCCAGGGCGTTGCCAGCGAGCAGACGTTGACCCGGATCGGCAGCTTCGCCCTGCTGGGCGATGCTGGTTTCTTGCAACCGGAGGCCGAAGGCCTGAGTCCGGTGCTGGGCCTGCCAGGCAGCGTGCTTTCCGCTGTGGCTGCTTATCAGGGTCAGGAGGGAGAAGCGTTGCCGCTGGATCCCTCCCACGGTGTTCTGCTCGATATGCTGGCCCAGGCGCCCACCTTCTGGCAGCAAGTCCAGCAGGGCGGCCAGGTCGGCGCCATCATCGTGCTGCTGGCCGCTATCGGCCTGGGGATCGCTGGAGTACGGCTGTGGAGCCTCTCTCGCGAACTGGGTCGGGTTCGTCGCCAGCTCAAGAGCGGTGAATATCATGCCGACAACGCTCTCGGCCGGGTGCTGACGGTGGCTGACAAGCATCCAGAACTGAGCATGGAGACCCTCGAACTGCGTCTGGATGAGGCGATCCTGCAGGAGACCCCTCGCCTGGAGCGCGGCATCGGCATGGTCAAGGTGATCGCGGCCATCGCCCCCATGCTGGGTCTGCTCGGGACAGTGACCGGTATGATCGGCACCTTCCAGGCCATCACCCAGTTCGGTACCGGCGATCCCAAGATCATGGCGGGCGGCATCTCCATGGCCCTGGTCACCACGGTGCAGGGTCTGGTAGCGGCCATTCCGCTGATCCTGGCCCACAGCCTGTTGCAGTCCCGTTTCACCGAGCTCTCCAACGTGCTGGAACAGCAGGTGGCCGGGATCCTGGCCGAGCGGGCCGAAAGCAATGGTGACAGGGTGGAGCGGGTAGCATGATGCTCGACATCTGGCAGCAGTTGCAGAGCTTCATGGGCCGTGGCGGCCCGGTGCTCTGGGTCATTCTGGCCTTGCTGGTGCTGATGTGGATTCTGATGATCGAGCGGCTGCTCTACCTCAACCTGGGGTTTGCACCGTTGCAGCGTGAGCTGCTGGGCCGCTGGCAGGCGCGTCGCGAGCGTCACAGCTGGCACGCTCGCGCGATTCGCGGGCGCTGGCTGGCAGAAGTGGAGCTGGCGCTCAACCGTCATCTGATCTTCATCCGCACCCTGGTGGTGCTCTGCCCCATGCTGGGATTGCTGGGTACAGTGACCGGCATGATAGGCGTATTCGATGCGCTGGCTGCGGCCAACCGCTTTAACCCGGAGAGCATGGCGGGCGGGATCTCCCGCGCCACCATCCCCACCATGGCAGGCATGGTGGTGGCCCTCTCCGGCGTGTTGTTACTGAGCCAGCTCGAGAGTCAGGCCAAGCGTGCGCTGGCCAAGACCCGGGACGGCCTGCGAGAAGAGAAGGTAATGCAATGAGACGGCAATCCAAACGCCAGCGCGATGAAGTGCAGATCGACATGACCCCCATGCTGGATATCGTCTTCATCATGCTGATCTTCTTCATCGTGACCACCTCCTTCGTGCGCGAAGCCGGGCTTGAGGTACACAGACCCCAGGCCAGCCAGGCCAAGGCGCAGAAGTCCTCCAGCATCATGCTGGCGATCGGCGCTCAGGGGCAGATCTTCCTCGACCGCAAACAGGTGGATGTGGAGCGGGTGCAGGCCACCCTCGCCCGACTGTTGGCGGAGCAGCCCGAGGCAAGCCTGGTGATCCAGGCCGATGAACGGGTACCCCACGGCAAGGTGGTGCGGGTGATGGATGAAGCCAAGGCGGCAGGCATCGCCAACATCGCCGTGGCGGTGGCACCGAAATGAAACACAAGTTGATGAGCCTGGGACTGGGGATCGCCCTCAGTCTGGGCATCCTGTTGTTCATGGCCACCCTGGTGGAGCCGCCCGGAGGGGAGAAGGCGACCACAGAGCAGAAATCCATCGTCATCAACATGCAGAACGAGGTGACCGAGGTACAGGTGCGTGAGCGGTCGGTACCCCAGGAGCCGGAACCCCTGCCAGAGCCGCCTGCCGCGCTGGCTTCGACGCCACTGCCCATGCCGGCGGCGGCCCCGCTGCCTTCGGTACAGCCGAGCCTGGATCTGGTCTCGACCCTGAGTGCGGTACAGGTCTCTGCCCCTAGCGTGGCGACCAGTCCCACTCCGGTCGCGAGCGGCAATTTCCATGGACAGCAGCAGGGCGCTGGAATCGGTGCCAGCGACCTCTTGATGCCACTGCAACGGGTTGAGCCTGTTTATCCCTACCGGGCCCAGCAGGCCGGCATCGAGGGGTCCGTGACCTTGCGTTTCAGCGTCGATGCCGACGGCCGGGTACAGGATGTGGAGGTTGTCGAGGCCAAGCCGAAGCGCCAGTTCGAGCGAGCGGCCATTCAGGCGATCAACAAGTGGCGCTATCAGCCGAGGCCGGGCGCCACCGACAAGCTGGTGCAAGTCATCACGCTCAAATTCAAATTGGAGTCATAACCATGTTGCGGATCTGGATCTGTCTGCTGGCCCTGGTCAGCCAAGCCTGTCTGGCGATGGAGGTGAGCCCTCATTTCTCCCGCCAGCTGGAGCCCGTGATGAAGCTCTATCAATCCGGCCAGTGGCAACAGGCCCAGAGCAAGGCGGCTGTGCTCAAACCCGGTTCCGAGGCTGAGCACGCCTGGCTGGCTCAGTTACAGGCGTCTCTGGCCGCCAACCTGCAGCAGACCGCACAGGCGAGTCGCTACGTGGAGCAGGCTCTTGCCTATAAAGAGTGGCCAGAGCAGCAACGACTTCAGTTGTTGCGTCTGCGAGGGGATATCCAGGCCCAGCAATCCAACTGGTCCGGCGCCATCGCCAGCTACAAGGCCGCGTTGGCCATCAAGGCTGACGATGCCTTGCGTCTGCGCTTGGCTGGCCTCTATTACCACAACAAGCAGTACGGCGAGGCAGCCAGCCAGAGTGAACAACTGTTGAAGAAAAGCTGGCAGAAGCAGGCAGCCATCATCCGCCTCTCCTCCCTCACTGCATTGCAGCGTTACGGCGTGGCTGCGGATCAGGCCGAAGAGTTGATCCGCCGCGAGCCAAAAGAGAGCAAGTGGTGGCAGCAGGCTGTGTCGCTCAATCTCTCCGCCAAGCGTGGTGATCGAGCGCTTGCACTGCTGCAAACCGCCATCGACCGTCAACTGATGGATGATGCCGCCGCCCGCAACCAGCTGATCCGCCTGTATGCCTGGCAGGGACTGCCTTATCGCGGTGCGCGTCTGCTGGAGTCTGCCATGGCCAAGGGGCAGATGAAGCAGAACGCCGAGAATCGCCAATTGCTGGCCCAGTTGTGGGAAGGGGCACGTGAGTGGCCGAAGGCTGTGGACAGCTGGCAGCTGCTTGCCCGGGAACATGCTCACCCCAAGGCCGCCATGCGTGCCGCCGAACTGCTGCTGCAACAGGGCAAGACGGATGCCGCCATGACCCAGCTCGCGGCCATCAAGTCAGTGAAGGGAGAGCAGGGCAACAGAGCCAAGGCCCTGCTGGTGCAGGCACACCTCAATAAAGAACAATATGCTCAGGCGCTGGTGTTGGCTCGCGAGCTGCAACAGCAGAACAACTGGCAAGACAGGGCGACCAGCTGGGTCAACTATATTCAGGCCCAGACTGACGGTATGAACAAAAAATCGGCATGAAACTGGGGTAAACTCTCATTTCATGGGGTTTAGCCTGCTTTTTCAGCAAACGAGCGTATTTTTACAAAAAGCTCTTGTCATCACGGCGCGGCTCCCTATAATGCGCCCCTACCAGCACGGCGGACCACGCCAACCTGATGAGCTAGCCTCCTGATGAGGTGGGCGCCGAAAGAAAAGC
>NZ_JBFOCZ010000026.1:159755-575627 GCF_040908015.1 Aeromonas sp. R7-5 | reverse complement strand
CAGGGTGACAGCGGCTTTCGCCGCACCCGCTATCAGCTGCTGGTACAGCCGGCCCTGTGGCGGCTGTCACTTCGCCACAACTCCCGCATCTTCCAGGCACAAAAGCCCGATGAAATCCTCTCCATCCTGTTGCAAGAGCACGGCATCACCGATTACGCCTTTGCGCTCAAAAACGAGCATGCCCAGCGGGAATACTGTGTTCAGTACCGGGAAACCGACCTCGACTTTGTGAACCGCCTCGCCGCCGAAGAGGGGATGTTCTACTTCCACGAGTTTGAAGCGGGCAAACACCGCATCGTCTTTGCCGACGACGCAGCCGCATTGACTCAAGGCCCCGAGCTCTTCTTCAACCTCGGCAATCGTTCCCTTGAGCAAGGCCCCTATGTGCGCCAATTCCACTACCGCGAGGCGGTGCGCCCCTCGGATGTAGAGCTCAAAGACTACAGCTTCAAGACCCCGGCTTATGGCCTCTCCCACAAAAAGCAGGGTGCAGAGCTCGAACACCAGCGCGACACCTACCAGCACTTCGACTTCCCGGGTCGCTACAAGCAGGATGGCAGCGGCAAGGCCTTTGCCCAGCACCGGCTCGATGCCCTGCGCAACGATGCTGTGGCGGGCCAGGCTAAGTCCAACTGCGCGGCTTTGCAGCCGGGGCAAACCTTCTCACTGACCGAACACCCCAACGGCAGCCTCAACACCGACTGGCAAGTGGTGCGTATCCAGCATACCGGCTTGCAGCCCCAGGCGCTGGAAGAGGAGGGGGGCAGCGGCCCCACCGTCTACCACAACGAATTCGGGGTGGTGAAAGCGAGCACCACCTGGCGGGCGCGCATCGGCAGCCCGGAGGCTCCTCACAAGCCGATGGTGGATGGCCCGCAAATCGCCATGGTGGTAGGCCCCGAGGGGGAAGAGATTTACTGCGACGAGCACGGCCGGGTGAAGTTGCAATTCCCGTGGGACCGCTACGGCTCGAGCAACGACCAGAGCTCCTGCTGGGTGCGAGTCTCGCAGGGCTGGGCGGGCGGTCAATACGGCATGATGGCCATCCCACGCATCGGCCACGAGGTCATCGTCTCATTTCTGGAGGGGGACCCCGACCAGCCCATCGTGACTGGTCGCACCTATCACGCCACCAACCGGCCGCCGTATGAGCTGCCGGCCAACAAGACCCGCACCGTGCTGCGCACCGAAACTCACCAGGGGGAGGGCTTCAACGAGCTGCGTTTCGAAGACCAGGCGGGCAAGGAAGAGATTTACATCCACGGTCAGAAAGACCTGAACGTGCTTATCGAAAATGATGCCGCCTGGCACATCAAGCACGACGAACACAGAGACATCGACAATGAGCGGGTGACCCGCATCAAAGCCAACGACCACCTGACGGTGGAGGGTGAGAAGCGCGACCAGATAAAAGCCGACTACTCGCTGACAGTGGATGCCAGTTTGCACCAGAAGTTGGGGCAGTCGCTGCTGGTAGAAGCCGGTCAGGAGGTGCATATCAAGGTGGGCGACAAGCTGGTGCTGGAAGCCGGTTCCGAGATCACCCTCAAGGGAGGCGGCAGCTTTGTGAAAATAGATCCGAGCGGCATCAAGCTGGTGGGGCCTGCCATCAAACTCAATGCCGGCGGCAGCGCAGGTTCAGGCTCTGGCTGGGGTGGCAAGGCCCCCGTGGTGCCCAAGGGGGTAGAAGTGGTCAAGGCTCCCGAACTGGTTGAACTCATCAAAGCCATTCCCACCGAGAAGGCGATGGAGGCGCTGCTCAAGGAGCAAGGGCCTGCGCAGACCTTCTTTGTGCCATCCCGCTAAGGGCCATAGCTTGTACGATTACGAGTGAAAAGAAGAAGATGAAAATCTTATATCCAATGCAAGTGGGCGGCGGTGACGCTCCCAAAGAGGTTGCCTCACTTGAAGAGTTCATCGGCATGCTCAATGGTGAGCCGGGCGGCACTTTCCTGCTAGGTGGCAACCGTATCTGGCATGGCGGCATTCATTTAAGCGACAAGGGGGGTTGGGATCCAGGTGGCGCCGTACGAGCTATTGCCGATGGAGAGATAGTGGCCTACCGCATCGCGTCCGATCCCGTTTCCGTAACGTTGGAGCCTGAAGAGGGAAAGCCAGGTGAGCCAATTACTCTGCATACCTCCCCTTCATTTTGCCTGATCCGGCATCGCTATGAGGCTACAGAAGAAGTTTCCGGACAGCAGCAGCCAAAGCGCAATACCCTTACCTTCTACTGCCTCTATATGCATATAGCCTGTAAAAACGCTTATCAGGGTGAGCCTGAACGGCATGTGCTGACAGGGAGCGGTGTCGCTATATACAAGGCCACTGCAAGTCTGCAGTTTCAGAAAGAGGACAAGCTGGGTACGGCTCGTAAGGGGGCTGAGGTTACCTTGATTGGAGCTCCCTCGGAACGAAGGAATCTGAGAAATGAACCTCACTCTTATCAGCTAGTCAGCTATGCGGCCCCAAAGGGCGGTGATCCGTCAGAGTTTTATTTAGCATCACAATTTATCAAGGAAGAGCGCAAGGTTGAGCCCGATTGGATGATGGCGAAGCAAGATATTCCTTCTCTCTATCCGATAAGCCGCAACAGCTATCTGCGTAAAAGCAAAGATCAGGGTGAAGCTGTGGCTGCGGGATTGCCAAAAACGAGTAAAGTCGCACGAACCACTGCTCAGCCTGTCGTATTTTCCAATATGAAGGAGTATCTCGAGGTTGAAGTCTGGAATATTTCTCAAGGCAAGCTGACCGATGATAAGGGAAATGTTGTGCCCAATGCCTCTAAGGGTGATCGTTATTGGATTGCCAAAGAGATGTTGGGTCAACCCAGCGATGCCGTTCGGCATACCCCCATTGTTTACGACAAAGTGGAGCTGCGACATACCAATCCCATTCCGGTCAAGGTCGGTGAGGTGGTCGGCCATTGGGGGGAACATGAGACACCGAAACCGACGGCCAGTGGTTTTGTTCTCAATGAAGATCGTAAAGCAATACATATGGAGATATTTGTCGCAGAGAGTGACAAGGAGGCTCTTGGTAAATGCATCAGCAATGAAGGGAAGTTGGCCAAGGGACAAGAGTATTTGCTGCTCAAAGAGGGGGAGCTGGTAGATACTTATAAGTTGACCAAGGAGAATAATAAAGTCGGTTACAGCAAGGTGGGAGCCTTTGGTCCGCTGGAGGCTCCCAAACCGATAAATACTCAGGATATCGTGACCCATGGTGCCGACAAATTTGTGAAGGTGGCCGAAGATCAGCATGTCCTTATCAGTGGTGACACCCGCTTGGTGAACCAACATGAGTGGGCCAGGCTGGGTGTGACATTGGTTGATGGCGGCTCTGATCCCGACGGATTCCTGGACAAGGCTGACACTGACGGCAAGGAGGGGGGAGACTTTTTCAGCACCCTTTACGAAGAGCTGGTGACAGATCGGGATGGCGATGGCAGTATCAGTGCCGATGAAATCAAGGCGGCGATGGCTGAGAAAATGGTTGCAGACAAAGTGCGAAAGCTGTTTATCAAGCACGAAAGTGAATGGGTAAAGCGCGGGACGTGGTCAAGGCTCGAGCAAGAGCTGAAAAACATGCCTAACCTGTGCAAATACGTACTGGAAGTCACCAATAAGATGGCCTGGATAGAGCAGGCTGCTGAAGTGGTGGGTGATACCAAACCTTGGTTTATTCATCCGGCAGGGATGATGGAATTGATAGGGGAGAGCGATAATGAGTCATCACTGAAAATAGATTATGACTTCATTCATAGCCTAGAGGGGGGGATGATTTTAAATGGCTATGTACCTGAGCCAGAAACTAGCCAAAGTGGTGTGACAATATCTGTTGGTTTTGACTTAGGTGCTAGAAATTTGTCTGACCTTAATCGACTTGGTTTAAATATTTCTTTGGTATCTAAGTTGACACCCTATTTAGGGAAGAAAAAATCTGAGGCGGATCGTTTTGTTAGAAATAATCCATTATCAGTTACCTCAGATGAAGCAAATGAAATTTATTTGGCCGTTAAAAAACAAAGCACAGAGGAGTTGATTAGAAAATATAATGCTGAAAGTTCAGTTGATTTTGAATCACTGCCTAAGGAAGCTCAGACAGTTATTGCCTCTGTTGAGTATCAGTACGGCTCTCTAAAAGTTAGTACACCAGCACTTTGGGAACAAGTTGTAAATCAAGAATGGCAGGATGCATATGAAAACCTCTTGGATTTTGGAGATGCTTACATTACAAGAAGACGCAAAGAAGCTGAATATTTAAAGGGTATACTATGAAAGTCTTTATTGTTATTTTTTTGTTTTTTTCATTCTCTGTCGCGGCTAACGTTCAGACATTTACGCAATCAGAATTGCAAGTTATATATGATAAGTTAAATATATCAACATTCCGAAGTTCTTTGATGCCAAAAAGAACAAAGGATAAAGTTTATCTAAGTCAAATGGGTTTTTCTAAACCTAGCTATTTCAAGGATGGTTTTTTGATAGATAATAAGGACTGGGTGTATACATTTACCGTTATAGAAAAAAAAGATAAAAATAGAGATGGGACGGCTGATTACACCATATGTTTTTCGGATAAATCGAAAACAGGGACATATAGCTCAGTCCAACCAATGTTGATTTCACCATTAGGTGTTGATGGTCAATTTATAGCACTGTCATTCACTGTTGATGGATGCTGACTTTAAGTAGGGTGCTAGGTCTTGATCTAGCACTCCCCTTTAGTGTTCAGTAAATCATAGCCATTCATTACTTTGATAATTTATTTTCATGCATCATCGTTTTCTCATTTTGATGTAAGCCAATGTAATAAGATTTTATAATCTCTATCAGAAAAGGAGAGGATTGGCTACAAGGTGTGTGACTTCACCAAGATGACCATCTATGTGACGCCGAGTGTGGTGCTGCCTGGGTGTGCGTTGAAGACGATATATCAAGGCAAATACGCTGCCTCCCTCCCATCTTGGCGAACTCTATGTGTTGCCATCTCCCGTGGCCATTTCCGCAGGTGAGGCCATAGGCTACCTCGGCCTGGTGGAAACGCCAGGCTCTCTGATTGGAAGCAAAAAGAGTAAGCATCAAGTTCATCTTGAGGTGTTCACCCAGGATCCCCGTCTTGATGATGTGCTGGCCAACAAGGCGGGAACAAGAGGTGGTGCTACCTATGCCCTATGCCAAGGTCCCGGTGGGACTCATCTTGCACGAGAAGAAAAAGCAGGATGGTAAAGATCTCTGGGTGGCAACCGGTGACAAGAGTCTGGAAGCGCTGGTTGAATCACCAACGTTTGAAAAAGATGCCACCAAGCAGGGGTGGGTCAGCATTTCGTCAGGAAAATATGTCAAGAAAGAGCAAGTGGAGCTATTGAGCCAGCATGACTGGCTTAAGATTGGCTTTAAAAAGGTCGATGGTTCAGGCTCAGATGGTTATCTGGACCCGGATGCGCCGCCTACTTTCTTTACCGAATTGGTAAACAGTTTCGATACCGACAAGAGCGGTGAACTTAGCAGTGAAGAGATACAGACCGCGCTGCAAAATAGCAGCAATGCAGAGCAACTTCACAAGCTTATCGTCAAGCATCCCAGCGAGTGGTATGAAAAATCGTCGGCCAGCAGTTATCTGTGGCTGGAAAAACTGATGGCTAAAATTGGCTTGCCTGATTTTGACCTGCTGGTGGATCATGAAAAACAGCGCATCGATAAGCTGGAGTGGATGCAGAGTGCAGCGAAGCTAAAGCTTGATAAGGCAGTTTGGCATATTCAGCCATTAACATTATCACGGCTAAATGGCAATCAGTGTTTGTGTGGTCGAGATATTGAACTGAAACATTTAGAAAGTGCAACCGAAGGGAAGGCTTCAGTGGAAAATTTATTTTCACGGTCATCATATGCTGGTATTACAAGTATTTCTGCAGATGTCTTCCTCAAAGAGCTTAATGCGGCTATGAATTTCTATGGTGTTTCAACATGCCTTGATAAAATGCATTTCTTGGCACAATGTCTTGTTGAGACTGACTTTTTCAGAACAACGGAAGAATATAAGAATAAAGACGGCACCACTCCATCTAAATGGGACGAATATGGTGGTGGAAGTTTCTATCATGGTCGAGGACTAATACAGATAACACATAAAAAAATTACGAGAAATATTTGGCGTCAATTGATTTACTGCCTATTGATAGTGATAAGGTCGAGATGCTTGCAAGTAAAATCCATCATGCAGTGTACTCTGCTGTATGGTATTGGGTTTCTGGCTCGGCATGGGGCGATATAAGAGGTTTCACGAAATATAACGATTTCTTGAAAGTAACTATTGCTGTAAATGGTGGTTTTAATCATGTAAAAGAGCGAAATGAGTCACTGCTGAGATTAAGCAAGAGCATAGATTGTAGAAATGTAGACTTTTCCAAATTGAAATTTAAAAAGTTTGAGTTTTCTGAAAGTGCTCTTAAAGACTCTAAATGGTATAGCGCGTATAAAGATGGTTCAATGGTTAGGAAAGCGAATCAAGATCTGGAGTCTGTTAATGAATAATCCACCTCTCTTTTTTTTATTGACTATTTGTGGTCTTTTACCTTCATGGGTATACGCTATTGAAGGCTGCTCAGATGAAATATCTCATCAAGTTGAAACTAAAACTGAAAACGGTGAGCCGATTAGCATGCTTTCTATAAAATATAATGAGGAGGTGGAATCATTTACGGTACCTTTTACATCTGAAAATAGTTCATGTAAAAAAGTAAGCGATAATGGAGTTATAAAAATTTCAGTTGTTGCTGATAGGCCTAATGTGAGCGCAGTATATTATTTTGATATTACTGGGAAAATTAATTATATAGGTAGTGCATCTATATTTACAAGCGCTGGCGAGGAGCGAGTAAGTGGTATTGGTGAGATAAATAAAGGTAATGATATTACTAAAATAAATTTGGAAGGGGTGGCAAATGAGGATTCTGCCATCATAAGCAAAATAATAGATGTCCCATATATTCATGTAAATAGTGAAGTGCCTGACTTATACAGTAAAATGCGATATATTGAGATAGATGAACTGTCAGAAAGCACAGGAAGCAAAATTTGTGACAGTGGAGATCGCGTTTTTTATTATTGTAAGACCACGTCGGGGCGTTATTTAAATTTATGTTACTCTCCATTTTCAGGAGATATAACCTATGCTTATGGTAAGCAGAAAAAAGAAATATCTCTCAATGACTACTCCTTAGTTGGTGATAGGTTTATTTTCAAAAATAAAAATACTAGCTACAATGTATCTCCTGAAAAGGGCGAAATTTCAGTCACACAGAATGGAAAAGAATTGGCTGTTATTTCATGCAGATGAAGATTGATATTAAATTATTATGCGTGACACCGGCTTAAGGCAGGTGCTTTTATAAAATTACACAAAATCTATTATAGCATTACCTCTATTGTTTTTTCCTGAGTCAGGGGGCCGATCTTGGCAGCATTTATCTCCTGAGGGTCATTGGACATGGTGGTAGAAACTCAGTGAAGTGTGGTATTAGCAAACGAGGTTGTCGGATGCGATCACCTGCAACTTATGTTCAGTAATCTAGCATGATGATTAATTTTTCATGTCTTGCTACATTTCCGCTTGTTTCCCAAGCAAGCAATTATCATAATATCATGAGCCGCCTTATCATTCATGGGGCAAGGATTCTGTGACAATGCTTTCATTTTTATAATTTCATGCCGAAAACAAAGACGTAATTTATATGGTGTTAATTAGGTTTTTCTTGAAATACCTCTTCGTGGGTGTTTTTGGGGGCTTAGCAAATAATAAATGCATGTGGCATATAGCTTTTTTAATTTCACTCTCCAGTCCAACAGAGGCATTAATAGGGTTCGACTTGATGGAGATCAACATAAAGGAGGAGGGGGAGGAATAGCATTCCCGCCATTAAGCATTTGTCAAACAATGCTCACTGACGGGAATAAGAAGAATGGTCGAGGATACTTTTTTATCGGCTCATGGAATTAATCGCCGTGACTTTATGAAATTGTGCGCCGGAATGGCCGCAACCCTTGGATTAAGCCAGCATGCCGTGGCCAAGATGGCCACCGCGCTCACCAGCCCCGAGCGGCCACCGGTGATCTGGATAGGGGCGCAGGAGTGTACCGGTTGCACCGAGTCGCTGCTGCGCGCCACCCACCCCACCATCGAGAACCTGATCCTCAACACCATTTCGCTGGAGTATCACGAGGTGCTCTCGGCGGCCTTCGGCCATCAGGCCGAAGAGAACAAGCACAACGCCATTGAGCGCTACAAGGGCAAGTATGTGCTGGTGGTGGATGGCTCCATCCCGCTTAAAGATGGGGGCATCTACTGCATGGTGGCCGGTGAGCCCATCGTCGACCATATTCGCCGCGCGGCTGCCGATGCGGCTGCCGTCATCGCCATCGGCTCCTGCGCCGCCTGGGGCGGGGTGCCCGCCAGCGGCGGTAACCCGACCGGTGCCGTCAGCCTGGAGGAGGCCCTCGGCAACCTCGGCACGCCGATTATCAATATCCCGGGCTGCCCGCCCAATCCCCACAACTTCCTCACCACGGTCGCCTACTACATCACCTACGGCAAGCTGCCGGCGCTCGATGCCAAGAAGCGGCCGCTGTTTGCCTATGAGCGGCTCATCCACGAAAACTGCGAGCGTCGCCCGCACTTCGACGCCGGCCGTTTCGCCAAGGAGTTTGGTGACGAGGGCCACCGTCAGGGCTGGTGTCTCTATCACCTGGGCTGCAAGGGGCCGGAGACCTACGGCAACTGCTCGACCCTGGAGTTCTGCGACGTGGGCGGCGGCATCTGGCCGGTGGGCATAGGCCATCCCTGCTACGGCTGCAACGAGCAGGGAGTGGGGTTCAGCAAGGGGATCTTCCAGCTCGCCAAGGTGGAGAATCCTACTCCGCGGGTGAACAAGCCCGACGTGGCCATCCAGGAGGGAGGACACATGTCGCCCACCGCCACCGGCCTTATCGGTGGGGCGCTCGGGGTGCTGGTCGGGGTGAGTCTGATGACGGTGCGCGAGCTCGGTCGCCAGCAGAAGCGCCATGAAGCCGGGCAGCACACCTCACGGGAGGAGTGACCGTGAACAGACGCAACTTCCTCAAATTCGCCTCCGTCGGTGCGCTGGCGGCGGGCGCCACCGTCTCCGGCACCGCGCTGGCGGCGGCCGAGAACAAGCCGCCCATTCCCGGCGCACTCGGCATGCTCTACGACTCCACCCTCTGCATCGGCTGCCAGGCCTGTGTGGCGGAGTGTCAGCGCCTCAACGGCAACCCGGCCAATCCGGCCGGGGAAGCGACCTGGTCCAACAACGACAAGCTGAGCCCCTACACCAACAACATCATTCAGGTGTGGAAGAACGGCACGGGTGAGCACAAGGATCAGCTGGTGGATGGCTATGCCTACATCAAGAAGCAGTGCATGCACTGTGTCGATCCCAACTGCGTCTCCGTCTGCCCGGTGCAGGCGCTGACCAAGGATCCCAAGACCGGCATCGTTCATTACGACCCGGACGTCTGCACCGGCTGCCGCTACTGCATGGTGGGCTGCCCGTTCGACGTGCCCAAATATGACTACGACAACCCGTTCGGGGCGATCCACAAGTGCGAGCTCTGCAACCAGAAGGGGCTTGAGCGCATCGATCAGGGCAAATTGCCCGGCTGCGTCGAGGTGTGCCCCACCGGCGCCGTCATCTTTGGCACCCGCGAGGCGCTGATGGCCGAGGCCAAGCGCCGGCTGCTGGCCACCCCGGGCAGCGAATATGCCTACCCGCGCCAGACCTTCAGCGCCAACGATCCCTACCTGCACGAAGTGCCCAACTACCAGCCTTACGTCTATGGCGAGAAGGAGGGGGGCGGTACCCAGGTGCTGGTGCTGGCCGGGGTGCCCTATACCAAGCTCGACATGCCTGACTTGCCGGAGCTCTCCTCCGGGGCGCGCTCCGAGCACATCCAGCACACCCTCTACAAGGGAATGGTGCTGCCGCTGGTGGTGCTGACCGGGCTCTCGGTGCTCATTCGCCGCAACACCAAGGACCATCAGGATGGCGACGATCATGACTCGCACGCGGGCCATGACAAGCAATCGGGAGGCAAGGATCATGAGTAATCACAAGGCACATCCGCTGGGGGGCAGGCTGGTCAGCTGGCCGGTCATGGTGCTGGCGCCGTTCGTCATCCTGTGCGGCATGCTTATTCTCAAGCGCCTCATCTTCGGGCTGGGCTCGGTCACCGACTTGAACGGCGGCTACCCCTGGGGGCTCTGGATCTCCTTTGACCTTTTGATTGGCACCGGTTTCGCCTGCGGTGGCTGGGCACTGGCCTGGGCGGTTTACGTCTTCAACCGGGGCGAGTATCACCCCCTGGTAAGGCCGGCCCTGCTGGCGAGCCTGTTCGGTTATTCCCTGGGCGGCCTCTCCATCACCATAGACGTCGGCCGTTACTGGAACCTGCCCTATTTCTACCTGCCCGGTCACTTCAACACCTCTTCGGTGCTGTTCGAGACGGCGGTCTGCATGACCATCTACATCGGGGTGATGGCGCTGGAGTTTGCCCCCGTGCTCCTGGAGAAGTTCGGCTGGAAGAGCTCCATGGCACGGCTCAACAAGATCATGTTCTTCATCCTGGCGCTGGGGGCCCTGTTGCCCACCATGCACCAATCCTCCATGGGGTCACTGATGATAGTGGCGGGGGAGAAGATCCATCCGCTCTGGCAAAGCTACGAGCTGCTGCCGGTCTTTTCGCTTCTGACCGCCTTCATCATGGGCTTCTCCATCGTGGTGTTTGAAGGATCTTTGGTGCAGGCGGGGCTGGCGGGGCGCGGCCCCAACGAGAAGTCGCTCTTCTACAAGCTGACCCAGGTGATCGACATCTTCCTGATCCTGTTCGTGGCGCTGCGCTTTGCCGAGATCGTCATCAACGACAAGTCGGAGTACCTCTCCCAGTGGAATCGCTACGCCTTGATGTTCTGGAGCGAGATCGCGCTGATGATCTTCCCGCTGCTGGTGTTCCACTGGGACAAGAGCCGCCGCGATTCGCGCATGTTGTTCCTGGGGGCCCTCAGCATGCTGCTGGGCGCAGCCCTCTGGCGACTGGACTACTCCCTGCTCGCCTTCAACCCCGGCAATGGCTACCACTACTTCCCCTCCGCGGCGGAAGTGCTGATCTCCCTGGGCTTCGTCGCCATCGAGGTGTGTGCCTATTTGCTGCTGATCCGGCTCTTGCCGGTACTGCCATCACTTGAACGTGTTCACCAAGATTATCAGGCCCGAGGGAAAGCCAACGTATGAGCCAACGTATCACCATAGACCCCATCACCCGCATCGAGGGTCACCTGCGTATCGACTGTGAAATCGAAGGCGGCGTCGTCACCAAGGCCTGGTCGTCCGGCACAATGTGGCGCGGGATGGAGGAGATCGTCAAGGGCAACGACCCGCGCGATGCCTGGATGATAGTGCAGCGCATCTGCGGGGTGTGCACCTCCATTCACGCCATCGCCTCGGTGCGGGCGGTGGAGAACGCCATCGGCGCCAAGGTGCCGGTCAACGCCCAGTACATCCGCAACCTCATCATCGCGGCCCACAACATCCACGATCACATCGTCCACTTCTATCAGCTCTCCGCGCTGGACTGGGTGGACATCACCGCCGCACTGCAGGCCAATCCGCAAAAGGCGGCGGACATGCTCAAGGGGGTATCGACCTGGTCCCTCAACAGCGCCGATGAGCTGACCAAGGTGCAGGAGAAGATCCGCGCCCTGGTGGCGAGTGGCCAGCTCGGCATCTTCGCCAACGGCTACTGGGGCCACAAGGCGATGAAGCTGAGCCCGGAGGTGAACCTCATCGCCGTGGCCCACTACCTGCAGGCGCTGGAGTGCCAGCGCGATGCCAACCGCATCGTCGCCATCCTCGGCGGCAAGACCCCCCACATCCAGAACCTGGCGGTGGGCGGGGTGGCCAACCCCATCAACCTGGATGCACCGAGCGTGCTGAACCTCGAGCGGCTGCTCTATGTGAAGAGCTTTATCGACCGGCTCGGCGAGTTTATCGAGCAGGTCTACAAGGTGGATGCCGCCATCATCGCCGCCCACTACCCCGAGTGGCTGAACCTAGGGCAGGGGGCCAGGCACTACCTGAGCGTGCCCGAGCTCCCGACCGACGCCGACGGCGGCAGCTTCCTGATGCCGGGCGGCTACATCGAGAATGGCAATCTGGCGGGTTATCGCCCCATCGAGAGCCATCAGGATGCGTGGCTGATGGATGGCATTGCCGAGAGCAACAAGCACGCCTGGTACAAGGATGACGCCCCCCTCAAGCCCTGGGAGGGCAAGACCGAGCCCGATTACACCGGCTGGCAGGATGACGGCAAGTACTCCTGGGTCAAGTCTCCCACCTTCTACGGCAAGGTGGTGGAGGTGGGGCCGCTCGCAGACCTCTTGGTCAAGCTCGCCGCCAAGCACCCGGAGACGGTGGCGCACTTCGATCAGCTGAGCGGCATCTACAAGGCGCTGACCGGTTCGGCCATCAAGACTGAACAGCTGCACTCCACCCTGGGCCGCATCATCGGCCGTGCGGTGCGCTGCTGCGTGCTCAAAGATACCCTGTCCCATCAATGGAAGGCGCTGGTGGACAACATCGGCAAGGGGGATGTCACCGCCTATATCAAGGCCGAGATCCCGGCGGATAAGGAGTTTCGCGGGGTGGGCTTTGAAGAGGCGCCGCGCGGCATGCTCTCCCACTGGGTCGTCATCAAGGGCGGCAAGATCGCCAACTATCAGGCGGTGGTGCCCTCCACCTGGAACTCGGGCCCGCGCAACTTCAACGACGAGCCCGGCCCCTACGAGCAGTCCCTGGTGGGCACCCCGGTGGCCGATCCGGCCAAGCCGCTGGAAGTGGTGCGCACCATCCACTCGTTCGACCCCTGCATGTCCTGCGCGGTGCACGTGGTGGATACCCAGAGTGGTGAAACAACTCAGGTGAAGGTGCTGTGATGAACACCCTGATCCTGGGCGTGGGCAATCTGCTGTTGAGCGATGAGGCCGTCGGCGTGCGGATCGTCGAGGGGCTGGAGCGCGACTACCGCTTCGCCCCCGGCATCGAGCTGCTGGACGGCGGCACCGCCGGCATGGAGCTGCTCGAAGCGATGGCCAGTCGCGACCACATCATACTGGCGGACGCGGTGCGCAGCGGCAATCCGCCGGGTACCGTGGTGACCCTGAAGGATGAGGAGATCCCGACCCTGTTCGGTCGCAAGATCTCCCCCCATCAACTGGGGCTGGCGGACGTGCTCTCGGCGCTGCACATGACGGGGGAATCCCCCAGGCGGCTCACCCTGATCGGGGTCGAGCCCGAATCCCTCGAACCCCGCATCGGCCTCACTCCCGTGGTGGTGGCGGCGTTGGGGGAGGCGACGGATCGGATCCTGACCCTGTTGGCCAGTCTGGGAGCACCGGCCATTCCGCTCTCTGAGCAGGAGAAGGCCGAGCGAGCGCGGGAGGGCGTATGGCGCAATCCATTGTGAATGAGGTAGTGAACAAGACAGTGAACGAAGCCGCGACAGAGTCGGCGCAGGAGTTCGCCGGTTTTGCCGCGAATCCCGCGCCATTGCTGGTAGCCCAGTACGAGCGGATCGCGCAGCAAGAGATGCAGGCCCTGCCGTTCTATCACCCGGCCATGCCCATAGTCGCAGAGTGCACCCTGTTTGAAGGGCAGTGGCTTGGCTGCGTGCTCACCCCCTGGATGCTGAGCGTGGTGGTGCTGCCGGGGCCGGATCAGCTATGGCCGGTGCGCGGCAGCAGCGATCGGCTCGCCCTGCAGCTTCCCTGCGGCAACATGACCTTTATGGTGGGGGCCTTGCCCGAGACGGGGCAGTTGCTGGCCTGCTCGCTCATGTCCCCCATCGACCCGCATCTGGGGGCCGACGAAGGGCGGGCGCTGGTGAGCAGCACCCTCAAGATGTTGCTTTCGCTTCCGGTGCAGCAGAGGGAGGGCGGCGTGGATCTGGGGCGCCGACGACTGTTCGGGGGACGAAAGTCCTGAGACCAAGGCGTGCCGACAACCGGGCGCGTCAGTTTGAGACAGGGGCCGGCATGGGCCCCTCACTCGCCTCATTGAGGTGGCGTTGCATCTCTGCGAGTGAATCCTGGGAACAAGGATCATGATGAAGATTGAACATGGCCGCGTCGATGGCCTGCTGGGTGCGCCAGTCCTGGTGCGGGCACTGCCCCTGCTGGCCCTGCTCTCGGGCGGTTTCTCTACCATGGCGCAGGCGGCCCAGCCCGTCCCCGCCGAACTCAAGCTCGCCATTGGCAGTGAGCCCACCGAAGGGTTTGACCCTCTGCTTGGCTGGAGCCACGGCAGCTACCTGCTGTTGCACAGCCCGCTGCTCAAACAGAACGCCGACCTCAGCTGGCAGAATGTGCTCACCCAATCGGTGACTCCGAACCAGGATGGCAAGGGGTGGATCATTACCCTCAAGCCTGACCTGACATTCTCCAACGGCGCGCCGCTCACCGCCGAAGATGTGGCCTTTACCTACAACAGCGCAGCCCAGGGTGGCGGCAAGATCGACATGGGCAACTTTGTCTCGGCCAAGGTGCTCTCGTCCACCGAGGTTGCCATCACTCTTAGCGCCCCCCAGAGCACCTTCGTCAACGTGCTGGGATCCTTGGGGATAGTGTCGAAGAAGGATTACGACGCAAAAGCATATGCCCAAAAGCCGGTCGGTGCCGGCCCTTACCGGCTGGTGAGCTTCCTGCCCGGTCAACAACTGGTGGTAGAGGCAAACCCCCATTACGCCGGTGGCAGCAATGACTTCAAACGGCTGGTGTTTGTCTTTATCGATGAAGAGAGCGCCTACGCCGCCGCCCAGAGCAGCCAGCTCGATGTGGTGCGTATCGCCCCGTCACTGGCGCCTACCGTGCCTGCTTCCCTCAAGCTCTGGGTACGGCCGAGCGTGGAGAACCGCGGTATCGTCTTCCCCATTCCGCCGGCGGGCGGTAAGGATGCCAAGGGGTATCCCATCGGCAACGACGTGACCTCGGATGTGGCGGTGCGCCGCGCCATCAACTACGCCATCGACCGCAAGCTGCTGGCCGACCAACTGCTGGAAGGACATGCCATCCCCGCCTACAGCGCGGTAGAAGGCTTGCCCTGGCTGAACAAGGCCACCGCCTTCAAGGATGGGGATGCTGCCCACGCCAACGCCCTGCTCGACGAGGCCGGCTGGAAGATGGGCAGTGACGGCATTCGCCACAAGGGCGACCTGCGCGCCGCCTTTACCCTCTGGTACACCAGTGGCGACAGCACCCGCCGGGATCTGGCGGAAGCGGTGCGCGCCATGCTCAAGTCCATCGGTCTTGAGGTGAGCCTCAAGTCCGGCAGCTGGGAGCAGGTGGAGCGTGAGATGCACGCCAACCCAGTGCTGATGGGGTGGGGGAGTCTGGATCCCATGGAGCTCTATCACCACTACCAGAGCGGCTCCGGTGGCGTGGAGTTCTACAACCCGGGCTACTACAGCAACCCTGTGGTGGATGGCCACCTCAAGCAGGCGCTGGATGCCCCGAACTGGCAGGCGGCCGTGCCGTTCTGGCAGCAGGTGGAGTGGGATGGCAAGACCGGCGCCGGAGTGCAGGGAGATGCCGCCTGGGCCTGGCTGCTCAACGTGCAGCACACCTATCTCGCCAACCGTTGCATCGACCTTGGCAAGGGGGCGCCGGAAATCCACGGTAGCTGGTCCCTGCTCAACAACCTGCAGGATTGGCGGTGGACGTGCCGGTAAGTTCGCCCTTGAGTCATTCAGGTTATCTGTTGCTAAAAGCCCTGCTGCGTCTGGCAGGGCTGTTATGTCTGGTCTCGGTCGCCACCTTTGTGCTGCTGAGTTACTCCCCCATCGACCCCATCAAGGCCTATATCGGCAACGATCTGCTCCATGTGCCGCCGGAGCAATACGCCCGCATAGCCGCCCGCTGGGGGCTGGATCAGCCGCTCTGGCTGCGCTATTGGCACTGGTTTAGCCAGGTGCTGCAGGGGGATCTCGGTTACTCCATGCTCTACAACGCGCCTGTGGGGGAAGTCATAGGCCAGCGCTTTGCTGCCTCTTTCCTGCTGCTGGCGGGCGCCTGGCTGCTCTCCGGCTTTTTCGGGATTTTGCTGGGCCTCTGCGCCGGTCGCTATCTCAACCGCTGGCCCGATCGCCTGATTTGCCGGTTTGCCTATCTGCTCGCCTCCTTGCCCACCTTCTGGGTGGGCCTCTTGCTGCTCGCCCTGTTTGCGGTGCACTGGCCACTGTTACCAGTCTGCTGCGCCTGGACGCCGGGGCTCGCTGCCGATGAGGCGGATTGGGCCATGCGCTTGCGTCATCTGCTGCTGCCGGTGACCACACTGGCGCTGCTCGGGGTGGGCAATATCGCGCTGCATACCCGGGCGCGGGTAGCCGAGGTGCTGGCGAGCGATTTTATTCGCTATGCCCGCGCCCAGGGGGATGGCGGCTGGCCCATGCTGCGCTTTCATGTGCTGCGCCACGCCCTGACCCCGGCCATTTGTCTGCAGTTTGCCTCCCTCGGTGAGCTGATTGGCGGATCCCTGTTGGCAGAGAAGGTTTTCTCCTATCCGGGGCTCGGCCAGGCCACCGTGGATGCGGGGCTGAGGGGGGATATCCCCTTGCTGATGGGAATCGTGCTCTTCTGCACCCTGCTGGTCTTTTTGGGCAACACGGCGGCGCGGGTGCTGCTGGCCCGCATCAATCGGGGCTGGGAGGGTGAGCATGCTGTTTAATCCGCTTCCCTCCATACTGCGGCTGGGTTTTGCCCTGCTCGGATTGGCGCTGCTGGCCGCCTACGGCTGGAGCCTCTCTCATCAGGATGTGCCGATGGATCTGCTGGCGCGCCAGCAGCCCCCCTCGCTGACCCACTGGTTCGGCACCGATCAGATGGGGCGTGATCTCTGGTTGCGGGCCTTTCAGGGCACCCTCACCAGTCTGGAGCTGGGGATCAGCACGGCGCTCTGCAGTGGGCTGCTGGCTATGGTGGCGGCAAGCTTTTCGCTGGTTCACCCCAGATGTGATGCGGCGGTGCGAATGGTGATCGACGCCATGCTGGCGCTGCCCCATATGCTGCTGCTGATCCTCATCTGCTTTACCGCAGGGGGCGGCATGCGCGGGGTGATCCTGGCGGTGGCACTCACCCACTGGCCCAAGCTGGCGCTCATTCTCTGCGCCGAGGCGCGGCGGATCGCCTGCAGTGACTATATGGTGCTGGCCCGTTGTCAGGGGATGGGGGCGCTGCGTCGCTGGCGCATCCACCTGCTGCCGGGGTTGTTGCCCCAGTGGTTTATCGGGACTTTGCTGATGTTTCCCCATGCGGTGCTGCACAGCGCGGCGCTGAGCTTTCTCGGCTTTGGTCTGGCGGCCCACGAGGCCTCGCTGGGCCTGCTGCTGGCCGATGCCCTGCGTTATCTGGCCGGCGGCGGCTGGTGGCTGGCCCTCTTCCCGGGGCTGATGTTGCTGCTGTTGGTGTTGCTCTTTGATCAGGCTACCCGCGCCTTGCAACAGCTGTTGTGGCACAGGAGTGAACCATGCTGAGTTTTGATCAGGTGACCATAGAGGCGGCCCACTACTCTTGGCTGGGGCGGCGCAGCTGGCAGCCTTTGCTGACCGATATCAGCCTGCAAGTGGCGCCGGGGGAGATAGTGGCGCTGGTGGGGGGGAGCGGCGAGGGCAAGAGCCTGTTGCTGCAAAGCGCCCTGACATTGCTGCCGGACAACCTGCGGATGCGCGGCAGCATCTTCCTCGATGGCACGCCTCTGTGCGATGCCAGCCGCGCCCGTCTGCGCGGTCACACTCTCTGCTATGTGCCGCAGGGGGTGAGCGCCCTCAATCCATTGCTGACGGTGGAGCGTCAGCTGGGCCGTGCGGCACGTCTGTGCGGCCAGAGCGGTTCTCGCGAGCGGCTCGGCGAGCAGTTGCTGCGCTACCAGCTGCCCGCGACCACCCTGGACAGATTCCCGCGCCAGCTCTCCGGCGGCATGGCCAAGCGCATTCTGGCCTGCACTGCGGCGCTCGGCGGCGCCCGCTACATTTTGGCGGACGAGATCACCGCCTGGCTCGACGAGGGGCTGGCTTGTCTGCTGCTCGGCCAGTTGCGTGAATTGGCCAATCAGGGCAGCGGTATCCTCTGGGTGACCCACGATCTGGCGCTGGCGGCCCGCTTTGCCGATCGCATTGTGGCGCTGCATCAGGGCCAAGTGAGCGATACCTTGAGTTGCCACCATCTGCGCCAGGGGCAGGGGAGCGAGATGCTCAGAGCCCACTGGCAGGCGCTGCCGGAGTTCAACGCGCTCTTCTCTGTGCCGGAGGTTTCCTGATGCTGGAAGTACGAAATCTCACTATCGTCCAGGGGGAACGTCCCCTCTGGCAGGGGTTATCGCTGACGGTGAAAGCGGGCGAGCGGCTCGGCATCTCTGCCCCCAGCGGTTATGGCAAAACCACCCTGGGGCGGGTATTGGCGAGTTGGCAACCGGTTGGGGCCGGCGGGCAGATCCTGCTGGATGGGCTGCCGGTGCCTGAACAGGTAAAAGGTTATAACCCCATCCAGCTGGTGCCCCAGCACCCGGAGCTCACCTTCAATCCCTATCGCACCACAGGGCTGGCGCTGTGGGATGTATGGCGCCCCGATGAGGCCATGCTGGCCCGCTTTATGGTCAAGCCTGAATGGCTCGGCCGTAAACCCGGCCAGCTCTCCGGTGGCGAGCTGGCCCGCATCGCGTTGCTGCGCGCCCTCGATCCTCGCACCCGACTGCTGATTGCCGACGAAGTGACTGCCCAGCTGGATCCGCAGATTCAGCGCCAGCTCTGGCGGGAGTTGATGGTTGAATGCGAGCAGCGCGGGCTTGGCATGCTTGTCTTCAGTCACCAGCAGGCATTATTGCGCCAGATCTGCCACCGGGTGCTGCGCTTTGGTGAGGAGACGGCTGAGCAGGAGGCGATGGCCCGTAGCGTGGCCTGAGGATTGGCTTCCCCCTCATCCCCAGCCCTTCTCCCGCAAGGGGAGAAGGGAGCAGAAGGTGCCATCTCACCACGCTCGGGGTTTAGGGTTTGGAGAACCTAGGGGTTTGAAAATATGGCTGGTTGTTATGCTCGGAGCGCCCCCTGAGGGGTTTGAGGGCGTCGTATAGTCGCGGCATCCACGAACCGGTCCCCTCTCCCTGGGGAGAGGGCCAGGGTGAGGGGACGCTGGCTACTCCGAACAGATAGCACGGCCGACAAGGTTCATAGACAAAAGAGAGGGAGGCATCAGCCTCCCTCTCTTTTATCTACCGTTATCAGCGGCGTTTAACCGGTTCTGGTTCAGGCCGTGGCCAGCCAGTTCAGCCAGGCATCCATCCCTTCGCCTGTGGTGGCGCTGACCTGGATCACCTGGATATAGGGGTTGACCCGTTTGGCGTTCTCGATACAGCGGGCGACATCGAAGCTGACATAGGGCAGCAGATCAGTCTTGTTGATCACCATCAGCTGGGCGGCGGCAAACATGTCCGGGTATTTCAGCGGCTTCTCTTCCCCCTCGGTAACGGAGAGGATCGCCACCTTGTACTTCTCGCCAAGATCGAAGCTGGCGGGGCAGACCAGATTGCCCACGTTCTCGATAAAGAGGATGCCTCCTTCATTGGCGGGCAGCTGGTGGCAGGCGTCGTGGACCATTTTGGCGTCCAGATGGCAGCCCTTGCCGGTGTTGATCTGCACGGCAGGCACACCGGTGGCACGGATGCGATCCGCATCGGCGCTGGTCTGCTGATCCCCTTCGATCACGGCGCAGGGGCGCTTGTCGGCCAGCTGGCGCAGGGTTTCGCACAGCAGGGTGGTTTTGCCTGAACCCGGGCTAGATACCAGATTGAGCACCAGCTGGTCGGCAGCTGTGAAGTGCTCGCGGTTGTGGGCGGCCAGCGCATTGTTCTTGGCCAGCACATCCATCTCGATGGCGATCAGCTGGCGCTGCCCCATGCCGGGCACCGACAGTCCCGCTTCCCCTTTGCCATAGTGCAGATCACCCTGCTGATGGTCATGGTCATGGTCATGGCTGTGATCATGGGGATGCGCGTGGGAATGGTCGTGGTCATGAGAGTGGGCATGATCATGGTGGTGCTCATGGGGGTGATCATGACCCTCATGGCTTATGGGAGCCCGCACCCCGTGGTAGTGGTGATGGACATCTCCCTGATGGTGATAGTGGTGGTGAATGATCAGGGTGCGCGGCGCACTCTGTTCGTTGGCATGATGGTGATGGGCGTCATGAGCATGATGATGGTCGTGCTCATGACCATGTTCATGGTGATGTTCATGTTCGTGATGATGCTCATGATCGTGCTCATGGCCGGCGATCCGCGCCTGGCCGCATCCGCATACGCTACACATATCAACTTACCTCGATGTCGGTGATGCGCAGGCTATCACCCTGCGCGACTCGTAATTTGTATCCGCCACACCCGGGGCAGGCTTGCCCGCGCTCGGTGAGGGTGACCGTCTGGTTGCAGTCGTAACACCAGGCTTCTGCCGTCTGGTGCTGAAAATGCAGCTGGGCGCCTTGGGCCACGGTGCCCTTGGCGGCCGCCTCGAAACAGAAGGCAATGGTGTCCGGGTCGACGCAGGAGAAGCTGCCGACCTCGAGCCAGAGGGCGGTCACCTTGGTAAAGCCCCGCTGGGTGGCCTGTTCGGCCGCCAGATCGATGGCGGCCATGGCCAGAGACATTTCGTGCATGGTGGCTCCTTAACCGATAGGGGGAGGAGTGACTCCCCCCTGTAATTGACGGAATGGCATGGCCGCTCAACAGATCCGCGGCAGCAGTTCTCCTTGCGGCAACTCCAGATAGCGGCGGCTGCCCCAGGGGTTGTTCAAGATCACCTTGTGGCGATCGCTTGCCTGCACCACGCCGATCTGGCTGGCGCTGGGGTTGAACTGCCGCAAGATGCCCAGCGCGTCCTGCGCCTGTTCGGCAGGCAGGGCCAGCACCATGGTCCCCTCGTTGGCGAGATCATGGGGCTCGAAACCGTAGAGTTCGCACAGGCCCCGCACCGGATCGCACACCGGAATGGCGGACTCCTCCAGTTCGATGGTCACCTGGGAGGCGCAACTCCATTCGTTGAGCACGGCGGCGAGGCCGCCACGGGTGGCATCGCGCAGGGCGTGAGGGGTAATGCCTGCCTGCAACAGCGCTTCAACCTGTGGCCAGAGGGTGGTGCAGTCGCTCTTGAGATCCGATCCCAGTTGCAGGGCGTCACGGGCCATCAGGATGCAGGCGCCATGGCTGCCGATATCCCGCGACACCAGGATGGCGTCACCGGCTTTGAGGCTCCGTACCGAGATGCCCCGGCTCTGTTCGGGCAGCGGGAAGGTGCCGACCCCGCTGGTGTTGATGAAGATCTTGTCGGCCGCCCCCTTGGGCACCACCTTGGTATCGCCGCAGACGATGCGGGCGCCGCTCTTGGCAAGTTCAGTCGCCATCGACTCGACGATGCGGGCGAGATCGGCGTAGGGAAAGCCCTCCTCGATGATAAAGCTGCAGCTCAGATACTCGGGCTTGGCTCCCATCATGGCGAGATCATTGACCGTACCGGCGATGGCCAGCTTGCCGATATCGCCCCCCTCGAAGAAGAGCGGCGAGACGGTAAAGCTGTCGGTGGTGAAGGCGACGGGGCCGCTGACCGGCAACAGGGCGGCATCTTCACCGCGCAACAGGATCTCGTTGCCAAAGTGGCGAAAGAAGAGCTGGTTGATCAGCTGGTTCATCTCCACGCCGCCACCGCCGTGGCTAAGTTGGATTTCTCTCATCGTTCCTGGATCCCCATATATCGGTAGTAGGCATTGCAGGCCCCTTCGGAGCTGACCATGCAACTGCCCATGGGCTGGGTCGGGGTGCAGCCCCGGCCAAAGACGTTGCACTGGTTCGGTTTGGCCAGCCCGCGCAGGATATCGGCGCACTGGCACGCCTTGTGGTCATCGATGGGAGTCTGATTGAGTTGAAAGTGGCGCTCCGCATCGCGTTTGGCGAAGACATCCCGCAGGCGCAGGGCGGAGGCGTTGATATCCCCAAGGCCCCGCCAGCGAAAGTGCTCGCGGGTCTCGAAAAAGCGCTCGACGAGCCGCTGAGCGGTTTTATTGCCACTGGCGGTGACCGCGCGGCTGTACTGCACCTCCAGGGCGTAGCGACCCTCCACCTTCTGGCGCACCATCATCAAGAGCGCCTCCATCACGTCCACCGGCTCGAAACCACTCACCACCACCGGCACCTGATAACGTTCGACGATGGGCAGGTAGATATCGGCGCCAGTGATGACGCTGACGTGGGAGGGGCCGATAAAGGCGTTCACCTTGGCCACCCCGTCGGCCATCACCGCATGAATGGCGGGGGGCACCAGCACATGGTTGATATGAAACAGCAGGTTCTCAATCCCTTGCTCTTCCGCAGCAGCCAAGAGCGCCGCTGTCATCGGGGTGGAGGTCTCGAAGCCGATGGCGAAGAAGACCACGGTTTTGTCCGGATTCTCTTTGGCGATACGCAGGGCGTCGAGGGGGTCATAGATGGGGCGGATATCGCTCCCCTTGGCGCGCTGCTGGGCCAGCGTACCCTTGGAGCCCGGCACCCGGATCATGTCCCCCAGGGTGACCAGAATGACGCTGGGCTGGCGGGCCAGCTCGATGGCCTGATCGATGCGCTCTTTGGGCATGATGCAGACCGGGCAGCCGGGGCCGTGGACAAACTCGATGCTGGCCGGCAGCAACTGGTGCAGGCCGTACTTCATGATGGTGTGGGTATGGCCGCCGCACACCTCCATCACCCGCAGCGGCTCGGGCAGATCTTTGGCCAGTTCGGTGATCTGGGCGGCGAGGGCGCGGATCACCTCGGGCTGGCGAAAGCCCTGAAAGAGATCATTCAAGGTCAGCATGGCAAGATATCCTGTTTGGGCATCAGGGCCACCATCTGGCGGAAGCTCTCGAGGCTGGCCTGCGCCTCCTCGTCGTCAATCTTGCTCATCACAAAGCCGATATGGAGCAACACATAGTCGCCAATGTTGAGAGGCTCTTCGAGCAGCATGCAGCTGACGCGCCGCTGCACCCCCAGGGTGTCGACGGTGACGCAGTTATCTTCGGGGTGCAGCTGCACCACCTGAGAGGGGATGGATAGACACATGAATTTCAGGACTCCGACAAGGTGGCACAACCGGTTGTGACAGGCTGGTGCGTGGCAAGATGGTGGATGGCAAACCAGAGCTGACCGGCGGCGATGCCACCGTCATTGAGCGGCAGGGTTTCGCTGGTCAATACCTGCCGGCCGGCCGCTTCGAGAGCGGGCACCAGCTGGTCCATCAGCACCCGGTTTTGAAAAACGCCGCCCCCGAGTACCACCGGATAGCCGGGGACGCGCTCGGCCAGGGCGATGACCAGATTGCTGATGGCGCGGATAAAGCCGGCGGCCAGGCTGGCGGTGGAGGTGCCTTTTCTCTGCTCGCTGACAAGGGTATGGATGAGCTCTGCCCACTCGATCTGCAGTGGCCCTTCCGCTGATTGGCTGAGGTCAAAGGCGAGGGGGAAGGGTTGTTCGTCGGGGGCCAGCTGCAAGGTGGCCGCTTCCAGCAGGAGCCCCGCTTCGCCCTCGTAATCGGGGGTGTCGATCACACCCAAGAGCGCCGCCACCGCATCGAACAGCCGACCGATGGAGCTGGTGTAGGGGGCGTTTCGACCTAGCTGCCAGAGCTGGTGCAGGTTGCTGATCCGCTTAAGGGGCAGTTGCTTGATCGCCGGTATATCGAGGGCGCTGATCTCCTCCACGCCATAGGATTCAAACAGCAGCCCCAGCAGCTGGCGCACCGGCTCGCGGATGGCGGCCTCGCCGCCGATCAGCTTGAAGGGTTTGAGGTGGGCAACGCGAGTAAAGCTCTGAACGTCTGCGAGCAGCAGCTCGCCCCCCCAGAGGGTGCCGTCATCCCCAAGGCCGGTGCCATCGAAGGCAACACCCAGCACCGGGCCTGTGATGTCATGCTCGGCCATCACCCCCAGCAGGTGGGCGTGATGGTGCTGCACCTCGAGGTGGGTTGCACCCTGATGGCGGCAATAGTCCCTGGCCCACTGGTGGCTGAGGTAGCCCGGGTGGCGATCCGATACCAGCAACTCGGGGTTGAGATCGTAGAGATCGCGAAAGGTCGCCAGGGTCTGCTCGAAGTGCTCCTGCATCGGCAGGCTGTGCAGATCGCCGATATAGGGGCTGTAGATGCGTTGGCGACCGAAGGCGAGCGCCAGCTGGTTCTTCTGCTGCGCCCCGACCGCCAGGAGCGGCACCCTGACAGCCTCTTGCAGGCTGGGGGTACAGGGGGCGTAGCCCCGGGCGAGGCGCAACGTCTGGCGCCGCCCGCCTGCCCACTGCACCAGACTGTCGTCGCAGGGGTGCAGGATGGGGCGGTTGTGATCCAGGATGCCGTCAATCTCGCTGCCGAGTTCCCTGACCACCGCCTCGCATTCGATGAGGATCGGGCTGCCGCGACCATTGGCGCTGGTGGCCACCAGCGGCATGGCGCAGGCATCCAGCAGCAACTGGTGCAGCGGGGTATAGGGGAGCATGACGCCAAGGTAGGGGATGCCGGGGGCGATCCCCTCGGCCAGCGGCGCGGCTGACGGTCCAGATTCTGAGTGCCGATCATCATTTTTGCGCTTGCGCAGCAGAGTAATGGGTCTGGCCTGAGAGGCGAGCAGCGTCCACTCTGCCTCGCAGCCGGTGACATGCAGTTTGGCCTCGGCAAGGGATCCCATCATCACCGCCAGCGGCTTGCGCGCACGCCGCTTGAGCATTCGTAATCTGGCAACACTCTGTTCATTGCGGGCATCACACATCAGGTGATAACCCCCCATCCCCTTGACCGCAATCAGAGCTCCCGCTTGCAGGACGCGGGCGGCGGCGTGCAGGGCCTCTTCGCGTTCGGCCAGCGCATTTCCATTGCCGCTGAGCCAGCTGAGACGGGGCCCGCACTCGGGGCAGCTCACCGGCTGGGCGTGGTAGCGTCTGTCCAGCGGGTTTTCATAGGCCGCCGCACAGCGCGGGCACATGGCAAAGCCCGCCATGGCGGTATGGGGTCTGTCGTAGGGGAGGCGGCGGATGATGGTGTAGCGCGGGCCGCAGTGGGTGCAGTTGGTAAAGGGGTAGTGGTGGTGGCGATCGTTGGGATTGGCCACATCCCGGGCGCACGCCTCGCACATCCCCTGATCAGGCGAGATGGCGACCGTGGCGGCGCTCTGCTGCTGGCTCGCTTTAATTCGAAACTGGCCATGAAATTGGCCATCGAAGTCGGGATCATGAGCAAGGGGCAGTTCCTGCTCGCTGAAATGATCGATACGGCTCAAGGGCGGCGCCAGTTCCCGCAGTTCGCGGGCAAAGCTGGCGAGCTGCTCGGGCGATCCTTCGGCGCCAATGGTGACGCCGTTGGCATCGTTCAACACATAACCGGCAAGGCCGTGGCGCAGTGCCAGCCCATAGACGAAGGGGCGAAAGCCGACCCCCTGCACGATGCCGTCGATATGAAATTCCCGGCGCAGTCGAAGGCGTGTCGACGTGGTCATGGCGCCATCCAAAGAGGGGCCAGCGCCCCTCCCTGATAACCGGGGGGCAGGGAACCCTCCCTCATGACAGGGAGGCTGGGGAGGGCCGACAGGGTCGGCCATCCGGCGATCATCCTGGGGGATGTCATGCGATATCGAACTCCCATCTGCTGGCCTGCCGCCACGGCATGGGCCATCGGGTGCAACGAACGGGGGGCAACGGGCTGCGTCGCGATAGAAGGGGCGTAGCCTGGGCAGGGGAGGGAAGCGGGCCTCTCATCCTGCCGCGGGGGCCAAGTTTACCGGGGCCCTGGTCCCCAATACCTTGATCTCGCCCCGGTTTGAGTGCCAGATGCGGCGCTTCTTTGCGATCCTGTGAGGGGCGCCACGTCCCCCGGCGGCTCGAGATCCCGGGCGGAAGAGAGAGGCGCTCAGCAATGAAAGAGGGAGGCGGTTGCCTCCCTCTTGCGTGCCATGACCTTGGGCCCGGCGCCCGCCATCAGATATCCACCTGGGATCCCAGCTCGATGACCCGGTTGGGCGGGATCTCGAACTGATCCGGCGCCCGCAGGGCGTTGCGCTGCAGCAGCATAAAGAGCTTGCCGCGCAGATAGAGGTACCAGGGGCGCTCCTTCATGATGAGGGACTCGTGGGCCATGAAGAAGGAGGTCTCCATCATACGGCAGCTCAGCCCCTCGGCGTTGCAGCGGTGGAAGATCTCCTCCATGTTCGGGGTCTCGCGCCAGCCGTAACTCGCCACCACCCGCCAGAAGGTGGGGGAGAGCTGCTCGATGCAGACCCGGCGCACGTTGTGGACACAGGGCACATCCTCCACCTTCAGGGTGAGCAGGATGACGCGCTCGTGCAGCACCTTGTTGTGCTTGAGGTTGTGCAAGAGCGCATGGGGGATGACGTTGACCACCCGCGACAGATAGACGGCGGTGCCCGCCACCCGGGTCGGCGGGGATTTTTCGAGCGACGCTATCATGGGCTCCAGGGAGTTGCCGTGCTCGTTCAGGCGGCGAATAAGCTGGAAGCGCTCGCTCTTCCAGCTGGTCATCAGGGTGAACATGACGGCCCCCAGGGTGAGCGGCAGCCAACCGCCGGAGAAGATCTTGGCGAGGTTGGCGGCAAAGAGCGGTACGTCGATGGCGAGCAGCAGGGCGAAGAGGGTGGCTACCAGCGGCTTGCGCCAGTGCCAGCTGTGGCGGGCCACCGAGCAGGAGAGGATGGAGGTGAGCACCATGGTGCCGGTCACGGCGATGCCATAGGCCGCCGCCAGGTTGCTGGAGTGCTCGAAGCTCATGATGACGATCACCACAGAGAGATAGAGCAGCCAGTTGATGACCGGAATATAGATCTGGCCGGACTCCTGCTCGGAGGTGTGCACGATGCGGATGGGTGAGAGATAACCGAGCCGCACCGCCTGCCGGGTGAGGGAGAAGACCCCGGAGATCACGGCCTGCGAGGCGATCACCGTCGCCAGGGTCGCCAAGAGCAGCAGCGGCAGCAGCGCCCATTTCGGGGCGAGCAGGAAGAAGGGGTTGGTGATGGCCTCGGGATGGGCCAGCAGCAGCGCCCCCTGGCCGAAGTAGTTGAGCACCAGGGAGGGCAACACCACCATAAACCAGGCGCGCCGGATCGGACTCTTGCCAAAATGGCCCATGTCGGCGTAGAGCGCTTCCACCCCTGTGATGGCCAGCACCACGGCGCCGAGAGCAAAGAAGGAGGCGGTCTGGTACTTGGCAAAAAAGCGCAGCGCCCAGATGGGGTTGAGCGCCCCCAGCACCTCGGGGTGCTGGAGGATGCTGCGAAGGCCCAATGTCGCCAGGGTCAGGAACCAGATCAGCATGATGGGGGCAAACAGCTTGCCCACGGCGGCGGTGCCGTGTTTCTGGATGGCAAACAGCAGGGTCAGCACCAGCACCGAGAGCGGCACTATGTAGGCGTCCAGGGAAGGCGCCACTATCTTCAGGCCCTCGATGGCCGACATCACCGACATGGCCGGGGTGATCACCACCTCGCCATAGAAGAAGCTGCCGCCGACGAGCCCCAGGATGATCAGCACCGGCGTCCATTTTTCCGGGGTGTTGCGGGTCGCGAGCGACATCAGGGTGAGTATGCCCCCTTCGCCCGCGTTGTCCGCCCGCATCACGAAGGCGAGATACTTGACCGAGACCACCAGGATCAGCAGCCAGAAGATCAGGGAGAGAAAGCCCTGGATGGAGGCGGGCTCCACCCCGAAACCGAACTGGCCGGAGAGGCACTCGCGCAGGGTATAGAGCGGGCTGGTGCCGATGTCGCCATAGACCACGCCGATCGCCGCCAGCATGACGCCGGAGAGGGCGGGTTTGTTAGTACAGTTCATGAAATTATCTTGTCTGATTGCCGGTGGCATGGCTGCAAACACAGGGGCCCCGCACTACCGGGAGTTCACGGATAGTCGTTCGGGAGGAGCTTCAGGATTGCGATGGGAGCGGGGGTTAGCTGGATATAAATAGGAGGCTCATCATGGACACAGTCTGTTTATCTGCGATTCAGCTTATGATGACACAGAGTCTGTGGGAGTATGTTCAGGTATAAATAATCAAAAAAGACTTTTGAACGAGGTTATTAATTACTCCTTGATTGAAATAGGCCCCCGTGCAGCGAGCAAGTGTTTGTTTTTGCTAAGCAGCCATTTTTAGCCAGTTTTTTCAATCAAACGGGTTGAAAAACGGGCGATAAAATGTTGACCAATAAATTATCGGCAGGAGCGACAGAGAGGGAAGGCTTGGGTAGCAATGGAGTCTTTATTTCATCGGCTGGATGGAGAATGGTCGGGAAGAGAAGTGACCGCAGTAAAGACAGCCACTATAAAGTGAGGGCATAAATAGAGGGTGGGAATGTAGGGGGCAATGAACGAAGTGAAATGCACCATTATTAGCGGTGAAATAAAATTCACTTATTACACTCCCAAAAACATCAATTATTATACTCTTCAATCTTAGATATCAAGAATTTTGCAAATACTTCAGAAAGCTGAACCTTATCACTACCCATGTTAATAGTTCCAAGAGTTAATCCTCCAGCGTAAGTTACAGACTTTCCTGGGTATTTATCATGGAATTCGGATAACATGTCTTGTCTTCTTAAATTATACTCCCACCATTTTCTTCCAAAATTAACGCTGTTGTTTCTCCCCTCTAGGTACCATGGCCAGCGTTCCATCCATGGATTAATTTTAACCTGAGAGTCAGTTACACTTTGCAAGCCGCTAGTAACTTTAAAATAGGACAATAATGATCCAGCTCCGATAGCTGTTGTAATGATGACATCACCTTTCTTTATTCCTTTGGGTTTCTTTTTTGAAAAGTGTAAATTTTGATGTAAATCTGAAAAATCACGTCTGTCATCCAACGTGATTGGGGAATTTTTATGGCCGATAGGTTTCAGATAGTATTTTGTTTCGTAGTTATTTGAATCGGAATCTGAGTATACAGAGCTTAATATATCATAGCTAATACTATCTTTTTCTATCCAATGAGGATTGTTTCCTAAATACACATCTGCAAATTGGCATGCTCGTTCAACTTGGAAACGAGTGACATCGGGGTATTCAATCAAATCGAATACTTGGTTCAATGCGTCTTCTATTAGGCTAGCATCTTTAACAAGCACTCCCCATTCATGGTTGTTAAATATACCGTTAGTGGTGAAGTTTCCTGATGTTAGTATTAGTTCTTTATTTATGCCAAGTGAAAAATATAATTTACCATGTAGACTGTTATCAATATGTACTTTGCAGGTAATATTCGGATGTTTCTCATCGAAAAAACTATAGAAGTCTCTTAGTTGAAATGGTTTTTTTATTTGTTCGATATCTCTTGGCTTGAACGTGGTTATTAATTCTATTTTTTTGGTTGATGAAAAATCAAAATGGTTGAGAAATGACTTCATGTCATCTGCAAGATATGGCGAAACGATAATAACTCGGTCACCACAGTTTTGAATGATACGTTTTAGATGCTCCGCTTGAAGATTATTTGTATTTGATAACAGCAATTTTCGTTTCCTTATTAAATATTTTTAATGGTTGTATATTATGAAGAAAGGAAGTAATGATGGTGTCCAATTTTTACTATTGCTCCTAAGTTCATTCCCACAGCCCGCGCATTTAGTCTGCACTGCAAAATCTTGCCGTTCCCTAGTAACGGCCTCAACGGAGCTGGTTGTCGCGTGAGTCATACTAATCGGCCAGTGAAAAAACAGAAGGGGGAGCCGTTGAAAACCGGCGCAACGTCATAAATCGGGACCTCAAGAGGGCATTTATTGTTTGGTTTTGTTAAACGATAACTAGTTATCGAATAGAAAAACCAAACAATGTGGGCCTGGTTTCTGGCCGTGCTGGCTTGTCTGGAGGCTGGTGGGGAGTGAGTTGGGGCAATCTGGGAGGGTTTCCCGGTTTCCCCGGAATTGGTTTGGCAATCATGGTGTGATCTGGGTTGTGGGGATAGGGGAGGTTGCCGCTCAGTGCAGTGCCCTGACCGGGGTGATGTTGGGCCGTCAGGCACTGTGGCGGGATCGGCCATTGGCGCCCGGGGTCGGCTCGGGTATAGTCCTGCGCCAACAAGATAGGTTCGGATGGAGGCGTCGGCGCCGCTGCAGGCAAGCGGGCCGACTCCTCCCTTTGGCGCGGCTTTAAAGGAAATTCCCATGAAATTCAGTCCCCTGCTCGATGAGATGATGAAGGCGCTGCAGGTCTTGCCGGGCGTGGGCCCGAAATCGGCCCAGCGCATGGCGTTCACCCTGCTGGAGCGCGAGCGCAGCGGCGGTCTGCGTCTGGCCTCCCTGCTCAATCGGGCGCTGACCGAAATAGGTCATTGCAGCCACTGCCGCACCTTCACCGAGAACGATCGCTGCGAGATCTGCGCCAATCCCAAGCGCGAGGAGAACGGCCTGCTCTGCGTGGTGGAGAGCCCGGCGGACGTGGCGGCCATCGAGCAGACCGGCCAGTTCTCCGGCCGTTACTTCGTGCTGATGGGCCACCTGTCGCCCCTTGACGGTATCGGCCCCGAGGAGCTGGGGCTCGATATCCTGGAGCGCCGCCTGCAAGAGGAGCAGATCAAGGAGCTGATCCTCGCCACCAACCCCACCATCGAGGGGGATGCCACCGCCTGGTACATCGCCGACATGGCACGCACCGCCGGGGTGGAGGTGAGCCGCATCGCCCATGGCGTGCCGGTGGGCGGGGAGCTGGAGCTGGTGGATGGCACCACGCTCTCCCACTCCCTGATGGGGCGCCAGCGCCTGAGCTAAAGACGCCACGGACCCCACCCCGGCCCTCCCCTTGGCAGGGGAGCAACCAATCCCACCCATTCCTCCCCGTGGCTGGGGAGAGTGCAACAGATCCCGCCCCATGCTTCCCCTTGGCTGGGGAGGGATCAACCAATCCCCCCCTCCCTTGTCAGAGGAGGGAGCAATGGACCCCACCCCAGCCCTCCCCTTGGTAGGGGAGAGCAAGGCTGACCCCGCCATTGGCTCCACGCTCGATCCCAATCTGACCCTCCTCGCCAGACAGGGGACGACGGTGCACCTCCCTCTTATGAAGGGGGAGGCCGGGAGGGGTTGCATGTGTGGGCCAAGCGAGGGGCCGGTGTGCAAATTTGCTCTCAAGTTTGCACGCAAGCCCCTTGATATTTGAAAGGCCAACCCCATCTAGCTTGGGAATCTGTTCAACCCGACGTTTTGAGGACTGGTCGATGACCCAAAGTGTTCACGCCGAAACCCACGGCTTTCAGACTGAAGTCAAACAACTGCTGAGCCTGATGGCTCACAGCCTCTACTCCAACAAAGAAGTATTCCTGCGCGAGCTGATTTCCAACGCCTCCGATGCGGCGGACAAGCTGCGCTTCAAGGCGCTTTCCGATGCCTCTTTGTTCGAAAACGACGGCCAGTTGCGCGTGCGCCTGGTGGTGGACAAAGAGAACAAGACCCTGACCATTTCGGACAACGGCATCGGCATGACCCGTGACCAGGTGATCGAGCACCTGGGCACCATCGCCAAGTCCGGCACCGCCGAGTTCTTCAAGCACCTCTCCGGTGACCAGGGCAAGGATTCCCAGCTGATCGGCCAGTTCGGGGTGGGCTTCTACTCCGCCTTCATCGTGGCCGACAAGGTGACCGTGGTCTCCCGCGCCGCCGGCACCGCGCCGGAGCAGGGCGTGCAGTGGGAATCACAAGGGGAAGGCTCCTTCACCGTGGCTGACGTGACCAAAGCCGGTCGCGGTACCGACGTCATCCTGCACCTGCGCAGCGATGAAGAGGAGTTCCTGGACGACTGGCGCCTGCGCTCCGTGGTCAGCAAATATTCCGACCACATCAGCGTGCCGGTGGAGATGTTCAAGGAGGGCACGCCGGATCGGGAAGAAGACGGTGAAACCATCGTCGGCACCCCGGGGGAGTGGGAGCAGGTCAACCGCGCCACCGCGCTCTGGACCCGCAACCCGAAGGACATCAAGGACGAGGAGTACCAGGAGTTCTACAAGCACGTCGCCCACGACTTCGAAGATCCGCTCCTGTGGGGTCACAACCGGGTGGAAGGGGCCCAGGAGTACACCAGCCTGCTCTACATCCCGGCCCGCGCGCCGTTCGATCTCTACAACCGCGAACAGAAGCACGGCCTGAAACTCTATGTGCAGCGCGTCTTCATCATGGACGACGCCGAGCAGTTCATGCCGACCTACCTGCGCTTCGTGAAAGGGGTGCTGGACTCCAATGATCTGCCGCTCAACGTCAGCCGTGAAATTCTGCAGGACAACAAGGTGACCGCCTCCCTGCGCAAGGCCTGCTCCAAGCGCGTGCTCACCATGCTCAACAAGCTGGCGAAAGACGATGCCGAGAAGTACGCCAAGTTCTGGAGCGAGTTCGGCAATGTGCTCAAAGAGGGCCCGGCCGAGGATTACGCCAACCGGGAAGAGATCGCGAAGCTCTTGCGCTTTGCCAGCACCGCTGGTGAGGGCGAAGCCCAGACCGTGTCGCTCGAGGATTACGTTGGCCGCATGAAGGAAGGTCAGCAGAAGATTTACTACATCACCGCCGACTCTTATGCCGCTGCCAAGAACAGCCCGCACCTCGAGATCTTCCGCAAGAAGGGCGTCGAAGTGCTGCTGATGTGGGAGAGGGTGGACGAGTGGCTGATGAGCCACCTGGCCGAGTTCGACGGCAAGCAGCTGGTCTCCGTCACCCGTGGCGAACTGGATCTCGGGGATCTGGAAGACGACGCCTCCAAGCAGGCGCAGGAGGAAGCTGAAAAAGCCAACGTCGGTCTGGTGGAGCGGGTCAAGAAGAGCCTCGGGGAGGCGGTGAAAGAGGTGCGCGTCACCCACCGTCTGACCGACTCGCCGTCCTGCATCGTCACCGACGCCCACGGTATGAGCACCCAGATGATCAAGCTGATGCGCGCCGCCGGTCAGCCGGTGCCGGAGCAGAAGTACATCCTGGAGCTCAACCCCGACCATGCCCTGGTGAAGAAGCTTGGCACCATCGAGGATGAGAGCCTGTTTGGCGAGTGGGTCTCCCTCCTGCACGAGCAGGCCCAGCTGGCGGAGCAGGGCGGCCTCAATGATCCGGCGAGCTTCGTCTCCCGTATCAACCGTCTGCTACTCCAGGCGTGATGTGATTGTGATTGGCCCACTGCATGACAGTGGGCTTTTTTTTGGCCGTTCCCCTCTGGTGCGCTGCTGCATTTTCAATCATTTTTCGTGGTCGTCGTCTGCGTCTTTGGTCGCAGAGACGGGGCGGGAGTGTGGTGATAATCTGGCCACTCACACGGGGCGAGCTTGTTAATACGGGCGAAAACGTGTAGTTTTTTGCCTTCTCAAGAATTGAATAACCAATCAACTAGGAGCGTGTATGCGCATTGTTCTGTTGGGAGCTCCGGGCGCCGGCAAGGGTACCCAGGCTCAGTTCATCATGGAAAAACACGGTATTCCGCAGATCTCCACCGGCGACATGCTGCGTGCGGCGATCAAGGCGGGTACCGAGCTGGGCCTCAAGGCCAAAGCCGTGATGGACGCAGGTCAGCTCGTCTCCGACGACATCATCATCGGCCTGGTCAAAGAACGCATCGCGCAACCGGATTGCGCCAACGGCTTCCTGCTGGACGGCTTCCCACGCACCATTCCCCAGGCGCAAGCCATGAAGGATGCCGGTGTGACCGTGGACTTCGTGCTGGAATTCGACGTGCCGGACGAAGAGATTGTCAAGCGCATGAGCGGCCGCCGCGTGCACTCCGGCTCCGGCCGTACCTACCACGTGGTGTTCAACCCGCCGAAAGTGGAAGGCAAGGATGACGTGACCGGCGAGGATCTGGTGATTCGTGCCGACGACGAAGAGACCACAGTGCGCAAGCGTCTGGATGTCTACCATCAGCAGACCGCGCCGCTCATCGGTTTCTACGGCAAGGAAGCGGAAGCGGGCAACACCCGTTACGTCAAGATCGACGGCACCCAGCCGGTGGATCTGGTCAGCCAGCAACTGGCCGCCATTCTCGGTTAAGCCATTCAGGGCCGGCAGGACGCAGCCGTTCGCCGGCTGGCTACGAGGGTGAGAAAAGGGTCCATACCGGGCCCTTTCTTGCATTCCATTCCCACGACACAGAACGACAGGATGCTAACGTGACCACGAAAACAGGGATCTTGCTGGTCAATCTGGGTACCCCGGCCGCGCCGACCACGGCGGCGGTCAAGGCGTTTCTCAGCCAGTTTCTGCACGATCAGCGGGTCGTCGACCTGCCGCGCTACCTCTGGTGCCCCTTGCTTCACTTCATCATCCTGCCGACCCGCTCCCCCAAGGTGGCCAAGCTCTATCAGCAGGTGTGGACCGAGCAGGGCTCCCCCCTGATGGTCATCAGCCAGCAGCAGCGCGCGGCCCTGGAGCACGAGCTCAAGCGGGAAGGGGTCGAGGTGCCGGTGGCGCTCGCCATGACCTACGGCTCCCCGTCGCTGGCCGATGGCTGGCAGGCCCTCAAGGCCCAGGGGGTCAACCGGGTGATCCTGCTGCCGCTCTATCCCCAGTATTCGGTCAGTACCACCGCCTCGGTATTCGACGCCTGGGCCAGGGCGATGAAAACCGAGCGCAATCTGCCGGTGGTGCGGCTCATTCGTGATTACCATGCTCACCCCGAATATATCCAGGCGCTGGCCATGAGCGTGCGTCGCCACTGGGAACAGCACGGCCAGGGGGAGCATCTGCTGATGTCCTTCCACGGCATTCCCGAGCGCTACGAGCGGGAAGGGGATCCCTATGGTCATCAGTGCAGGCGCACCGCCGCCCTGCTGGCGGAGGCGCTGGGGCTGGCCCCGGAGCAGTGGACCGCGAGCTTCCAGTCCCGCTTTGGCAAAGAGGAGTGGCTCAAGCCCTACACGGACCTGACCGTGGGCGAATTGCCCTCTCGCGGCGTCAAGCGGCTCGATGTCATCTGCCCGGCCTTCTCGGCGGATTGCCTCGAGACCCTGGAGGAGATCCAGGTGCAGAACCGGGAGATCTTCATGGCCGCCGGTGGCGAGCAGTTTGAATACATCCCGGCCCTCAACAGCGATCAGGCCCATATCCGCATGATGGTTTCCCTCATCTGTCGCGAGCTGGCATGATGGCCGTTCTCATCCGGTGCCCGACGTGGCGGACGTTCGGATTCAACGATAAAGGAGTGTCCTGATGATGCATATCACGCTGATTTACGCCGGCCTGCTCGGGCTCTTGTTCCTGCTGCTCTCCTTCTGGGTGGTCAAGCGCCGCGCCCAGTTCAGGGTGATGATAGGGGAGGGGGAAGCCCCCGAGATGCTGGCCGCGATCCGCGCCCACGGCAACTTTGCCGAGTACGTGCCCCTCACCCTGCTGCTGATGGCCCTGTGCGAACTGGCGGGGGTCGGGGCGCTCTGGCTGCACCTGGGCGGTGTGCTGCTGCTGGTGGGTCGCATCCTGCATGCCATCGGCATCCAGATCCCCAGGGCTCCCAACATGCCGCGCCTCTTCGGCACCCTCTTCTTCTGGCTGTCGCTGGGGATGTTCTCGGTGCTGGCCCTGGTGCAGGGGCTCTCGGCAAGCTGAATGTCATCCCGCAACACCACCCCGCCACGGGGTGGTTTTTTATGGCAGGCAAGTCAAACGTTTTCCTCGCAAACCCTTGTCTATACTGACCTCAAAATTCAATCGTGCGACTTTTCGGCGTGGTGGATTGTGTTAAAATCCCGCCCCTCTTTTCCCCAGAGCACAGAAGATTGCCATGAAATTTCCCGGTCAGCGCAAGTCCAAACACTACTTCCCGGTCGACAGACGTGATCCCCTGATCCCGCAGAACTCCCAGCTCACCGAACTGGGCAAGGCCTATGTAGTGGGCATCGATCAGACTCTGGTGGATATCGAAGCCCATGTGGACGAAGACTTCCTGAACCGGTACGGCCTGAGCAAGGGCCACTCCATGCTCATCTCCGATGAGGTGGCGGAGCTGGTCTACGACGAGCTCAAGGCCAACAACATGGTGGTGAGCGAATTTGCCGGTGGCACCATCGGCAACACCATGCACAACTACTCCGTGCTGGCGGACTCCCACTCCATCCTGCTTGGCGTCATGAGCCAGGACATCCGCATCGGCAGCTATGCCTATCGCTATCTGTGCAACACCTCCTCCCGGGTCAACCTCGACTACCTGCAGCCGGTGGACGGCCCGGTCGGGCGCTGCTTCACCTTCATCACCGAAGGGGGAGAGCGCAGCTTTGGCATCAACGCCGGCAAGATGGATCACCTGGATGTGGACCACATCCCCGAGACCATCATCAAGGAGGCCTCGGCCCTGGTGATCACCGCCTACTTGGTGCGCGGCGCCGACGGCACCCCCATGAAGGAGGCCGCCATGGCCGCGGTGCGCTATGCCCGCGAGGCCGGGGTGCCCGTGGTGCTGACCCTGGGCACCCGCTTCGTCATCGACGAGAATCCCCAGTGGTGGCGCGATTTCATCAGCGAGAACGTGACCGTGCTCGCCATGAACGAGGACGAGGCGGAGGCCCTGACCGGGATAAAGGATCCCCTCGGCGCGGCCGACAAGGCGCTGGACTGGGCGGACATGGTGCTCTGCACCGCCGGCCCCATCGGCCTCTACATGGCGAGCTACACCGACGAGGACTACAAGCGCGAGACCACCCACACCCTGCTGCCCGGCGTCATCCCCGAATTCAACATGTACGAGTTCAGCCGCCCCATGGCCCGGGACAAGTGCCGCAAGCCTGCGCGTATCTACTCCCACATCTCCCCCTACATGGGCGGCCCGGAGAAGATCAAGAACACCAACGGGGCAGGGGACGGGGCGCTGTCCGCCGTGCTGCACGACATGGTGGCGAACGCCTACCACCGCATGAACGTGCCGAACTCCGCCAAGCATCTCTCGGAATTCCTGACCTACTCCTCTCTGGCCCAGGTGTGCAAGTACGCCAACCGGGTGAGCTACGAGGTGCTGGCCCAGAGCAGCCCGCGCCTCTCCCGCGGGTTGCCGGAGAAGGAAGACAGCTTGGAAGAGGTGTACTGGGAGCGGTGATACCTCTTCCTGTCGACCACGAGAAAGGGTGCCACTGGGCACCCTTTCTTGTTTTTGGGGCTGGATCATGTTTTTGGCATCGCTTTTGCTGACATCGTGGACAGCCCGCGTCGCGGCGGCATACCTTGTGTTAAGGATATGTAGCTGCTGCGGGGCGAGGGTATGTTGAGACAATGGAGTATCGGTCGGCGTCTGTCGCTGGTGACCCTGATGGTGCTGGCGCTGCTGGGACTGCTGCTGTTCTTCTGCCTGCAGATCTATCAGCAGGGGCTGATGGGGGAGAAGAGCCGCCAGACCCAGGCTCAGGTAGAGACCGCCTACAGCCTGGTGGCGGGGCTGGAAGCCAGGGTACGCAAGGGGGAGCTGGACGAGGCGAGCGCCAAGGCCGAGGCGCTGGCGCTGATCAAGGGGTTGCGTTACGGCAACGATGACTACTTCTGGATCAACGACAGCCACCCCACCATGGTGATGCACCCCATGAAACCCGAGCTGGACGGCAAGGATCTCTCCGGGGTGGAGGACAAGCAGGGGCTCAGGCTGTTCGTCGCCTTCGCCGATCTGGCGCGGGCCCAGGGCGCGGGGGAGGTGGCCTACTACTGGCCCAAGCCGGGGGTGGACGAGCCGGTACGCAAGATCTCCTACATCAAGCGCTTCGCCCCCTGGGACTGGATCATCGGTACCGGCGTCTATGTGGACGACGTCGAGGCCCAGTACCGGGAGGTGCTGCACACCCTGCTGGGGATCGGGCTGGTGCTGGCCCTCCTGCTGTTTGCCGTGGTCGGCCTCATTGTGCGCAGCATCGTCGTGCCCCTCTCCCGCTCGGTCTCGGCCCTTGGCAACATCGCCAGGGGGGAGGGGGATCTGCGGGTACGTCTGCCGGAGTCGGGGCGTGACGAGCTGAGCCAGCTCAGCATCAACTTCAACCTCTTCGCCAGCCAGATGGCGCAGCTGGTGGCCCGCAGCCAGCAGATAGCGGATCAGAACCGGGTGCATGCCCACCAGCTGGCCGAGGTGGTGGAGCGTACCGGCGCCATCGTCACCGGCCAGGAGCAGGATACCCTGCGGGTGGCCAGCGCCATGGAGCAGATGACGGTGAGCAGCCGCGAAGTGGGCCAGCACGCGGCCCAGGCCGCCGACGCGGCGGACTCGGCCCTCAATCTGGCCCAGCATGGCCGCGAGGTGGTGGTCCAGACCCGGGAGTCCATCAGCCAGCTGGCGGACGAAATGGTGGAGACGGTGCAGGCGGTGAGCCGCCTCGAGCAGGAGACTCAGCAGATTGGCTCCGTGCTCGACGTCATTCGCGGGGTGGCGGAGCAGACCAACCTGCTGGCCCTCAACGCCGCCATTGAAGCGGCACGGGCCGGGGAGCAGGGGCGCGGCTTTGCGGTGGTCGCCGACGAGGTGCGTACCTTGGCGACCCGCACTCACAGCTCCACCGACGAGATCCGGCAGATGATCCAGCGGCTGCAGGAGGGGGCCGGCAAGGTGGTCAGCGGCATCAGCCAGTTACAGCAGCTCTCCCGCGCGACGGCGGACAGGGCCGGCGATGCGGATGTCGCCATCAATGCCATCGATGGATCCGTCCACACCATTACTGCCATGAATGGGCAGATTGCCACGGCGGCGGCGGAGCAGAGCCGGGCGGCGGAGGAGATCAACCAGCGGCTGGTGGCCATCACCCAGTTGGCGGCGGATGCCCTGGCCCAGAACCGGCTGACCGAGCAGGCATCCGGGCAACTGGCGCTGGCCTGCGACGAGCTGGGGGCCCTGGTGGCGAAATATCGCATCTGACGGCCTTTATCCCCGCTTTTTCGGGATAAGGCTTGAGTCTGGGGGGCTTTTGGGACACCATCTGCCCCATTCTCGGCCAGCCCTGGCCGACAGCCTGCCATTGCTTTGCAAGAGAGAGACCCCATGAGCAAACTAACTGACAATCTTGACGCCAATTTCCAGCTGTTCATCGAAGAAGTCCGCGAGTCGGGTCAGGTGTGGGGTCTGCGCTACGGTGAAGACTGGGTGGTATGCCGCTCCGCCGAGTTCGAAGATGCGGACGTGATGCCGCTCTGGTCCGCTGAAGGGGATGCCCGCCTGCACTGCGTGGACGAGTGGGCGGATTACGAGCCGGAAGTGATCGAGCTCGAAGAGTTCCTGGACATCTGGATCAACGATCTGGACGAGGATGACGTGCTGGTCGGCCCGAACTGGAACGCCGATCTGGAAGGTCAGGAGCTCGAGCCCATCGAGCTGGCTAAGGCGCTGGTGGAACTGGACGCCTGAGTCTGCCGTCCTGCCGGATTGTGATGAACCGGCCCCCTTCGGGGGGCCGGTTTTTTTATGGCCGCCATGGGCCATGAAAAGGCGATTTGCCTTTGCACCCGTCCCGGGGATGGGTCATCATCAACCCTTTGCCGATCGGGAGGTGCCATGTTTGTCTTTGACGTGACCACGAAGGCGGGGGCGCAGGGGAGGATCCAGGTGCAGGCGCTGGACTGGAGCCAGAGCGGCCCGGTGAGCTTTCAGTGTGACAGCGACGAGCTGGCCCTGGTGCTGCTGAGCGGGTGCCGCTGCGATGCCGTGGGGTACTTCAATCTGCTGGGGGGCTGCAAGCCGCTTTACGTGGAGCAGTGGCTCACCTACTTGCAGGAGCGTGGCCAGTTGGAGAAGGTCACGGCCCGCCAGGAGAGCCCGTCCCAACCCGATTACCTGACCCGGGCCGGGCTGGCGGACGACGAGCTCAATGCCCTGCTCGGCCAGATCTACAAGGTGGCCGGGTTCAACCGCCTGCAGATCAACCGCTACCTCAAGCATCGCCACAACCCGACCATGCTGGCGACCCGTTACGATCAGAAGGAGCTGGAGCGCTATCGCCAGCTCAACGACATCATTCTGACCCTGTTGAAGCTGAAACCGTCTCCGTGAATATCCCCATCTGACCGATCTCCGGCCCCAGCTCCTGGGGCCGGGCGATGAGGTAGCCCTGCAAGCCGTCCACATACATGCTCTGCAGCATCTGCTTCTGGCCTATCTGTTCCACCCCTTCCGCGATCACCAGGCAGCCCATGCGATGGGAGACGTCGACGATCATCCGCACGAACTGCTGATTGGTGAGATCCTGCTCCAGCTCGGTGATGAGACCGGGGTCCAGCTTGATGTAGTCGGGTTTGAGCTCGCGAAACAGGCTGAAGGAGCCGATCCCCTTGCCGAAGTTGCAGATGGCCGAACGGCTGCCGTGGCGCCTGAGCAGCTCGAACAGCCGCCTGGACCCGGTCAGGTTGCGCTCCAGGTGCTCCTCGTCGAGCTCGAACACCAGGTTGGCCCCGATGTCGGGGTCTTTTTGCAACTGGTGATCCAGCCAGATGAGAAAGGCGCTGTTTTGCAGCAGGGAGCCCGGCAGATTGAGACCCCATCGGCTGTTGTGGCCTCCGAAGGCGCGGTATTGGCGGATGACGTGGCGGATCACCATCTGGGTCAGGCGCAGTACCATGTCCAGCCGCTGTGCCATGGCGAGCAGGGTATCACTTGGCAGCACGGTGCCGTCGCTGCTGCAAAAGCGGGGATAGATCTCGTGGTAGGCGAGCATGCCGCGATGCAGGGGCTGGATGGGCTGGCAGGTGAAGTTGATGCTCTCCTGCTCCAGCAGATCGGTCAGCACCTGGGTCCAGTGACGCTGACCCTGCACCTCGACCACCTCGTCGTTCTGCTGGATGGCCCAGCCATTGACCACCTCTGTCTGGGCGCGGGCCAGCGCGAGATCCGCCCGGGCCAGAATGGCCTCTATCTTCTGCTCGCTGCTCAAGCGGGTCATGCCAGAGTAGGCGGCGCTCTCGAGCTCGTGATCGTGCTGATAGCGATCGAAGGCGAGTTTCAGATCCCGTCCCAGCAGATGGGGCGGGATCTGGGCCAGGGGGGGCAGCAGGACGGCAAAATCGGCCCCCGAGATGCGATAGACCCGGTGGCCCGGGAAGCGGCTGACGGTGTGGCTGATGAGGGCGGCGATGTCCCGGATGTAGGCATCCCCGGACTGGAAGCCGCGCTGGGCGTTGAGGGTCCCGAGCTCGGTGGCGCGGATGAGCACCAGGATGGCGGTCTGGGTGTTTTCCTGTTGCAGCAGCTCGGTCAGATCGCGCCGGAAGGCGTGGCGGTTGCCAAGGCCCGTCATCTCGTCCCGGGTCGCCTGATTGTGCAATTCGGTGATCTGGCGGTGGGCATCGATCTCGGCCTCATTGAAGGACGCAAGGAGCTGGCGCAGAGCCGTTTGTGCCTGTACGCTGTCGAGCATGGCGGGATCCCGCTGCTGCAGCGCCAGCAGCCAGCGTTGCTCCTGCCTCGCCTTTTCTCCACGGCGCACGCTGTGGGTGAGAAAGAGCAGCAGGGCGAATCCCGTCAGGGTGGTCATCAGGACCAGCAGCAGGGTGAGCGGTGAGGCGGGGGGGGCGAGCAGCACTACCTGCAACAGCAGTATGGGAATGCAGACCAGTGCGCTGACCAGCAGCAGGTTTCCCTCATGTTTATTCAACATCGTTTCATCCTTGATGATGTTCATGATGTAGAAATTCTAACCAAGTCGCTGGCGCAAAACATGAGTACTCACGCAACTCCACGATAAAGCGCCGGCGGAATGCAACTAAATGTGAGTGAAAACACTTTCATGGTCTGTAAAAAAAGCGAAGATGGGTTGAAAACAGCCCCAACAGAGCAGAGGTAGATATGTTGCTAGAACCCGTAGACACCGCCAAAGCACGGCAACTATTGAATCAGAGTATGGCCTTGGTGCTCGCAGGGGGACGGGGCAGCCGCCTGAAGCAGTTGACCGATAACCGCGCCAAGCCCGCCGTCCACTTTGGCGGCAAATTCCGTATCATCGACTTCGTGCTCTCCAACTGCATCAACTCCGGCATCCGCCGGGTGGGTGTAGTGACCCAGTACAAGTCCCACAGTCTGTTGCGCCACCTGCAATCGGGCTGGTCTTTCCTGCGTTACCAGATGAACGAGTTCATCGACTTGCTGCCCGCCCAGCAGCGGGTGGACGAGGTGCACTGGTATCGCGGCACCGCAGACGCCATCTACCAGAACGTCGACATCATCCGTGACTACGGTCCCAAGTACATCGTGGTGCTGGCAGGGGATCACATCTACAAGATGGACTACGCCGCCATGCTGCTCGATCACGTGCGCCTCGGCGCCAAGGTGACGGTGGCCTGTATCGAGGTACCGCGCTGCGAGGCATCGGCCTTCGGCGTGATGGACATCGATGAGCAACGCAAGATCCGCGCCTTCGTGGAGAAACCGGCCAATCCGCCCGCCATGCCGGGCTGCGAGGATCGCTCGCTGGCCTCCATGGGCATCTACATCTTCGAGGCGGAGTACCTCTACCAGTTGCTGGAAGAGGACATCCACAACCAGGAGTCCAAGCACGACTTCGGCATGGACGTGATCCCGCGCATCGTGGGGGAGGGCAAGGCCTTTGCCCACCCGTTCAACATGTCCTGTGTCGGGGCCAAGGAGGGGCAAAAACCCTACTGGCGCGACGTGGGGACCCTGGATTCGTTCTGGGAGGCGAACATGGACCTTGCCTCCGTGGTGCCCGAGCTCGACATCTATGACGAGAACTGGCCCATCTGGACCAGCCAGAACATGTCGCCCCCGGCCAAGTTCGTGCAGGACAGAAACGGCCAGCACGGCATGACCATCAACTCCATGTTCGCGGGGGGCTCCATCGTGAGCGGCTCCTTCGTGCTCAACTCGGTGCTGTTCACCAACGTGCGGGTGCACTCCTTCTGTACCCTGGATCAGGCGGTGATCTTCCCCGGGGTCGAGATCGGGGCTGGTTGCCGCTTGCGCCGGGTGGTGGTGGACAAGGGGTGCAAGCTGCCAGACGGCCTGGTGGTGGGGGAGAACGCGGACGAGGATGCACGCCGCTTCTACCGCTCCGAGCAGGGCATCGTGCTGGTGACCAAGCCGATGCTGGCCAAGCTCGGCTAACTTCGTCGATACAGACAAAAAAAGGGAGCCCTGGGCTCCCTTTCTATTGGTGGTCGATTTATTTCTCGCTGACCAGGGCCTTGCCGGCCATCACCATGGCGGTGCCATGCTTGCCACCGGCGGCGGTCACTTGCGGGACACCATCTTCGTCGGTGTCGCTGCCGGCACCCTCGATGACGTTCTCGCCGGAGTCGCCGATCCACTCGGCCATCTGCATGCCGCCGTTGACGGTGCCGTGGAACCAGCTCACGTAGCGCTGGGTCAGCTGGGCCAGCTCCAGCTCGGGTGCCTTCTCGGCCCCTTCGTTGCGCAGGTTCAGCATGGCAGAGCGCAGGGCGCCGGAGATGGCGGCCTGGGTCCAGGGGGTGTATTCACCCTGCTTGCCGGCGAGCCAGGTTCCGGCCTTGGCATTGAAGTAGGCCTTGTCGGCGGCGATGAAGAGCTCGCGCGCCGCGGTGCGGTACTTGGCATCCGAGGTGGCCAGGAAGGCGGCGGCCAGGCCACGGATGGCGGCGAACTGCGCGTCGATGGACTGACCGGCGTCAAGCTTGCCGCCCAGGGTCAGACCGTCATGGACCAGGCCGTTCTTGCCCTTGAGGTTGGCGAGGATGAAATCGGCCTGCTTGCGGACCAGTGCGATCGCCTGCTCACCCTGTGGGGTCTTGAGGTTCAGCTCGCCATTGTCACCGGCGGCGTAACCCACCGGCAGCGCATCCTGGGCGCGCTGGAAGATCTGCAGGGCGACCAGGGCGTAGGCGGCGTCGAAGGTGGTGACGTGCCCGGCCTGTTTGCCAGCCTGCCAGCTGTCGACCAAGGTGCCAACCTTGGGCTCGAAGTGCAGGGCCAGCAGGTTTTTGAAGGTGAGGTTGGAGAGGTTCAGGGCCAGGGAGAAGGCATCGCTGCCCGCCACCGCCTTGCCCAGATCGTTGGTCTGGTTGGCAGCCGGAGCGGCGGCGAACGGGGCACCGTCAAACACGGCGTGGAAGGCCGGGTTCTGGTTGGTGTTGGCCGTGCGCTGATCGCTGAAGGCGTAGAACTCGGAGAGGGGCCACAGCAGCATCCAGGCGTCGCGCAACTGGGCGGTGCCGTCCACGACCTCCAGCTTGCCGATGGCACCGGCGTCGTTCTTGCTGATCTCGGTCACTTTCACCTGATGAGGGAAGTAGACAACCCCCTTGGCCGGATCGTACTGCGGGGTGATCTTGGCGCCCAGGGTCTTGCCGTCAAAGCCGAGCTGACCCTGCAGGATGGCCAGCTTGTCGATGGACTGCTCGGTCAGCATCATGCCGTTGAAGCCGTCGGCGGCAGAAACCCCCAGCTTGTGCTTGCCGTCCTGATCCATGGTGGCGGACGCGGCTTCCACCTCTTCATCGGTCTCGGCCACGTGCATGCCCCCCAGGAAGTCCTGGGACCACATCACTTCCTTGAGCAGGATGCCGCCCACGGCGGCCGGGACCAGCAGGTTGTCACTGCCGCTCCAGCGCAGGGTGGCGTAGTCGCGGAAGTAGGCGGGGACCTGGGTCTTGACGCTCTTCTCGTTGCCCTTGGCGGTCTTGATGGTGATCTGGTCACCGTTGACCGGGGTGGCGTTCACGGCCTGGGCGAACTCCGGGTTGGCGGAGGCGTAGGGCAGGGAGAGGGGATACATGCCCTGGGGAATTTCATCGGCGGGGAAGCCGACGGCCTCTGCCATGGCCAGTACCCGTTTGCCCAGGTCGGCCAGGGTGCCGCCACGCGCCTGGTTTTGCGGCCCGTTTACTAGATGGGGGCCCATGCCGGACTGGTAGTTGAGGGCGTACATTGCCTCTTCGGAGTATTCATAGGATTCGATGCCGGCGGCGAAGTCGAACGGGGTCGGCTCGTCGGCGCGGTTGGCGTCCAGCACATCCAGATCCAGACCAAGGGCCTCGGCCAGCGGCTCGCCGGAGAGCTCGAATTCGGTGTAGGCCAGCATGTTGGCGGCGGTGTTGAACGTCTTGTCCTCCACCTTGACGGCAGCCTGTGCGGCGCTGCTGAGGAGTGCGCAGGCGATCGCCTGCACCAGTACGGTTTTTCTCATGTCCTTCTCACCATATTGTTGATTTTATTATGACGCTTCTCATGAATCTAAATGAGAATGGTGTGCATTATGGGGCAAAGGGCGGGGCTTGAGAAGAAAAAAACCGCGCCCTGGTGGGGTGAAGAGGAGAGGCGCGGCGGCAGGCGTCACATCAGTTTGAAGGGGATGACCAGTCGGCCCGGCTCCACCTTGAGGGCTTCGACCTTCTCCTTGATCCGCGCCTCGTTCTGGCGGCTGCCATCGAGCCGGTAGACGGGGGTCTGGGAGAGGAACAGGGAGAGGGACTGGTTGAAGGTGGGCAAAAGCGGGGAGAGGGCGGTGCCCACGTCCGCTGGCTCGGTCTTGACAGAGATGAGCTCGAGATCGCGCAGATAGATGGCGCCCTGTTCGGCCACGTAGTCCGGGCGTGCCCGCAGGGAGAGGCGGATCTTCATCTGCTGGCTGCCCAGCGGGCTCGCCACCTGCAGCTCGCCGGCGGCATCCAGCTCGACCTTGTCGGCCTGGCTGCGGCCGATGCGGCTTTGCATGTCATCGAGTCGGATCTTGCTCGACATGATGCCGGGGATCCCCAGCTGTTTCTCGAAGGCGACTCGCTCCTTGAGGTACTGGTTGATCTCCCCTTCACTGACGCTGTACTGGGTCAGCGAGCAGGCCGCCAGCAGCAGGGCGAAGGGAAGCAGAAGCAGGTGTTTCAACATGGGAGGGTTCCATTTTCGGGGCTGTCACAAGAGGTGGCGCCATCTTAGAGGCAAAGCGGGTTGGCCGCCAGTGGGGCCGCCCTGACCGGTTTCTGTCGCATCCCCCATATGGGGATGGCAATCCGTTTTCATTCGAGTAGCTGTTTCCCTTAACCGCCAGCAGGCCCGCCCTGGCGTCATCCCCGACATACCCACAGACAAGCTCCTGTTTTAACGATGCAAAATCCCATTGACCCCGCGATTTCAAAGCGAGTATTTTACCGCCGCACAAAGTCAAATTGATAATCATTATCATTTTGAATCTTCTTTGAGGGTATGACGTGAAGACTCGAGTAATGGACAATTGCACATCTGCCGAGGCGAAGATGTCGCCTGATTTCTTGTTTACCTCGTGTCAGGGCACGATCAGTGCCACTGACCTGGGGCAACCCATCACCACCCCCGCCGGCGAGTGGCCCCTGCTGGCACAGCAGATAACCCTGGCCCTTGATGCCGCCAGGGCTGCCGGCCAGAGCAACCCCCTGCTCATCGGTGCTTTTGCGTTTGATCCGGCAGAGGCTTCCTGCCTCTATGTGCCCGGCCGCTATGAGCGGGGCGAGAAACTGGCCCCGACAGAGCCGTCATCGGTGACAGCGGCTGAGCAGGCCCCCGAGGCCAACCGGGTCATCTCGGTGCAGAGCACCCCGTCGGCCAGCGAATTCCAGGCCTCGGTCAGTGCGGCGCTGGATGCGTTTGCACAAGGCCGGCTCGCCAAGGTGGTGCTGTCGCGCAAACTCACCCTTACCCTGCACCAGCCTGCCGACCCTAAGCAGGTGATGGCCCGTTTGATGGCCCAGAATCCCCACGCCTTCCACTTCTCCCTGCCGCTCGGCCAGGGCCGCCGACTGCTCGGTGCCAGTCCGGAGCTGCTGCTGCGGGTCAGCGGGGGAGAGGTGTTCACCCACCCGCTGGCGGGCTCCGCCCGTCGGGCGAGCGAACCGGCGCAAGACGAAATGGTAGCAAGGGATCTGCTGGCTTCTCGCAAGGATCAGCATGAACACAAGTTGGTGATCGACGAGATCCGCCGGGTGCTGACCCCCCACTGCCGCGAGCTGGCGATCCCCGCTCATCCCTCGCTGATGAGCACGGATACCCTCTGGCATCTGGGCACTCCCATCGCCGGCCGGCTCAATGGCGGCGAGGCGTCGGTGCTCTCCTTGGCCTGCCAGCTTCATCCCACCCCGGCCCTGTGCGGCTATCCCACCGAACTCGCCCGCCAGTTCATCCGCGAGCAGGAGCCCTTCCGGCGAGCCCTGTTCAGCGGCATCGTCGGTTGGTGCGACAGCCAGGGCAACGGCGAGTGGGCTGTGGTGATCCGCTGCGGCGTGCTCGATGGCCATCAGGTCGAGCTGTTTGCTGGCGCCGGTATCGTCGCGGGCTCGGATCCCGCCATGGAGTGGGCCGAGACCGGCACCAAGCTGGGGACCATGCTCAAGGCACTGGGCCTGGATTTGGAGGTGGCGCAATGACGCAGCTTCAATATCTGGGCTGGCAGAGTGGACAGCCGAATCTGGAAGCCCTGGGCCTGAGTCCGGAGGTGGCGCAATGAGCCAACTCAACCGCTTCCTGCCCTATACCCGCTGGCCCGAAGAGCTGGCCCAGCAGTACCGCGCCAAGGGTTACTGGCGCGGCGAGCCGCTGACCGCCATGCTGGCGCGTCAGTGCGAGCTGGCACCTGACGCCGAGGCCATCCTCTGCGGCGAGCGCCGCTTCAGTTATCGTGAGCTGGACGCCGCCTCGAGCCGGCTGGCCGCGAATCTGGCCCACCACGGCCTGGGGGCAGGGGATACCGCGCTGGTGCAGCTTCCCAACGTGGCCGAGTTCTATCTGGTGTTCTTCGCCCTGCTCAAGGCCGGCATCGCGCCGGTCAACGCGCTCTTTAGCCACAACCGGCTGGAGCTCCTCTCTTATGCCGAGCAGATCCGGCCCCGCCTCTTTGTCGGCTCGCTGGCCCATCCGCTGTTTGCGAGCAAGGGTCGCGAGAGCGAGCTGCTGACAACCATCGGCGCCGAACTGGTGCTGCTGGATGGTGACGCGGGGGGGCTGGGGCTGACCCGCTGGCTTGGCGAGGGGGATGAGGGGGGCACCCCATCCGTCTCCTATGTCCCGACCCCGGCGGACGAGGTGGCCTTCTTCCAGCTCTCCGGTGGCAGCACCGGCACCCCCAAGCTTATCCCGCGTACTCATGACGACTATTACTACAGCGTGCGCCGCAGCAACGAAATTTGCGGTCTCGGCTCCCATACCCGCTATCTGTGCGCCCTGCCGGCGCCCCACAATTTCCCCCTGAGCTCCCCGGGCGCCCTGGGGGTATTCGAGGCGGGCGGTACAGTGGTGCTGGCGCCGGATCCCAGCCCCATCAGCTGTTTCCCGCTGATTGCCCGCCACCGGGTCAATCTCACCTCGCTGGTGCCGCCGGCGGTCTCGCTCTGGCTGCAGGCTGCGGAAGCGGATCCCACCGCACGCACTCAGCTCGAGAGCCTCGACTTGTTGCAAGTGGGCGGCGCCAAGCTGGGGGAGGCGGTGGCCAGCAAGATTGGGCCGCTGCTCGGTTGCCGGCTGCAGCAGGTGTTCGGCATGGCGGAGGGGCTGGTCAACTACACCCGGCTGGACGACCCCGACGAGAAGGTGATCCACACCCAGGGCCGCCCCATGAGCCCGGACGACGAGGTGCGCATCCTCGATGAGGCGGGCAACCCGGTTGCCCCCGGCGAGCCTGGTGCCCTGCACACCCGCGGCCCCTATACCTTCCGCGGCTACTACCAGAGCCCGGCCCACAACGCCAGGGTGTTCGATGCCGAGGGCTTCTACTGCTCCGGCGATCTGGTGGTACAGGATGCCGATGGTTACCTCACCGTGGTGGGGCGGCAGAAGGATCAGATCAACCGGGGCGGCGAGAAGATCGCGGCGGAAGAGGTGGAAAACCAGCTGCTGCACCATCCGGCCATTACCCATGCGGCCCTGGTCTCCATGCCCGACAGCGCCATGGGGGAGAAGAGCTGCGCCTTCATCGTCAGCACGGATCCCGCCTTGAAGCCGCTGGCCTTGCGCAAGTTTCTGCGTGAGCGCGGGGTGGCGGACTTCAAGCTGCCCGACCGTTTCGAAACCCTGGATGCCCTGCCCATGACGGCGGTGGGCAAGATTGACAAGCAGGGGCTGCGGGCGCGCATTGCGCACGCCATCGCCGCCAGCAAACCCCTGACAACAGCATAAAACTAAAAAGGAATCATGACGTTATGGCTATCCCAACCCTGAACAATTACGCCATGCCCAGCCAGTGGAAGGCCAACAAGGTCGACTGGTCTCTGGATCCCAAGCGCGCCGCCCTGCTGATCCACGACATGCAGGAGTACTTCACCGCCTTCTATGGCGAAAACAGCCCGTTGATCGCGGCGCTGACCGAGCGCCTGGCCGCCGTGCGCAAGCAGTGCAAGGCCCTCGGCATCCCGGTCTTCTACACCGCCCAGCCCAAGGATCAATCCCCTGAAGATCGCGCCCTGCTGAGCGACATGTGGGGCCCGGGGCTCAACAAGCGGCCAGAACAGCAGCAGGTGGTGGCAGCGCTGCGCCCGGAGCGGGACGACACCGTGCTGGTCAAGTGGCGTTACAGCGCCTTCCAGCGCTCCGAGCTGGAGCAGATGCTCAAAGCGCTGGGGCGGGATCAGCTGATCATCGGCGGCATCTACGGCCATATCGGCTGCATGATGACCGCCTGCGACGCCTTCATGCGCGACATCCAGCCCTTCTTCCTGGCGGACGGGGTGGCGGACTTCTCCCTGGCCGATCACCAGATGGCGCTCGACTATGTGGCGACCCGCTGCGGCAAGGTGATCCCCTGCGAGGAGGTGCTGGCCCTTGCCCCGGCTTCCGCTTCTGCTGCCCAACCCACCAACCCATTGCTGACGTATGAGGGACTCAAGGCGCGGCTGCTGAGCCACATCGACGAGGACGAAGGGGAGTTTGACCCCGACGAGAACCTCATCGACTACGGTCTGGATTCGGTGCGGATCATGGCCCTGCTCACCGAGTGGCGCGCCGCCGGGGTGGAGCTCGGCTTCGTGGATCTCGCCAAGCTGCCGACCCTCAATGGCTGGTGGCGCCTCATCGAGGCCAAGTTGGCAGCCCAGGCGCTGGAGGTGACCCCATGAATCGCTTCCCCTTGACCATCCCCCAGCAGGGGCTCTGGTCCGGACATCTGCTCAATGACGACAAGGCGATGTTCAACACCGCCGAGTGCATCGCCTTCGACGGCAAGGTCGAGGCGGCCGTGCTGGCCGCGGCCCTTGCCAAGGCAGTGGGGGAGTGCGAGGCACTCAAGGGCCACTTCGAAGACGATAAGGAGGCGGTCTGCTTCGTCCCGGCCGAGCTGCCCCTGGCCTATGAAGAGGTCTCCCTCGAGCGCGATGACGAGGCGCTGGCCCGCGCCTGGGCCTGGGCCGATCTGCGCCGCCCGTTCGAGCTGACCCAAGAGGCGCCCTGCCGCTTCGCCCTGTTGCGCGGCCCCGGCCGCGATTATCTCTACAGCTGCGTGCACCATATTGCGCTGGATGGCTTTGGCACCACCTTGCTGTTCCAGCGCATCGCCGAACTGTATGCAGAGGGGCTGGCCGGTGAGATGAACTCCCCATCCCCCTTCGGCTCGTTGGCGGAGGTGCTGGCAGAAGAGGCGAGCCGCGAGCAGAGCGGCAAGAACGCCGCCGCCCGCGCCTTCTGGCAGGAGCAGCTGCATGGCTGGCCCGAGGTGAAGTCCTTTGGCGAGACCCGCGCACCGATTGCCGCCGAATTTATCCGCGAGAGCCGCCCGCTGCCGGCGGCGCTCTGGCAATCCCTGACCGGCTTTGCCGACGAGCACAAACTGGGCTGGCCCGATCTGCTGCTGGCCGGTCTCTCTGCCCAGTTGTCCCTTGCCAGCGGTCAGGAAAAGACCCTGCTCGGCCTGATGATGATGAACCGCATCGGCTCGGCATCGTTGACCGTGCCCTGCATGCAGATGAACATTACCCCCCTTGCTCTGGAGCTCGAAGAGGGGCTGGATCTGGCGGGGGCTGCCGGGGCCGTGGCCAAGGCCAAGCGCGGGGTGCGCAAGCACCAGCACTACCGCTACGAGCTGTTGCGCCGCGACCTTGGCCTGGTGGGGGGCGACAAACGCCTGTTCGGCCCGCTGGTCAACATCATGCCGTTCGATCACGCTCGCCGCTTCGGGCCGTTATCTGCTCATATTCTCAACATCAGCGCCGGGCCGGTGGAGGAGCTCACCATCGAAGTGCAGGTCGGCGTCGATGGCCAGCCCAGACTGGATCTGGACGCCAACCCCGGCTGCTACCAGCAGGGGGATCTGGCGGCCATCGCCGATACCCTGTTTGCCCTGCTGGGGCGCTGGCTGGCCGAGCCCACCCTGAGCTTGGGCACCCTCAAGGCCGACTGGCTGGCCGAGCAGCGGGCCAGCGCCCTGATCGCCGACCATGCCCATGAAGTGATCAAGGTACGGCCGGTGCTGGAGGCGCTCTGCCACTTCGCCGCCCAGACCCCGGACAAGATTGCCTTGATTCAGAGCACGGAGCAGGGAGAGGCCCGCTTCAGCTACGAGGCGCTGCTGGCCAGATCCGAACAGATGGCGGCGGCCCTGCAGGCCGCAGGCGTCGCCCCCGGCGACAAGGTGGGGGTCATGCTGGCCCGCACCCCCCAGGCCATCTTCGCCCAGCTGGCGGTGCTGCTGGCGGGCGCCGTCTACGTGCCGCTCGACCCTGAGCAGCCGCTGGAGCGTCAGGGCCATATCCTGCGGCTGGGGGAGGTCAAGACCCTGATCACCCAGGCCGAGTACCGCCACAAGCTGGCCAGCCTGTTTGAGGGGCGCACCCTGCTGGCGGGGGATCTGGTGAGCGGTGATCGGCTCAACCAGCCGGCCGCCGGCCGCGCCGTCGCCTACCTGATGTTCACCTCGGGCTCGACCGGTCAGCCCAAAGGGGTGGCGGTGAGCCACGGCGCGCTGGATCACTTCGCCGCCGCCGCCCGCTGCCGTTATCACCTGGATGAAGAGGCGCGGATGCTGCAATTCGCCCCCTTCAACTTCGACGCCAGCATCGAGGAGGTGTTCGCTACCTTGAGCGCCGGCGCCACCCTGGTGCTGCGCACCGACGCCCTGCTCGAATCCATGCCCGCCTTTGCGGCCGGGGTGGAGCAGATGGGGATCACCCACCTCGACCTGCCCACCGCGTTCTGGAACGAATGGGTGGTGGCGCTGACGGCGGGTCAGGCCCACATTCCTGCCGGGCTTACCACCGTCATCATCGGCGGCGAGGCGGTCTACCCCGAGCAGCTGGCCCAGTGGCAGCGTCAGGGTCGCTCCGATGTGCGCCTGTTCAACACCTACGGTCCCACCGAAACGACCGTGGTGGTGACCACTCAGGAGCTGCAGCAGGAAGATCCGAGCCAGGCCCAGTTGCCCATCGGTCTGCCGCTGCCCGGCATGCAGGCGCTCATTCTGGGGGCGGGGGAGCAACCCGCCGAGGAAGGCGAGCTGGTGCTGCTCGGCCCGCAGCTGGCCAACGGCTATGTGGGGGGCGTACAAGGCAGCTTCGATACCTTGCGGGTTGGCGCGGAGCAAATGCCCGTCTATCGCACCGGCGATCGGGTGCGCTTGGTGGCCGGCCGGCTGGTCTACCTCGGTCGGCGCGACAACGAATTCAAGATAAGCGGCTATCGCATCCAGCCCGGCGAGGTGGAGGCCCAGCTGCTGGTCCTGCCCGGGGTGGACGAGGCCTGCGTGCAGGGGGTGAGCATCGGCAGCGTGCGTCGGCTGGTGGCCTTCGTGGCGGGGCCGGAGCGCGACAGCCGGGTCATCAAGGCGCAGCTGGCCAAGGTGCTGCCTGCCGCCATGATCCCCACCGACTATCGCCACTATGACCAGCTGCCCCGCACCGGCTCCAACAAGCTGGATCGCAAGGCCTTGCTGGCCGCCTACCAGGCGGGCGGCGAAGCCCTGACCCTGGGCAGCGAAACCGAGAACCGGGTTGGCGCCATTTGGCAGCAGATCCTGGGGCTCGCCACCATGGCGCCTGCCGACAACTTCTTCGAACTGGGGGGCCAGTCCCTGCAGACCATCCAGATAGTGAACCGGCTCGGCGCCGAGTTCGGGGTGCAGGTCAAGGTTTCCGACGTGTTCGATCACCCGCGCCTCGACGACTTCTGCCGTTTCCTCGACGGCCTGCTTTCCGAGGACGAAGAGAGCGTGGAGATGGTGTGGTGATGGATAAGGAGCAACAAGCAATGACCTTTGATTTCACTGGCAAGCGGGTCTGGGTGACCGGGGCCGGGCGCGGCATCGGCCGCGAGGTGGCGACGCAGTTCGTGGCGGCCGGTGCCAGTGTAGTAGGGCTGGATCTGGCGTTTCCCGAAGCCGATTACCCCTATGCCACCCGGCTGCTCGATATTGGCGACTCGAAGGCGGTCAACGCCTGCTGCGCAGCGCTGCTGGCGGACGGCGGGCTGGATGTGCTGGTGAACGGGGCCGGTGTGCTGCACCTCGGTCCTACCGAAACCTTAAGCGATGATGACTGGCACGACTGCATGACGGTCAACGCCAGCGGCGTCTTCTATCTGCTGCGGGCCCTGGTGCCCCACTTCAAGGGGCAGCAGCGCGGTGCCATCGTCACCATAGGCTCCAACGCCGCCCATGTGCCGCGCATGCAGATGGCGGCCTATTGCGCCTCCAAGGCGGCGGTCACCAGCCTGACCCAGACGGTGGGGCTGGAGCTGGCCCCCTTCGGCGTGCGCGCCAACCTGGTGTCGCCGGGCTCGACGGATACCCCCATGCTGCGCGGCATGCTGCCAAGCGAGGAGGCCATGGCCCGCACCATTGCCGGGTTGCCGGAGCAGTTCAAGCTCGGCATCCCCCTGCGCAAGGTAGCCACCCCGGCGGAGATCGCCCATACCGTCCTCTTCCTGGCCTCGGATCTGGCCAGCCACATCACGCTGCAGGATCTGGTCGTCGACGGCGGCGCCACCCTGAGTGCCTGAGGCTTGAGAAACAGATGAACAATATGATTTTGCTGTTGAAACAGCTGGAACGGCAGGGAGTGAAGCTGGCTTTGAACGACAAGGGCCAGCTTATCTCCCAGTCGAGCAAGGAGGCGGTGACACCGGCCATCGGCGCCACCATCAAGGCCCACAAGGATGAGCTGGTGCGCTGCCTGGCGGCCCGCGCCGCCTTCGAAGAACCTATCGCCACCGAGGGCGCCCGGCAGGGGCCGCTCTCCTCGTCCCAGAGCGGGCTCTGGTTTATCGAGCAGTACGAGGAGGCCTCCCACCTCTACAACATGCCGGTCTATTTTCGCGTCAAGGGAGAGCTGGACACGGCGGCGCTGGAGTTTGCTTTCGACCACCTGTTTGCCCGCCACCCCAGCATGCGCACCCGCTTCATCAAGGACGAGGCGGGCAGGGGGGCCCAGGAGATCCTGCCCCACACGCCCTTCACGCTGCAGATAGAGGATGTCAGCGCAGAGCCCATTGCTGAGCGGGAGGCCTATGTGGCTCGCCGGGTGCGCGAAGAAATAGGCCGCCCCTTCTCCCTGACCCAGGGGGATCTCAGTCGGGTGCACCTGATCCGGCTCGGCAGCCGCGAGCACGTGCTGCTGATCACCCAGCACCACATCATCTCCGACGGCTGGTCGGTCAAGAACATGTTCGCGGATCTCAAGCGCGCCTTTCTTGCCCATCAGAACCGCGAGCCCCTGCAGGTGAGCGAACTGCCGCTCACCTATATCGACTATGCCCGCTGGTTCAACTCGGACCGTTTTCTCGATTATCACGCCGAGTTCAAACCGTTCTGGGTTGATCGGCTCGGTGGCAGCCCCGAGGTGCACGGTCTGCCGCTCGACAAGCCGCGCCCGGCCCATCAGGACAGCGGCGGCGAGCTGGTCTTCTCCACCATCGAGAGCGACCTGTGGGAGAGTTTCAAGCGCCTCTGTCAGCGCCACAGCACCTCCAACTTCATCGGTCTGCACGCCCTGTTTGCCCTGCTGATGGTGCGCCAGAGCGGCGAGAAGGAAGTGGTGATCGGCACCCCGCTCGCCTATCGCGAGCGCCACGAGATCGAGTCCCTGGTGGGCTTTTTCGTCAACACCCTGGTGCTGCGCACTCAACTCAGCGGCAAGCCCAGCTTTGTCGACTATCTGCAGCAGTGCCGGGAGGAGGATCTGGCGGCCTTCGATCACCAGCTCTACCGCTTCGAGGCGCTGGCCGAGGCCATCGGCGCGGATCGCACCACCGCCATCAACCCCATCTTCCAGATCATGCTGGTCTATCAGGCCAAGGTGGACTTCAACGATCTCATCCCCGGCTGCCAGCTGGTGGAGGAGACCTCGCCGGTGCTGCCGGCCAAGACCGACATCTCGGTCAAGGTGACCGAGCTGATGGACTCCGTCAGGGTGGACTGGCTGTTCGCCACCGCCCTGTTCGAGCGAGAGACCATCCAGGCCTACGCCGATCGCCTGCTGCACCTGATGCGCGCCGTGGTGGCGGCCCCCGAGACCGACATCTGGCAGTTGCCGCTGGAGGCGGGCACCGACCGGGCTGCGCTGGCCGCCGAGCTTGCCGACCTGCCGCGGGATTACCCGAGCCGCGACACCCTGCTCTGTCATATCGAGCGGCGCGCTATTCAGTTGCCGGACGCGTTGGCGGTCAGCGACGGCGCGCAATCGTTGACCTATGGCGAGCTGGAGGTGCGAGCCAACCGGCTGGCCCACTGGTTGCAGGCTCGCGGCGTCACCCCGGGCGCCGCCATCGGCATCCAGGCCAGACGCGATGTGGCCTTCGTCATCGCCCTGCTCGCCTGCTGGAAGGCGGGGGCGGCCTATGTGCCCCTCGACCCTGCCTATCCCGCCGAGCGGCTGGCCCATATCCTCACTGATGCATCCATCAGCCTGGTGCTGGGGGGCGTGCCGGACCCGCGCCTTGGCGAGGCGCTGGCGGGCACGACGGCCGAATATCACGATCTGCACGGGCTGGCGCTGGACAAGATGCCAGCCAGCACGCCTGCACTGCCTCGGGACGCCGCCATGCTCGCCCAGATCATCTACACCTCCGGCAGCACCGGCCTGCCCAAGGGGGTCATGGTGGAGCAGGGCAGCCTGGTCAATCTGATGGCAGATCACGGTGAGCGCATCGCCCTTGATCATAACGGGGCCATGTTCAACTGCATGTCCCTCTCGTTCGATGCCGGCAACATGACCAGCTTGCTGCCGCTCTACTGCGGCGCGGCCCTGCACTTCGGCGAGCCGGGCGAGGGGGTGATCGGTGCCGCGATCGCTTGCGGTGCCAGCCACATGATCCTGCCCACGGCGTTGTTGGCAAATCTATTGCCCCCGGCGGATCTCGGCTCCCTCAAGGCCATCGGTTTTGGCGGCGAGGCGTGCCCGAGCACCCTGGTGGAGCGCTGGGGGGAGCGGGTGGCCCTCTTCAACATGTACGGCCCGACCGAGTGCACCGTCACCGCGCTCTGCGCGCGGCTCACCCCGGGAGAGCCCATCACAATCGGTCGCCCCGTCAACAACCTGAAGGCTCTGATCCTGGACGAGGCGGGCAACCTCTGCCCGGTGGGGGTCCCCGGCGAGCTCTGCCTGGCGGGGCTGGGGCTGGCCCGTGGCTACCTCAATCTGCCAGAGCGCACTCAGGAAGCCTTTATCGAGCTGACACTGGCGGCACGTACCCATCGCCTCTATCGCACCGGCGATCGGGCCCTGCTGCGCCGCGACGGCAACATCCAGTATCTGGGCCGGATAGACGAGCAGATCAAGCTGCGCGGCTATCGCATCGAGCCGGGTGAGATAGAGACCCGGCTTGCCGAATTGTGCCCGGCCATTCGCCAGATCAAGGTGGTGGTGCAGGAGGGGCGCCTGCTCGCTTACGCCTGTTTGCAGGCCGGGGCCAGGGAGCCTGACGGCGATGCCCTGCTGCAGCGGGCCGGCGAGTGCCTGCCCGAATACATGGTGCCGGCGCGCCTCTGCTGGTTGCCCGAGATGCCGCTCACCCCTAACGGCAAGCTGGACTTGCGCCGCCTGCCCGCCATCGTCTGGCAGCAGAGCAAGGGCGAGCCGCAAAACGAACTGGAGCAGACCGTGCTCGCCATCTGGCAAGGGGTGCTCAAGCAGCCGCTCGGGGTGGAGGATGACTTCTTCCGGTTGGGCGGTGACTCCATCCTCAGCATCCAGCTCACCACCCGGTTGCGGGATGCGGGGCTGCACTGCAGCGTGAAGGACGTGTTCGAAGCCAAGACGGTACGCCGCCTCTGCCGCCAGCTCGGCCAGCAGCAGGCGATCAGCCACAGGAGCGAGCAGGGCAGCCTGACCGGCGAGTTCCCGCTCCACCCCATTCAGCACTGGTTCTTCGAGCAGGGCTTTGCCAAGCCCGGTCACTGGAACCAGGGGGTGATCCTGCGCCTGCCGGCCGGGGTGGACGATGAGGACCTGCGAGGCTGGCTGAATGCCCTGCGCCAGCACCACGATGCCCTGCGCCTGGCGGTGACCCCGACTGGCCAGCGCTACCTGGCCGAACTGCCATTGCCGCCGCTGCCGACCCTGGATGCCGCCAATCTTGATGAGACCGAGCTGCAGGCCCGCCTGACCGAGCTGCAGGGAGAGCTCGACCCTGCCAGCGGCCACACCCTGGCCTGGGCCCGCCTGCGCAATCTCTCTCTGGAAGGTGAGCGGGAGGGCGATCGCGAGACGGTGGAGGGGCTCTTCCTCGCCTTCCATCACCTGGTGATCGATGCGGTCTCCTGGCGCATCCTGGCCGAGGATCTGGCACGGGTGAGCAGGGGCGAGCCGCTGCCCGCCAAGGGCAGCAGCTATCGCCAGTGGGGTGAAGGGCTGGCGGCCTACGCCAAACGGGAAGAGGATCAGCTTGGCTTCTGGCTGGCTCAGGGGGAAGGCAGCCAGGGTCACCTGCTGGAGGCGGCGCGTTCCGTCGATGGCCGCGCCGCCGCCAGCCTGCTGCAACTGAGTCAGGAGACCACGGCCCGTCTCATCGACTCCGCCAACCAGGCCTACTTCACCCGGGTGCCCGACCTGCTGCTGGCGGCCCTGACCCGTACCCTGAGCGAGCAGGGTTACGGCAGCCGTCACTGCGTGATGCTGGAAGGACACGGCCGCGAGGCCATCGATGCGGAACTGGACGTGAGCCGAACCCTGGGCTGGTTCACCAGCACCTACCCGCTGGCGCTGGCAGATGCCGGGGGGTGGGATGCGCTGGTGTGCGCCACCAAGGAGCAGCTGCGCGCCGTACCGGACAAGGGGGTGGGCTTCAACGCCTTGCGGCTGCACCACCCACGTGGCTGGGCACTGCCCGAAGCCCTGGTGGTCTTCAATTACCTGGGGGTCAGCCATCAGGGCGAGGCCGCTCAACCCTGGCAACCCCTGCCGCTGGCGCCGGGGGCACCTACATCCCCTGACAACCTGCCGCGGGAGCTGGTCAGTCTGCACGGGGGCGTCTACAACGGTCGCCTCACCTTGCGCCAGGTCGGCGCCCTCAACCAGCAAGGGAGCGACGCCTTGATGGCGCGGCTGGCGGACAACCTGACGGCGCTGGTGGAGCACTGCTGCAACCTAAAGGCTCCGCGCCATACCCCGAGCGACTTCCCGGGGCTTGGCCTATCCCAATCTGCGCTGGACCAGGTGCTGGCCGGGTGCGAAGTGGAGACCCTGCTGCCCATGACCTCCTTGCAGCAGAGCATGTTCCATCACAGGGCGTTGCTGCCCCGGGATCACGCCTATCACCTGCAGACCGAGATGGACTATCACCAGCCGCTGGACGTGGCGGTCTACCGTCAGGCCTGGCAGGGGCAGATCGCCCTTTGGCCGGCCCTTCGCAGCGAACTGGTACTGGCGGACGGGGTCGCGCTCCAGCGCATCCTCAAGCGCGCCGAGTTGCCATTCCACTATGAGGACTTGTCTGAAGTGGAACATGCAGAGGCACGGGTCCAGGCCTATCGCGAGCAGGATCTGGCCAGCCCGATCCCGCTCGAGCAGGCCCCCCTGCTGCGCCTTGCCTGCTTCAAATTGGCCCCCGATCACCACAAGGTGATCTTCAGCGCCCATCACGGCGTGCTGGATGGCTGGAGCGGCCCCGTGTTGCTGGGTTCCCTGCATCGCAGCTATCAGGCGCTGATGAACGGCCTGCTGCCACAAGCCGAGCCGGATACCGCCTGGCTCGAATTTGGCCGCCATATTGCGAGCCAAGCCCGCAGCGCCGACGCCTACTGGCAGGGGCGAGGCGAGCTCTTGGCAACGCCCAACGATCTCGCCTGCCTGTTCGGGGTGACGCTGGACGCAGGCTCAAGCGGGCGCCATACCCAGCAGCGACCGGCTGTGTGCGCCACGGCGCTGCCGGCCGAGGTGGCGACCCTGCTCGCCCATCGTGCTCGCGAGCTTGGCGTGACCGCGGGCCTGTTGGCCCAATATGCCTGGCACCGTCTGCTGGCACGCTGCTCTGGCGATGCCGTCACCCTGGTGGGCAACGTGACCCCGGGCCGGGATTACCCCATCGAGGGGATCACCGCGAGCGTCGGGCTCTATATCAACAGCCTGCCGTTGGCCCTGGCGTGGCGCACCGAGTTGACCCTGGCCGAGCATATCGCCCTGTTGCAGACCGACCTGATGGCACTCAATGAGCACGGCACCCAGTCGCTGGCGGCACTGACCAAAGGCCGGGCACGTCTGTTCCAGAGCCTGTTCGTGTTCGAGAACTACCCCATGCCGGCGGCCCCTGTCGCTCCCGAACCCCACCAGCTGGTGCCGCAGTTCGGTGCCGTGGTGGAGAAGGTGGAGCTGCCGCTCTCCTTGGTGGTCAGCAGCCGGGGTGAGACGCTCCAACTGCGCCTCGAGTTCGACGGCGAGCAGATCCCCGAGGCCCGGGCCGAGGCGGTGCTGGTTGACTGGCTGGCCGAGCTTGGCTGGCTGGCGCAGGCGGATCTGGGCCAGCCGGCCAGCGTGGTGGCGACGGCACAGCCCCCGGTGATGCCGCAGGTGGCCGCCACCAGAGCTGAACCCGGCCTGACGCAACCGCCAGCCGAGGCCCGCAAGCTGGTGGCCCTGTGGGAGCGCCAGTGCGGCGTGCCCGGCATCTGGCAGCAGACCCTGTGTGAGCTCGGGGTGGATTCGGTGCAGCAGCTCGCCCTGCTGGCGGCCCTCAACGAGGCGTTCGCGCAGGATCGGGCGCCGCTCACCCTGCAGATGCTCAAGGCCCATCCATCTCCCAGCCGGCTCTATCGGCACTGGCTGGTGCGCCAAACGGAGGTCGCGCTATGACAGTGACCATCAAGCATAAGGCTCCGCTCGTGCAAACCCGGCCTGCCCCCCGTGAGGGGGCGGCCAACCTGGGCGCGCGGCTGGCGGCCTATCTGGCCGCCACTCCGCTGGCCCCCGCCATCCGTATGGGCGGGGAGAGCATCAGTGAGGGCGGATCAGATGAGCAGTGGCTTAGCTATGGCGCGCTCAATGATCGGGTGGCCCAGATTGCCGCCCGCCTGCAGGGGCTGGCGGTGGGGGAGCGGGTCGGCCTCTATCTCTCCCGCAGCCCCGATCTGGTGGCCAGCCTGCTGGCCTGCCTGCGGCTCGGCCTCACCTTCGTGCCCCTTGAGCCGGATTTTCCGGTGGAGCGGCTGCAGGGGATCGCCCGTCAGGCGCGCCTGTCGGCGGTGATCTGCGACGGCGACAGACCGGCCCCCGCCTTCGGCTGTCCGCTGCGTACCCTCGATGGGCCGGCAGCGGCAGGGGCCGTCTCCTGGCCCCAGGTGGATGACGCCCTGGCTGCCTACATGATGTTCACCTCGGGCTCCACCGGCGAGCCCAAGGGGGTGGTCATCAGCCGGCGGGCCCTGCTCTGCTTCCTCGACGGGATCCGCGAGCGGCTCGGGCTTTCACCTGGCTGCCACTGGCTCTTTATCACCACCCCGGCCTTCGACATCTCCCTGCTGGAGATGCTGGGGCCGCTCTGGGGCGGTGGCCGGCTGACGGTGGCCGGCGGCGAGCACAACAAGGATCCCCTGGGGATGCAGGCCTTGCTCGAGGCCGACCCCTCCATCAACTGGCTGCAGGCGACCCCGGCCTGCTGGCGCATGCTGCTTAAAGCGGGCTGGCAGGGGCGCAATACCCTCACAGCCCTGTGCGGTGGCGAGGCGCTGGACTCAGGGTTGGCCGAGCAGCTCTGTGCCCGCACCCGGCGGCTGTGGAACTGCTATGGGCCGACCGAGGCCACCGTCTGGTCCCTGGTGAGCGAGGTGCGCTGGCCACCGGTCGATGGTCAGATCACCATCAGCCACAGCCTGCCCGGCTATCGGCACTGGGTGCTGGACGAGGCGGGGCAGCCGGTGGCAGAGGGGGAGTGCGGCGAGCTCTGCATCGAGAGCCCGGCCCTGTGCGAGGGGTACTGGCGCAAGCCGGCCTTGACCAGCGCCGCCTTCCTGCGCCTTGCCACCCATCGCCTCTATCGCACCGGTGATCGGGTGCGGCGGCTGGGGGCGGACCGCTTCCTCTATCTGGGGCGACGCGACGATCAGGTCAAGCTGCGCGGTTTTCGCATCGAGCTCGGCGAGGTTGAGGCGGGACTGCGCCGCCAGGTCGGGGTGCAGGAGGCGGCGGTGCGTCTGGTGGGTGAGGGGGACGAGGCCATGCTGGTGGGCTACGTGGAGGCGAAAAGCGGGGTGACCCTCAATCGCCTCGCCCTGCGCAAGGGGTTGCAGGCGACGCTGCCGCACTACATGGTGCCGGCGCGGCTCATCCTGCTGGATGCCCTGCCCAAGACCGGGAGCGGCAAGCTCGACAGAAAGGCGCTGCCATTGCCCGAGTAGGCGGCCTTGCCGGATGGTAAGAGCGATGGATAAAAAAGAAGCCCGCATCATGCGGGCTTCTTGTTGGCTGTAAACCGAGGGGGCTTAGTGAGCGATGGGGGCGGCATCCGGTTTGGTGAGCAGGCGCTCGACGTCGTCGATCACCTTGAGGGCCGCCTGGGGGCCGCCGGTGGAGGTCCAGAGTGACCCGTCCACGGCGCCGAAGCGCTTGCCCTTGATGGCGCCGAGTTGCTGGAAGGCCGGGGTCTGCTCGGCCTGCTTCATGGCATCCACCGCATCCCCGCTGGTGCTGAGGGTGCCGATCACCAGCCAGTCACCGTCCAGCAGGTTGAGGGATTCGAGGCTCAGGGCCGGGGAGTGGGGGCTCTTGTCGCCAATCTGGTGGGAGGGGCGGGTGAGCCCCATCTCGGTGACCACGCTGCTGGCAAAGGTGCCGCCGTGCATGTAGCTCGGCCCCTTGGGGTTCCAGCGCACTATGCTCATCTGTTCCCCCTGATGCTGGGCAAGCTTGCTGCGGGCCTCTGCCAGGCGGGCCTCATACCGGGTGAGGAACGCCTTGGCCTCGGCCCCCCGGTTCATCGCGTCGGCGCTGCGGTCGAACACGGTTTTCCAGGGCTCGCCCCAGTTGCCGGTGACGACGGTGGGGGCGATCTCCTTGAGCAGGGCCAGGAGCTCGGGCTTGGTCTGGCCGGTGAGGATGAGGTCCGGCTCCAGATCGATGAGGGTCTCCAGATTGGGGTTGTCCAGATCCCCGACCACGGCGATCTCCTTGCCCGCCTTGTCCAGCAGATAGCGGGGCAGGGTGGACTGGCCGCGTCCATTGACGGTGCCTACCGGCTGCACCCCCAGAGTCAGGGCGCTGTCGAGATCGAGTTCGCTCAACACGACGACCCGCCGGGGCGCATCGGGGACGCTCTGGGGCTGGCCGTTGGCATCGATGACCTGGCGGCTGCCCGCCTGGGCCTGGAAGCCCGTCAGGCTGGCCAGCATGAGCAAGGTGGCCAGCGGGGAGAAGATCTTCATGGTGACATCCTTATGGGTGAAATCGGTGGGCCGGAGTCTGTGGAAAGTGCCTGAGAGCCACCCGGCCAGCCCCGAATGGGCGGGGACATGCTACCACAAAGCAAGTGAGAAGCGTTGTCATTTGTATTTGTGGCATAACCTCGGCTTGCTTTGGTACCATCGCAGGCCCCTGTCAGGAGCCTTTCATGTTGCCTCGTTGTCCCTCACTCGATGGATCCTTTGTCCGTCAATCCGATACCCTGTGCCTGCCGGGCCTGGAGACGCTGCCTCTTCATCGGGTCTGTTTTGATCCCGCCGCCTTCTCGCCGGAGTGCTTTGGAGCCCAGGGCATCACCCTGCCTGCTTCATTGCAGGGGGCTGCCCCCAAGCGCCTCGGGGAGTTTCTGGCGGGGCGCCTCGCAGCCCGTGAGGCCCTGCGTCCCTTCGGTCTTGCAGGATGCAGCGTGGCCATCGGAGCGGCCCGGGAGCCGCTCTGGCCTGAAGGGGTGGAGGGGAGCATCAGCCACAGCCGGCTGGCGGGAGAGGGGGTGGCCCTGTGTGCGGTGCGCCCGGGCCAGGAGGGAATCGGGCTGGATCTGGAGGCCTGGCTCGATGGCGACCAAGGGGCGCAGCTCTGGCCCGGCATCATGGATGGGGAGGAGTGGGGACGGCTGGAGGCGGGGGCTCACGACGCCCAGCTGAGCCTGGCAGAGGGACTGACTCTGGTTTTTTCCGCCAAGGAGAGCCTCTTCAAGGGGCTCTATTCCCGGGTGGGGCGCTACTTTGACTTTCTCGATGCCCGCTGGCTCGCCATGACGGCGCAGACTCTCACCCTGGAGCTCAAATGCCCGCTGACACCGACCCTGCCCGCCGGCTGGCGCGCCACCCTGCACTGGCAAGCCCTGCCGGGGGGCGTGCTCACCGTCTTGCTGCTGTGAGCACGATGCCAGCGCCCGGATAACGCCAACGCAAAGCCCAGAGAAAGAAACCGCCATCAGGCGGTTTCTTTCTCTGGCACAGGGTATGGCTCAGGCCGACACGCCATGGTCGGCGCGCAGGCGAGGCACTTCGTCAGCGCGTCGGCGGGGCACGATGACAGGGGCCCCGTCGCCGGGGGCGTGCAGTATGTCCACATCGGTCTGGTAGAGGCGATCGATGAGGGGCTTGGTCACCACCTCCCGGGCCGGGCCCATGGCCTGGATGGCGCCATCCCCCAGGGCAATCAGCTCGTCGCAGTAGCGGGCGGCGGTGGCGAGATCGTGGATGACGATAAGCACCGTCTTGCCCTCGGCGGCGACCCGATGGATGGCTTCCATCACCTCGGTCTGGTGGCCGATGTCCAGCGCGCTGGTGGGCTCGTCCAGCAAGATGATGTCCGCATCCTGGGCCAGCACCATGGCGAGCCACACCCGCTGGGCCTGACCACCGGACAGCGAACTGGCACTCTGGTGCCAGATGGCATCGAGCTGCATCCGCTCCCGGGCCCAGTCCACCATGCGAGCATCTTCCTCGCTCCACTGATTGAACCAGCCCTGATGGGGATGGCGGCCGTATTGCACCAGCTGCTCCACCAAGATACCGGGGGGGACCAGGGGACGCTGGGGCAGATAGGCGAGTTCCCGAGCCAGGGCTTTGGCGCCATAGGCACCGAGTGGCTTCTCCTTGAGCAGGATCTCCCCGGACCGGGGCTGCTCCTGTCCCGCAAGGAGCTTGAGCAGCGTGGATTTGCCACCGCCGTTGGGGCCGACGATCCCCACCAGCTTGCCCCGGGGGAGGGAGAAGGAGATCTCCTTGAAGATGGTCTTTTGCGGGTAGCCGAACTGGAGTCGGTTCACGGTGAGCGTCATCGGGCGGCCCTCGGTCTGTATTGAAAATGGATGAATGCCATGGTCAGTCGGCCTTCTGGCGATCTTTGAGCAGGATGAAGAGCAGCAGCAGGCCGCCGAGAATGCGGGTCATGATGCCGGTAGCCACCTCGTGGGGGCTGGCCAGCACCCGCACCAGGGTGTCGCTGGCGAGCAGCATCAGGGCGCCGCACAGAGCGGCAATCCAGAGCGGCACGATGCGATCCCGGCTGAGCCAGGAGGCAAGGATGGGGGCCGCCATGGCGATGAAAACCACGGGGCCACCAATGGCGGTGCCAAGGGCTGCGACGATGATGGCCTGGGCCAGCACCCCGAGCTGGACCCGGTTCACGTTGACCCCGAGAGTACGGGCGGTGACCGGTCCCAGGCGCAGCACGCCGAGGGAGCGGGAGAGACAGACGCTCCAGGGACAGATGAGCAGGAGCAGCAGGCTTACCGGCAGCAAGGTGCCATAGCCCTGACCGACGAAGTTGCCCATGTTCCACAGATAGAGGCTGGTGAGGTGCACCAGGGACTGGGTGGACATGACGAACTGGCCGAGGGCGTTCATCAGCTCCGAGACCCCGATGCCGATCACCACGAACAGGTAGCCCTGCTCTCCCGGCTTGTTGCACAGGGCATAGAGCACGACGGCGGCAAACAGGGCGCCGAAGGGGGCGGCCCACCAGGGCCAGGTTCCCAGGGTCAGATAGAGGGAGAAGATGATGATGGCAAGGGATGCCCCCTCGTTGACCCCGATCATGTCCGGGGTGGCGAGGCGGTTTCGCACCAGGGTCTGCACCAGGCAGCCCGAGAGTCCCATGGCGGCGCCAGCCACCAGCACCGCCAACAGGCGCGGCAGTCGGATCTTGAAGACGGTCACCTGATCGAGTCGGCTTCCCTCCCCGAGCAGGGTCTGGATCACCCCCATCATGGTGATCTTGCCGGAACCCAGGGTGAGGGCCAGCAGGGAGAGCAGGGTGAGGGTGACCAGGAGCCCCAGGGTGATGAGCCAGGCGCGGCGGTGCAGCAACAGGGTGCGGCTGCCAAGGCGAAGGCAGAGGGTGCCGCTCGGGAGTGAGAGAGAGTTCTTCATGGGCGTGGCACCTTATTTGACGGCCAGCAGGGAGCGGAAACCGCCGCTGCGCACCACCAGGATGAGTACGGGCGCCCCGATGAGCGCCAGAATGACGCCGTTGGGCAGCTCGTAGGGCTGGATAAGCCAGCGGGCCAGCACATCGGCACCGAGCAGAAAGAGCACCCCGAACAGGGCGGAGAAGCGCACCTGGATGGCGAGGCGAACCGGCTCCACCAGGCGGGCGCAGTAGGCGGCGAGGAAGCCGACAAAGCCGATGGGACCGGCGATGGCGATGGCGCAGGCGGTGAAGAGCGTTGCGGCCAAGAGCACGCCGATCCGCACCCGGGTGGGGCGGATGCCGAGGGCCCTGGACTGGTGATCCCCCATCTGCATCAGGGTGAGAGGGCGACAGAGCGCCAGGGTCAGCAGCAGGGCGGCCAGGGCGAAGGGGACCACGGTGAGTACCGCTTCCAGACTGGAGGCGGCAAGGGACCCTAAGTTCCAGAAGCGGAACTGCTCCAGCACCACCCGGTTGGAGAGCAGCAGGAAGTTGGAAAGACCGCCGAAGGTGGCGGAGAGGGCGACCCCCACCAGGATGAGCTTGAGGGGGTTGGAGCGCCCCACCATGAGGCCGAGGCCCAGCACGATGAGGTTGCCGAGCAGGGCCCCCATGCCGGACCAGAGCAGATACCCGTAGGCGGATTCGACGCCAAACCAGGTGAGGCCGATCACCAGAGCAAAGACGGCGCCGGCATTGACCCCGAGCAGGCCGGGTTCGGCCAGGGGGTTGCGGGTGGCACTTTGCAGCATGGAGGCTGCCAGGGAGAGTGACGCCCCCACCACCAGGGCTGCCAGGGTACGGGGCAGGCGCAGGGTATGGACTATCATGGCGAGCTTTTCATCGGCCACGAAGGCGGGATCGCCCATCAGGAAACCGGCGACCTCGCGGCCACCATAGACACCGGCCCCGGTGGCCAGTGACAGACAAATCAGCAGGAAGAGGAGCAGCACGCCGAGCCAGAACAGCCGAGCTTGGTATCTGAGCACTCAATGACTCCTTGAATTCGGGGAGGCAGAAACGCAAAAAGGGAGCCCCGCGACCGGGGCTCCCGCATACAGGATGGATTACAGCTTGTAATCGACCCCTGCGTAGACGGTGCGACCTTCCAGGATGAAGTCGGCGTCGGTTGCCACCTCGTCACGCTGGGTGTTGGTGAGGTTGGTGATGCCGAGCTTGAAGTCCAGGGCCGGGGTGACGGTCCACTTGGTGTTCACGTCCAGTGTCTGGTAGTGCTTGGAGGTGAATGCCTGGGCGTTGCGGGCCGGCACCTTGATCACCTGGCTGCCGACATATTGCCAGGCCAGGTTGGCGCTGACCACGTCGCTCGCCTTCCAGTCCAGGCCGATGTTGCCGGTGTGATCCGGGGTCTTGGCCAGATCGTCACCCGTGCTCTTGTCTTCGGAGTCCAGCAGGGTCAGGTTGCCGGTCAGCTGCACGTTGTCCAGCACGTCGAACCAGCCGGTCAGCTCCAGCCCCTTGATGCGGGCCTTCTTGACGTTGAGGTAGGTCATGACGGTCGGACGGTAGCCCGGGCCCCACTGATCGCTCTGGATCAGATCCTCGATCTCGTTGTGGAAGCCGGTCACGCCTGCGCCGAAGCGATCGGCGTTGTAGGCGGTGCCAAGCTCGTAGCTGACGGAGGTTTCCGGCTTCAGATCCGGGTTGCCTATCACCTTGCAGGCGCCGCGGCAGGCGGTGGTGGCGAACCCTTCGCTAGACTGGGCCAGGGTCGGGGCCTTGAACGCCTTGCCGGCGCCGCCCTTGATCACCCACTCGTCACTCAGGGAGTAGAGGGCGTAGGCACGGGGGCTGAACTCGTTGCCATAGGTCTCGTGGTGATCCAGACGGCCGGAGAGCGTCAGGGCCAGATCCCCAAAGCCGAACTCGTCTTGCAGGTAGAGAGCGCTCTGGCTCGCATCCACGCTGCCGTTCTGGATGCTGCGGCTGTGCTCCAGCTCGGTCTTGCGGAACTCTGCACCTGAGGTCAGCAGGTGATCCCCGAGGTAGCCGCTCAACTGGCCATCCACCGTGTTGTTGGTCTGGGTGATGTCGGCGGCGCCACCGTTGAGCTGGGAGTCATCCATCAGATCGGTCTGCTCGAAGTAGTAACGAGCGCGGCTGTCGAAGTGTTCCCAACGGCCGTTATGGGTCAGCCCCAGACTCAGGCGATCGAGTTTTTGCACGTTGTGGGGGGTGGCCGGAGCGGTCGGGGCACGGGGCACATTGTTGAAGTAGCTGTCCATGTCGTTCTGGTTGTAACCCAGATCGAAGTCGATGTCCTGGTTGTCGGCCACCAGCCACTTCAGGCTGGAGAGCACGTTGACCACTTCCCGTTTCTCCAGGGCGTCGGCATCCGGGTTGTTGGACTGATCGCTCTTCCAGCGATCCCGCTGATAGCCTTCCACCACCACGCTGCCCAGCAGCTTGTTGTCGATGAGGGCGCCGGAGACGAAGGCGCTACCCTGGTTGGCATCCCCGCCATCCCCCTTGGTGGGCATGGTGTGGGTGTAGCCGACGGCCGCTTCGGTGTTCTCCTTGGCCTGGCGCAGGATCACGTTGACCACGCCGCCGAGGGCATCGGCCCCGTACAGGGAGGAGACGGGACCGCGGATCACTTCGATGCGCTCGATGGCGGCCATGGGGATGGAGCTTAAGTCGAAGTCGTTGCCAAAGGAGCTGCCCAGGGTCTCGCGGGCGTTGACCCGCTTGCCGTTGACCAGCAGCAGGGTGTAGTCACCGCCCATGCCGCGGATCTTGATCTCGTTGCGACCCGTGGGGTTGGTGCCGATGATGTTGACACCGGGCACGTGCTTGAGGGCATCGCCGATGTTGTTGACGTTCATCTTGTCCAGATCGGCGCGGGTGACCACGGAGACGCTGGCCGGGGCGGTCAGCTCGGTGTGCTTGGTCTGGGTGGCGGTGACCACCACCGTCTCGTTGGCCTTGACGGACTCGGCCTGGGCCAGGCCCGGTACGGCCAGCAGACCAAGGGAGAGCAGAATGGGGTTCAGTTTAAAGAGGCCGTGCTGCAACTGCATTGTCAAAAACTCCATGGATATAACTGAGGTTATGGGGTCCGGATTCTTCTGATCCGGTGCTCACTGACTTCCTTGTCTGGCGGTGCCAGAGGCAGGATTATTGTTATCTCTTGTGCGCTTCAGGCCCCGTATGAGGAACCAGATACCGGCGCAGGCCACCAGGGTGCACGCAATGTTGATCCAGGCCAGGGTGGGGAAACCGTGCAGGGCGCCCCCCTCGTCGGAGACCAGATATCTGGCGGAGAACAGGCTGCCTAGGCCCGCCGCCACATTGGTGACCGAGCCCTGGAAAGACATGAAGGCGGCGCGCTGATGGGGGGCCGGAATGGCCGCCGTGACCGCGAGGGTGGTGCTGGCGCGGGCGGAGCTCAGGGCCATGAAGAGGGTGAACAGCAGATAGAGAGGCAGGCCTGCTGGCAAGGCAAAGCCCACCAGGGTGATCAGGGCCAGGGCCAGGCTGGTGAGCAGGATGGCGCCCTGGGCGCGGCCCTGATCGATCCAGCCGCCGCACAGGCGCATGGTGGCCATGCTGGCAAGGCCGCCGCACAGATAGAGGCTGGCGATCTGCTCGCGCGGGAAACCCAGGTTGAACTGGAAGTAGTTGGCAAAGTGCGGAATGAGCAGGAAGTGGCCGAACATCTGCAGGCAGAGGATGAAGAGGGCTCCCTGGCAGAGCGGTGACCCCAGCAACTGGCGCATCCCCTGGCCTGCCGGGGCCCGGTTGACCGGCAGGGACGGCAGCCAGATGGCACACAGCAGGGCCAGCAGCAGGCCGCCTGCACCAAACAAGAGGAAGGGGCTCTGCCAGCCAGACCACTGGGCCAGCACGAGGGCCGCGGGCACGATCAGAATGGCGGCCAGGGAAAACGCCATGCCCACGTAGGCGAGACGGCGGCCCCGCTCGGCGGGCGGTACCAGATCCAGCACCGCCGCCATCAGGATGGCCCCCAGGGGGCCGGCCACGCAGCCGGACAGGATAAAGAGCAGCAGCAGGGTCTGGCTATCCTCGGCCAGGGCGCAAGCCATCAAGAGCAGGAAGCGCAGGACCAGCAGTACCAGCAGGGCGGGTTTGCGGTTGACCCGATCGAGCCAGGGGGCGGCCAGGAGGCCCAGCAGGGCGGCGCCCAGGGTGGCGCCGCCGCTGAAGTAACCTGTCTGCTCCGGCAGCATCCCCAGGCGGGTTACCAGTTCCGGGCCAAGGGGCATCACCATCATCATGCAGCCCATGGAGAGCATGTTGATGAGCAGCGCCAGGTGGATGGCGGCAGGGGTGGATGCGACGGATTCTGGCTTCATCAGAGGCTGACTCGAAAAAATGAGTCCGAATTGTATCCGAGGGCTTTTGTTGTGACAACAAATGATAACCATTTTTATTTGTATTGATTGGTATCTTAACGAGTCTTTATCTGGTGCCTCTGTGTGGGGTTGCATACCAGGCCCGTTGCAATCGGGGCGCCATGGACCATGATGGCAGGAAGCGAGAGGGTGGCGGTGAACGCCGGGAGGAGAAGATGCGCGCTGGATCAGGGTATTGGGGGCTGGGGTGCTGCCTGTTGTTGGCATTGCCCCTGAGGGCCGAAGTGAAGGTCATACCGGTATTCGAGGCGGATGCCGCGGTGCAGACGCTCAAGGAGATCTATCCGGATCTCGGGGTGAGCGCCATGGGCAACCAGCTGGTACTGAGCGGAACCCCCGCCCAGTTGCAGGAGGCCGAGCGGACCCTGGCGCAAGTGAACCAGCCGCCCCAAAGCCTGCTCATCGAGTGGCGGGTGGATGGCGCTTCCAGCCGTCAGCAGGCCGGAGTGGGGCTGGGCCTGGATGCCAAACGGCAGTGGTTGCTGGAGGGGGATGCCCGGCACTATGAACGCAGCCAGAGTGACAACTGGCAGGTGCGTGGCCTCTCCGGGCGGCCCGTGTTGTTGCAGATGGGGTCCTATCAGCCGGTCACCTTTTACCAGTGGCAGGGGGGAAGGGTGGTGGGCATGATGCCGCTGATGAACGGCCTCTACGCCACCGCGACCCTGATAGGGGACAGGGTGCAGGTGGCCCTCAGCAGTGAACAGGCAAGAGTGGAGCGGGGCAACATACACACCGGCCAGAGTGCCACCGAGGTGAGCGGCGCCCCGGGCCAGTGGCTGACGGTGGGGGAGCTTTCCACAACCCAAGGCAGCCGGGAGGCCGCGATCGCCAATCCATCAGGCATGGGCGGGGCCAGCGGCAGCGAACGCCAGACTCTGCAGATCCGGGTCACGCGCCAGTGAACCAGCCTGTCAGTGGGGTTGATCCAGAGCGTAATCCCGCAACTGGCGGCTTCTCAGCAGATACCAGAGCGCCCAGAGGCTGGCGATGAGCACCAGGGCGGTGGGCCAGTTGAACGACCACTGCTGCAGATTGAGGCTGTGCAGTTGCATCACCAGGCCGCTCGCGGTGGAGCAAAGCAGCAGGGCGCGGCTGTGGCGTCTGAGCCAGGCTCTGGCACTGTGGGTCTGGCGATGGGTGCCGCCGCAGGCGAGCAGCGCCAGCATGGCGGGCACGTCCGTCAGCAGGCTGATATAGAGGGTGAGTTTGTCCGGGTAGAAGAGGGTCAGGATGGCGCTGCCACTCTCCCGGGTGACCCCTGCCATCAGAAACAGCCAGACCGAGCGGGTCAGCAAGAGGGCGATGGGCCAGAACCAGAGCGGGGGGCGCAACTGGCCGTGATCGTCGTAACGGTGTTCGGGGTAGAGGGTCATGGTGGCCCGGTATCCATTCATGCAGTGCGAGTGATGAAGGGGATATGGGGCACAGGGCAGGCCATTGCAAGGCCTGCAACGGCCGGGAATTAATCGGGGGGCCAGGCCCCCCAATCCGCAGTCTTTAGTTGCCGGGTTCCGGCGTCACAGCCAGCCTTTTCGCTTGAAGAAGAGACCGGTGCCCAGCGATGACATCACCATCAGCACCAGGGAGAGGGGATAGCCGTATTCCCAGGCGAGCTCCGGCATGCGGCCGAAGTTCATGCCGTAGATGCTGGCGATGAGCGTCGGCGGCAGGAAGATCACCGCGGCTACCGAGAAGATCTTGATCACCTTGTTCTGCTCCAGATTGGTCACCCCCATGGAGGCCTCCAGCTGGAAGTTGATCTTGTCGAACAGGAACTGGGTATGGGGCAGCAGGGATTCCACGTCGTGCAGCATCTCGTCGATCCACTTGTTCTGCTCCCCCGTCATGCGCTGGCGCAGACTGCGTTTGAGGAAGCGCAGGGCGCGGCGGGTATCGTGCAGGGAGAGACGGATCTGGCCGTTGGCCTCTTCCTGGGCCATCAGCTCCTTGAGCATGGGGTTGATCTGGTCCGGCTCGAAGATCTGATCGGCCGTGTTCTCCAGGGTCTTGTACCCATCCTCGATCAGGTCTGAGAGATACTCCACCTTGAGGTTCTGCACCTCCAGCAGGATGTCGAGGGCGTCTTCGACCTCCAGCCTGTCCTGGCGCATGTAGTGGCGCAGCAGACGCACCAGGCCGATGTCGTCCTCGCGAATGCTGATCAGCAGGTTGTTGCGCAGGGTAAAAGAGACGTGCACACCCTTGGTGTCGCGACCGATGCGCTGGGGAAACAGGGAGTGGATGTGCAGACCGTCGGTGTCCCAGTAGAAGCGGGCGGATGCCTCGATGTCATCGAGCTCCTCCTTGTCCGGCACCTCCTCCAGGAACAGGCCCGTCAACCATTCTCGCTCCGCAGTGTCCGGCTTGTAGGCATCCAGCCAGACGGTGTTGTCGGGAACGATGTCATCCGGCCCGAGCGTGACTATGTCCAGCACCTTGTTGTTGAGAATGTAGGCGGTGATCATCTGTCCCCCCTTAAGAAGTCATGGGTAATCAGGGATGGTTGCACAGGTTCATGCGGCCTTAGATCGCACGGAAAGCGATCCCATGAAATAGCATAACGAGGCCGATGGACAACCTGAATGCGGCGAACTATACAGGGGCGGGACCCGCTTGTCAGGGCCTATTCATCAGGGGTTCAGCCTGTTCGCTCAAAAAATCGGCGAGGTCGGATCAGCCGTGGCGACCCCGATGCGGGCGATCCCGACGTCGCCTCCTTTGTTCGCCCTGGTGTGGGGGAGGGCCCGGGCTCACCGGCGGGAATGGCAGGTTGCTGGGCTCCCTGCGACAGCCCCCGGCCAAGCGCAGGAAACGGTCTCCGGGCGGTGTTCCGGGGCTGCATCTCCTTGTTATCTGCTCTGGTGTGCGTGGGCAAGCCTGTTACATATTGGGATAGTTGGGGCCCGAGCCGCCCTGGGGCGGCGTCCAGACGATATTCTGGCTGGGATCCTTGATGTCGCAGGTTTTGCAGTGAATGCAGTTGGCGGCGTTGATCTGCAGCCTTGGCCGGGTATCCCCATCAAGGATCTCGAACACCCCCGCCGGGCAGTAGCGCTGGGCGGGTTCGGCCCAGGTGGGCAGGTTGACCTCGACCGGAATGCGCGCGTCCTGAAGGGTCAGGTGACAGGGTTGATCCTCGTCGTGGCTGGTGCTGGCCAGATAGACGGAGGAGAGCTTGTCGAAGCTGAGCTTGCCGTCGGGTTTGGGGTAGTCGATGGGCTGGCAACGGCTGGCCAGGCGCAGCTGGCGGTAATCCGGCTCCTTGTCCAGCAGAGTAAAAGGAGAGGTCAAGGCAAAGAGTCGCTGCTCCAGCCAGTTGAAGGCGCCGCCGAGCCAGGGGCCGAAGCGGTGCAGGGCGGCCCCGACGTTGCGGGCCCTCTTCAGTTCCCGGGTCAGCCAGCTTTGCAGCAGCGCGTCCTGAAACTCGGCCAGATCCCGTCCCCCTTCATCCCCTCCTCGCAGTGCCATGGCGACCGTCGCGGCCGCCACCATGCCGGACTTCATGGCGGTGTGAATCCCCTTGATGCGGGAGAAGTCGAGGGTGCCCGCGTCACAACCGATGAGCAGACCGCCGGGAAAGTGCATGCGCGGCAATGAGTGCCAGCCCCCCTTGGTGATGGCCCGCGCGCCGTAGCTGATGCGCTCGCCCCCCTGCAACGTTGCCGCGATGAGGGGGTGGTGCTTGAGACGCTGGAATTCGTCAAAGGGGCTGAGCCAGGGATTCTGGTAGTTGAGATCGACGATAAGGCCGACCGCCACCTGATCCTGGGCCAGATGATAGAGATAGAAGCCCCCCTGACTCTTGTTGCCCTTTCCCTCCCCAAGGGGCCAGCCGCTGCCGTGCAGCACTCGGCCCGGTTTGCCTTGGCCGGGAGGGAGCTGCCACAGCTCCTTGAAGCCGATGGCGTAATGCTGCGGCTGGGCGGTATTTTCCAGATGGAATCGGGCGATCAGCTGTTTGCCGAGGTGGCCGCGCGCCCCTTCGGCAAACAGGGTATAGCGGCCATACAGGGCCATGCCGGGCACGTGATCCGGCTTGGGGTTGCCCTCCTTGTCGAGGCCAAGATCGCCGGTCACCACACCGCGTACCCGGCCCTCCTCCACGATGAGGGTGCTCGCCGCAAAGCCCGGGTAGATCTCGACACCGAGGGCCTCGGCCTGCTTGCCGAGCCAGCGGCAGAGGGTGCCGAGGCTGATGATGTGGCTGCCGTCGTTGTGCATGCGGGGTGGCACCGCCCAGTGGGGCAGCTGCAGGGAGCGGCTGTCACTTTGCAGCAGATGGACCTGATCATCCGTCACCGGCACGCCGAGGGGGGCCTCCTGCCAGCTCTCTGGCAGCAGCTCCCTGAGGGCGACGGGATCGAGCAGGGCGCCGGAGATCAGGTGGGCACCGATCTCGGCACCCTTCTCCAGCAGGCAGACCGAGAGGGCCGGTGCCTGCTGCTTCAATGCGATGGCGGCGCTCAGGCCTGCCGGGCCGCCACCGATGATGACGACATCAAATTCCATTGCTTCGCGTTCCATCTTGCCTCTGCGCTCGACTTGGCCTAGGGTAGTGCTGGTAGTTTACGTAAACGTAAACCACTTTGTCAGCAGAAAAGTGAGTGACGACAAGGTGGACCCACACAACAGGTATGAGGGATGACCGCCATGAAGCTGCTGGTCGCAGTCAAACGGGTCGTTGATTACAACGTCAGGATCCGGGTCAAGGGGGATGGCTCCGATGTGGAGCTCGCCAATGTGAAGATGGGCATCAACCCGTTTTGTGAAATCGCGGTGGAGGAGGGGGTCAGGCTGCGGGAAGCCAGCGTGGCATCCGAGCTGGTGGTGGTGACCTTCGGCCCCGAGGCGGCGGCCGAGCAGTTGCGCCATGCCCTGGCGCTGGGGGCGGATCGGGCGCTGCACTATGTTACCGGCGAGACCCTGACCCCGCTCACCGTGGCCCGGGCCCTGCAAACGGTGTGCGGGCAGGAGCAGCCCGACCTGGTGCTGCTCGGCAAACAGTCCATCGATTCCGACAACAACCAGGTGGGGCAGATGCTCGCCGCCCTCAATGACTGGCCGCTTGCCACCTTCGCCTCCGCCATCAGGCTGGTTGAGGGGGAATTGCAGGTGACCCGCGAGATAGACGGTGGCCTCGAGACCCTCGGGATGGCGCTGCCCGCCGTGGTGACCGTGGACTTGCGCCTCAACGAGCCGCGCTTCGCCTCCCTCCCCAACATCATGAAGGCCAAGCGCAAGCCGCTGGAGAGCCAGCCGTTCGCCGCCCTCGGGGTGGTGCCGGCCGACCAGACACGGCAGCTCGGGGTGATGGCGCCGCCGGTACGCAGCGCCGGCATCAGGGTGGGCTCGGTGGACGAGCTGCTGGACAAGCTCAAGCACGAAGCCCGGGTGCTCTGATGGGCAGGGGCATGAGAGGGATGCCTCCCGCAGGCGTGAGCGCCATGCATGGGGCAACGGCCCCGGGGAGCAAGGGATCAATGGATGACATGAAGGTGCTGCCATGAGCGTACTTGTGATTGCGGAACATCATCAGGGGCGGATCGCCGACAACCTGGCCCAGCTGGTCACGGCGGCGGGGCGCCTGGGGGGCGAGGTGCATCTCTTGCTGCTGGGACAGGGGCTGACGGAGGCGGGGGAACAGGCCGCCGCCCTCACGGGGGTAAACCGGGTGCTGCTGGCGGAACATCCCATGCTGGCGGAGGGGCTCAACGACGGGGTAGACAGACTGCTCGCCGAGGTGGCCAGGGACTACCAGCATTGCCTGATGGCGGCCAGCAGCCAGGGCAAGGATCTGCTGCCGCGAGTGGCGGCCAGGCTCGGGGTGGAGATGATCGCCGAGGTGACCGGCATCGAGGGGCCCGACACTTTCCTGCGTCCCATCTATGCGGGCAACGCCATCGCCCGGGTGGCGAGCAGCGCCCCCATCAAGGTGCTCACCGTGCGGCCCACCGCGTTCGCCAAGGCCGGGTCCGGGGAGGAGCGTGCCGTGATGGAATCGCTGCCGGTGGGCGAGGTGTGCTGCCGTACCCGGCTCATCGAGCGGCGTGCGGTGCGCTCCGCCAGACCCGAGCTCGGGGCGGCCCGGGTGGTGGTCTCCGGCGGGCGGGCGCTCGGCTCGAAAGAGCACTTTGCCCTCATCGACGCACTGGCGGACAAGCTGGGGGCTGCCGTCGGGGCATCGCGGGCCGCCGTGGATGCGGGTTATGTCTCCAACGACCTGCAGGTGGGGCAGACCGGCAAGGTGGTGGCCCCCGAGCTCTACATCGCGGTGGGCATCTCGGGCGCCATCCAGCATCTGGCGGGGATGAAGGAGTCCAAGGTGATCGTCGCCATCAACAAGGACGCGGAGGCCCCCATCTTCCAGGTGGCGGACTACGGTCTGGTGGGGGATCTCTTCACCCTGCTGCCGGAGCTCACCGCCAAGCTGTAAATTTGCCACAAAGGGGCGAAGAAAGCCGTCCGTGCTGTCTCGCCCCCGTTTCCATGCATATTCTCTGCAAGCCCTGGCCCGTTCAGGGCTTTTGTCTGATGGGTGCCCGGTGGCGCCAGGGCAAAAGGTTGCGCTGGATCCCAAAAAGCCTTTGCCCCCACGGGGGGCTGTCGTGTAAAAACGTTCGAGTCACCGATCACACACATCCATTCACGGAAAGCGTCATGAGCAAACAGATTTACAACTTCTGCGCCGGCCCCGCCATGTTGCCGGTTGAAGTCATGGAGCGCGCCCAGCGCGAATTTTGTAATTTCCAGGGGCTGGGAGCCTCGGTCATGGAGCTTTCCCATCGCGGCAAGCCCTATATGGCGGTCGCCGAGAAGGCCGAAGCGGACCTGCGCGACCTGCTGGCGGTGCCGGACAACTACAAGGTGCTCTTCATGCACGGCGGTGGCCGCGGCCAGTTCTCCGCCGTGCCCATGAACCTGCTGGGTGGCGCCAACAAGAAGGCAGATTACCTGGTGACCGGCGTCTGGGCCCAGAGCGCCGTGGATGAAGCCCAGAAATACGGTGACATCCAGACCTTCCAGGGGGTAGCCAAGAACGAGCAGGGGGTCTCCCACCTGCTGCCGACGCCGGCATTTCGCGCCGATGCCGCCTATGTACACTACTGCCCGAACGAAACCATCGATGGCATCGAGATGTTCGACATCCCGGCCACCGGCGATGTGCCCCTGGTGGCGGATCTCTCCTCCACCATCCTCTCCCGTCCCCTCGACGTGAGCCGCTTCGGCATCCTCTACGCCGGTGCCCAGAAGAACATAGGCCCCTCTGGTCTGGCCATCGCCATCGTGCGCGATGACCTGCTGAACCAGGCCCGCGCCGATGTGCCGTCCATCTTCGACTACCAGCTCACCGCCAAGAACGACTCCATGTTCAACACGCCCCCCACCTACGCCTGGTATCTGGCCGGTCTGGTGTTCGAGTGGCTCAAGGAGCAGGGTGGCCTGGCGGCGATGGAAGCACGCAACAAGGAGAAGGCCGACTTCCTCTACGGCTACCTCGATCAGTCGAGCTTCTATGGCAACAAGGTGGATGTGGCCTGCCGCTCCCGCATGAACGTGCCCTTCCAGCTGAAAAACGAGGCCCTGGACAAGCTGTTCCTGGCGGAGTCGGAAGCGGCCGGTCTGCTGGCCCTCAAGGGACACCGCATCGTCGGTGGCATGCGCGCCAGCCTCTACAACGCCATGCCCCTGGAAGGGGTCAAGGCCCTGGTCAGCTTTATGGATGACTTTGCCAAACGCCACGGTTGAGGCGTGTCTCCCCATTGCCAGACGCCGGGGACTCCCCGGCGTCTGTTTTTCAGACCCATCCTGACCCAGGCTGCCCTCTCCCGCGGTCGTGCCACTGTCGAACTTGCCGCGGGGGACGCGGGCTGTTAACGTCCGGTCAGGTGATTTAATTGAGATCGAACAGGAAGTCTATGAATTCGTTGCGTTTGGAACCCATTTCTAGCGTGGCCGGGGTGGTCAATCTGCCCGGCTCCAAGAGTGTCTCTAACCGGGCTCTGCTGCTGGCGGCTCTGGCCCGGGGCACCACCCGGCTGACCAACCTGCTCGACAGCGATGACATCCGCCACATGCTGGCGGCGCTGACCCAGCTCGGCGTCAAGTACAAGCTCTCCGCCGACAAGACCGAGTGCACCGTGCACGGTCTGGGTCGCAGCTTCGCGGTCTCGGCACCGGTCAACCTGTTCCTCGGCAATGCCGGTACTGCCATGCGCCCCCTGTGCGCCGCCCTGTGCCTGGGCTCCGGCGAGTACACCCTGGGCGGCGAGCCGCGCATGGAAGAGCGCCCCATCGGCCACCTGGTGGATGCCCTGCGCGAAGCGGGTGCCCACATCCAGTACCTGAAGAAAGATGGCTATCCGCCCCTGGTGGTGGATGCCAAGGGGCTCTGGGGTGGCGATGTCCACATCGACGGCTCCGTCTCCAGCCAGTTCCTGACGGCGTTTTTGATGGCGGCCCCCATGGCGGCCGGCGACACCCGCATCCACATCAAGGGGGAGCTGGTCTCCAAGCCCTACATCGACATCACCCTGCACATCATGAAGCAGTTCGGGGTGGTCATCGAGCACGACGACTACAAGGTGTTCTACATCAAGGGCAACCAGACCTATGTCAGCCCAGGCGACTTCCTGGTGGAAGGGGATGCCTCCAGCGCCTCCTACTTCCTCGCGGCGGGCGCCATCAAGGGCAAGGTGCGGGTTACCGGCATCGGCAAGCACAGCATCCAGGGGGACATCCACTTCGCCGACGTACTGGAGAAGATGGGGGCCCGCATCACCTGGGGCGATGACTTCATCGAGGCCGAGCAGGGGCCGTTGCACGGCATCGACATGGACATGAACCACATCCCGGATGCGGCCATGACCATCGCCACCACGGCGCTGTTTGCCGAGGGCACCACCACCATCCGCAACATCTACAACTGGCGGGTGAAGGAGACCGACCGCCTGCACGCCATGGCGACCGAGCTGCGCAAGCTGGGCGTGGAAGTGGAGGAGGGGCACGACTTCATCACCGTGATCCCGCCCGCACAGCTCAAACACGCGGCCATCGACACCTACAACGATCACCGCATCGCCATGTGCTTCTCCCTGGTGGCGCTCTCCGATACGCCGGTCACCATCAATGATCCGGGTTGCACCTCCAAGACCTTCCCGGACTACTTCGACAAGCTGGCCAGCGTCAGTCAGGCCTGAGCCCTTTCGGCCCGCTTCGTGCGGGCCTTTTCATCTCTGCCCCCCGCTTTTTTTCATGCCTCCTAGCAGCATTATGCAAACTTGCAAGGTGCGATAATAAAATTCCTTGCCGAAGAATGTAATTTTCTATTTACACCGACCCGGCACAGGGCTAGATTGAGATCTCTTTATCGCAGTCATCTAGCAGGAAACTTGGTCATGCAGCATCAAACCGACGACGTTCGTATCAGTGAAATCAAAGAGTTATTGCCCCCGGTTGCGGTGCTTGAGAAGTTTCCGGCGACCGACACCGCCTCGGCCACCGTGTTTGAATCCCGTCAGGCCATCCACAACATCCTGGCCGGCGACGATGATCGCCTGCTGGTGGTGATCGGCCCCTGCTCCATCCACGATCCGGTCGCCGCCCTGGAATACGGCAAACGCCTCAAGGTGCTGCGCGACGAGCTGAAAGATCAGCTGGAGATCGTGATGCGGGTCTACTTCGAAAAACCCCGTACCACAGTAGGCTGGAAGGGGCTGATCAACGACCCCTACCTCGACAACAGCTGCCAGATCAACGACGGCCTGCGCCTGGGTCGCAAGCTCTTGCTGGATCTCAACGACATGGGGCTGCCGACCGCCTCCGAGTTCCTCGACATGATCACCCCGCAATACGTGGCGGATCTGATGAGCTGGGGTGCCATCGGCGCCCGTACCACCGAATCCCAGGTACACCGCGAGCTGGCCTCCGGTCTCTCCTGCCCGGTGGGCTTCAAGAACGGCACCGACGGCACCATCAAGGTGGCCATCGACGCCATCGGCGCCGCCAGCGCCCCGCACCACTTCCTGTCGGTGACCAAGTACGGTCACTCCGCCATCGTCTCGACCGCTGGCAACCCGGACTGTCACATCATCCTGCGCGGTGGCCGCGAGCCCAACTACAGCGCCCGTCACGTGGATGAGGTGGTGAGTGGTCTGGACAAGGCCGGTCTGCCCCAGAAAGTGATGATCGACTTCAGCCACGCCAACAGCAGCAAGCAGTTCAAGAACCAGATGCTGGTGGCCGAGGACGTGGCCGGTCAGCTGCGTGCCGGCAGCAAGGCGGTGTTCGGCGTCATGGTGGAGAGTCACCTGGTGGAAGGGCGTCAGGATCTGGTGGACGGGTGCGAGCTCACCTTCGGCCAGAGCATCACCGACGCCTGCATCGGCTGGGCCGATACCGAGGTGCTGCTGCGCAACCTGGCGGACGCCGTGGCCGCTCGCAACGCCCTCTGAGCCCAAGGCGCCCCGCTGGCGGGGCAATAAAAAAGCGCGACCCTGGGTCGCGCTTTTTGTTTGGCCATCTCTCGGCAGGTCGCGGTTTACTTGGCCCGCTCCTGGTGGCCGCGCAGGCGGATGTTGATCATCTCCACCACCAGCGAGAAGGCCATGGCGAAGTAGATGTAACCCTTGGGAATGTGCAGATCCAGCCCTTCGGCCATCAGCGCCACCCCGACCAGGATAAGGAAGGAGAGGGCCAGCATCTTGATGGTGGGGTGGGTATCGACGAAGTCGCCGATGGCCTTGGCGGCAAACATCATGACGCCGACGGCGATGATGATGGCCAGCACCATGACAGGGACATGATCCGCCATGCCCACGGCGGTGATGACGGAGTCCAGGCTGAAGATGATGTCGAGGATGGCGATCTGCACCAGGGTGGACAGGAAGCCCGCGGTCTTGCTCACCACACCCGCCTCTTCGGCGGCCCCTTCCAGGCTCTGGTGGATCTCGTGGGTGCTCTTGGCGATGAGGAACAGACCTCCCACCAGCAGGATGAGATCCCGTCCCGAGATGGCTTCCCCCAGCACGGTGAAGAGGGGCTCGGTGAGGCGCATCACCCAGGCCAGGGAGAGCAGCAGCAGGATGCGGGTGCCCATGGCGAGCCCCAGCCCCAGGATGCGCGCTTTCTGGCGCTGGGCTTCCGGCAGGCGACCCACCAGGATGGAGATGAAAATGATGTTGTCGATGCCGAGCACGATCTCGAGCAGGGTCAGGGTGGCGAGCGCGACCCAGGCGGAGGGGTCAGCAATCCATTCCAGCATGATTGAACCTTGGTTGAACAGTGATTGAGGTAGAAGCCGCGCATTTTAGCAGGGGGTCATGGCTTGTCCCAGTGGCGGGAAAAGATAAAAATGGCGGCGATCCAACAGGAGGGAAACATGTTTCGATTAGGGCTCATCATCAACCCCGTCGCCGGCATCGGCGGGGCCGTCGGTCTCAAGGGCAGTGACGGCATGGTCGCCGAGGCGCTGGCGCGCGGGGCCGTCCCCAAGGCCCGGGAGCGGGCCCGCCAGGCCCTGTTGCCCCTGTGCGAGCTGACCACCCCCTTCGAGCTGCTGACGGTGGCCGAAGAGATGGGGGCCGACCTCGCCGCCGAGCTGGGGTTGCCCCATCGCATCGTCCATCGGCCTGCCGGGGCGCAGACGAGCGCCGAGGACACCCGAGCTGCCGCCCTGGCCCTGCGCGATGCCGGGGTGGATCTGCTGCTCTTCGCCGGTGGCGATGGCACCGCCCGTGACATCTGCGCGGCGGTGGGGGAGTCCTGCCATGTGCTCGGCATCCCGGCGGGGTGCAAGATCCACTCCGGGGTCTACGGGGTGACGCCGGCGGCGAGTGGCCGGGTGGCGGCCAGAATGATCGCAGGGGAGCTTCTGAGCCTGGTGGATGCGGAGGTGATGGACATCGACGAGGAGGCGTTTCGCGCCGGCAAGGTGCGCGCCCGCCATTACGGCCAGTTGCTGGTGCCCGGGGATCTGCGCTACGTGCAGGCGGTCAAGCAGGGGGGGCGGGAGTCCGAGGAGCTGGTGCTCGCCGATATTGCCGCCGGTGTGGTGGAGCAGATGGAGCCCGATACCCTCTACCTGATGGGGTCAGGGAGCACGGTGGCCGCCTGCATGGGGGAGCTGGGTCTGGAAAATACCTTGCTCGGTGTGGATCTGGTGGAAAATGGCCGGCTTATCGGGCAGGATCTCAGCGCCGCCGAGATCCTGACCCGGATCCGCGGCCGTCGCTGCCGTCTGATCATCACCCTGATCGGCGGTCAGGGACATCTGTTCGGGCGCGGAAATCAGCAATTGAGTCCAGACGTGATCCGGGCCGTCGGGCGCGAGCATATCCAGGTGCTCGCCACCAAAGCCAAGCTGGCGGCGCTAGAAGGCCGTCCGCTGCTGGTGGACACCGACGATCCGGCACTGAACCGGTCGTTGAGTGGTTATCTGCGCATAACCACGGGATACAAGGATCAGGTCATCTACCCGGTGGCCAACCCGGAATAGGACATCAAGGATGCGGCTGGCCTGGCGCCAGAGAGCCGCGATCAACCGGATCGCGGTTCCACTCCCCGAATTTTTTGCCGGCAACCCCGGAAATGAGGCTGCGTTAAATGACGATTCACGATTTTGAACACAAGTTGTTGGGACTGATCGACGCCATGGTCGCCACGGCCAGCGAAGACGAGCTGTTTGCGGGCGGCTATCTGCGGGGGCACATCTCCCTTGCGGTGGCGCGCGCCGAGCTGGAGGGCAAGACCCTGGTGCGGGACGTCAAGAGCTATGTGCTGCGCAGCCTGAACGAGGCCATCTTGCAAGGTGAGCTCTCCGAGCAGGACGAGGTGCTGGTGCAGGAGATGTGGAAGCGTCTGCAGGCCCAGGCGGAAGCTTGATCCCATTCGCAGTTCAAACACAAGTTTAAGTAATCTGCTTCCCTGAGTGTTATCAAAAGGTTAATAATGAGGCTCGCCTTTTGTTTCAGGGATTAAACCATGGCCTCCACCTCACGCATTGCCACCAGACTGCCGCTCGAGATGCTCTATCACTGGGAGCGGCAGTGTCCCGACCGAATCTATCTGCGTCAGACCATCCACCGCGAATACGTCGACTTCACCTGGGGTGAGGTTGCCGACGAGGCGCGGCGCATGGTGACGGCACTGCGCGCCCTGGGCCTGGAGCCCGGTGACAAGGTGGCCCTGCTCTCCAAGAACTGCGCCCAGTGGTTCATCGCCGATCTGGCGATGCAGATGGGGGGATACGTGAGCGTGCCCATCTACCCCACCGCCAACGTCGACACCATCGAATACGTGCTGCGCCACAGCGAAACCAGGGCGATCTTCGTCGGCAAGCTGGACGACTGGAAGAGCCAGGAGGCGGGGGTGCCCGGGGATCTGCTGCGTATCGCCCTGCCTTACGACACCATGCCGGCCGCCCACCAGTGGGACGATCTGCTGGCGCAATACGACCCCATCCCGGACAGCCCGGTGCAGGCGCCGGATGCCCTGCTGAGCCTGGTCTACACCTCCGGCAGCACCGGCAAGCCCAAGGGGGCCATGCTGAGCGTGGAGCGCTACGCCTGGTCCTGCGAGAAGCTGGTGGAGGCGGTCTCCCTCACCGCCGAGGATCGCGGCTTCTCCTACCTGCCCCTTGCCCACATCACCGAGCGGGTCTACATCTACGGCGGCAGCCTGTTCAGCGGTGCTACCATCGCCTTCCCCGAATCCCTCGACACCTTCATCGAGGACGTCAAGCGCTGCCGTCCCACCGTCTTCATCTCGGTGCCGCGGCTCTGGGCCATGTTCCGCATCAAGATCCACGAGAAGCTGCCCCAGAAAAAGCTGGCGCTGCTGCTCAAGATCCCCCTCGTCTCCAGCCTCATCAAGAGCAAGCTGCAAAAGGGGCTGGGGCTGGATCAGGCGCGGGTGCTGGGCTGCGGCTCGGCGCCGGTGGCCCCGGCGCTGCTGGAGTGGTATCACAGCATCGGCATCCATATCACCGAGGCCTGGGGCATGACCGAGAACCACGCCTACTCCACCCTCAACTACCCGTTCCGGGCGGACAAGATAGGCACCGTCGGCAAGGCCGGGCCCGGGGTGACCATCAAGATCTCCGACGAGGGGGAGATCCTCTGTCGCTGCGACGGCATGATGGTGGGCTACTACAAGGATCCCGAGCACAGTGCAGAGGCCATCGACGCCGAGGGCTGGTTGCACACCGGTGACATGGGCAAGCTGGACAGGGAGGGTTACCTCACCATCACCGGCCGCATGAAGGATGTCTTCAAGACCGCCAAGGGCAAGTACGTGGCCCCGGTGCCCATCGAGGGGATGCTCGGGCAGGAGCCCATCATCGAGCAGCTCTGCGTCATCGGCTACGGCATGCCGCAGCCGGTCGCCCTGGTGCAGCTCGCCGAGAGCGCCATGAAGGGGGACAAAGCCGGGGTGGAAGCCCAGCTGGAGGCCGCCCTCAATCGGGTCAACGACAAGCTGGAATCCCATGCTCGCCTGCGGGGCATCCTGGTGGTCAAGAGCCCCTGGAACATCGAGAACGGGGTGCTGACCCCCACCATGAAGATCCGCCGCCACCTGCTGGAACAAAAATACGCGGACATCGGCGAACGCTGGTCCGGCAGCCAGCGCATCCTGTGGGAGTCCTGACAGGGGCCGGCGCCGCCATATGGGCCACATCAATGACAGTCGGGGGAGCCAGTGGCTCCCCCGCTGTATTTCAGGGGGAAGCAAGCCGACAGGGGGCGGGCGGGGCTGGGGCATTGACCCCTTACCCGAGGTTTCTCGCCGCCATGCCGCCGCGCATCGAGGGAACAGGCAGGGAAAGGCATTTGCAAAATCCATGGAGAGGGGTGATCCCAGTGGCTGGGCGAATGCATCTTGGGGTCACACACGGGGGCCGCAAGGGGCGGGGGCGAGGTATTTATCCCTTCCCCGAGGTTTCCCGCCGCCACCATGCCGCCCCGCGTCGAGGGAACAGGCAGGGAAAGGTATTTGCAAAATCCATGGAAAGGCGGGATCCCAGTGGCTTGGCAAATGCATCTTGGGGTCACACACGGGGGTCGCAAGGAGCGGGGTGGGGCATTGGCCCCTTACCCGAGGTTTCCCGCCGCCATGCCGCCCCGCGTCGGGGGAATCGGCAGGGAAGGTATTTGCAAAATCCATGGAGAGGCGGGATTCCAGTGGTTTGGCGAATGCATCTTGGGGTCACACACGGGGGCCGCAAGAGGCGAGGGCAGGGCATTGACCCCTTCACCGACGCTTCCCGCTGCCGCAGAGGAGGTCTGCCAATAAGGTCATCGGAGGGAGACCGCCCTCACATGGGGCAGGGGGGCATCTGGTGCACGGCGCCAGAGGCGCAGAGAAAGGGGGTGAGGGGCAGGATGAGAGCCGCAGAGAGCAAGAAGGGGAGCCGCAGCTCCCCTTCCCGTTGGTGGATGCCGGGGTCAGACGGCTTTGTACTCAAGCTCGACCGAGCCCAGGGCCTTCAGGGTGGACTGGGCCGAATCCCGCTGACTGATCTGGCCATCCTTGCTCTCCAGCAGCACGGCGCGGTGCACGGTGGCGAGATCCTCGCCACCCAGCACAGCGTGGGCGCAGGCCATCTGCATCGGCGGCAGGCTCGGGTTGAAGGCGGCGTTCTCGGCATAGCGGCCGCAGAAGATGCGCCCGTCCTCGAACTGCAGCGCCACCGCGGCATAGCCCTGGCTGTAGGGGGCATAGCTCTGGCGGGCGGCGGCGAGCGCAGCCTGCCACAGGGGGTCGTCGCTCTCGAGCACCAGCTCGTCGTGAGCCTGGGGGCTCATCAGGGCATCGGTGATCTCGAGATCGGCGGGGCCGAAGGAGTGGGGCAGGAAGGATTGCAGCTCGCTGAGATCGTCCGGCAGGGAGACCTTCAGGGTCTTGGCGGTGCTCAGCTCGTTCATGAACTGGCGGCAGTGGCCGCAAGGGGTGTAGTTCACGGTGATCTCGGAGATCCCGGTCTCGCCACCCAGCCAGGCGTTGGAGATGGCGGACTGCTCGGCGTGGACCGAGTGGAACAGCCCCTGGCCCGCGAACTCCATGTTGGCGCCAAAGTACCAGGTGCCGCTCAGGCCGCAGGCGATGGCGCCGACGAAGAACCTGGAGATGGGGGCCACCGAGCAGGCGGCCGCCAGCGGCAGCAAGGCCAGACGCAGGGCCCTGTCATCCAGCCCGGTGGCGGCCTTCAGGGTCGCGACCTGGTCCGGGGTGAAACGGGCCTGGAAATCGTCCCCCAGCATGGGCAGCAGGGCGGCCTGGAGCGGGGCGGAAAGGGTCTCGAATGGCTTGGCAAAGCGGGGATGCATACTGTGTCCTCAAAGGCCAATTGGGGGGCCATTGTAGGGAGCAAGCGCGGCAAATTGTGTGAGCGCGCTCACGCCTTGATGGGCAAAGGGGCGGGGATGGTAAAGGAAACGTTTGTCTTTCGCAATCTGTGCGCCAGCTCCCGGCATCAGGGAGGCGAGGGTATCGGATGGAAACGGTGAAAGGGCACAGAGGCCATGACCGCAGGGGCGGCCACGGCAACGGGGATCAGGTCAGCCAGTGGTAGAGGGCGAACAGCAGGGGGGCGATGGCCGCGGTCAGCACACCGCACACCACCATGGCCAGCGACGAGAAGGCGCCCTGGGTCACCCCCTGCTCGGCGGAGGCGGCGGTGCCGATGGCGTGGGCGCAGGCACCCATGGCGAGTCCCTGGGCCTCGGGGTCGGTGACCCGCATCAGCTTGAGCAGGGGATAGCCCGCCAGGGCCCCCAGGATCCCCACCACCACCACCACGGCGGCGGCGATGGCGGGAATGCCGCCGAGGGACTGGCTGACGCTCATGGCGAGCGGCGTGGTGATGGACTTGGTGGCGATGGAGGCGAGCAGCGCCGGATCCGCCCCCATCAGGTGGCCGACCCCCAGGGTGGTGCAGACCGAGATGAGCACCGCGGTGAGGGTGCAGGCCAGGATGGGTGTGAGCTTGTCGCGGATCTGGCGTGCCTGCTGGTACAGCGGCAGGGCCAGGGCCACCACGGCGGGTTCCAGTAGGGCGGTGAGGGGCGAGGCCCCCTGCTGGTACTGATCCAGGGGCAGATCGAGCCAGAGCAGCAGGCCGATGATGACGGCGGTGGGGATCAGCACCGGATTGATGACGGGCCAGGGCAGGCGGCGGTAGAGGGCCCGGGTCATGAAATAGAGGGCCAGGGTGAGGGGCAGGGCGAACCAGAGGATCATGGCTTGTTCATCCTTTGATAGAGGTGGCCGACCGCGCCCAGGATGAGCACGATGCCGAGTACGACGCAGAACATGATGAGACCGAAGGATTGGCGCAGGGGCTCGAGCCAGGCCACCAGGCCCACCGCCACCGGCACGAACAGCACCCCCATGTGGCGCAGCAGCAGGCCGCCCCCCAGCTCGACCCAGGAGAAGCGGACGATCTGCATGGAGAGCAGCACGAACAGCAGCAGCATGCCGATGATGCTGCCGGGGAAGGCGAAGGGCAGGATGGCCGCCACGGCCTTGCCTGCCAGCAGACAGGCGATGATGACCAGAAAATCACGAAGGTAGCGCAGGGTGCGTTGCAGCAGCACGGGGGCCTCATCTTGGCAAGTGTGAGCGAGGTCGCAGTTTAACAGGCACGGGGGGGAGGGAACAGGGTCAACTGGCCCGCAGGGGATACAATGGCCCGGCTTCAACCCCATTCACAAGAAGGAGTTCCCATGTCGACCCCCTCTCTCCTGGCCCGGTTGCGCCAACTGCCCGCCGATCCCGCCCTCCCTGACACCCTGCTGCAAACCCGCCAGTGGGAGGGGCCGCTTTGCCGGGTGAGGCTCGACAACACCGGGAAGCAGTCCGAGGCCGTCCACCACTGGCGGCTGTTTGAGGGGGATCTCGGACTTGCGCCCGACGCGGCCATCTACGGAGAGGGGTTCCAGATGCTGGCCCAGACCGGGGGACGCTGGAATGCCCCCGAGCACCTGGGCCGCTGCCCCGATGCGTCTGTCTATCGCATCACCGCCGACGATAGCTACCACACGGTGCACAACCTGCTGCTGGTGGCGCTGGAGGGGGGCTGGCTGCTGCTGGCCTTTGCGAGCTGCCAGCGTTTTGGCGGGGAGTTTCGTCTCCATCCCGACGGGCGCCTCGAGATAGTGATGAACACCGAAGGGCGCACTCTGGCGCCGGGTGCACACTGGCAGAGCGAGGCGCTGATCTGCCTGGAGGGGCCGGACAGGGAGGCCCTGCTCGCGACGCTGGCGCAGCATATCGCCGCCGAGCACGGCTCCCTGGTGGGGGAGGTGCCCACGCGCCCGAGCGGCTGGTGCTCCTGGTATCACTACTACGCGAACGTGAGCGCGGCGGACATTCGCGAGAACCTGGCGGTGCGGGCCGAGCGTTTCCCGGCCCTGCGCTACGTGCAGATAGATGACGGCTATCAGGGGAAGATGGGGGACTGGCTCACCCCTTCCGCCAAGTTCGAGGAGGGGGTGGCGGCCCTGGCAGGGGAGATCCGCGCCGCCGGTTGCGAGCCGGCGCTCTGGGTCGCCCCCTTTATCGCCGAGCCCGGCTCGCAAGTGTTCCAGGATCACCCTGACTGGTTCGTGAAAGGGGAGGATGGCCTGCCGCTCCCCTCGGAGCGGGTCACCTACGGGGGCTGGCGCTGCACCCCCTGGTACGTGCTGGATGGCACCCACCCCGAGGTGCAGACGCACCTGGAGCAGGTATTTCGCACCCTGCGTACCCAGTGGGGCATTCACTACTTCAAGCTCGATGCCAACTTCTGGGGGGCCATCCACGGTGGTCGCTTCCACGACCCCGCCGCCACCCGGGTGGAGGCCTATCGGCGCGGCATGGCCGCCATCCTGCGCGGCGCCGGGGAGGGGGCCTTCCTGCTCGGCTGCAATGCGCCGCTGTGGCCGAGCCTCGGCCTGGTGCACGGCATGCGGGTGAGCGATGACGTGGAGCGCCAGGGCCCCCGTTTTCGCCAGATAGCGCGAGAAGCCTTCTGCCGCGCCTGGCAGCACGAGCGGCTCTGGGTGCTGGACCCCGACTGCGTCTGCCTGCGGGATATTCCGGGCCAGCACGGGAGCCGCGCCGAGTACGACTTTCACCTGGCCGCCCTGGTGGCGAGCGGTGGCATGGTGCTGGCGGGGGACAGATTGCAGGATCTGGACGAGGCGCAAGGGGCGCGCCTTGGCAAGCTGCTCGCCCTGTGCGCCGCGCGCACCCCGGCGGCCCGCTTCGAGGGGATGGCATTCGAGCGCGGGCGGGTGGCGCTGCCCGGGGGCGGCGAGCTGCTCTGCCTGTTCAACTGGGGGGAGCACCCCTGCGAGTTCCCGTTGACGCCGGGGGGCACGGACTTCTGGGACGAGACGCCCCTGGGGAGCACCCTGGTGCTGCAAGGGGGGCAGGGGGCGGTGATCCGCTACCCCTGATGGCGTTGCACTGCAAAAAGGCTCCCTCGGGAGCTTTTTTACGTGGCGAAATGGTCTCTAGAAGTGCCACTCCATCCCGATGGCGTAATTGGCGGAGCCATAGCCCGGGATCTCGTTGCTGGAGGCGAGCGCCTTGACGGTGAGGCGAGTTGTCAGGGGGATGCCGAGCCCCATGCCGATGGCGATCTCGTCGCTCTGATCCCCCATCATGTCCACCCGCAGGGTGCGATAGAGGGAGAGATCCTGGCTCATCTGGGCATAGATCTGGGACGACTTGTTGTAGAGCTGGCCGAACACCTCCATCTGGAAGCCGTTTTGCGGCGTGATGGCCAGGGGAATGCCGGCGAAGCGGTAGAGATCCGAGTGGTTGAAATAGCTGTTGGTGATTTGCGGGGTGAAGTCGGTCTGCTGGTAGAGGGTGCTGAAGTTGTGCTCGATGAGCCGATAGGTCTGCTCCGGCAGGCGCAAGAGGTAGTCTGGCACCTCGAACCGGGCGCCAGCGAGGGCGGCCTGGGGCAGCAGGGCACAGGCGACGAGTGTCAAAGCAGGCAGAGCTGAACGCATAAAACGAGAGTTCCCCAACAGTCGAAAGCACGGCATCCATGCCGTCAGCGCATCTAAATATTCACACTATCAGGAGCTTGGGCTCCCTGCCCATTATGTCGCGAGCCGGGGAAACGCATCGGTTTTTAACTGTGAAACGGCTCACATCTCACAGATTTTCAAGGTAGTGATAGAGACTCTTTAGAATCGCAAAGTTCCGTTCGTTACTCTGGTTCTGCTCGGCCAGTGCCTCGAGACGGGGCACGTAGTCCGGCAGACGGCGGCTGAAGTAGTCGCTGCAGTGCAGGCGCCAGCGTTTCTGCTCCGCTTCGCTCAAGGTGTGTGGCCAGTTGCGGGCGCGGTAGCGAAACAGCATCTCCGGTAGCCGGGCGTCGGTAAAGGCGAACTCCCGTTCACCCAGCAGATCCGCGGGGGTGGCACGCACCAGATCCATGGTGGACTTGTCGCCATGGCCAAAGAATCCTGCGTAGAGCTGGGTATCGGGGTCGCTCTCATTGCTGCCGGCGAACTCCTGATTGAACACCTCCACCAGTTTTTCCCGCACCTCGGGGTGGGCGCGCAGCAGATCCAGGCTCTTGCGGCACTGCTCCCGATCGATGCCCAGCTCGTCTGCCCGCTCCGGCGTCAGGGTGGCGGCCGGCGCCAGCACCGGGCACTTGTTGATGTGCACCAGTTTGACCGGAATGCCCGCCAGATCCCCCAGCTCCTCTTTTTTGGTGTAGAGGCGCTCGCGGATCTCCTCGCTGGTGAGCTCGATAAGCGGAGTCGGGTCACGGGTCAGATCCACCATGATCACCGCGTTCTGGTTGGTGGGGTGCCAGGCGAGCGGCGAGACCCAGCTTGCACACCCCTGCCAGGGGGAGAACATGCCGGAGACGTGCACCAGGGGTTTCATGGTCACCACGTCGATGAGGGCCTTCACCTTGTTCTTGTTGCGAAGATCAAAGAGGTACTCGAAGAGCTTGGGCTGGGCTTTTTTCACCAGCCTGGCCATCTCGATGGTGGCCAGCACATCCGAGAGCGCATCGTGGGCGTTGGCGTGGGCCACGCCGTTGGCCACCGTCAGCTTCTCCAGCCTGAAGCTCGGCTTGCCCTCTTCATCGAAGGCCCACTCTATCCCCTGCGGGCGCAGGGCGTAGCAGGCCCGCAGCATGTCGAGGATGTCCCAGCGGGAGTTGCCGTTCTGCCAGGCGTAGGCATAGGGGTCATAGAAGTTGCGATAGAGGGTGTAGCGGGTCACCTCGTCATCGAAGCGGATGCTGTTGTAGCCGAGCACGCAGGTGCCCGGGGTGGCGAACTCTGCGTGGATCTGGCGGATGAAGTCCGCCTCGCACAGGCCGTCCTTCATCGCCTTTTGCGGCGTGATGCCGGTGATGAGGCAGGCTTCCGGCTCCGGCAGGTAATCCGCCGGCGGCTTGCAATAGATGACCAGCGGCTCGCCGATGAGGTTGAAATCCGCGTCGGTGCGAATGCCCGCAAACTGCGACGGCCTGTCTTTGGCCGGACTGATGCCGAAGGTCTCGTAGTCGTGGAAGTAGAACGTGGGCCCGCTGGCCGGGTGCGCTGATGTGCTCATGTTGCTCGAAAGGAGTATCCGATGACGGCGGCGCCTGGCGCCTGGGTGGGGGTGCCATGCACCGCAATTGCCTGCATGGTAAACCATCGCGCTGGCAGAGCGAAGTCCGGGGCGTTCGCCTGGCGCTTTAATGGGCAGTGGGCGTTGTCCGTGAGCCTGGTCATCCCATCGGCCCGGCTCAGGGCTGGGGAAAGTGAGGAGTCAGGGTATTGAGGTCCAGCAGGGTGAAGTAGCCGCCCTCCTCGGGATACCAGCCGCCGGTGTCGATGTAGTGGACGTTGCCAAGGCGCACCGGCACCCTCACCGGGGTGTGGCCCACCACCAAGGCAGCGAGATCCGCGACCCCGCTCTCGTCCAGCCGTTCGATACGGCGCCTTGACCAGAGGCAGACGTTCTTGATGGCCCGAAGCCGTCCGCCGCTCACCCCGGCATCGAGTTGGTCCAGCAGCCCCTGCCAGGAGGAGAAGGGACAATCGGCGTGAAGCAGCCCGACCGGACCGGCCGGGGTGGCCACCTCGATGGCCAGGGGCAGGCTGCGGTAGTGGACGGCGAACGCCGCCTGCTCGGCAGGGGTCAGCTGCTGAAACCAGCCGCCGCCGTTTCGGATCCAGTTCTCCCGATCGCAGCTCTCGTAACGGCAGACGTAGTCGTCGTGATTGCCGCAGACCGGGTGAAACCAGGGCCTGGCCAACCAGTGGATCACCTCGCTGCACTCGGGCCCGCGATCCGCCAGATCCCCCACGGAGAAGAGGCGATCCCGAGCGGGATCGAATCCCGCCTGATCCAGCGTCTGTGCTAGCCGCGAAAAATAGCCGTGGATATCGCCGACGGCCAGATCGCGCCCCAGGGCGTTTTGGGGGAAGCGTCTTATCAGGGGAGAGGGTGTCATGGCGTCTCCTGCCTCTATCCCGGACGGGGATGTTTTGTCTGCCTGTACATAAGGTTACAGAAGAAAAGTGGCGAGCGGGCTGGGCCTGGTAAATCATAGGATTGCCCCCGTGAACGTGCGGCGTCACGCGCCGCCTGTGGGGGAGTCACTCCGGGAGGGCGCCTTGTCCGCCCGCTTTCGGAGCCTCTCTTTCTCCACGCTTTTTGACAGGAATCTTGAATGCGGCGTCAGCTGTTGATCTGGATAGGCCCCCTGTGCAGCCTGCTGCTGCTGGGGGCGGCCTTGACCGTCCTCTATCATTTGACCCACCTGTGGCACTGGCACGACATCCGCCAGGCCATCTGGTCACAACCCTTGCCGCAGTTGGGGGGGGCCCTGCTGCTCACCCTGCTCAGCTATGGTTGCCTCTGCTGCTACGATCTGCTGGCCCTGAAGGTGCTGGACAAGCGACTGCCCTGGCAGCAGGTGGGGATGACCTCCTTCATCGCCTACACCTTCTCCAACACCCTGGGCTTTGCGCTGCTCACCGGCTCCTCGGTACGCTACCGGCTCTACTCCTCCCTGGGGCTTGGCACCGGGGAGGTGGCCAGGGTGATTCTCTTTTGCTCCATCACCTTCTTCCTCGGTCTGCTGGGCTGGGGGGGCAGTGCCCTGTTGCTGGGGCAGGGGGCGGCCCTGCTGATGGACTGGCCCCGCTGGGCGACCGGGTTGTTGCAACTGGCGGGGGGCCTGGCCCTGCTGACGGTGCTGGCATATCTGGTGTGGCCGGGGACAGCCCTGGTCTGGGGCGGGCACCCGCTGTTCCTGCCGCGCATCAGATACCGCCTGCTGCAACTGCTCATCGCCCTGCTCGACTGGATGGCCGCCGCCGCCGTGCTCTATGTGCTGCTGCCATCGGGCAGCGTGCCCTATCCGGTGCTGCTCAGTGCCTTCGTGCTCTCCAGCCTGCTCGGGGTGCTGGCCCATGTGCCGGGGGGCATCGGGGTCTTCGAGGCGAGCATGAGCCTGCTGCTCACCCACTATCTGCCGGTGGACAAGCTGCTCGCCTCCCTGCTTATCTACCGCTGCGTCTACTACTTCCTGCCCTTCCTCTGTGCCCTGCTGCTGTTCGCAGGTCAGGAGCTGCTGCAACAGCGGGCCCGCCTGCACCGGCTGCAGGGGGTGATGATGGCGACCCGGGAGTTCGTGCCCGCCCTGGTGAGCATGGGTACCTTCGCGGCGGGTACCCTGCTGCTCTGCTCCGGGATGATCCCCACCATGAGGGGGCGGATCGAAGCCTTCCTGGAGGTGCTGCCCCTGCACCTGCTGGAGCTCTCCCATGTGCTCGGCAGTGTCAGCGGCGTGTTGCTGCTGTTGCTGGCCCACAGCCTCTACCGCCGTCATGACGGGGCATTCAGGATCACCCAGTGGCTGCTGGGGCTTGGCATGCTGTTCTCCCTGTTCAAGGGGTTTGACTGGGAGTCCGCTCTGCTGCTCGGGGGCTTCTTGCTCATCATCACCCCCTGCCGCCCTCTCTTTTATCGCAAGGGTTCCCTGCTTCACGCCCGGTTTACCCCTTCCTGGCTGATGTCGGTGGGGGCCGTGCTGCTGGGGGCCTTGTGGTTGCTGCTCTTCTCCTACCGCCATGTGGAGTACGACCCCTCCCTCTGGCTGCACGTCTCGGCCCACGGGCCCGGGGCCGCCTCCCGTGCCCTGCGCGCCATGGGGAGCGTCATCGGCGTGCTGGCGGTGGTCGGGGTGGCCCATCTGCTGGCTCCCTTGCGTCTGGCCGTCGGCAAGCCGGATGCCGAGGCGCTCTCCCGTGCCCATGGGCTGGTGATGCGGGCAGGGGGAGGCCACGGCTACCTGGCCCAGCTCGGGGACAAGTCCCTGCTGTTCCACCCAAGCGGCGAGGCCTTCCTCATGTACGGGGCCGAGGGCAGCAGCTGGATAGTGATGGGGGATCCCGTCGGTCAGCCCTCCCTCGTGGAGGAGCTGCTCTGGCAGTTTCGCGAGCGCTGTGACGAGCACGACGTCAGCCCGGTCTTCTACCAGGTGTCGGCCCGATATCTGCCTGTCTATCTGGATCTCGGGCTCATCCCCTTCAAGCTGGGGGAGGAGGCCATCGTGGATCTGCCGAGCTTCGATCTCGCCGGCAGTCGCCTGCGCAACCTGCGCCAGAGTCACGCCAAGGGCAAGCGGGAAGGGCTGCGCTTCGAGGTGGTGGCCCCCGGTGAGATTGTCGCCTTGCTACCCGAGTTGAAGGGGATCTCCGACAGCTGGCTGCACAGCAAGCAGGGCAAGGAGAAGGGCTTTTCCGTGGGCAGTTTCGATCCCGCCTACCTCACCCTCAACCCGATGGCGCTGGTGCGGCGGGAGGGGCAGATCGTCGGGTTTGCCAACCTCTGGACCAGCGACAACAAGGAGAGCCTCTCCATCGATCTGATGCGCTACAGCCTGGACACGGGGGCGGCGCCGGTCATGGATTTCCTGTTTGTCGAGCTCCTGCTGTGGGGCAAGCAGGAGGGGTATGCCAGCTTCAACCTGGGGATGGCCCCCATGTCGGGCTTCAACGACAACCCCCTCGGCGGTTACTGGGCCCGCCTTGGCAACACCCTGTTCACCCGGGGCAGCCGTTTCTACAACTTCCAGGGATTGCGGCGTTACAAGGAGAAGTTCGGCCCAAGGTGGGAGCCCCGCTACCTGCTCTGTACCGGTCATCTGGTGCTGCCCCGCACCCTGACCCACCTCGTCTCCCTCATCAGTCGCGGCCCCTTCGGGCTCATGAAAAAATAGGAGTTGGCCCATGAGAGCCATGTTGTTGCTGTTGATTTGCTGTCTCGTCTCCTCGTTCACCCTCCCAGCGGTGGCCGCCCAGCCGGGCCGGGTCGGCGCGGATCTGGGGCTGGTGGAGTTGCCCGTGGCGCAAGCCTCGTCCGCCCCCATGGTGGTCTTCATGAGCGGGGATGGCGGCTGGGCGGCGCTGGACAAGGGGCTCAGCGCCCAGTTGCAGGCCCACGGCATGCCGGTGGTGGGTTGGAGCTCGCTCTCCTATTACTGGAAGAAGAAGACGCCGGAGCAGGCGACGGCGGATCTGGTGCGCATCCTCACCGAGTACCAGTCCCGTTGGGGGCGCCAGCGCTGGTTGCTGGTGGGTTTCTCCTTTGGTGCCGAGATAGTGCCCTTCGTCATCAATCGTCTGCCGCCGGCCTATCGCGACAGCCTGGCGGGGGCCGTGATGCTCTCCCCCTCGACGGCGTCGGATTTCGAGATCCACGTCAGCGACATGGTGGTGCACGGCAAGGGGGGCAGCTATCCCACCCTGCCGGAGGTGACACGGATCCAGACTCTGCCGCTGCTCTGCGTGCAGGGGGCGGAGGACGACTCCCCGGTCAAACTCTGTCCGCGCTTGCAGCAGCCGAACGTGACGACGGTGACCCTGCCGGGATCCCACCACTTCGACGACAACTACCAGACCCTGTACCAGCAGATTGCCGGGCACCTGGGCCTGGCCCAATAACGGCGAGAGGCCGGGAAAACGACACAGGGCGGCCAATGGCCGCCCTGTTGCCATGGCCCCTTGCAACTGTCCAGGGGGCCGGCATGCCGGGATCAGAGCAGGTCTTCGAGCTGGTACTTCTTGAGCAGGGTGTTGAAGGTGCCGTCGGCCTTGACGCTCTCGATGGCGGCATCGAAGCGGGCCTTGAGCTTGTCATCGTGCTTGCGAAGGGCCACCGCCACCCCTTCTCCCAGGATCTTGTCCTGGGTGCCGTTGAACTGGGGACCGACGAAGGCGAACTGCTTGCCCATCTCCTTGTCGAGGAAGCCCACCTTCAACTGCACCATGTTGCCGAAGGTGTAGTCGGCGCGGCCGGACTGCAGATCCAGCATGGGGGACTGGGCATTGACGTAGCGCTTGATCTTGGCCACCTCGCCATAGCGGGCGGTGATGAAGTTGTCCTGGGGAGTGCCCTCCTGCACCGCGATCACCTTGCCCTTGAAGTGGGCCGGATCGTCTGCAAAGTCGGCCGCCTTGTCGCTGCGCCCCACGAAGCGGTTCTGCATCATGTAGTAGACCTGGCTGAAGTCCACTTTCTGGCGCCGCTCGTCCGTGATGTTCATGGAGGACATGATGGCGTCGTACTTGCGCACCTGCAGGCCGGGCAGCAGGGCATCCCAGGGCTGGTTGATCACCTCGCACTCGGTCTTCATGGCCGCGCACAGGGCATAGGCGAGATCGACCTCGAAGCCGCCGAGCTTGCCGCTGCTGTCGACCATTTCGAAGGGGGGATAGGTGGCATCGGTGGCGATCACCAGGGGTTTGGCGGCGGCCTGGCCGGCGGTGGCCAGGGCCATCAGCATCATCAGTGTGTTGAGTTTCATGGTCAGTCCCTTGAAGTGTGGTGTCATTCCTAGCGTGCTAAAGGGTGCCGGCCTCAAGGGCCGACGGCTATCTTGCGATGGGTGAGGGCCGGCAACTGGCTGCGCACCGTGCGCTGTGCTGCCAGATCCAGGGTGGCGATGGCCATGCCCTGACCCTCCTCTACCTGGGCCAGTATCCGGCCCCAGGGATCGATGATCATGCTGTGGCCGAAGGTGCGCCGCCCACCGGGGTGGTGTCCCCCCTGGGCACTGGCAAACACGAAGGCCAGGTTTTCCACCGCCCGGGCCCGCAGCAGCAGCGCCCAGTGCGCAAGCCCGGTGGTGTGGGTGAAGGCCGCGGGCAGGGCGATGAAATCGGGGGCGGGCCCCAGGCGAAACAGCTCCGGGAAGCGCAGGTCGTAGCAGATCCCGATGCGCAGCACGCCCCAGGGCAGGGGATGGCTCACCACCTCCCGGCCCGGGGTCATGGTCGCGGCCTCGTCATACTGCTCCTGCCCGGTGCAAAAGCCAAACAGGTGCAGCTTGTCGTAGCGGCTTGCGAGCTGCCCTTGCGGGTCGATGAGCAGGCTGCTGTTGTGCATCTTGCCGGGCTCGTGGCTGGCAAGCGGCAATGTGCCGGCCAGGATCCAGACGCCGAGCTCCCGGGCCAGCCTCTGTACCCAGGCCAGCAGGGGGTGATCGCCAGCGGGGGCGGCCAGGGCCACCCGCGCCCGCTCATCGACCGGCATCAGGTAGAAGTATTCGGGCAGCAGGGCCAGCTCGGCCCCCTCGGCCGCGGCCTGACGCAGCAACGCTTCGGCCTGGGCCAGGTTGTGGTCAAGGTCATCCCCGGAGACCATCTGGAGGACGGCAACGCGCAGTGAATCCATGGTGCCCCCTAGACGGCGCACAGGCGCTCGGCGCCCGCCAGCAGGGTGTCGTCATCCTTGGAGAAGGAGAGGCGGATGACCCGCTGATCCGTGCCGTCGTGATAGAAGGCGGAGACCGGAATGGTGGCGACCCCGTGATCGCGGATGAGCCGCTGCACGAAGAGGCTGTCCGGCTCGTCGCTTACCCGCTCGTAGCTCGCCAGCATGAAGAAGCTGCCTGCCGAGGGGAGCAGGGTCAGGCGCGAACCGGCCAGGGCCGTGGCGAGCAGGTCACGCTTGCGCTGGTAGAAGGCTGCCAGCCCCTGATAGTGGGCCGGTTGCTGCAACAGGTGGGCGAAGCCGTACTGCATGGGGGTGTCGGCGGCGAACATGGCGAACTGGTGCACCTTGCGGATCTCCTCCATCAGGGGGCGGGGCGCCACGCAGTAGCCCACCCGCCAGCCGGTGACGTGGAAGGTCTTGCCGAAGGAGAAGACGGCGACGGAGCGCTCCACCAGCTCCGGATAGCGGATGACGCTCTGGTGCAGGGCGCCGTCGAACACCACGTGCTCGTACACCTCGTCCGAGAGGATCAGGATGTCGGTACCGCGCACCAGGCGGGCGAGGCGCTCCTGATCCCCTGCCTGCCAGACGGTGCCGGTGGGGTTGTGGGGGGTGTTGAGCACTATCATGCGGGTGCGGGGGGTGATGCGGGCGGCTACCTCGTCCCAGGGAATGGCGAAATCCGGCGCCTTGAGGGCGATCACCACAGGGGTGGCGCCCTGCAACTGGATCATGGGGCGGTAGCTGTCAAACGCCGGCTCGAACATGATCACCTCGTCGCCGGGGTGAACCAGGGCGGTGATGGCGCAGAACAGGGCTTCGCTGGCGCTGGCGGTGATGGTGATCTCCTCGCCCGCGTCATAGTGATGGCCGTAGCTGGCTGCAATCTTGGCTACCAGTTGTTCGCGCAGGGCAGGCAGCCCCGTCATGGGGGCGTACTGGTTTTCACCGGCCAGCATGGCCTCGTGGGTCACCCGGATGAGCTCGGGATCGCAGGGGAAGCTCGGCGCCCCCTGGGAGAGGTTGATGCTGGGGTGGCGGGCGGCCAGATCCCCGATCACGGTGAAGATGGTGGTGCCCACCTGGGGCAGTTTGCTGGAAACCTGGGGGATGGACATGGGGCCGTCACCTGCGTGTGTGAAAGAGGTCCCTTTTTAGCCCCCCCAAGGCTTGCCGGACAACGGATTATTCGGCATGGTATGCATGAGTTTTTCTCAAGCATGGAGGCTTGTCATGTTGTCCACCCAGCCGCGTACTCAGTTGCCTCTCTATGGCCTGCAGGTCTTCGAGTGTTCTGCCCGCCACCTGAGTTTTACCCTGGCTGCCGACGAGCTGTGCGTGAGCCAGGGGGCGGTGAGCAAGCAGATCGCCCAGCTGGAGGCGCGCCTGGGCCACCTGCTGTTCGTGCGCGGCACCCGTTGTCTCACCTTGACCCCCGCCGCCGAGCGGCTGCTGCCTTTCGTTCGTGAAGGGCTGGCCCGCATGGGGGAGGGGCTCAGTGCCTTGCAGACCCTGCCCCACGAACAGGCGATCAGCATCAAGGTGCCCTCCTGCGCCAGCCGCTGGCTGCTGCGGCGGTTGCAGGCGTTCGAGGGGGAGGCGGTGGAGGTGCGTGGCAGCCACAGCCATGGCATCGACTTCTCCCGGGAGCCCTTCGATCTCGCCATCGTCTACCAGCCCTGCCTGGGGCGCTATCCCCACAGCCAGCCCCTGTTTCGGGAACGGCTGACCCCGGTCTGCGCCCCGGCGTTTGCTGCCAAGCATCGTCTGTTCGAGCGCGACCTGAACGAGCTGCCCCTGCTGCCCCTCATCCATGCCAGCGCCGATAGGCGGGACTGGCGCAACTGGTTTGCCGCCTTCCTTGACATCCCCTGGCAGCCCCAGGGGGGGCAGCTGTTCGATACCCTGGACTTGGCGATGAATGCCGCCTTGCAGGGGTTTGGCCTCTCTCTCGGGGATCCCACCATAGTGGCCGAGGAGCTGGAGAGCGGCGCCCTGGTCGCTCCCTTCGCCCCCGTGCTGGAGACGGATCACGAATACGCCCTGATCGCCCGGCCCGACAGCCAGCGCCACGGGGTGCAGCGAGTCTGTCACTGGCTGCTGGAGGGGGAGGAGGGTCATCCCTGAGGGGACGCGAAATGAAACAGCCCCACGTGCGGGGCTGTTGTCAGGCGAATACCATATCCATACAGTCATGGTGATGGCCGCTGGCCGATTAAAGGGTCACTGGCAGATCTTGTAGTAGACCTCGTTCCAGCGCAGTTGCTCCTTGAGCGCGGGGATGCGGGTGTGCTCGTCGATGACCACAAACTCGATGCCCATGATGTCGGCGAAGGTGCGCAGCTGCTCGATGTCCACCGCCTGGGTGAACACCGAGTGGTGGGCGGCGCCCGCCAGGATCCAGGCCTCGGCGCTGGTCTGCAGGTCCGGCAGGGGTTTCCACAGGGCGCTGGCCACCGGGAGTTTCGGCATGGCCTCTGGCAGGTCCACCACTTCCAGCTGATTGACCACCAGACGGAAGCGGTTGCCGAGATCGATGAGGCTGGCGTTGACCGCCTTGCCCGCCGGGGCCGCGAACAGCAGGCGGGCCGGATCGGCCTTCTTGCCTATGCCTAAATGCTGGGCGTCCAGCACGGGTTTGCCTGCGGCGATGGAGGGGCAGACCTCCAGCATGTGGGCCCCCAGCACCAGGTTGTTGCCCGCCTCCAGGTGGTAGGTGTAGTCCTCCATGAAGGAGGCACCCCCCGCAAGGCCATATCCCATCACTTTCAGGGTGCGCAAGAGGGCCGCGGTCTTCCAGTCCCCTTCAGCCCCAAAACCGAAGCCTTGTTCCATCAGGCGCTGGCAGGCGAGGCCCGGCAGCTGGTGCAGACCATAGAGATCTTCGAAGGTGGTGGTGAAAGCGCCAAAACCACCGTCGGTGAGGAACTTCTTCATCCCCAGCTCCTGGCGCGCCGCCTCATACAGGGAGGCACGAAGCCCCCCGCCCGCCTGCACCGCCTCGGTCAGGGTGTAGGTCGCCTCATACTCGGCTAGCAGCGCCTCGATGTCGCTTTCGGGCACGGCATCGATCACCTTGACCAGATCGCCGACCGGGTGGTAGTTCACCTGGTAGCCGAACTGGATCTGGGCCTCAATCTTGTCGCCCTCGGTGACCGCCACGTTGCGCATGTTGTCGCCAAAACGGGCGATCTTGAGGTGGCGGCTGTCGTGGATGGCGGCGGCGATGCGCATCCAGTTGCCAATCTTCTGTCTGGCCTCTTCATCCTGCCAGTGACCCACCACCACGGTGCGGGGCAGCCGCAGGCGGGCCCCCATGAAGCCGAACTCGCGTCCGCCGTGGGCGGTCTGGTTCAGGTTCATGAAGTCCATGTCGATCTCGCTCCAGGGGAGATCCCGGTTGAACTGGGTGTGGAACTGCAGCAGGGGCTTTTGCAACTGGCTCAGCGCCGGGATCCACATCTTGGCAGGGGAGAAGGTGTGCATCCACACCATGAGCCCGGCGCAGCGCTGGTCGTGGTTGGCATCCCGGGCCACCGCGCTGATTTCATCCAGGGTGGTGCCGGTGGGTTTGAGCACTATCTTGAGGGGCAGGTTCGCCCCTTCGTTGAGCTGGCTGGCGATGGTGTGGGCGTGATCGGCCACCTGCTTCAATGTGGTGGCGCCATACAGGTGCTGGCTGCCGACCAGGAACCACACTTCCAGCTGTTTCATCAATTCCATGAGTTTGTCCTCTTTTAGGCTTTTGTTTGGCCGTAATAGGCGTGTTTGCCATGCTTGCGCTGGTAGTGCTTCTCCAGCAGGTAATCGGGCAGGGGGCGGGCCCCCGGGTTGATCTGGCCGGTGAGCCAGGCCATGCGGGCCACCTCTTCCAGCACCACGGCGTTGTGTACTGCATCCTCGGCGCTCTTGCCCCAGCTGAAGGGGCCGTGGTTGGCCACCAGTACCCCCGGCATGGTGAGGATGGGGGTCTGCTTGAGGGTTTCGACGATGAGATGACCGGTCAGCCCCTCGTAGTCCTCCTCCACTTCGCCCGGGGTGAGCAGGCGGGAGCAGGGGATCTCGCCGTGGAAGTAGTCGGCCTGGGTGGTGCCGAAAATGGGGATGGGGCGCCCCGCCTGGGCCCAGGCGGTGGCGTGGGTGGAGTGGGTGTGCACCACGCCGCCAAGCTCCGGATAGGCGCGATAGAGCACCAGGTGGGTGGCGGTGTCGGAGGAGGGGCGCAAGGCGCCCTCAACCTGCTTGCCCGCCAGATCCAGCACCACCATGTCCTCGACCCGCATCCGCTCGTAGCTGACGCCGCTTGGCTTTATCACCACCAGATTGCGCTCTCGGTCGATGCCGCTCACGTTGCCCCAGGTGAAGGTCACCAGGCCATGGCGCGGCAGATCCAGATTGGCGGCGAGCACCTGCTCCTTGAGGGTCTTGAGGTTCATGCCGGCACCCCCCGGTTGTAGAGCGGTTCGGCGGCGGCGCCCCAGGCGAGGTAGCGCTGGTAGAGGCGTTCATACTCGGCGACCCGCTCGGGGTGTGGCTGGTGGGTGCGCTCCACGGCGCTCGCCATGTGGTGCTGGGCCTTGGCCACATCGGGATGGATCCCGGCCGCCACGGCGGCAAAGATGGCCGCTCCCAGGGCGCAGCACTGATCCGAGGCCACCACCTGGATGGGCCTGTTCATCACGTCGGCGCAGGTCTGCATCACAGTGGTGGACTTGCGGGCGATGCCGCCAAGGGCGATCACCTGCTCCACCGGCACCTGCTGACTGGTCATGCACTCCATGATGCTGCGGGCGCCGAAGGCGGTGGAGGCCACCAGGGCGCCGAAGAGATCGGGGGCATCGGTGCCGAGGTTGATCCCCGTGAGGGTGCCCTGCAGGCGCTGGTTGGCATAGGGGGTGCGCCGGCCGTTGAACCAGTCGAGTACCACCGGCAGGTGCGCCAGGTCGCGCTGCTGATCCCAGGCGGCGGCGAGGCTGGGTAACAGGGCCTGCTTGTGGCGCTCGATGGCGGTGCGAAGCTCCGGATACTGGGCGGCGAGGCTGTCCAGGGGCCAGCCGAGCTGGCGCTGATACCAGGCATAGATGTCACCGAACGCGGATTGTCCCGCCTCCAGCCCCACCATGCCCGGCACCACGCTGCCATCTACCTGGCCGCAGATCCCGGCAATGGCCCGATCACCTATGGTGGCCTCGTCGGCGATCAGGATGTCGCAGGTGGAGGTGCCGATCACCTTCACCAGGGCATTGTTGCCGGCCCCGGCCCCCACCGCCCCCATGTGGCAGTCAAAGGCGCCGCCGGCAATCACCACCTCGCAGGAGAGGTGCAGCCGCTCCGCCCACTCCGGTGTCAGGGTGCCGACCGGGAGATCGGCGGTCCAGCTGTCGGTAAAGAGGGGGAAGTCGAGATCCTCCGTCAGCAGGGGATCCAGGGCATTGAGGAAGTCGGCGGGGGGCAGGCCGCCCCAGCTCGGGTGCCAGAGGGACTTGTGGCCGGCGGCGCAGCGCCCGCGCTTGAGGGTGGCCGGGGCCTGGGTGCCGCTCAGGATGGCGGGTACCCAGTCACACAGCTCGACCCAGTTGCAGGCGGCGGCGCGCACGGCGGCATCGGCGCGGGAGACGTGCAGGATCTTGGCCCAGAACCACTCGGAGGAGTAAATGCCGCCGATGTAGCGGCTGTAGTCGGGGAACTGGCCGCCGTGGCACAGGGCAGTGATGGCCTCCGCCTCCTCGATGGCGGTGTGATCCTTCCACAGCACGAACATGGCGTTGGGGTTGTCGGCAAACTCCGGACGCAGGGCCAGCACGCGCCCCTCTCTGTCGATGGGGGCGGGGGTGGAGCCGGTGCTGTCCACCCCGATGCCGCGCACGGCGGTGCGCTGACTCGGCGTGAGCTGGCTCACCACCGCCACCACCGCCTGCTCCATGGACTCCAGATAGTCGAGGGGGTGGTGGCGGAACTGGTTGTTGACCGGTTGGCAGTAGTGGCCAGCCTGCCAGCGCGGGTAATAGACGACATGGGTCGCCAGCTCGGCGCCGTCCTGGCAGCGCACGGCGAGTGCCCTGACCGAGTCGCTGCCGAAATCGAGTCCGATGACGATGTGCTCAGACATAAGTGCTCCTGACCATCAATGAGGGGTGACTGGGGGGAACCATAGGAGATGGGCAGGAGGGGCGGTTAGCCATTGGCTGCTGGAAATATGGATTTTAACGCTGTCAGTGCGACAGGGTGACGGCTCTCTAAAATTCAACATGTGACGAAATTGCTAATTATATAGACGAAATGGCTGCAATCTCATGGCGTGATCCTGCTCTCCATTTTTAATTGTGAAAACGATTACAACTTGGTTCGCTCAACCAGTAACAACAATAACGTCCTGTTTAAGCATGTTTTTATATGGCTGCGACTTGATTGACTCAACGAGCAGCACTGCGTGGATACATGGATTGATAGAACCGTTGGAGACATTCGCATGAACAAAATCGTTAAAGGCATGATCGCGATGGGGTTCGCCCTTGGTATGGCAAATTCTGCTTTTTCGGCCGAAGCGCTGAAGCTGGGCTACCTGGTCAAGCAGCCCGAGGAGCCCTGGTTCCAGACCGAGTGGAACTTCGCCGACAAGGCGGGCAAGGATCTGGGCTTCGAGGTGATCAAGATAGCCGTCCCCGACGGGGAGAAGACCCTCAATGCCATCGACAGTCTGGCGGCGAATGGCGCCAAGGGCTTCGTCATCTGTACCCCGGATCCCAAACTCGGTGCCGCCATCATGGCCAAGGCCAACAGCATGGATCTGAAGGTCATCACGGTGGATGACCAGTTCGTCAACGCCAAGGGCCAGCCCATGGAGCAGGTGCCGCTGGTGATGATGGCCGCCACCAAGATTGGCGAGCGTCAGGGGCAGGAGCTCTACAAGGAGATGCAAAAGCGCCAGTGGGACGTAAAGGCGACCGGGGTGCTCGCCATCACCGCCGACGAGCTCGATACCGCCCGTCGCCGGGTCGAGGGCTCTTTGAGCGCGCTCAAGGCTGCCGGTTTCCCCGAGGGCCAGATCTTCCGCGCGCCCACCAAGAGCAACGACATTCCGGGGGCGCTGGATGCCGCCAACTCCATGCTGGTGCAACACCCCGAGGTCAAGAACTGGCTCATCGTCGGCATGAATGACAACACGGTGCTCGGCGGCGTGCGCGCCACCGAAGGGCAGGGCTTCAAGGCGGAGAACGTCATCGGCATCGGCATCAACGGGGTGGATGCGGTGAACGAGCTCTCCAAGTCCAGCGCCACCGGCTTCCTCGGCTCCCTGCTGCCCAGCCCGGACGTACACGGCTACAAGAGCATCCAGATGCTCCATGACTGGGTCGTCAACGGCGCCGAGCCTGCCAAGTTCACCGAGGTGACCGACGTGGTGCTCATCACCCGCGACAACTTCAAGGCCGAGCTGCAAAAGAAAGGGCTGTGATCCCCATCCCTTGATACCCATGCCGGCATGGCGGAGTGCGCCGTGCCGGCTGGCTGGAGTCATCTCATGAATCAAGTTCCATATCTGGAGTTTTGCGGCATCAGCAAGGAGTTTCCCGGCGTCAAGGCGCTGCAGAACGTCTCCTTCGCCTGCCAGCAGGGCACGGTACACGCGCTGATGGGAGAGAACGGGGCCGGCAAGTCCACCCTGCTCAAGATCCTGAGCGGTTTTCAGGCGCCCACCCGCGGGGTGGTGAAGCTGGCGGGTCAGAAGAAAGTGTTCCAAAACACGGTCGATGCCCTTGAGAGCGGGATCGCCATCATCTATCAGGAGCTGCACCTGGTCCCTGAAATGAGCGTGGCGGAGAACATCTACCTGGGGCAGTTGCCGACCCGGCGCGGCGTCATCGATCGGGAGAAGCTCTATCAGGATGCGGCCAGGCAGCTGGCACGCCTCGGGATGGACGTTTCCCCCGAAACGCCGCTCAAGTACCTGTCCCTGGGTCAGTGGCAGATGGTGGAGATCGCCAAGGCCCTGACCCGGGACGCCAGCGTCATCGCCTTCGACGAGCCGACCAGCAGCCTGTCGTCCCGCGAGATTGAGCAGCTGTTTCGGGTCATCCGCCAGTTGCGGGACGAGGGCAAGGTCATTCTCTACGTCTCCCACCGCATGGACGAGATCTTCGCCCTGTGCGATGCCATCACGGTGTTCAAGGATGGCCAGTTCGTGCGCACTTTCGCTTCCATGGCCGAGGTGGACCGGGATCTGCTGGTCAAGACCATGGTGGGGCGCGAGCTGACCGACATCTATGGCTACAGCCCAAGGCCGCTTGGCGAGGCGGGCCTCAAGGTGGAACACTTGATGGGACCCGGCCTCAAGGCGCCGGTGTCGCTCGAGGTGAAACGCGGGGAGATCCTCGGCATCTTCGGGCTGGTGGGGGCCGGGCGCAGCGAGCTGATGAAGCTTATCTTCGGCGCCGAGACACCTCGAGGGGGCGAGATATCGGTGTTTGGCAAACAGGTGGTCATTCAGAGCCCCATCGACGCCATTCGCAGCGGCATCATGCTCTGCACCGAAGACAGGAAGGCGCTCGGCATCATCCCCATCCATTCGGTGCAGGAGAACATCAACATCAGCGCCCGCCGTCACCACGCGTGGGGAGGCTTCTGGATCAACCAAAAGTGGGAAGACGAGAACGCGAGGCTGAGGATCCGCGATATGCGGGTCAAGACCCCGTCTCCCCAGCAGGCCATCATGAACCTCTCCGGCGGCAACCAGCAGAAGGCCATTCTGGGGCGCTGGCTGTCGGAAGACATGAAAGTGATCCTGCTCGATGAACCGACCCGGGGCATCGACGTCGGGGCAAAGAACGAGATTTACAACGTGATTTACGATCTGGCCAAGGTGGGCATCGCCGTGGTGGTGGTCTCGAGCGAGCTGCCGGAGGTGCTGGGCATCGCGGACCGGATCCTGGTCATGCGGGAGGGGGAGATCGCCGGCGAGCTTTCCCACGACGAGGCCAACGAGGTCAAGGCGCTCAATCTGGCCATGCCGGCCCGTTGATCTGCTGACCGCAACGAGATAGCACCCGGAATTTTCAGGAGAAATACCATGACAACAACGACCTCGGTCGGCCAAGCCGCCAACGACACCGCGGCGAGCGGTACCCGCCTGCAACTGACCCGCATCTGGGATCAGTACGGCATGCTGGTGATCTTCGCCATCCTGTTCCTGCTCGCCTGCGTGCTGGTCCCCAACTTCGCCAGCCTGATCAACATGCGGGGGCTCGGGCTTGCCGTCTCCATGTCGGGCATGGTGGCCTGCGGCATGCTGTTCTGCCTCGCCTCCGGCGAGTTCGACATGTCGGTGGGCTCCGTGGTGGCCTGCTCCGGGGTTGCCTGCGCGGTGGGCATCAACGCCACCGAGAGCATCCCCCTTGGCATTCTGGCCGGTCTCTCGGTGGGCCTTGTCTTTGGCCTCATCAACGGCATCGTCGTGGCCAAATTCAAGATCAACGCCCTCATCACCACCCTTGCCACCATGCAGATGGCGCGCGGGGTGGGCTACATCATCTCCGACGGCAAAGCGGTGGGCATCGTGGAGGAGGGCTTCTTCGAGCTTGGCAACTCCGCCCTGCTCGGCATCCCGACGCCCATCTGGCTGACGGCTGTCTGCTTCGTGTTGTTCGGTCTGCTGCTCAACAAGACCACCTTCGGGCGCAATACCCTGGCCATGGGGGGTAACGAGGAGGCCGCACGTCTGGCCGGGGTCAACGTGGTGCGCACCAAGATCATCATCTTCACCATGACCGGGCTCATCGCCTCGCTCGCCGGCATCATCCTCGCATCCCGCATGACCTCGGGTCAGCCCATGACCTCCATCGGCTTCGAGCTGGTGGTGATCTCCGCCTGCGTGCTGGGTGGGGTTTCCATGAAGGGGGGGATCGGCAAGATCTCCTACATCATCGCCGGGGTGCTGATCCTGGGGCTGATGGAGAACGCCATGAACCTGCTCAACATCTCCCCGTTTGCCCAGTACGTGGTGCGTGGCCTCATCCTGCTCGCCGCCGTGCTGTTCGACCGCTACAAGCAGGTGCGCAAAGCCCGTATCTGAGCGATGTTTTTCCTCGTCACCAGGCCGGCCTCGCGCCGGCCCGGTGTTTTCCCCGGCAAGCTGTGAGCCAGTTCAACAATTTCACAACGAACAGCTTGCGAACATAGGGGGTTCCTACGCCGGATCTCTACAATGGCCCATGTCGACTTTTTTACCGAAACCCTGTTTTCCGCCATGTCCTCGATGCAAAAAGAGAAGCCGAAACAACTCAATCCCCTGCTGCCTGGCTACGCCTTCGACGTCTTCCTGGTCTCGGGGATGACTCCCATCGAGCAGGGGAGCGCGCTGGATTTCACCATCGACAGGCCCCACGGCATGAAGGGGTTCATCGTCAATCTGACCATCAAGGGCAAGGGACAGATCTTTCAGGGGGACAAGGCCTTCACCGTGGAGCCCGGCGACCTGCTGCTCTTTCCACCAGCGGCGGTGCACCATTACGGCCGGGCGCCGGATGCCCGGGAGTGGTATCACCGCTGGGTCTATTTCCGGCCGCGGGCCTATTGGGCTGACTGGCTCAAGTGGCCCCAGGTGACGGAGCAGGTGGGGCGACTGCAACTGGCGGACAACCAGCTGCTCACCGAATTCGACACCCTCTTCCTCGACATCGAGGAGACCCACAAGCAGCTGCGGCCCATGTCGGAGCAACTCGCCATGAACCTCCTGGAGCGGTTGCTCATCCGCTGCTACGAGGCATCGTCCCAGAATGCCTATCCCGCCATCGATCACCGGGTCCACGAGGCGTGCCAGATCCTGAGCGAGTCCCTCTCGGCCGAGATCTCGGTGGAAGCGCTGGCGGAGCAGGTGTTCTTGTCCCCCTCGCGCCTCGCGCACCTGTTTCGCGAGCAGGTGGGGGTGAGCATAGTGCGCTGGCGCGAGGATCAGCGCATCATGCGAGCCAAGCTGCTGCTGCAGACCACGCCGCTGTCGGTCGCCACCATAGGCCAGCAGGTGGGCTATGACGATCAGCTCTACTTCTCGCGGGTATTCCGAAAGCGGGTAGGGGTCAGCCCCACCGAATACCGCAAGTGCGCCACCCCGCTGTGAGCAGAGCCCAGAGATGACAAAGCCCTCATGACGAGGGCTTGTGTTATTCAGGGAGGGCAGGGCGCGATCAGCCCTGGCGAGCCTTGAATCTGGGATTGCTCTTGCAGATGACGAACAGCTTGCCGCGCCGACGCACGATCTGGCAGTCCGGGTGACGCGACTTGGCGGATTTCAGGGAGGCGAGGACTTTCATTGTTTCTCTTTTCCTTTGCTGAAGAACTGACCGAATCGCTGGCCGAAGCGAGCGACCTGGCCTTCCTTGCCGACCTGCTTCTGTTTGCCGGTATAGAAGGGGTGGGACGCGCTGGAGACATCCAGCGTCACATAGGGGTAGGTGTTGCCATCTTCCCACTCTCTGGTGCGATCGGTGGCCAGCGTGGAGCCGATCAGAAAGTAGGTATTGCTGGCGAGATCGTGGAACAGAACCTTGCGGTATTCAGGGTGAATATGGGGGCGCATGATTGCCTTTTTTGTTATGTTATAACAAGTCATGAATAATGCGATGGATGAGAATCAATATCAACTGTTTTTTCCATGATGACAGCGATGGGGGAAAATCGGGGCCGTTCGGCTGCACATCGTCAGCAAGAAGGCATGGGCGGTGAGGGCTTATGTGCAGCCACCATCTTTACTTTTCAAAATTACTGTATAAAAATACAGTAAACTATCATGGAGACGTACCCTATGCGCCTGGAAATCATCATCGACAGAAAACACCAGATCCCCACCTCGACCATGGAAGCCTTGCGCCAGGAGCTGCTCAAGCAACTGGGTGAGCGCTTTCCCGATCTGCATGTGCGGGTGGCACCGGGTAGTGCCATGGCTCTGACGGTCAGTCGCGCCAGCAAGGAAGACAAGGAGCTGGCCGAAGCCATGGTGCAGGAAGTGTGGGAAAACGCCGATAGCTGGATGCCGGAAGAAGAGGCTCTGGAGGCCTGAAGATAAGCTCTCAGCAACAAGCATCGTCGTGATCTGCCAGGGCGCGAGGAGGAACCTCCAGCCGGATGATGATCCCTGTACAGGCTTTGCCGAACCGCTCTTCAAAACACGCAGCCATGGGCTGCGTGTTGCGTTGATGGGGTAAGCGCATGACCATGAAGGCGAAAGGCGAAAGGCGAAAGGCGAAAGGCGAAAGGCGAAAGGCGAAAGGCGAAAGGCGAAAGGCGAAAGGCGAAAGGCGAAAGGCGAAAGGCGAAAGGCGAAAGGCGAAAGGCGAAAGGCGAAAGGCGAAAGGCGAAAGGCGAAAGGCGAAAGGCGAAAGGCGAAAGGCGAAAGGCGAAAGGCGAAAGGCGAAAGGCGAAAGGCGAAAGGCGAAAGGCGAAAGGCGAAAGGCGAAAGGCGAAAGGCGAAAGGCGAAAGGCGAAAGGCGAAAGGCGAAAGGCGAAAGGCGAAAGGCGAAAGGCGAAAGGCGAAAGGCGAAAGGCGAAAGGCGAAAGGCGAAAGGCGAAAGGCGAAAGGCGAAAGGCGAAAGGCGAAAGGCGAAAGGCGAAAGGCGAAAGGCGAAAGGCGAAAGGCGAAAGGCGAAAGGCGAAAGGCGAAAGGCGAAAGGCGAAAGGCGAAAGGCGAAAGGCGAAAGGCGAAAGGCGAAAGGCGAAAGGCGAAAGGCGAAAGGCGAAAGGCGAAAGGCGAAAGGCGAAAGGCGAAAGGCGAAAGGCGAAAGGCGAAAGGCGAAAGGCGAAAGGCGAAAGAGTAATGTCTCTGGCTGCGTTCAGAGTCCCGCCCAACGCTTGAGGCTGTCGACCTGCACCCGTTGGGTGGCCTGTGCGATGTCGCCATTGGCACGTAGTGCCTTGAGGGCGGTGGGGAGCGCCGCGCGTACCTCGTCCGCCGTCATGCCCGGTTGCAATGCCGGGTGGTAGGCAAGCCTGAGCAACACGTAATCGAGCCCGGTCAGAAAGCTGTCGATGCTGCTGTCATTGAAGATGGAGGGGAACACCTTGTCCGAGTCGTTGGGCAGCCCCATCACCTGGCTCAACTCTTCCACCACGCAATCCAGAAAACGGCCCTTTGCCCGGCTGTAATCCACCGGAATGATGATGGTGGCACGGGTGATCTCGTAGCGAGCGTTGGTGGCGAAATTGGCCAGGCAAATCCCCTCCTTGAGGGCGATGCGCACCGACTCGTCCTGGCGCATGGTGCGCGCAGCCCAGCTCGCCATCTGTTTGTGCCTGGTCATGATGAGGGTGAGATTGGGGTTGTCGTTGACAATCTCGATGGGGTGACCGGTGATCCTGCTCAGGTGACGGGTCTGTACCTTGACGACCTCGGCCTGCAGCGGCTTGTCGCCGAATTCGTTGACGAGCTTGAGACGCACGGGGCCCGGCCAGCGGGAGAAGTGCTCCTGTTGTTCATGGCCATACTCCCGTTTCATGGCGATTTCCATGAAGCTCTGGACAAGGTAGTCATCACGCTGCCAGCGTTCGGTGGCCGACAGCGGCAGGGAGAAGAGCCAGAGCATCAGCCCCGGGAGCAACCAGTGCCCATGGCGAACGGGCTGGACAGGTGTGTGCCATGGGCGCATCTTGCCTCCTTGCAAGGGGATCAGCGGGCGGTACGCTCGATATCACGCCAGGTGAGCCAGAGCCTGAGATCGAACTCCAGTTGATGATAGTCCGGTTCCATGTGCTGGCAGAGCTGGTAGAAAGCCTTGTTGTGATCCTTCTCCTTCAGGTGGGCCAGCTCATGCACCACTATCATCTTGAGAAAGGCGGGATGGGCCTCCTTGAACAGGGCGGCGATGCGGATCTCGTTCTTGGCCTTGAGCTTGCTGCCTTGCACCCGGCTGACATAGGTGTGCAGTCCCAGGGCATCCTTGATCACGTTGATCTTGCCGTCGAAGATCACCTTGGAAAGCGGCGCCGAGCTTTTCAGGTATCGGTTCTTCAGCTCCATGGTATAGGCGAGCAGCGCCTTGTCACTCTGGACGAGGTGGGTTTGCGGGTAGCGCTTGGCCAGCATCTCGCCGAGTTTGCCCGCCGCAATCAACTGCTGCACCTGAGCCTTGAGTGGCTCCGGATAGCCCCCCAGATAAGTCAGCTCCGCCATGATTCTTCCCTCTGCCGCAAAAAAGAGCGCCATTGTAGTCAGGATGGGGCCCCTTGAACATGGTCGACCTCCCTCTTTATGACGACAACGAAAAGGGGCCATCACCAGGATGGCCCCTTCTATGTGCCTGATTAGCGGCGCCGGTACAGGCCCGGGTCTACCTCTTCATACTGGGCTGCCAGATACTGGTAGAAGGCAAGGTGGGAGGGGGAGGTCGGAGTCTTGAGCTCCTGTGCCACCCGCTCCGGTTTGGCGATGATGAATTTGGGTTGTTGGCGCTGGATGTCAGCCAGCACCCGCTCGCGCACATCGTAGGGCGGGTTGACGTTGGCAAAGAACAGATAGGCGGAGGCCGGCTGGCGATCGGTCCATAGGTAGTATTGCGGCTGGATGCCATCGACCCAGATCTTGTCGGTGGGCGCCGTCTCGGCCAGGATACGATCGACCCTGACCTGGGCGGGGGGATTGAACGGCCTGCCCTTGAGATTGCCTTCCCAGGCGTTGTTGACCAGCAGTACCAGCATGGCCAGCGAGGCGAGCCAGGGGGTGGCGCTTCGCACGTCCCAGGCGCGCCAGAGCGGGACCAGAATGAGCACGGGCAAGGCCCACAGCAGGCTGTTGCCGAGCACCTCGCGTACCCGCTCCAGAGACCACTCCTTGGTGCTCCAGCCGTAACCAAGCTGCTGGGCCAGCAGCCAGCTGGCGGTCAGCACCACCAGGGAGATGCAAAGCAGCCCCAGGGCATCGGATCGCTGCTCGCTTCTGTCCAGCAGGCAGGCGAGCGGCAGCAGGCCAAGCTGCAGATAGAGCACGTCATAGTGATCGAACACATGGCCGGAGACCGAGTTGGCGATCAGGGTGAACAGCACCCCCAGGAGGGTGGCGCACAGCGCGGGCAGATACCACTCCTGGCGGCGCCCGAGCATCAGGACGAGGAAGGCGGGCAGCAGCATGATGAGGCCGGTGCGCAGCAGACCGACGGCGCCCACCTCAGGAGAGAAGCCGTTGCCGTAGCTCCCTTCAAAGAAGATGCCGAAGGCGTAGTATTTGAACTCTGCCAGCACGTCGTGGTGCTGGAAGTAGGCATAGAGCGGGCCGCCGACGAGAGCCAGTCCAAGCAGGCTGGAAAAGAGCAGGGCAAAGGCGCAGCGCCACTGCTCGCGCAGGCACCAGTGACAGAAGAGCACCAGATACCAGGCCCCCCAGAAGGCGCCGTTGTTGGTGCGCATCCAGGCCACGATGGCGAAGGTGAGTGCGGCGACCAGAGCCGGTCCCCAGCTGAATCGCTTGTCCAGCAGCAAGGTGATGAAAGCCCACTGGGCGATGAGGGCCAGATGGAATGTCCAGTCCTCTGTCATGTTGCCGTAGTAGTAGCGAGTGCTGTAGAGCGCCAGCAGGGCCAGCATGCTGCCAAGTCGCGCCCGCACCGAGAGCCCGAGCTGCGAAAAAGCCTGCCAGCTCGCCATGAGGCCCAGCCAGCAGAGCACCCACTCCAGCAGCCAGATCCCGAAGAAGCCACCAAGGCCATAGCCCAGTGCATCGAGGGCGAAGATCATGGGACCCTTGATGTCGATCATGTCCCGATAGAGTACGCCCCCCTCGCTCCACATCTTGCCCATTACCGCAAACAGGGAGGCATCAAATCCCGGGGCCATGCCGTGGAACAGCGGATTGCGCAGACAGAACAGCAGTGCCATCAGGGCGGTGAGCAAGATGACCGACGGCCTGATCCCGGGATTGTGGCGGTGCGGGGTAAAGCGGATGGCGTGATTCATGGGTGACCTGTTCCTGCGGGAAAGACTGAAAAAGCGGGCTTATCTTGCCGAGCCGGGCTGCACGATGCAATGGAAGAAGTGTAGGCACCTGAAATAATTCGTAAAAGTATCGTTTTCACGCCTCTGGCTGCATTGGCAGGCCCCATCACAAGACAGGGCAGGCGTAGTCGGGCGTCACAGCCTGAGGTTGCATGGTAGGGGGCCTGCGCCTGGGAGCGGACCAGGATTCCCCTATGCGGCGAAAAGGCGGCACCGACCCGGGATGGGCCGGTGCCAGATTCACTGGCCGTGATACTCCACCAGGGCCGGCAGGGTGCTGAGCTCCGGCAGGTGGCGTGCCCAGCGCAGGAAGGCATCCGCCAGGGTGATGCCGAGCTCCTGATTGTGCTGGGTCAGGGTGCGGGCAAGGGCCGTGTAGCCCTCCTTGCCGGAGGCAGTATAGGCACTGGAGACCCCGCGATAGATGGCATTCGGCTCGACGTGCAGCCACTGACCCGGGCTGGCTTCCCATTCCAGGCGAGTGATCCTCTCCCCTTTGGGCCTGTCGGCCTGATAGCAGAAGCGCACCCCGGCGGTGTAGGGGAAGCTGCCGCTGCCATTGCCCGTCACCCCGTTGTTGGTGGCGTTGTCGATGGCCCCCTCCAGTGCCTCGGCCAGTTCATGGCCGTGCACCCGGTAGAGGGTAAGGGGAATGGCAAAGGGCAGCAGGCGTCCGGCAACATCTGCTTCGGTCAGGGGGCCGGGCTCGAGGGAGCAGCGCACGCCCCCGGCATTGTGCAGGGCAAAGTCCACCTGACCCACCTGTTCGCGGGCACTGGCCAGCATGGCACTCGCTACCAGGGGGGCGACCTGGCTGCCGGCGGGCAGGTTGGCATCGGGCAGGCGCTGGTGGGGGAGCGGATCGGCGAGCCGGGTCACCACGCGCCGGGTCATGGTTTCGAGCTCGGGGCGATAGCGTCTGGCCAGATGCTGCTCGAGCTCGGGGGCCGGTTCGCAGAAGTGCAGCCCCGCAGGAGGCGGGGAAGCAAAGGGCCAGGGATCCCAGGGTAACCACTCCAGCTGGCCGCGGCTTTGGCACACGCGTCCCTGCTCGTCGAAGGTGAGTTCGCACACCCCGAGACAGAGGGCGCTGTGGGCGGCGTGCAGGATGGCCACCCCGTTCACCATGAGGGGATAGCTGCCTTCGCTGTCGAGCCCGAGCGGCGCCAGATCCCCCAGCAGGCTGTGGGTGTGCCCGCCGACGATGAGGCTGAGCTCGGGGAAGCGGGTCGCCAGTCGCTTGTCCTGCGCCAGACCCAGGTGGCTGAGCAGGATAATGTGCTGGATGCCGGCGGCCTTGATCTCGCCGAGGGCACGGCTCAAGGTCTCTTCGATACCGTGGAAACGGGTGTGGGGATCGGGGCTCGCGATGGCGGCCATCTGCGGCAGCGTGATGCCGAGCAGGGCGAAGGGCACGTCGTCGATGACGCGCTTGTGCCAGGGGCGGCTTGCGTCAAACAGCTGCGGCAGTCCCTGTAGCCGCAGCGGGGCATCGGCGGGCTCCTGACGGTTGTCGATGTTGGCGGCGAGCACCGGGAAATCGAGCTGGCGCATAAACTCCACCAGCGGCCCGTTGCCCAGATCGAATTCGTGGTTGCCGATCACCATGGCATCCGGTCGCAAGAGGGCCAGCAGGTCCGCATTGGCCCGCCCTTTGAAGCGGTTGAAGTAAAGTGACCCCTGGAAGGTATCGCCGCCATGCAGCAGCAGGCAGGTCTGGCCGACTACCTCGGCCTGTTGGCGCAGGGCGGTGAGCCGGGTCAGGATGCGGCCATAGCCGCCGCACTGGGTGCGCCATTCGGACTCGCCATCGGGGGAGAAGCGCATGGGGGCGCCATCGAAATGGGAGTGGCAGTCGCTGAAGTGGGCAAGTTGAACCGTCATACTCAAGGCTCGGTCCTCCTTAGGAAAAAAGAGCACCGAGTCTACTGCATGGGGTGGGGGGGATACCAGCCCGGCGGCAGCCGGGCCGGTAAAGAGTCAGGCGGGAACCATGATCTGGGTGGCGAGGATCACCACCAGCAGGCCGACGGCCACCGGCAGCGAGGTTCGTTTGACCACTTCGAACGGAGAGAGATTGCCCATCCCCGCACAGGCGACCACCACCCCGGAGACCGGCGAGATGGTGCGGCCGAGGTTGGATGCCTGCAGCATGGGGATCACCAGATAGGCCGGGTTGACGCCGAGGCTGGTGGCCAAATGGGGGATGAGCTCCACGAAGGCGTAGAAGGGGGCGTTGCCGGAACCCGTGGTGAAGGCCGCCAGGGTGGTGATGACCACCAGCACCAGCATGATGACGATGCCGCCGGTACCGAAGCTCTGGGCCAGATCCAGGAGGTTGGCGATGAAACCGAGCCCCATCAGACCCTGGGCAAAGACCCCGGCACCCACCAGCAGCATCACCACGCCGGCGAAGGCGTCGGCCATGTTGCGCCAGCACACCTGCAGCCCGTCCAGCAGCTCGCGGCCGTTGCGCTTGCGCACCAGCTCCAGCAGGGCGGCCAGCACCAGGCAGATGACGATGATGGTGACGATATCGAGCTTGGGCCCCAGTTTGCCGTCAAACAGCAGCACACCGATGATGGGGGTGAAGGGCAGGATGGCGTAGAAGCCGGGGGCGTCGGTGACGAGATCGCTTGGGGCGACCGCGGCGTTGTGCTCCCCGGCCTTCTGATCCAGATAACGCTGCCAGAAGAAGTGGGTCACCGCCATGGCGGCGATGGCCACCAGGGAAATGGGCAGGGTCAGCTTGAAGGCAAACTCGATGAGCTCCATGTTCGCGGCCTGGGCGGCCATCACCACGTCCCCCGAGGTGGGGGAGAGGATGATGGCGGCCGGCGAGGCGCACACCGCCGCCGCCGCGCCACGGGAGATCCCCATGTTGACCATCAGCGGGAAGAGGGTGGCCATCAGCAGAACCCCGAGGCCGGTTGCGGAGCTCACCGCCAGCGACATGGCGCAGGCGACCAGATAGGCGGCCACCAGCAGGATGTAGGGGGACTTGATGACACCGAGGGGTTTGCTCGCGAGCTTCACCAGTATGGTGTTGGCGCCGATGTGGCTCATGTAGCCGGCAAAGCCGCACAGCACCATGATGAGCATGCCGAGGCCACCCCCCCTGTCGACCAGCAGGAAGCGCACGTATTCGAAGATGTCGGTGGCCATGTGGCCGGTGGAGGGGACGCTCGCCGGCAGCACCGCCTTGCCCATCAGGGCGGTGATCGCCAGCAGCAGCAGGCCGCCGCTGAGCAGTACCCCGGTGGCGGAGTAGCCCTTGAAGATGTAGCGACCCACGACCAGGGTGACCAGGGTGCCGATCAGGAGTTCTATCATAAAACCTTCCCAAAAGTTGAAATGAGGGGGTGGCCTGCCAGGGCTCACCAGAGGGTTGCGCTGGACTATCCGGCATCGGCCAACAAAAACACTGCGGATATTACCCACTAAGGAGTATTTCACCATCCATTCGATGGCAGCTTGTGATCTCGACTGCAAATCCCCGCCTGAGCCGGGGTGATGACTCGCACGTTTGCAGCAAGCGGGTGCCAAGAGCGGATGACAGGGGGCTGGATCAGGGGTAATCTCCCAATCGGGTTATTAATGCATTGATTATTAATTGAAATTAAGCTGGGACTCACAAGGAGCAAAGCCGCGGACAGATGGGACTCTTCAGCAAGACAGGGGTGACGGTGGCCCTCATTTATGCCGCCTCAATCGGTGCTGTACCTTCCCACTATGCCGGTGTGAAGGTCGCCCCCGATATCAAGGTCGACTTCCAGTTCTATCGGGTCTCCGGGGCCGATGTGGGGGCCGTGATGCGCCAGATCACCGCCTTGTCGCCCACCCAGGCGGACGGGCACATCGGCAAGGCCAGCTATCAGCTCTCCTGGCAGTTGCAGACGAAGGCGACGGCGACACGCTGCGAGCTGGAGCAGGCCAGCGTTCGTGCCCGCATCCAGGTCAGGGTGCCCAACTGGATGGACAAGGCCCGTGCGCCCGCGAAGGAGCGCCAGAAGTGGGACAAGCTGGTGGCCGCCATGTTTGACTACGAGAGCCGTCACAAGGACATCCTGCTGGAGAGCGTGAGCCAGCTTGGCACGCGCCTCGCCCAGTTGCCGGTGACCCGGGATTGCCCAACCCTGGAGCATCAGGGCTGGCAGGCAGGGCAGGCGGTGCTGGAGGCAACCCGGGCGCGGTTCGACACCCTGGCCAGCCAGACCGATCAGGGGCGCAAGCTGGGGGTCGTCTGGCCCAGGGCTGGCTGATAACACGTGTACAGGCCCATGGCCACTCATGGGAAACATAAAAAAACGGGCTGATTGAGCCCGTTTTTTTGTTGGTACGCCAATGGGGTGGAGGCGGGCAGCCCCGGCTCCTGGGTGGCTAGTCGCGCAGTGGCTTGCCCCTGCGCAGTCTTCGCACCCAGTAGCGGGCGGGGTGGAGCGCCTCCAGCAGATCGGCGGCCAGCGGCAGGGGATCGCCGCAGATCTCGCTGGCGACCAGCTCGCCGCACAGGGGCGCCGAGCAGAGCCCCCGGGAGCCGAGCGCCCCCAGCACGTAGAGGCCGGCGTGCAGGGGCAGCGCGCTCTGCTGATCCGCGGGGGCGTTGACGTCATGATCCACCAGCGCCGCCAACCGGACGACGGGTCCGGCGACCGGCAGGTGATCCCGGCTGGCGCAGCGCACCCCGACACGGGCCTGAGCGCCGCTCACATCCACCTCGGCAGGCCAGCGCTGCTGGGGCACACAGGCTTGCAGCCGCGCCCTGTTCTGGTCCTGCTCGTCGGCGCGGTAGGCAAGGTCGGTCTGGTTGCGGCCATAGCTGGCCCCGATGCAGTGCGCACCGTTGTGGGCCGGGGTGAGGTAGCCATCGTAGCAGAGCACAGTCCTGAGCTGACTTAACCGCGCCGTGGTCGGCACATGGCTCACCTGACCGCGCACGGGATACAGCGGCAGCTCCGCGAAGGGGAGCAGGGCGGGCAGCTTGTGACCGGCGGCCACCACCAGGTTTGGCGCCTGCCAGGCTCGGCCATCCTGGCTCTCCACCCGCCAGCCATCGACCTCTTCGGCAATGCGGTTCACCGCGGCATTGAACACCACTTCCAGCCGCCCGCTGGCCTGCGCCTCCCTGATGGCGGCGCGGGTGAGATCCGCCGGACAGAGCCAGCCCCCCAGGGGATAGCTCACACCATCCGCATCGCAGGGCAGGCCGACCACCTGCTCAACCTCCGCGGCCGAGAGTGGGTGCATCAGCTCGGGGGGGAAGGGGCCCTGGCTCATCTTGGCAAGCTTGGCGGCGGATTTGTCGTCGTAGCCGAGTTGGGTGACGCCACACAGCGAGAAGGCGACGGGGTGGTGCTTTGCCAGGGCCAGCAGCCGGTTTCTGGCAAAGCCGAAGGCCAGCGAATAGAAGCGCGACAGGGCATCGTGCTCGCCGTTGAGCAGGGGGTAGAGGGCTCCTTGTCGATTGCCGGAGGCGCCGCTGGCCGGTTCGCCATCTTCGCACAGCAAGGTGACATGCCGACCCCGCTCCACCAGAGAGAGCGCCGTCATGGCGGAAGCGATGCCGCCACCGATGATGAGCACCTCTCCCTCCCGCCCTGCGGGGCGGGCATACCAGGGGGCGATGCTCTGCTGCGGCACTTTGCCTTCCCGAACACCCGCCAGCATCTCCCGCTTGCTGCCGTGGCCCTTCACCTTCTTCATGGCAAAGCCGGCGGCAATCAGCCCCCGTCGCACGAAACCGGCGCAGGTAAAGGTCGAGAGGGTGGCATCGGGGCGGGCGAGGCGAGCGAGATCGTCGAAGAGATCCTGGGTCCACATCTCTGGGTTCTTGGCAGGGGAGAAACCGTCCAGATACCAGGCGTCCACCAGACCGGTTGCCGGATGGGGCACCTGAGGCAGCATCTCCTTGATGTCGCCAAACCAGAGATCGAGGCGGATGCGGCCATCGGCAAAGAGCAGGCGATGGCAGCCGGAGACCGGCAACGGCCACTGGTCGATGAGAGGCTGGCTCAAGGGGGCAAGCTCGGGCCAGGCGGCCAGGGCCTTGCGCAGATCGGCCTGGGTAAGGGGGTATTTCTCGACGCTGATGAAGTGCAGCCGGGATCCGTTGCCGGACAGGGGGGCCTGTTCCAGAAAGGCGGCCATTGTGGCCAGAAAGTTAAGTCCTGTACCGAAACCTGTTTCACCAATCACGAAACTGTCACTATCGTGGTGCGAAAATCGCTCTGGCAGTCGATTTTGCTGCAAAAAGACGTAGCGGGTTTCACTTAGACCGTTATCATTGGAAAAGTACACATCCCCGAACTCACTGGAGACTGGAGTTCCCGCTTCGTTCCAGTCCAATCGGGCATGATGTAAGGATGTTTGACTCACGTTTTCCTCGGCTCGCGTCACAAAATCGCGGGCATTCTACGTGAAAGCAGACCAGTTTGGCAGCCGAAAGCGGGTAGACTCGGTGCCAGTTTTTCCAGACGAGATGAATTAATGAGAAGAGCAGTGATCACCGGTATCGGCGTCATCTCCAGTATCGGCAACAACAAGGAAGAGGTGCTGGCCTCCCTGAAAGCAGGTAAATCCGGCATCACCTATTCCGAGCAGTTCGAGCAGTACAACCTGCGCAGCCGTGTCTGGGGTAACATCAAACTCGAACCGTCTGAACTGATCGACCGTAAAGTCATGCGTTTCATGGGTGACGCCGCGGCCTACGCCTACCTCTCCATGCAGCAGGCCATCGAAGATGCCGGCCTGCCGGAAGAGATGGTCTCCAACGAGCGTACCGGCATCGTGACCGGTTCCGGCGGCGCCTCCGGCAAGAACACCTCCGAATCTGCCGATATCGCCCGTGAAAAGGGCGTCAAGCGGGTGGGTCCCTACATGGTGCCGCGTACCATGTCCTCCACCACCTCCGCCTGTCTTGCCACCCCGTTCAAGATCAAGGGTGTCAACTACACCATCAGCTCCGCCTGTGCGACCTCTGCCCATTGCATCGGTCACGCCCTGGAACTGATCCAGCTTGGCAAGCAGGACATCATCTTTGCCGGTGGCGGCGAGGAGCTGGACTGGTCTTCCACCATCCAGTTCGACGCCATGGGCGCGCTCTCCACCAAGTACAACGACAACCCGGAAAAAGCGTCCCGCACCTATGATGCGGACCGCGACGGCTTCGTCATCTCCGGTGGTGGCGGCATCCTGGTGGTCGAGGAGCTGGAACACGCCCTGGCCCGTGGTGCCCACATCTACGCCGAAATCACCGGTTACGGTGCGACCTCCGACGGCTACGACATGGTGGCCCCGAGTGGTGAAGGCGCCGTGCGTTGCATGAAGATGGCGATGCAGGGTGTCGGCAAGGTGGACTACATCAACACTCACGGTACCTCCACGCCGGTTGGTGACACCAAGGAGCTGGAAGCCATTCAGACCCTGTTTGGCAGCAATGCACCCAAGCTTTCCGCCACCAAGGCGATGACCGGCCATGCCCTGGGCGCCGCCGGCGTGCACGAGGCCGTCTACTCCCTGCTGATGATGGAACACGGCTTCATCGCCCCCAGCATCAACATCGAGAACCTGGACGAGAAAGCTGTGGGCCTGCCCATCGTGCGTGAATACGAAGCGGCCGACCTCAATACCGTCATGTCCAACAGCTTCGGCTTTGGCGGTACCAACGCCTCTCTGGTGTTCAGCAAGTTCAAGGCTTGATCTCCCTGTGGGGAGTGCAACGCGAAATAGAAAAAGGCGCCGAAAGGCGCCTTTTTTATTGAACTCTTTTTATTGAACTCTGCTGATGGTTCCCGGTTCTGGACCGTTGTCTGCCAGGGGCAACCGCATATAGACAGCCCCGTCACCATACTCCACCAGCGATTTGCCGGTGTCGGCGGGCACAAACCCCTGCTTGCGCCAGAAGGCGGGGGCATCCTGAACCGCCACCAGGCCTGCATGGCGATATCCAGCATGGCTCGCGAAAGCGAGCGCCCTTGCCAGCAGTCGCTGTCCGACACCCAGGCCGCGTGCCTTGCTCGAGACAGCGAGATCGTGCAGATAGAACTCGTCGTGGCCGGCCAGCGCCTTCATCGGCACCGAGAGGGGCGGGGGCTGGTGGGCACGCCAGGGGTGGCAGAGCAGGTAACCCAGCACCTTGCCCTGACGCTCGGCCACCCAGCAGGAGGCGGGGGCCAGCTCGGTCTTGTTCTGCATCACCTCGAGGGGCTCGGGTTCGAACTGGTGATAACACTCGTGCTGGATGGCCATGATGGCGGGCCAGTCTGGCGTGCGGATGGTGCGGATGGTGATCATGATGCGAGTCGGGTCCGTACTCAAACCGTGGCAAAAAGGGGTGACAGCATACCCCAGAGAGCACACAAACGAAACCGGGTCACCTGTCAGTGACTCGTCAGCGAACCGGCTCCTTGCTCACGATCTTGACCAGCTGGTAGCGCAAGGAAGGGGCATCGGCCGGCACATCGGCAAGTTGCTCCTTGCTCACTTCGAGTTGATAGCGAAAGCCCGGTTCAAAGGTGAAGCCTTCGATCTGCTGATAGAAGAGGCTCCAGTTCTCTCCCGGCTGACTGCGTACCTGCATGCACTTCATGGGGGCGACACCGACGCAGTCTGCCAGCTTGTCCTGGATATAGAGGGTTTCGGTGGTCGGGGCGCTCTGGCAGGCGCTGAGCAGGAGGGCAGAGCTGAGGAGCAGGGGAGATTTCATGATGAGTGTCCTTGGCGTAAAAGGGCGCGATTAAACCTGCAAAAGAAAAGGCGGTCAATGACCGCCTTTGTAACAAACCATGACAGATCGGGCTCAGCGCTGGTCGAGGGGCACGAACTCTCGCAGGGGCTGACCGGTGTAGAGCTGACGGGGACGGCCGATCTTCTGATCCGGGTCCGAGTGCATCTCGTTCCAGTGGGCAATCCAGCCGATGGTACGTGAAATGGCGAAGATCACGGTGAACATGGACATGGGGATGCCGATGGCCTTCATGATGATGCCGGAGTAGAAGTCCACGTTCGGGTAGAGCTTCTTCTCGATGAAGTAGGGGTCGGACAGCGCGATGCGTTCCAGCTCCATGGCCACGTCCAGCAGCGGATCCTTGATCTGCAGCTCGGTCAGTACCTCGTGGCAGGTTTCGCGCATCACGGTGGCACGGGGATCGTGGTTCTTGTAGACCCGGTGACCGAAGCCCATCAGACGGAACGGATCGTTCTTGTCCTTGGCGCGGCCGATGTACTCGGGGATGCGATCCACGGAGCCAATCTCTTCGAGCATCTTGAGGCAGGCTTCGTTGGCACCACCGTGGGCCGGGCCCCACAGGGAGGCGATCCCCGCAGCGATACAGGCAAACGGGTTGGCACCGGAAGAACCGGCCAGACGCACGGTGGAGGTGGAGGCGTTTTGCTCATGATCCGCATGCAGGGTGAAGATGCGGTCCATGGCGCGCTCGACGATGGGGTTGACCTTGTACTCTTCGGTCGGCACGCCAAACATCATGTGCAGGAAGTTGCCTGCATAGGAGAGGGCGTTGCGCGGCTGCATGAAGGGCTGGCCGATGGAGTACTTGTAACACATGGCGGCCAGGGTCGGCATCTTGGAGAGCAGACGGAAGGCACAGATCTCGCGATGCTCCTCGTTGTTGATGTCGAGGGCGTCGTGATAGAAGGCGGACAGCGCGCTGACCACGCCGCACATGACGGCCATGGGGTGGGCGTCGCGGCGGAAGCCACGGAAGAAGAAGGCGATCTGCTCGTGCACCATGGTGTGACGGGTGACCAGACGTTCAAATTCCGCATATTGGGTCTTGGTGGGGGCCTCGCCGTACAGCAGGATGTAGCAGACTTCGAGGTAGCTGGCCTGGGTGGCCAACTGGGCGATGGGGTAACCGCGGTGCAGCAAGACACCCTGGTCGCCATCGATGTAGGTGATGGAAGATTTGCAAGAACCGGTGGCCATGAAGCCGGGGTCGAAGGTGAAATATCCTTGCGTGCCCAGCTTTCTGACATCGATCACATCGGGTCCAACGGTACCGGAGAGGATCGGCAGTTCAACCGGCTCTTTTCCGGGCAGATGTAGGGTGGCTATCTTATCAGCCATAGCACGTCTCCTTTGCTCTTTTATAATTTGGTTCCAGCCCTACTTTATTACGACTGTTATGACGCTGGCAAAGGTTCTTACCCGTACCACGGCGGCTGGAGCGCCTTATTTGAACCAGAGAACCATGTCTTTGTCAATTTTGCTGGATGATCATTAATGACTTGTTAAAGCTGTTGTGAGATCTGGTTTACGGTTTTGGATTTTCTGTGTAGCTATTTGATTGTCATTGGTTAAGGCCGCCGATATACTGCGCCACGTGGGTGATGGTCGTCGGTGTTTGAAACGCTTTCGCAAAGCCAGATGTGATATCAAAAATGTTATTTTTGGCTTTCCTGAGTTGTTTTGGTAACAAAAACCTAACAAATGCCACTCCTCGCCCTCAAAGCGTGTGAAAACAATAACTAACGTGCTCAATGGAGCTGAGTGGGCAAAGCCGTGAAAAACAAACAGAGACCTGTAAACCTCGACCTACAGACGATCAGCTTTCCTGTCACCGCCATCGCTTCCATCTTGCATCGTGTCTCAGGGGTCATCACCTTTGTGGCACTGGCCATCTTGCTGTGGATGCTTGGTACTTCACTCGCCTCTCCCGAAGGATTTGAATCGGTCGTTGCCATCATGGACAACTTCCTGGTCAAGTTCGTGCTGTGGGGGATCCTGACCGCGCTGGCTTACCACATCGTGGGCGGTCTGCGGCACCTGGTCATGGACATGGGCTATTGGGAAGAGCTGGAATCCGGTAATCAGAGTGCCCGTGTGGCCTTCGTGATCACCGCGGTTTTGGCGGTATTGGCGGGGGTACTGGTATGGTAACCAATTCTGCAACTTTCGGGCGCAGCGGTGTTCATGATTACATCCTGATCCGCGCCACCGCCCTCATCATGACGTGCTACGTCCTCTATCTGGTTGGCTTTGTCGCGTTCAACGACATCACCTACGAGGTGTGGACCGGCTTCTTCTCCAACACCTTCACCAAGGTCTTCACCCTGCTGACGCTCGTATGCGTCTTGATCCACGCCTGGATCGGTCTGTGGCAGGTGCTGACCGACTATATCAAGCCGGTCGGACTGCGCGGTGCGCTGCAGTTTGTGCTGGTGGTGGTGCTGTTTGTCTATGTGATGACTGGTTTCGTCGTGCTGTGGGGTGTGTAAGGTGACTATTCCAACTCGTGAATTTGATGCGGTCGTGATCGGTGCCGGTGGCGCCGGTATGCGCGCCGCGCTGCAGATTGCCCAGTCCGGCAAGAGCTGCGCCCTGTTATCCAAGGTTTTCCCGACCCGTTCCCACACGGTCTCCGCCCAGGGCGGGATCACGGTCGCCTTGGGCAATGCCCACGACGACAACTGGCAGTGGCACATGTATGACACCGTCAAGGGCTCCGATTATATCGGTGATCAGGAAGCCATCGAATACATGTGCAAGACCGGCCCCGAGGCCATCTATGAGCTGGAGAACATGGGCTTGCCCTTCTCCCGCTTTGACAACGGTACCGTCTACCAGCGTCCGTTCGGCGGTCAGTCCAAGAACTTCGGCGGCGAGCAGGCTGCCCGCACCGCGGCGGCAGCCGACCGTACCGGTCATGCCCTGCTGCACACCCTGTATCAACAAAACGTCAAGAACAAGACCACCGTCTTCTCCGAGTGGTATGCCCTGGATCTGGTGAAGAACCAGGATGGTCATATCGTCGGCTGTACCGCTATCGACATGGAGAGCGGCGAGGTCGTCTACTTCAAGGCCAAGGCCACCGTGCTCGCCACCGGCGGCGCCGGTCGCATCTACCAGTCCACCACCAACGCCCACATCAACACCGGTGACGGCGTCGGCATGGCGCTGCGCGCCGGGGTCGGCGTGCAGGACATGGAGTTCTGGCAGTTCCACCCCACCGGTATCGCCGGGGCAGGGGTACTGGTCACCGAAGGTTGCCGTGGTGAAGGCGGCTACCTGCTGAACAAGGACGGCGAGCGCTTCATGGAGCGTTATGCGCCAAACGCCAAGGACCTGGCCGGTCGCGACGTGGTGGCCCGCTCCATCATGATCGAGATCCGCGAAGGCCGTGGCTGCGACGGTCCCTGGGGCCCGCACATCAAGCTCAAGCTGGATCATCTGGGCAAAGAGGTACTGGAATCCCGTCTGCCGGGTATCTGCGAGCTCTCTCGCACCTTCGCACACGTGGATCCGGTCAAAGAGCCCATCCCCATCATCCCGACCTGCCACTACATGATGGGCGGCGTGCCGACCAGCGTGAACGGCCAGTGCCTGACCCAGGACAAGGATGGCAACGACGTGCCGGTGGTCGGTCTGTTCGCGGTGGGCGAGATCGCCTGCGTCTCCGTGCACGGTGCCAACCGTCTGGGCGGCAACTCCCTGCTGGATCTGGTGGTGTTCGGTCGTGCTGCCGGCATGCACCTGGTGGAGACCCTTGGTTCGATGGAGCACGGTGTGGAAGCCACCGACGCCGACATCGCCAAGGCGCTGGAGCGCTTCAACCGCTGGGAAAACAACCGTGACGGGGAAGACCCGGCCCAGATCCGCAAGGACCTGCAGCGCTGCATGCAGAACAACTTCTCCGTATTCCGGGAAGGGGATGCCATGGCAGAAGGGCTGGCCGAGCTGAAACTCATCCGCGAGCGTCTCAAGAACGCCCGTCTGGACGACACCTCCAAGGAGTTCAATACCCAGCGCATCGAGTGCCTGGAGCTGGACAACCTGATGGAGACCGCCTATGCCACCGCGGTGGCGGCGAACTTCCGTACCGAGAGTCGTGGCGCCCACAGCCGCTTCGACTTCCCGGAGCGTGACGATGAGAGCTGGCTGTGCCACAGCCTCTATCATCCGGACACCGAGTCCATGACCCGTCGCGCTGTCAACATGTCACCCAAGACCCGTGAGGCGTTCCCGCCCAAGGTCCGGACTTACTGATTGCGGAGCCAAGCACAATGAACGTCACATTCTCTGTCTACAGATACAATCCGGACGTTGATAACGTCCCGTATATGAAGGATTATCGTCTTGATATTCCTGAAGGTTCCGACATGATGGTGCTCGACGCACTGATCCAGCTCAAGGAGCTGGATCCCACGCTCGCCTTCCGCCGCTCCTGCCGCGAAGGGGTCTGTGGATCTGACGGTCTCAACATGAATGGCAAGAACGGTCTGGCCTGCATCACGCCGCTCTCGGATCTCTTGAAGAAGGGCAGCAAGGTCGTCATTCGACCCTTGCCCGGTCTGCCGGTGATCCGGGATCTGGTGATCGACATGACCCAGTTCTACACCCAGTGGGAGAAGGTCAAACCCTTCCTCATCAACGACGAAAAACTGCCGCCCGTGCGTGAGCACCTGCAATCCCCCGAAGAGCGCGCCAAGCTGGATGGCCTGTACGAGTGCATACTCTGTGCCTGCTGCTCCACCTCTTGCCCCTCCTTCTGGTGGAACCCGGACAAGTTCATCGGTCCGGCCGGCCTGCTCGCCGCCTATCGCTGGCTGGCGGACAGCCGCGACACTGCGGCCAGTGAGCGACTGGGCAACCTGGATGACGCCTTCAGCGTGTTCCGCTGCCACGGCATCATGAACTGCGTGAACGTCTGTCCCAAGGGCTTGAACCCGACCAAGGCCATCGGTCAGATCAAGTCGATGTTGCTCAACCGGGCCGTGTAGTATCGGGGCCAGGGCGCCTTGCGCCGGGCCCGACCTCTGGATAGCCATCCCGCCCCGGGATGGCTATGACCCTACAAGCTGCAGTGCAGCGAACAAGATGTACAAGGGATAGAAATGCATAACGGCGTGATGAAGGCCTGGTTGGAGTCATCTCACCTGGCTGGTGCGAATGCAAGCTACATTGAGGATTTGTACGAATCCTTCCTGGAAAACCCCGACTCCGTTGCCGACGAATGGCGCAGCCTGTTCCAGTCGCTGCCCCAGGTCAACGGACATGCAGTAGAACAACCCCACTCCCAGGTTCGCGACTATTTCCGCCGCCTGGCCAAGGACTCCTCCCGTTACAGCGCTCCCGTCTCCGATCCCCAGGTGGATGCCAAACAGGTTCGCGTACTGCAACTGATCAACGCCTTCCGCTTCCGCGGTCACCAGAACGCCAACCTGGACCCCCTGGGTCTGTGGCAGCGCGAGCCGGTCGCCGAGCTGGATCCGGCCTTCCACAACCTGCAAGGTGCAGACATGGAGGCCACCTTCAATGTGGGCTCCTACGCCATCGGTCGCGAGACCATGGTGCTCTCCGATCTGTATGCCTCGCTGAAGAAAACCTATTGCGGCAGCATCGGCGCCGACTACATGCACCTCACCTCCACCGAGGAGAAGCGCTGGCTGCAAGACAGGCTGGAATCCATCGAAGGGAAGGGCAACTATACCCTTGAAGAGAAGACTCGCTTCCTCGAGAGCCTGACCGCCGCCGAAGGGCTGGAAAAATACCTGGGTGCCAAGTTCCCGGGGGCCAAGCGTTTCTCCCTGGAAGGGGGCGATGCCATGGTGCCCATGCTCAAAGAGCTTATTCGCCGCGCCGGTGAGCAGGGTTGCAAGGAAGCCGTCATCGGCATGGCCCACCGCGGTCGCCTCAACGTGCTCATCAACGTGCTGGGCAAGCGCGCCCAGGACCTGTTCGACGAGTTTGCCGGCAAGCACGGCGAATCCTGGGGCACGGGGGATGTGAAGTACCACATGGGCTTCTCCTCCGACTTCGCCACCCCGGGCGGCAACGTCCACCTGGCGCTGGCGTTCAACCCGTCGCACCTCGAGATCGTCAACCCCGTGGTCATCGGCTCCGTGCGTGCCCGTATGGACCGCCGCGGTGACAAGGACGGATCCAGCGTCCTGCCCATCACCATCCACGGTGACTCCGCCATCGCGGGGCAGGGGGTCGTTGCCGAGACCTTCAACATGTCCCAGACCCGTGCCTATGGCGTGGGTGGCACGGTGCGCATCGTCATCAACAACCAGGTAGGCTTCACCACCTCCTATATCCGTGACCTGCGCTCCACCGAATATTGCACCGACATCGCCAAGGCGGTGCAGGCCCCTGTGCTGCACGTCAACGGGGATGACCCGGAAGCCGTGGTGCTGGTGACCCAGATCGCCCTGGATTACCGCAACACCTTCAAGCGCGATGTGGTGATCGAGCTGGTCTGCTACCGTCGTCACGGCCACAACGAGGCCGACGAGCCGAGCGCGACCCAGCCCCTGATGTACCAGAAGATCAAGCAGCACCCGACCCCGCGCAAGATCTACGCCGATCAGCTGATCGCCGAAGGAGCCATCGCGCCGGAGCTGGCCACCACGCTAGTCAACGACTATCGCGATACCCTGGATCGGGGCGAGCGGGTGAGCAAGGAGTGGCGCCCCATGGAGCTGCACTCCGTGGACTGGACCCCTTATCTGGGTCACGACTGGGCCATGGCCTATGACAGCACTGTGCCCATGGATCACCTGAAGGCCCTGGGCGAGCGCATCAGCCAGTACCCGGCCACCCATGTGCTGCAACGTCAGGTCGAGAAGATCTACGAAGACCGTCGCCTGATGGCCGCCGGTGAGAAGCTGGTGGACTGGGGCTTTGCCGAGACTCTGGCCTACGCCACCCTGGTGGACAAGGGATCCCGCATCCGCTTCACCGGGGAAGACTCCGGCCGCGGTACCTTCTTCCATCGCCACGCCGTGCTGCACAGCCAGACCGATGCCAGCACCTACACTCCGCTGTGCAACCTGCACGACGAGCAGGGCCCGTTTGAAGTCTATGACTCCGTGCTGACCGAGAACGCGGTACTGGCGTTTGAATATGGCTACGCCAGCGCGGAACCGGCCGGTCTCACCATCTGGGAAGCCCAGTTCGGTGACTTCGCCAACTGCGCCCAGGTGGTGGTGGACCAGTTCCTCTCCTCCGGCGAGCAGAAGTGGGGCCGGATGTGCGGCCTGACCATGCTGCTGCCCCACGGTTACGAGGGTCAGGGCCCGGAGCACTCCTCCGCCCGTCTGGAGCGTTACCTGCAGATGTGCGCCCAGCACAACATGCAGGTGTGCGTGCCCTCCACCCCGGCGCAGGTGTTCCACATGCTGCGTCGCCAGGTGGTGCGCCCCATGCGCCGTCCGCTCATCGTGATGACGCCCAAATCCCTGCTGCGCCACCCGCTGGCGGTGAGCAAGCTCGAAGAACTGGCAGAGGGCACCTTCCAGAACGCCATCGGCGAGATCGATGCGCTGGATCCCAAAAGCGTCAAGCGCGTGGTCTTCTGCTCCGGCAAGGTCTACTACGACCTGCTCGATGCCCGTCGCAAGGCCGAGCAGCAGGACGTGGCCCTGGTACGGATCGAGCAGCTCTACCCCTTCCCTGAAGAGGAAGTGCGCGCCATCCTGGCCGATTACAGCCATGTCACCGACTTCGTCTGGTGTCAGGAAGAGCCGCAGAACCAGGGCGCCTGGTACAGCACCCGTCATCACTACGACAGCGTGCTGCCAAGCCATGCCCGTCTGCGTTATGCCGGTCGCCCGGCCTCGGCCTCACCGGCTGTCGGTTACATGTCCGTCCACGCCAAGCAGCAAAAAGCCCTGGTGGAAGACGCCCTTACCCTGGAATGAACGAGTTGTGGATGAGAGGGCCCGTGTCGGGACCCTCTCTGACCTGGAACAAGCCTGCTGGCCAAGAAGTAACAAGGAACTGATTACATGACTATCGAGATCAAGGTACCGGACCTGCCGGAATCAGTGGCAGATGCCACCATCGCGACCTGGCACAAGAAACCGGGTGATCTGGTTGCCCGTGACGAAGTGCTGGTTGACATCGAAACCGATAAAGTCGTGCTGGAAGTGCCCGCACCGGAAGCCGGCGTACTGGGCGACATCCTGCAGAGCGAAGGGGCGACCGTGCTCTCCCGCCAGCTGATCGCCATGCTCAAGCCGGCCCCCGTTGCCGGTGAAGCGACCAGCGAAAAGCCGGTGGAAGCCGTGGCCGATGACGCTGCCGATGGCCTGAGCCCTTCCGTGCGCCGCATGGTGGCCGAGCACGACATCGACGTCGCCAAGCTGACCGGCACCGGCAAGGGTGGTCGTGTCACCAAGGAAGACGTGGAAGCCTTCATCAAGAATCTGGGCAAGGCTCCGGTGGCTGCACCGACTGCTGCCGCTCCCGTGGCTGCCGCACCGGTCGCGCCGCTGGCCGGTCGCACCGAGAAGCGCGTGCCCATGACCCGTCTGCGCAAGCGCATCGCCGAGCGTCTGCTGGAGGCCAAGAACACCACCGCCATGCTGACCACTTTCAACGAGATCAACATGGCGCCCATCATGAAGCTGCGCAAGCAGTACGGCGAGATCTTCGAGAAGAAGCACGGCATCAAGCTCGGCTTCATGTCCTTCTATGTGAAGGCCGTGGTCGAATCCCTCAAGCGCTACCCGGAAGTGAACGCGGCGCTGGACGGTGACGACATCGTCTACCACAACTACTTCGACGTCAGCATCGCCGTCTCCACCCCCCGTGGTCTGGTGACCCCGGTGCTGCGCGACTGCGACAACATGAGCCTGGCGGACATCGAGAAGGCCATCAAAGACCTGGCCGGCAAGGGCCGTGACGGCAAGCTGACCGTGGATGAACTGACCGGCGGCAACTTCACCATCACCAACGGTGGCGTGTTCGGCTCCCTGATGTCCACCCCCATCATCAACCCGCCCCAGAGCGCCATTCTGGGTATGCACAAGATCCAGGACCGCCCCATGGCCGTCGACGGCAAGGTCGAGATCCTGCCGATGATGTACCTGGCGCTCTCCTACGATCACCGCATCATCGACGGCCGCGAGTCCGTGGGCTTCCTGGTCTCCATCAAGGAGCTCCTGGAAGACCCGACCCGTCTGCTGCTAGATGTCTGAGCAAGCGTGACTGAAAGATAACGAGGGGCCGCCCAGGCCCCCATTCACAGGGGATTGAGAAACACGAGCCCCGGACGGAAATACCTACAACACGGATAGAGCATCTATGAATCTGCATGAATATCAGGCAAAACAGCTGTTTGCCGAGTATGGCCTGCCGGTCTCCGAAGGTTATGCCTGTGCCACCCCGCAGGAAGCGGCCGAAGCGGCCGACAAGATTGGCGGCAACACCTGGGTCGTCAAGTGCCAGGTCCACGCCGGTGGCCGCGGCAAGGCGGGCGGCGTCAAGCTGGCCAAGAGCAAGGACGAGATCCGCGCCTTCGCCCAGAACTGGCTCGGCAAAAACCTGGTGACCTATCAGACTGACGCCAACGGTCAGCCGGTTACCAAGATCCTGGTGGAGTCCTGCACCGACATCGCCAAGGAACTGTACCTGGGCGCCGTGGTCGACCGTGGCTCTCGCCGCGTGGTCTTCATGGCTTCCACCGAAGGTGGTGTGGAGATTGAGAAAGTTGCCCACGAAACCCCGGAACTCATTCACAAGGCTGCCATCGATCCCCTGGTAGGCCCGCAGCCTTATCAGGCCCGCGAGCTGGCCTTCAAGCTGGGTCTGGTCGGCGATCAGATCAAGCAGTTCACCAAGATCTTCATGGGCCTGGGCCAGATGTTCCTGGACTGCGATTTTGCCCTGCTGGAGATCAACCCCCTGGTCATCACCGACAAGGGCAACCTGCACTGCCTCGACGGCAAGATCAACATCGACGCCAACGCCCTGTACCGTCAGCCCAAACTGCGCGAGATGCACGATCCGTCCCAGGATGACCCCCGCGAAGCGCACGCCGCCCAGTGGGAGCTGAACTATGTGGCCCTCGATGGCAACATCGGCTGCATGGTCAACGGCGCGGGCCTGGCCATGGGCACCATGGACATCGTCAACCTGCACGGCGGTTCCCCGGCCAACTTCCTGGACGTCGGCGGCGGCGCCACCAAGGAGCGCGTGACCGAGGCCTTCAAGATCATCCTCTCCGACAGCAAGGTACAAGCCGTGCTGGTCAACATCTTCGGTGGCATCGTGCGCTGCGACATGATCGCGGAAGGCATCATCGGCGCCGTCAAGGAAGTGGGTGTGAAAGTGCCCGTGGTGGTGCGTCTGGAAGGCAACAACGCCGAACTGGGTGCCCGTAAACTGGCCGACAGCGGCCTCAATATCATCGCCGCAACGAGTCTGACTGACGCAGCTCAGCAAGTGGTAAAAGCAGCGGAGGCCAAATAATGAGCGTTCTGATCAACAAAGACACCAAGGTGATCTGCCAGGGCTTTACCGGCGGTCAGGGTACCTTCCACTCCGAACAGGCGATTGCCTACGGTACCCAGATGGTTGGCGGCGTCTCCCCGGGCAAGGGTGGCACCACCCACCTGGGCCTGCCGGTGTTCAACACCGTCCGTGACGCCGTGGAAGCCACCGGCGCCACTGCCTCCGTCATCTATGTGCCGGCGCCGTTCTGCAAGGACGCCATCCTGGAAGCCATCGATGCCGGCATCAAGCTGATTGTCACCATCACCGAAGGCATCCCGACCCTGGACATGCTGGACGTCAAGGTGAAGCTGCAGGAAACCGGCGTGCGCATGATCGGCCCCAACTGCCCGGGCGTCATCACCCCGGGTGAGTGCAAGATCGGCATCATGCCCGGCCACATCCACAAGCCGGGCAAGGTGGGCATCGTCTCCCGCTCCGGCACCCTGACCTACGAAGCGGTCAAGCAGACCACGGACGAGGGCTTCGGCCAGTCCACCTGCGTCGGCATCGGTGGTGACCCCATCCCGGGTTCCAACTTCATCGACATTCTGGAGATGTTCCAGAATGACCCGCAGACCGAAGCCATCGTGATGATCGGCGAGATCGGCGGCAACGCCGAGGAAGACGCGGCGGCCTACATCAAGGCTCACGTCACCAAGCCGGTGGTCTCCTACATCGCGGGTGTCACCGCCCCGGCTGGCAAGCGCATGGGTCATGCGGGCGCCATCATCGCCGGTGGTAAAGGCACCGCGGCCGAGAAATTTGCCGCCCTGGAAGATGCCGGCGTGAAAACCGTGCGGTCGCTCGCCGATATCGGCAAAGCCCTGCGTGAAGTGACCGGCTGGTAAGTCCTTTCAGCTCGTTATCTCTGATAAAAAGCCGCCCGATGGGCAGCTTTTTTTATGGGGGCTTGATATTTTTTTCGCAAACTTGCATCAAGCTACATTATTTCAATTTTGTAGATTGGCACTGGGTTTACGAAAGGAATATATTGATAGCATTCATCTTAATAATGGAATGGATTGTCCACTTAAAAGCCTGATGAGTAGCAAGTAATCTTATCTGCTTTAATAACTCATGCAGATTTGTTTTTATAACATGTTTGTGTCAAGTTCAGCCGAGCCAAACATATCTGTCGGTATACACTCTTGCGATGATGTAGCTTGCTTGGTGTGCTCAATAAAATATCCTGCTAACAGGACAAGCGAGGAAACAAATTTGTATGCATCGGACAAATTAGCCTCATATTTACCTGCAGTCAGCGAGATACATCCACTACCGTGGATGAAACTAACTTCGCCATTCGGCATTGCAAACTGGCAGCGAGTATTTCTTCTCATTATTCCTGGACGAATAAAATGAGTCTTTATTTTCAATGGCTCTTGACTTACTAATGTTACCCAGTTAATAGAACCGAGCGCAGATGTATTCAGTGCAATAATTTGATCAATCTTCTGTGCGATATGAGCCGACACATTTCGAACATCTCGGATAGTTTGTAACTGGAGGCGAACATTACTCGGGGAGAATTCACTAGGTATATTTTCCGAGTTAGGTTGCATCTCCCATAAGCATCTGAATCTATCTGTTGCATCGACAAATGCCCAAGCATCAAGAAATACATGAGTGAACATCGGAACTTCAGATATTTTTTGGTTTTCCAATGACAACTCAGTCAATGACTTGCATAGTCGGAGATATGACAGGTCGACGATTTGTGCTGAGTGCCTCATTCCATCAAAGAAAATCGCTTCTTTCTGATTAAGATTTCCTGGGAGATTTAATAGTGCAGAGTCTTTTGTGAACATATTGTTTCGATCTAACAATTCAATCACCTGCCACTTAAGTGGTTGGTCGTATTGACTTGTTAGAACCTCCCTGTTGTGTAATTGGATCGCTCAATAAAACAATATAAACGAAATCTGATATCTCGTATGTTGGGCTTCGCAAGCTCAGCCATAACCTACAGGCGTTGTAGGTTGGTGCTGAGCTTGCGAAGCCCAACACTTACCGCAGACAGCTGCCAACCTTGAAAAAGCGGGCCATAGCGCGTATAACCACGCGCTTGTCAGTGTATTGAGTGAGCCAACTTTTATGCAGCAGAGTGAACCCGTGCAGAACGCCCCCTTTTGGCAGGTAAAAAGCCTGCAACAGATGACCATGACGGAGTGGGAGTCCCTGTGCGACGGCTGCGGCAAGTGCTGCCTGAACAAGCTGATCGACGAGGACACCGACGAGCTGGTGTTCACCAACGTGGCCTGCAATCTGCTCAATACCAAGACCTGCCAGTGCTCCGATTACGGCAACCGCTTCAAAAAAGAACCGGACTGCCTGCAGATCACCCACGACAAGATTGCCGAGTTCAACTGGCTGCCCTCCACCTGCGCCTATCGCCTGCTGGCGGAAGGACAGAGCCTGCCAGAGTGGCATCCCCTTATCACCGGCAGCCGCAGCGCCATGCACCAGGCCGGCCAGTCGGTGCGCGGCAAGGTGATTCATGAGGTACATGCCGGCGACTGGGCCGACCATATCATCACCTGGGCGAGCTAAGCCTTAATCCGCCGTTTATTGCTTACTACAGGGGCAGGGGAGTGAGACTTCGCTGCCCCTGTTGTTTTTGGCATATAAGTGATCAGTTTTTTGCGATAAAGGCAGTTTGAAACTTCATGGTGAGATGAAAGCATCATGAAGTCGTGAGAGGTCGCCCCTGACGCAGCCAGCACCCGTTAAACCGCATCCATGACACAAGGGCTGCAGAGCACACTCTGCAGCCCTTGTTGCTTTCTGGCGCTTGCTAGCGATGTAGAGTGGTTTCCCCTCACCCTTACCCTCTCCCAAGGGGAGAGGGAATAGATCGAGGTTGCTATGCAAAACTCGTGGTGGTCGAGCATGGTTCTGCCCTGCTTTTCTGAGTACCTGAGTACCTGAGTACCTGAGTACCTGAGTACCTGAGTACCTGAGTACCTGAGTACCTGAGTGCCTGAGTGCCTGAGTGCCTGAGTGCCTGAGTGCCTGAGTGCCGGTGGGCACATCCGTGCATCAAGCGCAGGAGGGGAGTGGAGAGGGGCATCATAGAGAGGGGCGTTAGGAGGCTAACGTCTGGCCGAGCCTGCGGGTCAGAGCCCACGAGCCAGCGGGCCTGGGAGGTGGGAAGCGGCTTGCACACTGCCAAACAGCCATAAAAAAACCGGCGCCTGGGCGCCGGTTTTGTTTCACCGAGACGCTATTACAGAGAAGCGGTGAAGGTACGGGTGATGACGTCTTGCTGTTGCTCCTTGGTCAAGGAGTTGAAGCGAACGGCATAACCGGATACGCGGATGGTCAACTGCGGATATTTCTCCGGGTTTTCCATGGCGTCCAGCAGCATTTCACGGTTCATCACGTTGACGTTCAGGTGCTGACCACCTTCCAGGTTGGCTTCATGGTGGAAGTAACCATCCATCAGGCCGGCCAGGTTGGCTTTCTGGGCTTCCATGTCTTTGCCCAGCGCGTTCGGCACGATGGAGAAGGTATAGGAGATACCATCTTTGGCGTAGGCGAACGGCAGCTTGGCGACGGACGTCAGGGAAGCAACGGCACCCTTCTGATCACGACCGTGCATCGGGTTGGCACCCGGGCCGAACGGCGCACCGGCGCGACGACCATCCGGGGTGTTACCGGTCTTCTTGCCGTACACCACGTTGGAGGTGATGGTCAGCACGGACTGGGTAGCCACGGCACCGCGGTAGGTATTCAGCTTCTGAATCTTCTTCATGAAGCGCTCGACCAGGTCGCAGGCGATGTCATCGACGCGAGCGTCGTTGTTGCCGAACTGCGGGTACTCGCCTTCGATTTCGAAGTCGATGGAGACGCCATCGGCATCACGTACCGGCTTGACCTTGGCGTACTTGATGGCAGACAGGGAGTCAGCGGCTACGGACAGACCGGCGATACCACAGGCCATGGTGCGATAGACGTCACGGTCGTGCAGCGCCATCAGGGAGGCTTCGTAGCTGTACTTGTCGTGCATGTAGTGGATGATGTTCAGGGCGGCGACATACTGCTTGGCCAGCCAGTCCATGAAGTGATCCAGTCTGTCCATCACGTCGTTGTAGTCGAGGTACTCGGAGGTGACCATTTCGGTCTTAGGACCGACCTGGATCTTGAGCTTCTCGTCCATACCGCCGTTGATTGCATACAGCATGGTCTTGGCCAGGTTGGCACGGGCACCGAAGAACTGCATCTGTTTGCCGACGATCATCGGGGACACACAGCAAGCGATGGCGTAGTCATCGTTGTTGAAGTCCGGACGCATCAGGTCGTCGTTCTCGTACTGAACGGAAGAGGTCTCGATGGATACCTTGGCGCAGTACTTTTTGAAACCGACCGGCAGCTTCTCGGACCACAGGATGGTCAGGTTCGGCTCAGGGGACGGGCCCATGGTGTACAGGGTGTTCAGCATACGGAAGCTGTTCTTGGTGACCAGGGTACGGCCGTCAACGCCCATACCGGCCAGGGTCTCGGTGGCCCACATCGGGTCGCCGGAGAACAGTGAATCGTATTCCGGGGTACGCAGGAAGCGAACCATGCGCAGCTTCATGACCATGTGGTCCATCAGCTCCTGGGCTTCTTGCTCGGTGATCAGGCCTTTTTGCAGGTCACGCTCGATGTAGATGTCCAGGAAGCTGGAGGTACGACCGAAGGACATGGCCGCGCCGTTCTGGGACTTGACTGCCGCGAGGTAGGCGAAGTAGGTCCACTGTACGGCTTCTTTGGCGGTCTTGGCCGGTACGGAGATGTCGCAGCCATATTTGGCAGCCATCACCTTCATCTGGGCCAGGGCACGGTGCTGCTCGGAGATCTCTTCGCGCAGACGGATGGTGGCTTCCAGGTTGACACCGTTTTCCAGGTCAGCCTGCAGGGACTTGAACTGAGCCAGTTTGTCGGCCATCAGGAAGTCGATACCGTACAGGGCAACACGACGGTAGTCACCGATGATACGGCCACGGCCGTAGGCATCCGGCAGACCGGTGATGACGCCGGACTTGCGGCAGTTCAGGATGTCTTTGGTGTAGACGTCGAACACGCCCTGGTTGTGAGTCTTGCGGTACTCGGTGAAGATCTTCTCGACCATGGGGTCAAGCTGGCGACCGTACACTTCGCAAGAGGTCTTGACCATCTTGATACCGCCGTTGGCGATGATGGCGCGCTTGAGCGGTTTGTCGGTCTGCAGACCAACGATTTGCTCCAGGCTCTGGTCGATATAGCCGGCATCGTGAGCGGTAATGGTGGAGGGCAGGTCGGTATCAAAATCGACCGGCGCGTGAGTGCGGTTCTCGATCTTGATGCCTTCCATGACCTTGTCCCACAGCTTGGTGGTAGCTTCGGTCGCGCCAGCCAGGAAGGACTCGTCACCTTCATACGGGGTGTAGTTCTTCTGGATGAAGTCACGGGTGTTGACAGAGGTCTGCCATTCACCGGCTGCGAAGCCTTCCCATGCTTTTTGGAACTGTTCGTTAAGTTCTGCCATTTTCATTACCTCTCAAGGTATTTATGTGTCTGCCGCCATCCTTAATGATGGCGACGGAAGATAAACCAGTAAGTCAGCCCAACCATGACGCCACCACCAATGATATTACCGATGGTGACAGGGATGAGGTTGTGCAGGACGAAGTTGGACACGGTCAGGTCGGCAAAGGTCGCCGGATCCTGGCCGATGGCCTGCCAGAATTCCGGGCTCGCGACGCTGTGGATGGCGATACCGACCGGGATCATAAACATGTTTGCGATGCTGTGCTCAAAACCGGAGGCCACGAACATGGCGACGGGGAGCAGCATCACCATCACCTTGTCGGTGGCGCTGCGGGCGCCGAAGGCCATCCACACGGCGAGACACACCATGAGGTTGCAGAGGATGCCAAGGGCCACGGCCTCGAAGAAGGTGTGATGGATCTTGTGCTGGGCCACTTTCATGGCGTTCAGCCCCCACTGACCATCCGCTGCCGTGTATTCCGCCGACATGATGATGAGGCCGACGATGATGAGACCGCCGATGAGGTTGCCGAAGTAGACCAGTCCCCAGTTCTTGAGCAGTTGGGCCCAGCTGATGCGATTCGCTGCCTTGGCTACCAGGGTGAGGGTAGTGGAGGTGAACAGTTCGGCGCCGAGCAGGACGCAGAGGATGAGACCGAGGGAGAAGCAGATGCCGCCCACCAGCTTGGACATGCCCCAGGCCATGCCGCTTGAGCCCGTGGTGACGGTGATATAGAAGACGAAGGCGATGGCGATGAAGGCGCCAGCGGTGATGGCCAGGGGAATGACCTTGTATGCGGGCTTGGTGGCCTTGGCATAGGTAATGTCTTCGGCCAGGGCGGCGATGGCTTCGGGCTTCAGACAATCAAAGGGAGATTCTGCTTTCAATTCTCAGTACCTGCATATTTTGCCTGTGGAAATCATAACAAAGGGGCTGATCCCCAAAATTGACTCCGATCAAGAATTACAGATTGTGAATGTAATTTTACTACAGGATTTTTCGCCATCCGGAAGCGTTTCTTTACACCAGGTTTCAGGTGAAACAGAAATGAGTCTGTTATTAATTTTATGATTTTTAAGAACTTATAAAGGGCGCCCTGAAAAACGTACCGGCAAGGCACCTGTGCAGCCGCACTGCACCATGAGTGCCAAATTAACAACCCCCTAAGAGGTATTTTTTGTCTTTTATTTCATCTTTGTGGCACGGCCAGCCAAAGCGTAGACCATAAAACAGAAGGGGCCCTCAGGGCCCCTTCGTCATATCAGCATATCAGTTCCAGCTATGGATTCGTTTGGCTTTTTGTAATTTCTCGTAAGCGGCCAGCAGTTTCTGGTGCAGCGGGAACTGGGAGAGGGAGAGATCGGCGGCTTCCAGACCGTGGAAGCGCGCCTCGCCGCGGGCGTTGGCCCACGCCTGTGCCAGGGTCTCTTCCCCGAACATGCGGGCGAACACCGGGCGGTACTGCTCGGGGTCGCGTTCCTCGTCGAGGAAAAGCTCGACGCAGGCGCGCAGGGCACGGTAGTAAGCGGCGCGATCCGCCGGGAACACCGACTGGTTGAACTCCATGGTCCAGTCGATGAGGTCGAGGGCGCTCTCCAGATCGCCTGCGGCCAGCGCCAGCATGGCTTTGAGCTCACCGACGCGCAGGGTGTGCAGGGCAGTGCCCTTGGCGGCGGCGATGCCGAGCAGCTCGCGCACCCGGGTCCGCTCGTCGTGCCCCTCTTCATCCAGCTGGTCGAACAGGGCCATGTACTGTTCTGCGTCCCACTCGAGCGCCGGCAGTGCCAGGATGGTCTCCCGCAGGTGGGCACCCATGGTGTTGTTGGCCAGCAGCAGATCTTCCACCGGATAGATGTCGGACATGCCGGGCACCAGGATACGGCAGGCGTAGACACCCAGGTGCTCGTAGTCGGCGATGTAGACCGGCTGCTCCAGCTCGTGGAAGATGCCGATCAGGTGGTCGAACTCCTCTTGCGAGGTGCCACGGAAGTCCCAGTCGGCAAACTCGAAGTCGGACTCTTCCTTGAACAGATCCCAGCTGATGAGGCCGGAGGAGTCGATGAAGTGGGTCTCCAGGTTGTGGTGATCCGCCACCTGCTCGTTGTCAAACGACGGCGGCACGAAGACGTCCAGATCCTTGAGGCTGCGCCCTTGCAGCAGTTCGGTGACGGTGCGCTCGAAGGCGACCTCGAAGCGCGGGTGGGCGCCGAAGGAGGCAAAGCAGGTGCCGTTGCTCGGGTTGAGCAGCACCACGCAGATGACCGGATAACGGCCGCCGAGGGAGGCATCGAAGCTGTAGATGGGGAAGCCTTCGGCCTCCAGTGCATCGATGGACGCCTTGATGCCGGGGTAACGGGCGATGACCTCGCCCGGGATCTGGGGCAGGCTGATGGCCTCGGCGATGATCTTGTTTTTCACGTGGCGCTCGAACACCTCCGACAGCCCCTGGGTGCGGGCTTCGGTGCGGGTGTTGCCGGCGCTCATGCCGTTGGAAACATACAGGTTGCCGACGATGTTCATCGGGATGTAGACGGTCTGGTGATCAGACTGGCGCTCGAAGGGCAGGGCGACGATGCCGCGCTCCTCGTTGCCGGATTGCAGGTCCACCAGCATGTCGGCGGTCACTTCACCGTCCGGGTTGTAGAACTTGCGGGTGAAGGAGTCGAGCAGACCAGTGGGAAGCTGATCCCCCTCGATGGGGAACCACTTCTCGTTCGGGTAGTGAACGAAGTCGCCATTGGCTACCTGCTCGCCCAGGTAGAAGTCGGCGAAGAAGTAGTTGGTGGAGAGACGCTCGAAATATTCGCCAAGGGCGGAGGCGAGCGCCGCCTTCTTGCTGGCACCCTTGCCGTTGGTGAAGCAGAGAGCGCACTCCTTGTCCCGGATGTGCACGGACCAGACGTTGGGCACGGGGTTGAGCCAGGAGGCCTCTTCGATATCAAACCCCAGGGCTTGCAGCTTGGTCTGGAAGCGTTCGATGGAGTCTTCCAGCGCTGCGTCCTTGCCGGGAATAAAAGTGTGGTCGGTCATCACAATGTCCTGATTTTATGGGCTCATGTTTGGACGCAGATAATAGCATGAGTGACGGGGAAAGCGGCCAGGGCAATGGTGTGGGCTTGCCCAGGTCTGCATAGGATGGGCGGGGTGTGGTAGTGGGGCCGGGCGGTGCGCTGCGGGGCGGTGATTTTTCATGGGAAAGAGGGTTGGGCCATCAGTTTTACTTAACACAATTAAGATAAAGTAAATTTTATTATGACCCTGTGCCCTTCATCATGGCGTCAACCGTTGGTGGGGGGAGGAAAAGAGGGGAACGCCCGTGCCCGTTCCGCCACCCCGTCTTGATGAACCTTGACCAGGAGTGCTGAATGTTCCCGATGATCCCCCGTATCGACCCCGAGATAGCCAGGTTGGCGCCGGGCTTTTGTGCCCTCAGCATCGTGGTGGAAGCCGCCCCCGTGATTGACACTCTGGTGGGGGAGCGGGCCCTGGCCCGAGCATGTGCGGCCCTTGGCACCGACGAGGCCCCCTGGGCCCTTGAACATCTGGCCGCCTGGGATCAGGTGTTCAAGGGGTTTGGCGCCAAGCCTGCCCGCACGCCCTGCTCGGCCCAGGCACTGCGCAAGCGGGTGCTGCGCGATGGCGTCTTGCCCGCCATCGATCCCGTGGTCGATCTCTACAACGCCATCAGCATCGAGTATGCCATTCCCGTGGGCGGGGAGGATCTGGCGGCCTATGTGGGGACGCCGCGCCTGGTGATTGCCGATGGCAGCGAATGCTTTGACACCCTCAAAGAAGGGCTGCCAACCCAGGAGGCACCGGCTCCCGGAGAGGTGGTGTGGCGGGACGATCTCGGCGTCACCTGTCGCCGCTGGAACTGGCGCCAGGGGATCCGCACTCGCCTGAGCCTCTCTTCCCCCCGGATGTGGTTCATTCTGGAGTGTCTGCCGCCGATGCCGCGCACGGCCTTGTGGGAGGCCGGCGACAGGCTGATTGCCGGTCTCACGCAGATGATGCCTGGGGCCCGCATCGAGCAGACGTTGGTGGAGTGATTGAAGGAGCAGACGAAAAGATAAAAGGAGGCACCCCATGCTCGCCCGGGCGGTCATGGGGCAGATCTTGCTCGCTATGCCACGTCGGGGCCGGTGTACCCGGCCCTTTCAGCGCGCCTAACCGATGAACTTCAACCCCAGAATGCCGACGATGATGAGCAGCAGGCAGAGCACCCGGGCCAGGGTGGCCGGTTCGTTGAACAGCCAGATCCCCATCAGCACGGTGCCGACCGCGCCGATACCGGTCCAGACCGCGTAGGCGGTACCAAGGGGCAACTGTTTGACCGCCATGGCGAGCAGCAGCACGCTCACGGCCATGGCGATCAGGGTCAGCAGGGTGGGGAGGGGACGGCTGAAACCGTCGGTGTACTTGAGGCCGATGGCCCAGGCGACCTCGAACAGGCCGGCCAACAGCAGGAGCAACCACGACATAAGGCAGATTCCGCAGGAAGCAGGGTCGTCCCTGCGTATCAGGAGGCCTCGGGGCCGTCCCCGAGGGGCAGCGGGGCTGCCGGTCGGTCTCAATGATGCCCCAACTGGAGGCAGGATGCCAACCGGCTGCCCGCAGGTCGGCCAGGCCGACGGATATTGCAGCGAATGGCACAGAATATTGCGCAATTCGACTTGCGCCCGCCGTCACAATCCGTAATGTGGACAGACGCATTTTTTGCAACTCATATATTGTGAATCCCTTGTAAACGGCTGGCGCCAAGGCAGGGGGGTCACGGGTACCACACACGATTTCTATAAGCAGCTATCCAGGGTAGGACATTATGAAAAAAGTAGGTTTGGTCGGTTGGCGTGGCATGGTGGGTTCGGTCTTGATGAGCCGGATGCAGGAAGAGAAGGATTTTGCCCGCATTCAACCCACCTTCTTCACCACCTCCCAGGCCGGTGAGGCCGCCCCCAATTTTGGCGTCGATGCCGGCACCCTGCAGGACGCCTTCGATCTCGAGGCGCTGGCCGCGCAGGACGTCATCATCACCGCCCAGGGCGGCGACTACACCAAGGATGTCTATCCGCGTCTGAAAGCCGCCGGCTGGCAGGGCTACTGGATTGACGCCGCCTCCTCCCTGCGCATGGAGAAGGACGCCGTTATCATCCTGGATCCGGTCAACGGCGACGTCATCGAAGATGCCCTGAACAACGGCATCAAGACCTTCGTTGGCGGCAACTGCACCGTCAGCCTGATGCTGCTGGCCCTGGGTGGCCTGTTCAAGGCCGATCTGGTGGAGTGGGTGAGCGTGGCCACCTATCAGGCGGCCTCCGGTGGTGGTGCCCGCCACATGCGCGAGCTGGTCACCCAGATGGGCATGCTGCGGGATGAAGTGGCGGTGGAGCTGGCGGATCCCGCCTCCGCCATCCTCGACATCGAGCGCAAGATCACCGAGAAGACCCGCTCCGGCACCCTGCCGGTGGACAACTTCGGTGTGCCGCTGGCCGGTGGCCTCATCCCCTGGATCGACACCAAGCTCGACAACGGCCAGAGCCGTGAAGAGTGGAAAGGCCAGGCCGAGACCAACAAGATCCTCGGTATCGAAAACGCCGCCATTCCGGTGGATGGTCTGTGCGTGCGCATCGGCGCCCTGCGCTGCCACAGCCAGGCCTTCACCATCAAGCTGAAAAAAGACGTGCCCCTGGCCGAAATCGAATCCCTGCTGGCTGCCCACAACGACTGGGTCAAGGTGATCCCCAACGATCGCGACATCACTGCCCGCGAGCTGACCCCGGCCGCCGTCACCGGCACCCTCAGTATCCCGGTGGGTCGTCTGCGCAAGCTCAACATGGGCCCGGAGTACCTGGCCGCCTTCACCGTGGGTGACCAGCTGCTGTGGGGCGCCGCCGAGCCGCTGCGCCGTATGCTCAACATCTTGCTGGCCCGCTGAGGTAGCGGCAGCAGGGAACAGGGAAGGCCTGGCCTTTCTTGTTCCCCTCTTAGTGCCTGTCCATAAAAAAGCGGCATCCCTTGGGATGCCGCTTTTTAATTTATCCAGTTTGACTCTTAGATGTTCTGTGCTTCGTTTGGCACGATGACAGAGGCATGATTTCCTTTCGGCCCCTGCTGCAGTTCAAAGTTGACTGCCTGACCTGCTTTCAAGGTCTTGTAACCTTCCATTTGAATCGTGGAGTAGTGAGCGAAGATGTCTTCACCACCGCCTTCCGGACAGATAAACCCAAATCCTTTTGCGTTGTTGAACCACTTGACTGTTCCGGTTGCCATACATCTACATCCTTTTATTGATTACCCTGAAGTCGTTGAGTAACCTGCGCCAGCCTTATATAACTAGGGCATGACCCCGTAGCAGACGGGCGCCGATTAGCAAGTAACCAATCTAGTCCAACTTTTAAGCGAGTCAAGAAGTTGTTAACAACCGATGTGATCTGGTTAACAAGTCTATTGACAATCTTGAGCGACACGGTAGTAATCTAGAGGTACCAAAGCGCAACTATGAGCAAGCAGAAAGAACTCTTTGCTAATGAAGAGATTGCAGAAGCAGAGAAAACGACGCTGCAACCGCCACCCATGTACAAGGTCGTCCTGAACAACGACGACTACACACCGATGGAGTTCGTGGTGGAGGTGCTGCAAAGGTTCTTTGGTATGGATCTGGAGAAGGCCACTCAGGTGATGCTGAGCGTGCATTATAGTGGTAAGGGAGTCTGCGGCACATTTACCGCCGAGATTGCCGAGACCAAAGTGGTCCAGGTCAACACCTATTCACGTAACAATGAACATCCACTGCTATGTACCATGGAAAAGGCTTGAATCTGATGACTTGATGGCGATAACGACACCGCATTGTTGCTGTACTGAGGGGAGGTGCCTATGTTGAACAAAGATCTAGAAAAGACGCTGAACGAGGCTTTCAAACTGGCCCGTGACGAGCGCCACGAATTCATGACCGTCGAGCACCTGTTGTTGGCCCTGCTGGATAACAGCTCAGCCCATGAGGCGCTGAGTTCATGTGGTGCGGATGTGGAACAGATGCGCAAAGAGATCCGCGCCTTCATCAATCAAACGACCCCGCTCATCCCCCGTGACGACGAAGACAGAGAAACCCAGCCGACGTTGGGCTTCCAGCGCGTGCTGCAACGTGCCGTCTTCCATGTCCAGTCGTCCGGCAATACCGAGGTGAGCGGCGCCAATGTCCTGGTCGCCATCTTCAGCGAACAAGAGTCCCAGGCCGCCTACTTCCTGAAAAAAGCCGAAATAAGCCGCCTGGATGTGGTGAACTTCCTGTCCCACGGGGTGCGCAAGGACAACAAGCCCGAGAGTGGTGGCAACAATGCGGAATCTGATGACGAGGTATCCTCTGCCCAGATAGAAAGCTTTGCCACCAACCTCAACCAGCTGGTGCTGGAGGGGCGCATCGATCCGCTCATCGGCCGTGATCAGGAGCTCAATCGCACCATTCAGGTATTGTGCCGCCGCCGCAAGAACAACCCCTTGCTGGTCGGGGAAGCCGGCGTGGGCAAGACCGCCATCGCCGAAGGGCTTGCCTACCGTATCGTCAAGGGGGATGTGCCCGAGGTGATTGCGGGTAGCACCATCTACTCCCTGGACATGGGCTCCCTGCTGGCGGGCACCAAGTATCGTGGTGACTTCGAGAAGCGCCTCAAGGTGCTGCTCAAGCAGATTGAACGTCAGGAGGGGGCCATCCTCTTCATCGACGAGATCCACACCATCATTGGGGCCGGTGCGGCTTCCGGTGGCCAGCTGGATGCGGCCAACCTCATCAAGCCGCTGCTCTCCAATGGTTTGCTGCGCTGCGTGGGCTCCACCACCTACCAGGAATATGCCCAGATCTTCGAGAAGGACAGGGCCCTTGCTCGCCGCTTCCAGAAGATCGACATCGTCGAACCCACAGTAGACGACACCACTCGCATTCTGATGGGACTCAAGAGCCGTTATGAGTCTCACCATGGCGTGCGTTACACCGTCAAGGCGATCCGGGCGGCAGTGGAGCTCTCCGCCAAGTACATCAATGATCGCCATCTGCCTGACAAGGCCATCGACGTCATCGACGAAGCGGGTGCAGGGCAACGCCTCTTGCCCGCCAGCAAGCGCAAGAAGGTGATCAATGTGCCGGAAATCGAGGCCATTGTTGCCAAGATTGCCCGTATTCCCGAGAAATCTGTCTCCTCCTCCGACAAGGAGGTGCTGAAGAATCTGGAGCGTAATCTCAAGATGGTGGTGTTCGGGCAGGACAAGGCCATCGAGGTGCTGACCGATGCCATTCGGTTGTCACGTTCAGGGCTTGGCAACGAACGCAGACCAGTGGGCTGCTTCCTGTTTGCCGGCCCGACCGGGGTGGGCAAGACCGAAGTGACCCAGCAACTTGGCAAGGCGCTCGGGGTCGAGGTATTGCGATTTGACATGTCGGAATACATGGAACGCCATACCGTGTCCCGGTTGATCGGGGCTCCTCCCGGTTACGTGGGATTCGAGCAGGGAGGGCTGTTGACCGACTCCGTCCTCAAGCATCCGCACTCCGTCGTGCTGCTTGACGAGATCGAGAAGGCGCACCCGGATGTCTTCAACTTGCTGCTGCAGGTGATGGACAACGGTACCCTGACGGACAACAACGGGCGCAAGGCAGATTTTCGCAATGTGATCCTGGTGATGACCACCAACGCAGGGGTTCAGGAGACCCAGCGCAAGTCCATCGGCTTCCAGCAGCAGGACATGAGCCATGATGCCATGGCGGTGATCAACAAGACGTTCAGTCCGGAGTTCCGCAACCGGCTCGATCACACCATCTGGTTCAACCATCTCGACATGACGGTGATACATCAGGTGGTCGACAAGTTCATCGTCGAGCTGCAGGTTCAGCTGGATGCCAAGGGCGTTTCACTGGAGGTGTCTGAAGAGGCGCGCCACTGGTTGGCAGAGAAAGGGTATGACAGGGCAATGGGAGCAAGACCCATGGGCCGGGTCATTCAGGAGCACCTCAAGAAGCCCCTGGCCAACGAGATCCTGTTCGGTTCCCTGGTCGATGGCGGCATCGTGAAGGTCGAGCTGGTGAACAACAGCCTCAGCTTTGATTTTCAGGTCAACGTTGAAGCTGTCTCTCACTGACTGTGAGCAAGGCCGGAAATGACAAAAAACCCCAACCGAGAGGCTGGGGTTTTTTGCTGAATTCCTGGCTTAGCGAGAGCGGAAAACAATACGTCCCTTGGAGAGATCGTACGGAGTCAGAGCCACCGTTACTTTGTCCCCAGTCAGGATACGGATGTAGTTTTTGCGCATCTTGCCGGAAATATGAGCGATAACCACGTGACCATTTTCCAGTTCCACACGGAACATGGTATTGGGCAAGGTTTCGAGAATGGTACCCTGCATCTCAATACTGTCTTCTTTAGCCATTGAATCCTCTTGATAAGCCACAACAAAAAACCGCTGGATCATGCCGGATTTAAGGCTATGTGTAAAGTTTACTCGGGCTTGGTGTCGATTTTTTTCCATTCGCCCTGTACCAGCAGCTCATGGGGCAGGTATTGGCGCTTGTAATTCATCTTGCGGCACTCCTCCACCAGATACCCCAGATAGAGCCACTGACGACCGGTACGTCTGGCCAGTTCCAACTGGCTCAGGATGGCGAAGGTGCCGAGCGACCGGTCGGCATAGTCGGGGTCGAAGAAGGTGTACATGGCGCTCAGAGAGTGGGGAAGCAGATCCGTGGTGGCCACGCCGATGAGGCGTCCCTCCTTGCGCATCTCCAGATAGAGGGGGGGCATCCAGTCACAGTGCAGGAACCCCTTGTATTGGGTCCGGCTCGGTGGATACATGCTGCCATCCCTATGGCGCTCACGGATATAGCGTTCATAGAGCTGGTAATACTCGGGCTTGTCGTCATAGCTCAGCACGAGCTCGAGATCCCGGTTCAACTGGCGGATGCGCTTCTGCCCACGGCTCGGGATGAAGCGTTCACTGTGTATGCGCAAGGATTGGCAGGCGCTGCAGGCGGGACAGTGAGGACGATAGATGTCGTTGCCACTGCGCCGGAATCCTGCCGTCAGCAGCCGTTCGTACCCGGCGGCGTTGAGCAGTTCATGGTCCATCAGGACCAGCAACTGCTCCTGCTCGTGACCGAGGTAGCTGCACGGGTGCCTGGGGGTCAGCCCGACCTTGAGGATCACTTCTTCACTCATAGGCTGATTCTCCTCGGTTGCCAGCATCCCTCTTGCAACGGTTGCCGGGTCAGGGTGGCCAGGGTGGTCAGAAAGCGCTGCCTTGGCCACTCCTGAACGCCCAGCGTGGCCAGAAAGTCGTTTTGCATCTGGCAATCGATGAGGGCACCGCCGTGCCCTGCAAAGTGGCGACAGAGGGCCACCATGGCCAGTTTGGCGCCATTGTCGATGCGGCTGAACATGGATTCACCACAAAAGAGTCGGCCCAGGGAGAGGCCATAGAGGCCTGCCTGCAACTGATCATCCTGCCAGATCTCGATGGAGTGGGCATGACCGAGGCGATGAAGGCGCCGATAGGCGTCGATCATGGGGGCACTTATCCAGGTGCCGCTGGCGGTGCGACGGGGGGCGGCGCAGGCTGCAATCACGTCATCAAAGGCGCGATTGATGTAAATCTCGAAGGGGGTGCGGCGCAAACACTTCTGCAGGCTGCGGCCGATGTGGAGTTCCTCGGGCACGATGACTCCCCTGGGATCCGGTGACCACCACAGCAGTGGCTGATGGGGTTCATTCCATGGAAAGATCCCGCTGTGGTAAGCTGCCAGCAATCGAGTGGGGGAGAGATCTCCCCCAATCGCGAGCAGCCCGTTGGGCTCTTCCAGCGCATGGCTGGGGGAGGGAAACCAGCACAGCTCATCATCCAGTTCGGTAAGATAGCGAGACATAAGGCAGAGGTTCATAGATGAAGGCCATTATCCTGATAGTATCCAGCTTGCTTGGCTTTGTCACGGCACCGGCCTGGAGTGCGGTGTATGAACGCAACACGGCGCGTCCGGTGGAGCAGGTGGTCTTCGGCCAGGTGGATGCGGTGCGCAACATCACCCAGCGCCAGATGGTGGAATCAGAGCATTCCGGCTGGAAAACGCTGGGAGGGGCCGTGCTTGGCGGGCTGCTCGGCAACCAGTTTGGCGGTGGGCACGGGCGGGAGATTGCCACTGCGGTCGGAGCGCTGGCGGGAGCGGCGGCGGTGCAGCAGTTTCAGTCAGGGGGCAGCGTGGTGGAGAACAAGCTGGTGGAGCTGCTGATCCGCAACGAGCAGAACGGGCTCATCAACGTGATCCAGGATTACGATCCGGCCATGGTCTTTGCGCAGGGCGACAAGGTGCGCATCCTCTATTTCAGCGATGGGGTGCGGGTCGACAAGACCTATTGAACGGTGAAGAAGGGATTGACCCGGCGGCCGCCACACTAGGGGCGCCGGGCGGTACTACACGGAGTGCCTCTGCTGATGCTTGCTCAGACGTCCTGACAGACTATCTTGTCTCGCCCGGTATTCTTTGCCTGATACAACTGGCGATCTGCCTCGCTCAGCGCCTCGTCCATGGAGAGCCGCCCGACATTGATGACGCCGAAACTGGCGCGTACAAAGAGCGATATCTCCCGGGACAGCGGTTGCTGGCGCATTTGCAGACGAAGCCCTTCCAGTCGCTTGAGCAGCACGGGAACGGGGCAGTGGGGCACCATCAGGGCAAATTCTTCACCACCGAATCGGGCTATCATGGCATCCGGGAAGAACTGGGTGAGCAGCCTGGCCAGATGACAGAGCAGCTGATCGCCGATGGCATGCCCCCAGTGATCATTGACCTGCTTGAAGTGATCCACATCGAGCACGCACAGGGAGAGCTGCGCCTGATGGCGCTGATGCTCCTCGAACCACTTTTGACCCTCGTTGAACCAGTAGCGTCTGTTGTAAAGTCCGGTCAGGTAGTCTCGGTTGGCCGATTCCTGGATGTTGTTGAACTGCTCAAGGGCCTCCAGGTTGTGGCTGACCCGGCACTGCAGCTCCTCGGGTTCAAAGGGCTGATTGAGAAAATCATTCGCCCCTTGCTTGAGGTAGCGTGCCGAGAGGCCGTGTTTGTCCGATACCGAGATGCCGATGATGGCGAGCTGCTGCTTGCTGTAGCGCTCGCGCAGCATTCGCACCAGGCTGATGCCATCGATCTCCGGCATGTAGTAGTCCACCAGCATCAGGCGAATGGCGGGGTGCTGATCGAGCTGCGCCAGCGCATCGCGGGCTGAATTGGCCTCGTGCACCTGCAACAACTGCTTGCGCAACTGGGCCGCGGTGCGGTGACGGGAGGTGCGTGAATCGTCGACCACCAAGACTTCGATGGCCTGGTTGAGGTAGAGGCGGTGCACCAGACCGACGGCATATTGCAGGGAGTGACGTGAATCCTTCATCACATAGTCCAGCACCCCGGCCTCCAGCCAGGCTTCCCGCTTCTCTTCGCTGATGTCGGCCGTCAGGATCACCACCGGCAGCCCACGCTCCCTCAGCACATTGACAGCCTCTCCGCCGGGGGCGTCCGGCAGGGTGAGATCCACCAGGGCGACCACATAATCTTCCCCATGGCAATCGCGAGCCCCTTCAAGGGTATCGAACGCGTCGATTTCCAGCCCGGTCTGCTGCGCAATGGCCTGGGTCAGCATACGGCGTACCGTCAGGCTGTCTTCCACTATCATTATTTTTCGTTTCATCCTGCTCCTTGCAATAAAAAAGGGCATGCCAACTGGCATGCCCTTTATATCCTTCCGATTATTGTGCGTCCAGATATCGCTCTGCATCGAGGGCGGCCATGCAGCCGGTTCCTGCGGAGGTGATCGCCTGGCGGTAGACGTGGTCGGCCACGTCGCCGGCGGCGAACACGCCCGGGATGCTGGTCTGGGTGGCGAACCCTTCCAGTCCGCCACGCACTTTCAGATAGCCGTTTTCCATCGCCAGCTGCCCTTCGAAGATCTGGGTGTTGGGCTGGTGACCGATGGCGATGAAGACCCCCATCAGCGGCAGGTCGGTGGTGGTGTCATCCCGGGTGCTGCGCAGGCGCACACCGGTGACGCCCATGTCATCACCCAGTACTTCGTCCAGGGTCTGATGGGTGTGCAGGACGATATTGCCGCTCTCGACCTTGTCGTTGAGGCGCTTGATCAGGATCTTCTCGGCGCGGAACTCGTCGCGGCGATGGATGAGGTGCACCTTCTTGGCGATGTTGGCCAGATAGAGTGCCTCTTCCACGGCGGTGTTGCCGCCACCGACCACGGCCACTTCCTGGTTGCGGTAGAAGAAGCCGTCACAGGTGGCGCAGGCGGAGACGCCGCGGCCCTTGAAGGCCTCTTCGGAGGGCAGACCCAGATATTTGGCGGAGGCGCCGGTGGCGAGGATCAGCGCATCGCAGGTGTATTCACCGTTGTCGCCCTTGAGGCGGAAGGGACGCTCGGTCAGCGTCACTTCATTGATGTGATCAAAGAGGATGCGGGTATCGAACTTCTCTGCATGCTCTTTCATGCGCTCCATCAGGGCCGGGCCGGTCAGCCCTTCCGCGTCCCCTGGCCAGTTTTCCACTTCGGTGGTGGTGGTCAGCTGACCACCTTGCTGCATGCCGGTGATGAGCAGGGGATTGAGGTTGGCGCGAGCGGCATAGACGGCCGCAGTGTAACCTGCCGGACCGGATCCCAGGATCAGCAGTTTGCTGTGAGTGACTTGGCTCATGATGTGATTTCCGAGACGTGATGAGTTTGCGCGATTGTAGGTAATTCGTGATCCGTGGTCAAAGGCCAGCGCATCGATTGGGGCAATCGCCAACAAGAGGGGTGAGCCGGGGATGGCAGGCATAAAAAAACCGCCCATCGCGGGCGGATTTTCACTCATCTACCTCCCTTTGCAGGGACGCGATCAGTTCAGCAGGGTCAGGGGATCCGTGTAAGCCAGGTTGTGGGCCACGGCAACCTCCTTGCAGGTGATTTTGCCCGCCATCACGTTCAGGCCGTGCAACAGGTGGGGATCAGCGAGCAGTGCGTTGCGATAGCCCTGTTCGGCCAGCTTGATGATGAAGGGGAGGGTGGCGTTGTTCAGGGCCACGGTGGAGGTCCGCGCCACGGCACCCGGCATGTTGGCCACGCAGTAGTGCACCACCTCGTCGACGATGAAGGTGGGATCTTCATGGGTGGTGGCATGGGAGGTCTCGACACAGCCGCCCTGGTCGATGGCCACGTCCACGATGGCCGCACCGGGTTTCATGCGAGCAATGTGGTCACGGCTGACAAGTTTTGGCGCAGTGGCGCCAGGCACCAGCACGCCGCCGATGACCAGGTCCGCCGCCAGCAGATGGCGCTCCAGGGTCTCGCGGTTGGAGTAGACCACCTTGGCAGCCCCTTGGAACTCGCTGTCGAGACGGCGCAGGGTATCGACGTTGTTGTCGAGGATGGTGACGTCGGCACGCAGGCCGACGGCCATGCGGGCTGCGTTGGAGCCCACCACACCACCACCGATGATCACCACCTTGGCCGGTTCCACACCGGGCACACCGCCGAGCAGCACGCCGCTGCCGCCACGGGATTTCTCCAGTGCCTGGGCACCGGCCTGAATAGACATGCGTCCGGCCACTTCCGACATGGGGGCCAGCAGGGGCAGACCGCCACGACCGTCCGTGACGGTTTCATAGGCGATGCAGACGGCACCACTGTCGATGAGATCCTGGGTCTGGGCCAGGTCCGGCGCCAGATGCAGATAGGTAAAGAGGGTCTGGCCGGGACGCAGCATGGCCCGTTCCACTGCCTGGGGTTCCTTGACCTTGACGATCATCTCCGCCTTGGTGAAAACTTCGGCAGCGGAGGCCAGGATCTCGGCTCCGGCAGCCAGATAATCTGCGTCACTGAACCCAATGCCATTTCCTGCGCCGCTTTGGACGAAAACAGTATGGTTTCGTGCTGTCAGTTCACGTACACTGGCCGGAACCATGCCTACGCGATATTCATGGTTTTTTATTTCCTTAGGTACACCGATAATCATGCTATCCCTCGTCTATCGATTGGTGGTTTATGTTGCCTAGATGTTAAGCGACATTTGCGCCTAGTATATTCAGGTATTGACAGGATTTGTGACCATTATTATAAAATGACTGGTGATTCTTACCAAAAAATAGCCAAAGGATGGAATTAAATGATGGAAGCTAAGAGTCGGCTAAAGGATTTGGACAGGATTGACCGCAACATTCTGAATGAACTGCAAAAGGATGGCAGGATTTCGAACGTTGAGTTGTCCAAACGAGTTGGCCTGAGTCCCACACCGTGTCTGGAACGGGTTCGTCGCCTGGAGCGACAAGGGTATATCGAAGGATATGCCGCCATTCTGAACCCTCATTATCTGGACGCGTCTCTGCTGGTGTTCGTGGAAATTACCCTCAATCGTGGCGCCCCCGATGTGTTCGAGCAGTTCAACAAGGCTGTTCAGGTGCTCGAAGAGATCCAGGAATGTCATCTGGTGTCCGGTGATTTCGACTATCTGCTCAAGACCCGCGTCAGCGACATGTCCGCTTACCGCCGCCTGCTGGGTGAAACCCTGCTGCGTCTGCCGGGCGTCAACGACACCCGCACCTACGTGGTGATGGAAGAGGTCAAACAGAGCAGTCGTCTGGTGATCAGCACCCGATAAGCGGGGTTGTGCTGTGACTTGCAAGTTCCATGACGAGTCACGATAGTCAGAAACGAGCGGCCGGTCCGCTCGTTTCTTCTTATAGAGAGTTTCAGGCCCGCCCTCAGGCACTGGCTGACAATCGGTGGGCTTTTCAGGGATACTAGGCCCCCTATCCCCGCATTCATGTTTTCACAAAGGAGCCGGAGTTTGGCCGATAAAAAGCTGTTTACTCCTTTATCAGGTACACAACGGATCTTCGAGGCCGTCTTGATCGCCATCACCCTGATGGCTGCCTATCTTTTGCTTGCCCTGCTGACCTACCATCCCGCCGATCCCGGCTGGTCGCAAACCTCCTGGCAAGGGGAGGTGAAAAACCTCGCGGGCAGCGCCGGTGCTTGGCTCGCCGACATCACCATGTTTACCTTCGGGGCCTTCTCCTATCTGGTGCCCCCCCTGGTGGTGCTGCTTGGCTGGAGCCTGTTCTGGCGCCCGAGCAAGCTGCTGGAAGTGGATTACCTCACCCTGTCGGTACGGATCATCGGCTTCGTGCTGACGGTGCTTGGCATGTCCGCCATCGCCAGCATGAACTTCAACGACTTGCAGAACTTTTCCGCCGGCGGCCTGGTGGGGGATGTGATCGCCTCCGCCGTGGTGCCGCTCTTTGGCGGCGTGGGGGCCAACCTGATGCTGCTCTGCTTCGTGGCGACCGGCATCACCCTCTTTACCGGCTGGTCCTGGCTCACCATTGTCGAGCGCATCGGTGCCGCCTGCACCGGCTCTGTCAGCGCCATCTACCATTTCCCCACCACCCTGGGCCGCTGGCTCACCGGTGGCTGGCGCCAGCCCCGCTATGAGGGGCCGGATCCCCTGCTGGAAGGGGGCGTAGGCAGCTTCGATCAGGAAGAGGATGACGAAGACCCCCACGGCAGCTGGACACGCAACCCCAAGGCGAAGAATCGCGCTCAAAAGACAAAAGCTGACGAATGGCTGCCGGAGCTTGACGAAGACACCTTCCAGTTTGATCCGCAGTTTGACGACGAAGAGGACGAGGCTCCGGCGCCTGCCGCCAAGGGCAAGCGTGTGGCCAATGGCCGTCCGCGTCCCGCCGTGCGCCAGGAAGAAGATGACCTCGACTTGCCCTGGGCGGAGGGGGATGACGAAACCGATGCTCCCGTTGCCGCTGCGCCGGTGAAAGCCAAGCGCCGTCCCCAGCCCGGTCTGGCCCCTTTGCCGAGTATCGATCTGCTGGACAGACCGCCCGCCAAGACCCAGATGATGAGCAAGGACGAGCTGGAGCGCATGGGCCGGCTGGTGGAGGCGAAGCTCGCCGATTACAACGTGCAGGCCAAGGTGGTGGGCGTCTATCCCGGTCCCGTCATTACCCGCTTCGAACTGGACCTGGCGCCGGGCATGAAGGCGAGCAAGATCACCAATCTTTCCCGGGATCTCGCCCGTTCTCTCTCTGCCAGCAGCGTGCGGGTGGTGGAAGTGATCCCGGGCAAGACGTTCGTCGGGATCGAGCTGCCCAACCGGGTACGCCAGACCGTCTACCTGCGGGAAACCCTCGACTGCGAGGCGTTCGCGGCCAGCCGCAATCCGCTCACCATGGGGCTGGGTCAGGACATCGCGGGGGAACCCGTGGTAGTGAACCTCGCCAAGATGCCTCACCTGCTGGTGGCCGGTACCACGGGCTCGGGCAAGTCGGTGGGGGTGAACACCATGATCATCTCCATGCTCTACAAATCCTCCCCCGAGGATCTGCGCTTCATCATGATCGACCCCAAGATGCTGGAGCTCTCGGTCTACGAAGGCATTCCGCATCTGCTGACCGAGGTGGTCACCGACATGAAGGATGCCGCCAACGCCCTGCGCTGGTGCGTAGGCGAGATGGAGCGTCGTTACAAGCTGATGTCCGCGGTCGGGGTGCGCAACCTCAAGGGGTACAACGACAAGGTGCTGGCCGCCATCGAGGCGGGGGATCCCCTGGTCGACCCCCTGTGGCGTCCGGGCGACTCCATGGATCAGATGCCGCCGGAGCTGGAAAAACTGCCCCACATCGTGGTGGTGGTGGACGAGTTCGCCGACATGATGATGATCGTCGGCAAGAAGGTGGAGGAGCTGATCGCCCGTATCGCCCAGAAGGCGCGGGCGGCCGGTATTCACCTTATCCTCGCGACCCAGCGTCCGTCGGTGGATGTCATTACCGGCCTCATCAAGGCCAACATCCCGACCCGTATCTCCTTCCAGGTGTCGAGCAAGATCGATTCGCGCACCATCCTGGACCAGGGGGGCGCCGAATCCCTGCTCGGCATGGGTGACATGCTCTACATGCCTGCCGGCACCTCCAACCCCACCCGTGTCCACGGTGCCTTCGTCGATGACCACGAGGTACACAAGGTGGTGGCGGACTGGAAACTGCGTGGCGAGCCGGATTACATCGACGAGATCCTCTCCGGCGAGTCGGACGGCGAGGGCGGCGGTGGCGACTTCGGCGGGGGCGGCGATGAAGAGCTCGATCCCCTGTTCGACGAGGCGGTGGCCTTCGTGGTGGAATCCCGCCGTGGCTCCACCTCCAGCGTCCAGCGCAAGTTCAAGATCGGTTACAACCGGGCGGCCCGTCTCATCGAGCAGATGGAAAACCAGGGCATCGTCAGCGCCCCGGGTGGCAACGGCCAGCGCGACGTGCTGGCACCGCCGCCGGTTCGTGACTAAGCCTAACCCCTGTATCATTCTGGCCATGCCCTCTGCGGGCGTGGCCTTTTATCGAGAACCTCCCTATGAAGAGCCTGATGAAAAAACAACTGTTGATGGGTTCCATTCTGCTGGTCGCCAGCAGCCAGGTATGGGCCGATGCGGCCAGCGATCTCAAGGAGAAGCTCTCCTCCGTCAATGTCTTCTCCGCGACGTTTGCCCAGACTGTCTATGACAGCAAGGGCAAGGAGCTGCAAAAGGCGAGCGGCTCCCTGCTGGTGCAGCGACCCAACCGCTTCAACTGGCACACTACCTCCCCGGACGAGAGTCTGATCGTGGCCGATGGCAAGGATGTGTGGGTGTACGACCCCTTCGTCGAGCAGGTCACCGCCCTCAAGATGAAGGATGCGGTGCTCAACACCCCCTTCGTGCTCATCGCGGGCAACGACAACAGCCTCTGGAAGAACTATGACGTGACCCAGGAAGGGGATGTCTATACCGTCACCAGCCGCAACAAGGACGAGCTGATCGCCTCCTTTCGCATCACCTTCGACCGTCAGAACAACATCAGTCGCTTCGACGTGAAAGAGGCCCAGGGCCAGTGGAGCGAGTTCACCCTGAGCAGCTTCAACCGCAAGCCGGTGCTCAAGGGCAACGAATTTGTCTTCAAGATCCCGAAGGGGATCGAGCTGGACGACCAGCGCTGATGAGCCAGCCGTTACCGGCGTTATCGTCTGACCGGGTGTTGTTTATGACCGATCAGATGCAAGGTCAATGCAGATGAGCAATTTATCCCTGGATTTCTCCTCGGACTTTCGTCCGCTTGCGGCCCGGATGCGGCCGCAAACCCTCGAGCAGTACATCGGCCAGCAGCATATCCTGGGGCCGGACAAGCCCCTGCGAAAAGCGATCCTGGCGGGGCACTGCCACTCCATGATCCTCTGGGGCCCCCCCGGCACCGGCAAGACCACGCTGGCAGAACTGGTTGCCCACTACTGCCAGGCGGAGGTGGAGCGGCTCTCGGCGGTCACCTCCGGCATCAAGGAGATCCGCGCGGCCCTCGACAAGGCGAAGGAGAACGGCTGGCGCGGGGTGCGCACCATCCTGTTCGTGGATGAAGTCCACCGCTTCAACAAGAGCCAGCAGGATGTCTTCCTGCCCCACATCGAAGACGGCACCATCACCTTCATCGGCGCCACCACCGAGAACCCCTCGTTCGAGCTCAACAACGCGCTGCTCTCCCGGGCCCGGGTCTATCTGCTCAAGAGGCTGGAGGAGCAGGACATCCTCGCCATGATCGATCAGGCGATGCAGGACCCGCGCGGCCTCAATGACCCTAGCCTGCGCTTTGCCCCCGGGGCCAAGGAGGCGCTGGCGAAAGCGGTGGACGGGGACGGGCGCAAGTCTCTGAACTATCTGGAGCTCCTGGCCGACATGGCCGAGGCCGACAGCTCAGGGGCGCGAGTGATCGACAGTACCCTGCTCGCCGCCGTGGTGGGGGAGCACGTGGCCCGTTTCGACAAGGGCGGCGATCACTTCTACGACCTCATCTCGGCGGTGCACAAGTCCATTCGCGGCTCGGCGCCGGATGCGGCCCTCTACTGGTATGCCCGCATGGTGAGCGCCGGCTGCGATCCCCTCTACATCGCCCGCCGCTTGCTGGCCATTGCCTCGGAAGACGTGGGCAACGCCGATCCCCGTGCCATGCAGGTGGCGCTCTCTGCCTGGGACTGCTTCCATCGCATCGGTCCGGCGGAAGGGGAGCGGGCCATCGCCCAGGCCATCGTCTACCTCGCCTGCGCCCCCAAGAGCAATGCGGTCTACACCGCCTGGAAGGCGGCGCTTCACGACGCCAAGAACCTGCCGGACTTCGAGGTGCCACCGCACCTTCGCAATGCCCCGACCAAGCTCATGAGCGAGCTGGGCTACGGCGCCGAGTATCGCTACGCCCACGACGAGCCGGGGGCCTATGCCGCCGGCGAGCAGTACTTCCCCCCGGAGCTTGCCGGCAAGCAGTACTATCAGCCCACCGAGCGGGGGCTTGAGAAGCAGATAGCCCAGAAGCTCGACTATCTGCACGAGCTGGACAAGCAGAGCCCGCGCAAGCGATAGGAAAGACCTTCAAGCCCCTTGCCGGGAAAGAGCACGGCAAAGGCATCAGGGGAGGGGGGCCTGGCAAAAACGGGCGCAATAGTCCCTGTTCGGGCGGGGGGGCGGTCTGCTACACTGCCCGTCTGACCCCGGTTGTCTTGGCCTTGCACCATCTTCTTGATTTCGAAGGCCCGATTCCGAAGGCAAAGGGGTGCGCCAACCGATGTTAACTTCCGGATCTGTTTCCCAACCCGGTCACGATGACCCGGGCCCAGATCCCATTAAAAAAAGTAGGTAAACCATGCTGGATCCCAAATATCTGCGCAGCGACATCACCGAAGCTGCCGCTCGTCTGGCGACACGTGGCTACGTTCTGGACGTAGCGGCGGTCAATGTTCTGGAAGAGAAACGCAAGGATCTGCAGTCCCGCACCCAGGAGCTGCAGGCCGAGCGCAACGCCCGCTCCAAGTCCATCGGTGAGGCTGCCCGTCGTGGTGAAGATGTTGCCCCCCTCAAGGCCGAGGTGACCAAGATCAACGACGAGCTCGAGACCAGCAAGGTCGAGCTGGAGGCCCTGCTGGCCCAGCTCAAGGGGATTGCCGACGCCATCCCCAACCTGCCGAGCGAGACCACCCCGGTGGGCCGTGACGAGAACGACAACGTGGAGGTCCGCCGCTGGGGTACCCCGCGTGAGTTCGATTTCCCGGTACGCGATCACATCGATCTGGGTGAGGCGGCCAAGGGGGTCGACTTCAAGAACGGCGTCAAGCTCTCCGGAGCCCGTTTCGTGGTGATGAAGGGCCAGATTGCCCGTCTGCACCGCGCCCTGGCCCAGTTCATGCTGGACCTGCACACCCTGCAGCACGGCTACACCGAGTGCTACGTGCCCTATCTGGTCAACCCGGACAGCCTGTACGGCACCGGCCAGCTGCCCAAGTTCTCCCAGGATCTCTTCAATACCGGCATCGAAGGGGAAGGGGAAGACGAAGGCAAGGTGCGCAAGTTCTCCCTCATCCCGACCTCCGAAGTGCCGCTCACCAACATGGCCCGTGACGAGATCTTCGACGAGCAGGAGCTGCCCATCAAGATGACCGCCCACAGCCCCTGCTTCCGCTCCGAAGCGGGCTCCTACGGTCGTGATACCCGTGGCCTCATCCGTATGCACCAGTTCGACAAGGTCGAGATGGTGCAACTGGTGCACCCGGAAAAATCCTGGGATGCCCTGGAAGAGATGGTGGGTCACGCCGAGAAGGTGCTGCAACTGCTGGAGCTGCCGTATCGCGTGATGGCGCTTTCCACCGGTGACATGGGCTTCTGCGCCGCCAAGACCTACGATCTGGAAGTGTGGCTGCCGGCCCAGAACACCTATCGCGAGATCTCCTCCGTCTCCAACTGCACCGACTTCCAGGCGCGCCGCATGCAGGCTCGCGTGCGCATCGACGGCAAGCCGCAGCTCATTCACACCCTGAATGGTTCCGGTCTGGCGGTGGGTCGTACCCTGGTGGCCGTGCTCGAGAACTACCAGCAGGCAGATGGCCGCATCGCCATCCCGGCTGCGCTGCAATCCTACATGGGCGGCCTGACCCACATCGGGTAAGCGCTCGTTGCAGACGACAACGCCATGGCATGCCATGGCGTTGTGCATTCTGGGCCCGGGAAACCCGCCGCAAGGGGAAGGGATAGCTCCCTTCGGGCCTGTAACACAATTTTATCAAGCATTGCGCAATCGTTTTTGTTAGACTGCGCCGCAATTTCGCAGGACATCTTTTTCTATGGTCTGGATTGATTACGCCATCATCGGCATCGTCGGTTTCTCCGCCCTCATCAGCCTGGTGCGCGGCTTTCTCAAGGAGGCCATGTCTCTGGTCACCTGGTTCGTCGCCTTTTTCATTGCCAGCCATTTCTATCCCGATCTCGCCGTCTATTTCACCTCTTTCTCCGATGCCATGGTTCGCAACGGTCTGGCCATCGCCGCCCTGTTCGTGGCGACCCTGATCCTGGGGAGCGTGGTGAACTACGTGGTGGGCCTGCTGGTGGAAAAGACCGGGCTTTCCGGCACCGACAGGGTGCTCGGGGTCTGTTTTGGCGCCATTCGCGGGGTGCTGATCGTCAGCGCCCTGCTGTTTTTCATGGATACCTTCACCAGCCTCTCCCAGAGCGACTGGTGGGTGGCGTCCAGGCTGGTGCCGGAGTTCAAGCCGGTGATCCAGTGGTTTTTCGGGTTCATGATGAACTCGTCCAGTTTTCTTCAACAGGTACAGTGACTTCGAGGTAGCAAAGACATGTGCGGTATTGTCGGTATAGTTGGCACCACCCCCGTCAATCAGGCCCTCTACGACGCCTTGACGGTGTTGCAGCACAGGGGACAGGATGCCGCCGGGATCGTGACCATTGACAGTGGAAACTTCCGGCAACGCAAGGCCAACGGTCTGGTGAAGGATGTGTTTGAAGTGCGCCACATGCAGCGCCTGAAAGGGAATATCGGCATCGGACACGTCCGTTATCCCACCGCAGGCAGCTCCAGTGCGGCAGAGGCGCAGCCGTTTTACGTGAACTCCCCCTACGGCATGGTGCTGGCACACAACGGCAACCTCACCAACGCCAAGGAGCTCAAGGAGCAGCAGTTCAAGGTGGCCCGCCGCCACATCAACACCACCTCGGACTCCGAAGTGCTGTTGAACGTGCTGGCCCACGAGCTGGACTTGTGCGACAAGATGGCGCTGCGCCCGGAAGATATCTTCTCGGCGGTGCGCAAGGTGCACCAGCAGATCCGCGGCGCCTATGCCGTGGTTTCTCTGGTGATCGGCCACGGCCTCATCGGCTTTCGCGACCCCAACGGCATTCGCCCGCTGATCCTGGGTCGCCGGGTCGACGAGCAGGGGCAGGTGGAGTACATGCTCGCCTCCGAGAGCGTGGCCCTCGACGCCATCGGCTTCGAGACGGTGCGTGACGTCGCCCCGGGCGAGGCCATCTACATCACCGAGCAGGGCCAGCTCTTCTCCGAGCAGTGTGCGGAAAGCCCGCAGATGAACCCCTGCATCTTCGAATACGTCTACTTCGCCCGCCCCGACTCCTTCATCGACAAGGTCTCCGTCTATGCCGCCCGCCTCAACATGGGTCGCAAGCTGGGCCAGAAGATCGCACGGGAGTGGGACGATCTCGACGTGGACGTGGTCATCCCCATCCCCGAGACCTCCTGCGACGTGGCGCTGGAAATCGCCCACACCCTGGGCCTTCCGTACCGTCAGGGCTTCGTGAAGAACCGCTACATCGGCCGTACCTTCATCATGCCGGGCCAGACCCAGCGCAAGAAGTCGGTGCGCCGCAAGCTCAACGCCATCAGCTCCGAATTCAAGGGCAAGAAGGTGTTGCTGGTGGACGACTCCATCGTGCGGGGCACCACCTCCGAGCAGATCATCCAGATGGCCCGTGAAGCGGGGGCCGCCAAGGTCTACTTCGCCTCGGCCGCACCGGAAATTCGCTTCCCCAACGTCTACGGCATCGACATGCCCACCGCCAACGAGCTCATTGCCCATGGCCGTGAAGTGGAAGAGGTGTGCAAGCTTATCGGTGCTGACGGCCTCATCTTCCAGGATCTGGAAGATCTGGAAGAGGCGGTGCGGGAGATCAACCCCGAGCTGCGCCACTTCGAGACCTCGGTCTTCAACGGTCACTATGTGACCTCCGACGTGGATCAGGGTTATCTGGACCACCTCAATGCCCTGCGCAGCGACGACAACAAGGCCGTGCGCGAGTGGCAGGAAGGGACCAGCAACCTCGAGATCTTCAACGAAGGCAGTTAAACGTTTTCAGATTGCCAGCGTGATGAACAACAGGGGGGCCTCGGCCCCCCTGCTGCATGGATGCGCCTTGCGGCGAAACTGAGGGGGGCCTCAGGCCAGATCCTCCCCGTTGCTCGCTATCACCTTTTGGTACCACCAGAACGACTTCTTGCGCCGGCGGGCCAGGGTGCCATGGCCGGCGTCGTCCCGGTCCACGTGGACGAAGCCATAGCGCTTGCTCATCTCCCCGGTGGAGGCGGAGACGAGATCGATGCAGCCCCAGCTGGTGTATCCCATCAGGGGCACGCCGTCCTCGATGGCGTCCCCCATGGCCTCGATGTGGGCGTGCAGGTAGGCGATGCGGTAGTCGTCCTCTATCTCCCCTTGCTCGTTCATTTCGTCCACCGCCCCCAGGCCGTTTTCCACCAGGAAGAGCGGCTTCTGGTAGCGATCGTGCAAGGTGTTGAGGGTGATGCGAAGGCCCAGGGGATCGATACCCCAGCCCCACTCGCTCACCTCGATGTGGGGATTGCGCAGGGACTTGACCACGTTGGCCTCGCTGGTGTTGCCCGCATTCATGTCGGCGGCGGCGCAGCGGGAGGCGTAGTAGCTGAAGGAGACGAAATCCACGGTGTGCCTGAGGATCTCGTCATCTTCCGGCCCCTTCACCAGGGTGATCCCCTTGTCACGAAACACCCTCTGCGCATAGGCCGGATAGGCGCCCCTGGCCTGCACGTCGATGAAGAGGAGGTTCTCCCGATCTTTCTGGAGGGCGGTCCAGACGTCGGCGGGCTTGCAGGAGTAGGGGTAGAAGTTGCCCCCCGCCAGCATGCAGCCCACCTGGTTGGCCGGGTTCACCTCGTGGGCGATCCGGGTCGCCAGGGCGCTGGCCACCAGCTCGTGGTGGGCAGCCTGATACTTCACCTGATCCTGGTGCTCCCCTTGCTCGAACACCAGCCCCGCCCCGGAGAAGGGGCTGTGCAGCAGGATGTTGATCTCGTTGAAGGTGAGCCAGTACTTCACCAGGCCGTCGAACTGCTCGAAGCAGGTGCGGGCGTAGCGGGTGAAAAACTCCACCATCTGGCGGTTGCGCCAGGAGCCGTACTCGGTCACCAGGTGCATGGGCACATCGAAGTGGCACAGGGTCACCAGGGGCTCGATGTTGTACTTTCTGCACTCCTCGAACACCGCGCGGTAGAAGGCGATGCCCTCGGCATTGGGCTCGCGCTCGTCCCCCCTGGGGTAGAGACGGGCCCAGGCGATGGAGGTGCGAAACACGGTGAAGCCCATCTCGGCCATCAGGGCGATGTCCTCCCGATAGCGGTGATAGAAGTCGATGGCCCCGTGGCTTGGGTAGAACTCGTCATCTTGCAGGGTGATGCGCTTCTCCTGGCCGAGTTTGACCGCCATGCGGCGCGGGCCATGGGGGATCATGTCTACCGTGGTCAGCCCCTTGCCCCCCTCGAGATAGCCGCCCTCCGCCTGATTGGCGGCCAGGGCACCGCCCCAGAGAAAGCCCTCGGGAAATCTTGTTAACGACATTGGTTACCTCTTGTCATGTCTGAATGGGGTGTCACAGTCCGGCCTGCGCCTGGCTGGTGGCGACGGGTTGCACGGGCTCGGCGCGGAGGGCCGGGCTCTCGACCGGGATGTCCTCGAACCCCATCACCAGGGTCAGCACGAAGGAGAGCACCACCGAGAGGGCCATCACGCCGAACACCCAGGCGATGGTCATGGGGTTGGCCGGATCGAAGAACTGCACGCTGGTAAAGAGCCCGGGGGCGGCCATGGAGTGGCTGGCGAGCCCCGCCATGCCGGCGACGGCACCGCAGACAAAGCCGCTGATGAGGCTCGCGATGAGCGGACGCTTGAGGCGCAGGGCCACACCGTAGAGCGCGGGTTCGGAGATCCCCGCCATGATGGCGGAGGCGGCCGCCGCGAGCGCCGTCTGGCGCAGTTCCGGGTTACGGGTGCGCCAGGCCACCGCCAGGGACGAGCCGCCAAGAGAGAGATTGGCGCCGATTTCGGAGGGCATCACCATGCCTTCCTTGCCGGTCTCGGCGATGGTCTGGATGATGGTCGGGGTGAAGACGCGGTGCATGCCGGTCATCACCAGCAGGGGCCAGAGCGCCCCCATGATGGCCACCGACAGCCAGCCCAGGTAGTCGTGGACCGTGTAGACCAGGCCGGAGATGGCGGTGCCAATCCAGATGCCGACGGGGCCGATGAAGAGGATGGCCAGCGGCGCCGCGATCAGCACGATCAGCATGGGTTTGAGGAAGTTCTTGGTGACCGCCGGAGTGATGCGGTCGACCCAGCCCTCGATGTAGGAGAGGCACCAGGTCATCACCAGGGCCGGAATGACGGTGTAGGTGTATTTGACCGCGGTCACCGGGACCAGGGCGAAGGTCACCTGCTCCCCTTCGGCGGCTCTGGCCATCAGCTCGATGAAGCTGGGGTGTACCAGCACGCCTGCGATGGCGATGGCCAGGGACATGTTGGTCTTGAACTTGACGGCGGCGGAGGCGGCCACCATCAGGGGCAGGAAGAAGAAGGCCCCATCCCCGGCTACCGTGAGGATGGTGAGGGTCGAGGAGCCTTTCTCCAGCACGCCGGTCATCTCCAGCACCATGGCCAGCAGCTTGAGCATGGAGCCGCCGATGATGGCCGGGATGAGGGGGGACATGGTGCCAATCAGGGCGTCGAGGATGGCAGCGCCCATGCGGCGCAGGCTCCAGCCAGCGGAAGCCTCCGGAAGCGGAGTCTGCCCGCCGCCCTGGGGCAGCAGGGCCAGCACCTCGCGATAGGCGTGGGAGACGGTGTTGCCGATGATCACCTGACACTGGTTGTCCGCCTGCACCACCCCGAGCACGCCCGTGATGGCCTTGAGGGCAGGGCCATTGACCCGGGCGGGATCGCCGAGCACAAAGCGCAGCCGCGTCATGCAGTGGGTCACGGCGACGACGTTGTCGGCGCCGCCGAGTGCGGTGATGACGGTACCGGCCAGAGCCGCATAGTTTTTTGACATCGAGGTAGATCCTTTTCACCAAGTGGGCCTGCTCGCCCCGCCGCCGCGAAGGGCGGGAACGCGCATGAAACTGAATGTGGAACCGGTTCCACATAGAGTGCGCGGCCTGAGCGCGGGAGACAAGCACCTTGTGCAGCGAGCGTCCGGATCCGTGAATGGGATCACTGAACCCGGGCCAGCACACCATTCGTGCGACGACAAGCCGGGGGCGGTGCAGTACACTGCGCCCCGTTACGAGCAAGGGAGAACACAATGACGACGATGCTGGAGGTGGCAAGGCGGGCAGGGGTGTCGAAGGCGACGGTCTCCCGGGTGTTGTCGGGCAACGGTTACACCAGCCAGGAGACCCGGGACCGGGTGCAGCAGGCCATCGAGGAGTGCGGCTATCGCCCCAACCTGGTGGCGAGGCAGCTGGCGACCAGGCACACCCGGACCCTGGGACTGGTGGTCACCAACACCCTCTACCACGGCGTCTACTTCGGCGAGCTGCTCTCCCAGGTGGCGCGGATGACCGAGGATCGCGGGCGCCAGCTCATACTGGCGGACGGCAAGCACAGCGCCGACGAGGAGCGCCAGGCCATCCAGTATCTGCTCGATTCCCGTTGCGATGGCGTCATCATCTATCCGCGCTTTCTTGGGGTGGAGGAGATGGACGAGATCATCGAGCAGCATGAGCAGCCCATCATGGTGCTCAACCGGCGTCTGAGCCGCCATCCGGCCCACTGCGTCTATGCGGATCAGCAGGCGGCGGCGGAGGCGGTGGTGGACAAGCTGGTGGCCATGGGGCACAGGGAGATCGCCTTCATCGCAGGCTCTGCGGATTCCCCCACCGGCGCCGAGCGCCTGGCCGGTTACCGGCAGGCGCTGATCCGGCACGGCATCCCGGTGCAGGAGACCTTGATCGCCCCCGGCAAATGGACCCCCGCCTGTGGCGCGGCCGCCGTCTCGGCCCTGCTGGCGCGAGGCGCTCGCTTCAGCGCCCTGGTGGCCAGCAACGATGACATGGCGATCGGGGCCATCAAACGGCTGCACGAAGCCGGTGTGATGGTGCCTGACGAGGTCTCGGTGGTGGGGTTTGACGACATCCCCCTGGCCCCTTACGTCATTCCCGCGCTGTCGAGCGTCAAGATGCCGGTGAACGGGATGATCCAGGAGACCATCAACCGCCTGATCACCATGGTGGAGGAGGGGAGCCGGGACGCACTGCCCGCCTTCAGCGGCACCCTGATCCGCCGCGACTCCCTCAGGCGTCTGACGGGCTGAGCCATGATGGCGGTGGGCAGGCCGGGCGGGATCCGTTAGCATAGGCCCCCCGGCGCCAGGCGCCGCGTGTCGTATCAACAGATGAGAGTTCAGATGGATGACCTGTTAGCCCCCGTTCGCCAGTTCCTGCATTGCGAGACCCCGGATGAGTGGGTGGAAATGGCGCGGGATCCCACCCAGTTGCCGACCCTGCTTATCGATCACGCCAACTGCGAGAACAAGGCGGCACTCACCGCCCACAGCTTGGTGCGCCGCTACTGCCTGCCCAAGGAGAAGCGTCACCTGCTGCCCAAGCTGACCTTCTACCGGGAGCTCGATGCCTTGCCGGAGAAGGCGGAGATCCTCGGCAAGCGCACCATGGGCGAATCAGACAAGAGCGTGTTTGCCGAGCTGGAGCGCAATCCCCTGCTGTTCCCCATGGTGCGCCTCATCCAGGAGGAGCTGCACCACTTCGAGCAGGTGCTGGAGATCATGGCCGCACGGGGCATCCCCTATGGTCCCGTCACCGCCTCCCGCTATGCCCGCAGCCTGCTGACCCATGTGCGTACCTACGAGCCGGCCGCCGTGGTGGACAAGATGATCATCGGTGCCTATATCGAAGCGCGATCCTGCGAGCGTTTTGCCAGGCTGGCCCCTCATCTGGACGAGGAGCTTGGCCGCTTCTATGTCTCCCTGCTGCGCTCGGAGGCGCGTCACTATCAGGACTACCTGGCCCTGGCACAGACGTTCGCAGACGAAGACATCAGCGAGCGGGTGGCCTTCTTCGGTCGCCTGGAGGCCGAGCTCATCTGTTCGCCGGATCCGCAATTCCGGTTCCATAGCGGACTGCCTGTCAGATCTGACAGTTGTTGAGGTGACGGGGGCTGCCTACCATTCCCCTGTTCCTACTACGAGCGACGCAATCACTTTTTGAGCGCAATCCCCCGGCGACTGATGAGACATCAGGCCGGGTTTTTTTATGTCTGCGCAAGGGGAAACGCGCCGCGGGATCAGCGGCGGTATTCGTTGTTGTAGTTCTGAATGAGGCGGCGGGTGACGTCGTGCTGGGGATCGGCGAAGACCCGCAAGGTCTTGCCGCGCTCCACCACACGCCCTTCGTGCATCACCAGCACCTCGTCGCTGATGTGGCTGACGATCCCCAGATCGTTGGCCACCAGCACATAGCTCAGCCCCATGGTCTCCTGCATCTCCAGCAGCAGGTTGATGATCTGGGAGCGTACCGAAATATCCAGGGTCGAGAGCGCCTCGTCCGCCACCACTATCTTGGGATTGAGGATGAGCGCCCGTGCCAGCCCCACCCGCTGCTGCTGGCCGGCGGAGAGCATCTGGGGATAGAAGAGGGCGTGGTCGGGGAGCATGCCCACCATGCGCAGGGTCTGGATCACCTTCTCCCGGCGCTCCTCCTCGCTCAGGGCCGTGTTGAGGCGAAGGGGGGTCTCCAGGATCTGGCCGACCCGGATTTTCCGGTTAAGGGAGGTGTTGGGGTCCTGGAAGATCATCCGCAGCAGCTTGCAGCGGGTCTGGTAATCGCCGTGGACCATGGGTTGCCCCTCAATGGCGATCTCCCCGCCACTCGGTTCAATCATGCCCGCCAGAATGCGGGCCAGGGTGCTCTTGCCCGAGCCCGCCTCCCCGACGATGGCCAGGGTCTGGCCCACTTCGAGATCGAACGAGAGGGGCTTTATCGCCTCCACCGCGCGGCGCCTGAACAGGCCGGTGCGGTTCTGGTAGGTCTTGCACAGGCCCCTGACCTGCAACAGGGAAGGTTCGGTCACGACGTGGTCTCCTTGGGTGTGCTCGCCGGATAGAGGGGCTGACGGGGCGGGCAGGTGCCCCGGATCAGGGTCTGGTGCCGGTTCATTTCTTCGGTTCTTCCATGTTGAGGGGGAAGTGGCAACTGAACTGATGCCCCTTGACCTTGCTCATCAGCGGCGTCTGCACGCACTGCTTCTGGGCGTAGGGGCAGCGTGGGCCGAGGCGGCAGCCGATGGGCAGGTGCTGCAGCGGCGGTATCACCCCGGGCAGGGTCTCGAGCCGGGACTTGTGGCGCACCAGCTTGTCAAAGTCCGGGATGGACTTGAGCAGGGCATCCGTATAGGGGTGGTGAGGGGATTCCAGGATCTGGTCCCGGGTCCCCACTTCCACCATCTGGCCGCAATACATGATGTTGAGGGTGTCGGTCAGGTTCGCGATGGCGGCGATGTCGTTGCTGATGATGAGGATGGTGGTATTGCCCAGCTTGTTCATCTTGTCCAGCAAACGCAGGATCTGGGAGTGGGTGGTGGACTCCATGGCGCTGGTGGGCTCGTCCGCCACCAGCAGGCGCGGCTGGTTGGCGATGGCCATGGCGATCATCACCTTCTGGCACATGCCGTCCGACAGCTCGTGGGGATAGGCCCGCATCACCTTGCGGTGATCCTTGACCCCGACCCGGTGCAGCAGGGCGATGGCCCGCTTCTTGCGCCACTGGAAGCGCTGCCAGAACTTGCCGGTGAAGGCGCTGGTGGGGATGGCCTCTTCGAGCTGGGTGCCTATCTCCTCCGAGGGGTCTAGGCAGCTGATGGGATCCTGGAAGATCATCGCTATCTCCCGCCCCATGATGCGGCGCCGTTCCTTGGGCGCCATGGTCAGCAGGTCCATGTCGTTGAAGCGCATCCGGTCGGCGCGCACCGTCCAGTTGTCCTTCTGGATGCCAACGATCACCTTGGCCACCAGGCTCTTGCCCGAGCCGGATTCCCCCACCAGCCCGCGGATCTCCCCCTCGTTCAGGGTCAGGCTGACTCTGTCCACCGCCTTGACCTTGCCCTGGGGGGTGTCAATTTCGATGGTGAGGTTGCGTATGTCGAGCAGGGGCATCAGCAATGTCTCCCGTTCAGGGCGCAGCCGGGTCGCTCAGGGCGTCCGGGGGCGGGGATAGATAACAAGGCTGGCAACATCAGTCGTTCCCCTCTTTGAGTGCTTCGCGAATTCCTTCGCCCACCAGGTTGGTCACCAGCACGCTAAACAGGATGGCCATCCCGGGCAGGGTCACCGTCCAGGGGGCCAGATAGATAAGATCGCTCGAATCGGCCAGCATGGCACCCCACTCCGGCTGGGGAGACTGGGCCCCGAGACCGAGGAAGCCCACCGCCGAGATGTCCAGAATGGCGGCGGAGAGGGTGCGGGTGGTCTGGGTCACCAGGGTCTCGACGATGTTCGGCAAGATGGCCAGACGCATGATCCGCTGGGGCGGAGAGCCGTCGAGGCGGCTTGCGATGATGTACTCCTTCTGCATCTCGGCGTGGACCGCGTTGTAGGTGGCCCGGATGAAAGGCGGTATCAACGCGAGCGTGATGGCGATCAGGGTGTTGAACAGACCCGGCCCCAGGATGGCCACGACGATAATGGCCAGCAGCAGGGACGGGATGGAGAGCAGCGTATCGAGCAGGTGATGGAGCACGCTCGACTTCACCCCCTTGCTCATGCCGCCGAGGATGCCGATGGCCGAGCCGATGACCAGCGCGATGAGCACCACCAGCAGGGCGTTGCCGAAGGTGAGCCTGGCCCCGGCCACCAGACGGGAGAGGATGTCGCGCCCCAGATCGTCGGTCCCCAGGAAGTAATCGATGTTGCCGCTGTTGGCCCAGGAGGGGGCGAGCAGCAGGTGGTTGCTGTGCTGATCGTCGATGCCGTAGGGGATCACCAGGGGACCGATGAGGGTCACCAGCAGCAGCAGACCGAAGCACCAGAGCCCCGCCATGGCCAGCGGATTGCGCCGGTAGGAGGCCCAGGTCTGCTCCAGGGGGGAGAGGATCTTGAGCTCCGGATAGATGTTCGATTTATCGTGCATGATGCAGGCTCCCGTGCTGGTCGCAAGGGGATGGGCACGCCTGTGCGCCGGTGGCCCATGGGCCGCCGTGGTTCATCCACAGACCGCAATCAATCTTGTCTTGCATAGAGTTCTTTACGCCGTGCCGGATACATGATGGTGGTCAGCAGATCGGTGCTGACGCTGATGAAGATGACGAAGCTCGCCACCACCAGGAAGGCGCCGCGGATGGCGGCATAGTCCTGCAGCGCGATGCTGCTCACCAGCCAGCGGCCGATGCCGGGCCAGTCGAACACCACCTCGGTGATCATGGCGGAGGTGAGCACGCTGCCAAGTTGCAGCCCCAGCAGCGGCAACACGGGGGGCAGGGCGTTTTTGAGCCCGTGACGCCAGACGATCTGACGGCGGGAGAGTCCGCGGCTGGCGGCGGCCTTGATGTAGTTCTGTTTCATCACGTCGATGAGGGAGCTGCGCACGTGGCGGATCACCTCGGTGGTGGGCACCACGGCCAGCACCAGGGAAGGCAGTACTAGATGGCGCAGGGCGTCGTGCAGGGCAGCTTCCCGCCAGGGCTCCTGGCTCATCAGCACATCGACGATGGCGATCCCGGTGATGGAGGGCACGTCGTAGAGCAGGCTGATCTGGCCAGAGGAGGGGAGCCAGCCAAGATCCAGGGAGAAGAACATCACCATCAGCAGCCCCAGCCAGAAGACCGGGATGGCATAGCCGACGAGGCCGGCGGCCATGATGGAGAGATCCGGGCTGCGCCCCTGATAGAGGGCCGCCAGGGTGCCCAGGGGGATGCCCACCAGCAGCGAGATGGCGAAGGCGGCGAGGCAGAGGGTCAGGGTCGCCGGGAAGTAGTGACGGATCTCGTCGAGGACCGGCTGGCCGGAAACGCTGGAGAGCCCGAAATCCCCGGCGGCGATGCGCTGGAGGAAGTCAGGATAGCCGTGCCAGAAATCCAGCACCTGGGTGATGAGGCGAAACTCCAGGAGGTAGGCCCCCAGAGTCAGCACCAGGAGGGTGATCACCAGCAGGGTGATGCGGCGCAGGATATAGAAAAACATGCTTATGCCTCCTGGGGACGGTGCGCCGATGGCCCGACGATGGAGTGGTTATCTGTCATGGTCACTCCCGATGGGCCTGGTTGAAGGTGGTGCCGCCAAAGGGCATCAGGGTCAGCCCCTGAATGTCGCTGCGACTTACCTGGGTTCTCAGGGCATGGGCCAGGGGAATGAGCGGCAACTGCTCGTTGAGCAGGGACTGGGCATAGTAATAGTTGCGCAGGCGGAAGGCGAGCTGCGGGGTAGTCACCGCATCGTCCAGCAGCTGATCGAAGGCGGGGCTGCACCAGCGGCTGTAGTTATTGCCCCGCTCGACGGCGGCGCAGCTCAGCAACTGGCGGAAGAAGTTGTCCGGATCCGCGTTGTCGGCGATCCAGCCCGAGAGCAGGCTGTCATATTGTCCATGGGCGAGCCGGGTTTCGATGACCGGCCAGGCCTGCTGCACTATCTTGAGGCTCACCCCAATCTTGGCGAAATCGCTGCGCATCAGTTGCGCCGTTTTGAGGCCGTCCGGGTTGTAGGGACGGGCGCCGGGTTGCACCAGCACCTGCATCTCGAAGCCGTTGGGGTAGCCCGCGTCCTTGAGCAACTGGCGAGCGAGCTTGAGATCCGGCTTGCGCTGGGGCAGGGAGGGGTTGTAGCCCCATGAGAGGGGCGGCAGCAGGCTGGCGGCGCTCTGGCCGGTCTCGAAATAGACCGCCTGCAGCAGGTTCTGCACATTGATGGCGCTGGCGAGGGCCTGGCGCACCTGCACCTTGTTGAACGGGGCCTTGCGGGTATTGAGGGCGAGGAAGGCGACGTTCATCCCCGACTGCACCGACAGATCCAGGTGGGAGTCTTTGTCTATCACCGACAGCTGGCTGGCAGAGGGGGTGCTCATCACGTCGCACTCGCCGGTCAGCAGCTTGGCAAGGCGCTTGGAGGATTTGGGGGTGATGTCGTAGATGAGCTGCTCCATTCTGGCCTCGCCGCCCCAGTAGCCGGGGTGACGCAGGTAGCGCACGAACTCGTTGTGGCGATACTCCTTGAAGCTGAAGGGGCCGGTGCCGATGGGGCGGCTGTCCAGCAGCGCCGGGGTGCCGGCCTTTAGCATCTGCTCCCCGTACTCGGCGGAGAGCACGATGGCGTAGTCGCTGGCCAGGGTGGCGAGGAAGGAGGCATCGGGGCGGTTCAGCTCGAACACCACCTCATAGGGCCCCTTCTTGTAGACCCGCTTGATGAGGTTGCCGAGCCCCAGGCTGTAAAAATAGGGGTACTCGCCGCCGGAGACGGCGTGGAAGGGGTGGTGTTCGTCCAGCAGACGCTGCCAGGTGAACAGGACGTCGTCGGCATTGAAGTGACGGGTCGGGCTGAACCAGGGGGTACGGTGGAAGGTCACTCCCTTGCGCAGGGTCAGGGTATAGGAGAGGCCGTCCTCGCTGCTTTGCCAGCGGGTGGCGAGCCCCCCTTCGATGCCGAGGGTGTTGGCATTGACCTCGAGCAGGCGATCGTAGATGGGACGGGCACTGGCATCCAGGGTCGCATCCGAATTGGCAAGCTGCGGGTTGAAGGTTCGGGGTGCCCCTTCGGCACAATAGATGAGCCCGGTTTTGGAGGCTTCATCGCGTTTCTGACAGCCGCTGACCAGGACCAGGAGACCAAGCAGCAGGGGGGTGAGCATTCTCATGTTGGAACCATGTTTTCAGACAAAGTTGCCCGCCAGGGGGCGGGCGCGTTGCGGGGGGCGACCGGGCAGGCGCTCCCGTCGGGGGTGACGTGCGCCGCGTTATCCGCGCGCACAGACCCGGTGCCAGGCATCAGCCCGCCTCCTGGTTGCCACTGTTGTCATCCCCGTCCAGCAATTGATATTTGCGCAGCATCCCCCGGAACTGGTGATAGCTCAGGGCCAGCAACTGGGCTGCTTTGCGCTGATTATACTGGGATTGCTGCATCGCTTGCTTGAGTAAATTAATCTCGTACTCCGCCACCGCCCCTTTGAGATCCAGCGGCAGGGTCGGGGTCGGGGCCGTCTCTGCCGAGGTCGGCGCGTCCGTGGAAGGGGCCGCGTCACCTCGGGCACGGGGGCGCCAGGGGGAGTCAAAGGGATTGAGCACCAGCTCCGCCAGCGGCAGCTGGGGGTTGCCCTGGCGATAGAGGCTGCGCTCCACCACGTTCTTGAGCTCCCGCACGTTGCCCGGCCAGGGGTAATCTTGCAGTAGCTGGGTCGCCTTGCGCGAGAAGCCGGCAAAGAGCGGATACCCCAGCTCCCGGGTCATGCCGTGGGCGAAGTGCTCCGCCAGCATCAGGATGTCCTCGCGCCGCTCCCGCAGGGGGGGCAGGGTGATGACGTCGAAGGCGAGCCGGTCCAGCAGGTCGTGACGAAACCGTCCTTTCTGTGCCAGTGCAGGCAGATCCTCGTTGGTGGCGCACACCAGTCGCACATCCACCTTGAGCGGCTTGGCGCCGCCCACCCGCTCGAACTCCCCGTACTCGATGACTCGCAGCAGTTTTTCCTGCACCCGGGCGCTGGTGGTGGCCAGCTCGTCGAGGAAGAGGGTGCCGCCGTCGGCCCGCTCGAAGCGCCCCTGATGACGCTTGGCGGCGCCAGTGAAGGAGCCCGCCTCGTGGCCGAACAGCTCGGTCTCCAGCAGGCTCTCGCTCAAGGTGGCGCAGTTGATGGTGACAAAGCTTTGATCCCAGCGATCCGAGAGATAATGTAGGCGGTGGGCGATGAGCTCCTTGCCGGTCCCACGCTCGCCGATGATGAGTACGGGCTTGCGCAGCGGCGCGAGGCGCGATGCCTGCTCGATGATTTCTAGAAATGCGTTGGATTCACCCAACAGACTTTCCGTGGCCGTGGTCATCCCTACCCCTGTGAGTTGAAAAATCTGGTTAATCTTACCAAAAGTTGGTTATTTTAATCATCACTTGTTTACCCGGGACTTGAACTGCATTCTGAGTGCCCATATAAATCAACAAGTTAAATATTGTTCCAGATTGGCACACAAGTTGCCATTGTCAATGGAGACACAACCCGATGCCTATCACAGGAGTACAATCATGAGCATTTTTTCTCGCCTGGCCGACATCATCAATTCCAATCTGACGGCCCTGCTCGACAAGGCGGAAGATCCCCAGAAGATGGTGCGTCTGATCATCCAGGAAATGGAAGATGAACTGGTGAAGGAGCGCTCCAATCTGGCCCGCTTCCTCGCGAATCAAAAAGAGATCGGCCGTCAGGTGAGCCGCCATCAGGAGCGGGTCGCCGAGTGGCAGGGCAAGGCCGAGCTGGCCCTGACCAAGGGGCGCGAAGATCTGGCCCGGGCTGCCCTCATCGAGAAGAGCAAGCAGGCGGAGCTTGCCGACGCCCTGTCTCGTGAACAGCAGGCGGTGGACAGCGGCATCGAGAAGCTGGGGGAGGAGATCCGTCAGCTGGAAGCCAAGCTGGAAGACGCCCGTGCCCGCCAGAAGGCGATGGCCATTCGCAGCGAAGCCGCCAGCAGCCGCCTCAACGTGCAAAGCCAGGTGGCCCGTGGCGACAGTCAGGCCGTGGTGAGCAAGTTCGAGCGCATGGAGCGCCGCATCGACGAGATGGAAGCCCGCGCCGATCTGGGGCAGTCCGACAAGGCGCTCGCCCAGCAGTTTGCCGAGCTGGAAGCGGACGACCAGATCAGCCGCGAGCTGGAAGCCATGCGCCAGAAGCTGGGCCAGCACAATCCGGCACCGAAACAGGGAGAGTAACAGATGGAAGATCTGCTGGGTGTATTGATGGTTCCCATGGTGGTCTTCATGGTGGTGGTGGCCCCCATCTGGCTGGTGCTGCACTACCGCGCCAAGGGACGCATTGGCGCCGGTCTTGCCGATGGTGAGCGTGAACAGCTGCAGGGCTTGCTGGTGCGTGCCGAGAAGATGCAGGAACGGGTCGGCGCCCTGGAGTCGATTCTGGATGCCGAGGTTCCTGGTTGGAGAAACAAGGTATGACGGTTTTCAATGAGAGATGTCATGAGTGTGGCAAAAAGCCGGAGCGGGCCGAAACCGTATTGGCGTCGATTCTGGATGCGGAAGTCCCCGGTTGGAGGAACAAGGTATGAACAGTGTCAGTCGTGAAGGGCGCAACCTGTACCGGGATCCCCAGCGAGGCAAGATTGCCGGGGTCTGTGCCGGTCTGGCAGAGTACTTCGGGGTGGAGACCTGGATCGTGCGGCTGCTGGCCATCAGTGGTCTCATCTTCGCCGGTTTCATCACCTTCACCGCCTATATTGCCGCCTGGTTCTTGCTCGACAAGAAGCCGGTCACCCTCTACTCCCAGGAAGATGCCGAGTTCGCCGAGGTGCGGATGAAGGCGCGCAGCTGGCAGGCAGGCGTCACACCTCATCAGGCCCTTGCCCGCATCGGCCAGGAGCTGGATGCACTGGAGCCCAGGGTGCAGCGCATCGAGAAGCTGGTGACCTCCAAGGAGTTCACCCTGCAACGGGAGTTCAGCAAGCTCTAATCGTGCCGGGCCGCGAGGATACCGCCTCACGGCCGTCTCTCTGATGTGATCACAAGGAGAAGAAGACCCGCCTTGATACGCAACAAACTCGAACACTCCTGGTCTGTGCTCCAGCACAAGGCCGTTGACGCGGTGAACCGGGCCCGGGATCGCCACATCAGGCTGGCGGTCACCGGCCTCTCTCGCAGTGGCAAGACCGCGTTTATCACGGCGCTGGTCAATCAACTGGAGCACGCGGCCATCGACGGTCGTCTGCCACTCTGGGACGCCCAGCGCCAGGGACGCATCCTCGGTGCTCGCCGGGTGCCCCAGCAAAACGCCCACATTCCCACCTTTCCCTACGAACGGGGCCTCGATGCCCTGTTTGGCGATCCGCCCGCCTGGCCCGCGCCGACCCGGGGAGTGGCCGAGGTACGCCTCGAGATCCGCTATCGCACCCGCCATCCGCTGCGTCGGCACCTGGGGGAGATCTCCACCCTCTATGTGGATCTGGTGGATTATCCCGGGGAGTGGCTGCTGGATTTGCCGCTGCTGGATCTGAACTACGAGCAGTGGAGCGAGCAGGTGCGGGAGCAACTGCGTCGTCCCGAGCTGCAAGCCCTGGCGGCAGGCTGGTTGACGCCGCTCTGGCAGGCAGATCAAGCCTTCGAGGAGCGGGCCGCCAGCGAACTGGCCGCCCGCTACACCGATTATCTGCACGCCTGCAAGCAGGATCTCGGGCTTCACCTCATCCAGCCCGGGCGTTTCGTGTTGCCCGGCGAGTATGCCGGTGCGCCGCTGCTGCAATTCGTGCCCTGGGTGTGGGAGATGCCCACACACTCCCCCGAAGACGGCACTCTCTACGCCACCTTCAAGCAGCGCTTCGAGCAGTACAAGCAGCATCTGGTACAGGGCTTCTATGAGCAGCACTTTGCAGGCTTTGATCGCCAGATCGTGCTGGTGGACTGCCTGGCGCCCCTCAATGCCGGTGCCGCGAGCTTTGGTGACATGCAGCAGGCCATCGCCCGCATCATGGAAAGCTTCGCCTACGGCAAGAGCAATTGGTGGCGCCGTCTGTTCGCCCCGCGCATCGACAAGCTGCTGTTTGTGGCGAGCAAGGCCGATCACGTTACGCCGGAGCAGCACGGGCCTCTGGTGTCGCTCCTGCAGCACCTGGTGAGCCGTGGCCGGGGTCAGGCCCGCTTCGAGGGGATAGAGACCGAATGCCTGGCGCTCGCCGCCATCAAGGCCACCGAGGTGGGCAAGGGGGTGGCAGACGGACGGGAATTTCCCGCCATTCGTGGCACTACCCTCTCGGGCGAGCCCTTGCTGCTCTTCCCGGGGGAGGTGCCTGCCCAGATCCCGCCTGCGCAGTGGTGGAAAACTCAAGGGTTTGATTTTCAGGCCTTTCGCCCGCTGCCCATGAGCGCCCATCAGGCGCTCCCCCATATCCGGCTCGATGCGGCGCTGGAATTCCTGCTCGGGGATCACCTCGAATAACGGGTGGGTGGCCCGCTGTGCTCGAGGGGCGCCCACAGGAGAGAATGCGATGAACGATCAGACAAGATGGCGCACCAATGACGCCGCTCCCCTGCAAGGCAAGGTGACGCTGGAGCCCGCGCCCTCGATGGCAAGCGAAGCGCAGCCACCCGCCCCGGCCCGGCGGCTGGAAGAGGAGAGCTTCGAGCCTCTGGACGCACTGGACGAGCTCACCGAGGTGGAACCCGCGCTTACCGTCAGGCCTCGGCGCCGCCATCGTCTGCTGGCCTGGGGGCTGGGTGGGGTGGGGCTGCTGTCGCTTGGCCAGTTTGGCGCTTTTCTGATGGATCAGTTTGCCGCCTCCCCCTTCTGGGGCGGCGCTTGGTTGCTCGCCTCCGGCCTGGTGGCGGTGGGTACCGCCGGGGTGGCGGGGCGCGAATGGCTGCGGCTGCGCACTTTGAAGCGGCGCCAGGATGTGCGCTCAAGAGCCGAGGATCTGCTGGCCCATCAGGGGGTCGGTCAGGGGCAGGCCTTCTGCGAGGCCCTGGCCGAGAAGAGCGGTGACAAGGGGCGGGAAGGGTATCGTACCTGGTTATCCCAGCTTGACGAGAGCCACAGCGATCGGGAAGTGCTGACCCTCTACAGCCAGCTGGTGCTCACCGAGCGGGACAAGCTGGCCCAGGCCCGCGTCGCCAAATGGTCGGGGGAGGCCGCCGTGCTGGTGGCCCTGAGTCCGCTCGCCACCGTCGACATGATGCTGATGCTCTGGCGCAACCTGCGGATGATCGAGGACATCGCCGATGTTTATGCCATCGAGCTCGGCTACTGGAGCCGCATCCGCCTCATTCGTCAGGTGTTTCGCAACATGCTCTATGCGGGGGCCACCGAGCTGGTGACCGAGGTAGGGATGGATCTGCTGGGCGCCGAGCTGACCGCCAAGCTCTCCGCCCGCGCCGCCCAAGGGGTCGGGGCCGGGTTGCTCACCGCGCGCCTCGGGATGCGTACCATGGAAGCCTGTCGTCCGCTCCCCTGGTGTGCCGACGAGAAGCCGAAGCTGGGGGAGTTGCGCAAGCGGCTGATCGGCCAGTTGGCGGGTTATCTCAACAAGTCGTGAGGTGGCTGGTACCCGACATGAATGTCACAAATTATTTACAATTGTCAAAAGCAGCTGACCCCGGGGTCGGCTGCTTTTTTGAGGGGCAAACCGTTACAGTGATCCCATGACTCAACGGCCAGTGACCGCCCGGATGGCGGCTGGCACCCGAAGGATGGGAGCACTCATGGCAAGTCTCTACACGGCCCGCCAACCGGATGGGCAGGGCAGGATCCACTACACGGACGAGGAGCACGGCACCTGGCGGATCCTGATTGCACGTCAGCTTGCGGCGCTCGATGGCAAGGCCTGCGACGAATACCAGGCCGGGCTGGCACGCCTCGACCTGCCTCTGGACCGCATCCCCCAGCTAGGCGAAATCAATGCCGCCCTGATGCCCGCCACAGGCTGGTCGGTGGCGGCGGTGCCGGCACTCATCTCCTTTGATCACTTCTTCGCGCTGCTCGCTGATCGCCGTTTTCCCGTCGCCACCTTCATTCGCCGCCGGGACGAGCTCGACTACCTGCAAGAGCCCGACATCTTCCACGAGATCTTCGGCCACTGCGCCATGCTGACCAACCCGGCCTTTGCCCACTTCACCCACCTGTATGGTCGGCTCGGACGCCATGCCAGTAAAGAGGAGCGGGTCTATCTGGCGCGGCTCTACTGGTTCACGGTGGAGTTCGGTCTCCTGCAGGGGGAGGAGGGGCTGCGCATCTACGGCGGCGGCATTCTCTCCTCCATCGGCGAGACCGCCTATGCCCTCTCGGGAAAGCCCGAGCTGCAACCCTTCGATCTGCTGGAGATCCTGCGTACCCCCTATCGCATCGACATCATGCAGCCGACCTATTTCGTGCTGCCTCGTCTCGATACCCTCTATGGTCTGGAGGGGCAGGGGATCATGGCGGCCGTGGCCGAGGCCCGTCGTCTTGGCCTGCGTCCACCCCGCTTTGCCCCCGTTGCCGGCAAGCAGGCGAGCTGACCCGTATTCATTCCCACGATGTTTCATGAAAGGAGTCCCGAATGACTGAACTGGCGAGTCAACGATGCGAGGCGTGCCGCGCCGATGCCCCCAGGGTGAGCGATCAGGAGTTGGGGGAGCTGTTGCACCTCATCCCCGACTGGCAGCCCCTGGTGGTCAATGGCGAGCTGCAACTGCGTCGTGAATTTGTGTTTCGCAACTTCAAGGAGGGGCTGGCGTTCACCAACCGCCTCGGAGAACTGGCGGAGGCGGAGTTCCATCATCCGGCGATCTTGCTTGAATGGGGCAAGGTGACCGTGAGCTGGTGGACCCACAAGATAGGCGGCTTGCATCGCAACGACTTCATCATGGCAGCCCGTACCGACGGGCTGATGAAGTAACCGCCGTCTGGCGCCAGCGCAGACAGGGCCTGCCCGGTGAAAGCGGGGCAGGCCCGCATTTTTGTGGGGGAGCGCTCGCACTGGCGGGATCGAGTCTGTATTATCCCGTTATTCAGAATGTTAGCTAGGAAGTGTGTGCCGAATGCGTCTTGAAGTCAGCTGTGAAGACCGTCTGGGCCTGACCCGGGAATTGCTCGACCGACTGGTGGAGCACAACATCGATCTGCGCGGCATCGAAATCGATACCTCAGGCATCATCTATCTCAATTTCCCCGAGCTGGAGTTCCGTGACTTTCAGCATCTGATGCCGGAAATTCGCCGCATTCCCGGCGTCTATGACGTCAAGACCATCCCCTACATGCCCTCCGAGCGGGAACACCACGAGATAGAGGCCCTGCTCAAGGCACTGCCGGACCTGGTCTTCTCCCTCGACAGCAAGGGGCGGGTGACCCAGGCCAACCAGGCCGCCCTCACCACCCTGGCGTTGCCACCGGACGAGGTGCGCGGCGTGGCGATCGCCTCCCTGGTCAAGGGCTTCTCGTTTGGCCGCTGGCTGGAGTCGGGGGAGATCAAGCCCCAGACCTGCAAGCTGAGCCTCGGTGGCGAAGAGTACCTGGGCGATCTGATGCCGCTGTTCGTGGCCGAAGAGAAGGGCAAGCAGGCTCTGGCCGGCGCCGTGGTGGTGCTCAAATCCGCCCGCCGGGTCGGCATGCACTTCAGTGCCCTGCACGCGGTGGAAGTGGGGGGCTTTGAGCACCTCCAGGCCGAGAGCCAGAAGATGAAAGAGGTGCTGGCCCAGGCAGCCAAGCTCGCGATGCAGGACGCTCCCTTGCTCATCGTGGGGGAGACCGGCACCGGCAAGGAGTTGCTGGCCCGGGCCTGCCACGGCGCCAGCCTGCGCTCCAGCCACCCCTTCATGGCGCTCAACTGCGCGGCCATGCCGGACAACGTGGCCGAGAGCGAGCTGTTCGGCTATGCCCCCGGCGCCTTTGGCAACAACACCGAGGGCAAGCGCGGGGTGCTGGAGCTGGCCAGCGGCGGCACCCTGATGCTGGACGAGATCGGCGACATGTCCCCCCATCTGCAGACCAAGTTCCTGCGGGTGCTGCAAGATGGCGTGTTTCGCCGGGTCGGTGACGAGCAGGAGGTGAGGGTCAACGTGCGCTTCATCTGCACCACCCAGAAGCAGTTGCTGGATCTGGTCCATGAAGGGAAGTTTCGCGAAGATCTCTACTACCGCCTCAATGTGCTTAGCCTCAATCTGCCGCCGCTGCGCGAGCGCAAGGCGGACATCATGGCCCTGGCCCAGCAGTTCGTGTCGCGCTTTGCCAGCGAACTGCAGCGCCCGCGTCCGCGCTTTACCCGCAACATGGCCGAGTACCTCACCGCCTACCGCTGGCCCGGCAACGTGCGCCAGCTGCGCAACTGCCTCTATCGGGCCATGACCCTGCTGGAAGGGGACGAGATTGGACCCGAGCACGTGGACTTGCCGGTGGCGGCCGATGCCATGCCGCTCATCGACGAGTGGTTCGAGGGGGGGCTCGACGAGGCGGTGAAGCGTTTCGAGAGCCGCCTGCTGGAGCGGCTCTACCCGGCGTTCCCCTCCACCCGCCAACTGGCCAAGCGGCTCGGTGTCTCCCATACCGCCATCGCCAACAAGCTGCGCGAATATGGGATTGGCAAGAAGTAGTGTCGATGGACGGTGTCTGCCTGGGGCATTGAGCGCCTTGCAGGCACGGCTGCGACGCCCGGTGACGCAACCGTGCCACTTGCCTCTGGGGGCTGGCCACCCGGCTGGTAAGCTCGGTGCGGTGCCATGCAGGCACTCTCATCATGGGCGTCGGGTGACCCCGGCGCCGACCTGGACACTCTCGCGGGCACCATGCAGATGTTTTGTTACCTCCGGTTACTGATGTGGCTGGCGCCACTGTGCTGCATGCTGATGCTGGCAAACCAGGCCATGGCGGCAACCTCCGCCGAGGCGCGCAGCGACATGGTGCGCCAGACCGTGCTCGATATCCTCAGTTACACCCGCTGGCCCAGCGAGCCCGCCAGACTTCGGCTCTGCATCACGGCGCCGACGGAATATGCGTCATCCCTTCTGACCATCGAACGGCAGGCCAATGGCCGACCGGTGGAGGTCCATCACTACGACATGGACGACGAGTCGCTGATCCAGCGCTGCGATGTCATCTATCTGGGGGTGCTGGCACCGGCACAGCGCCTCTCCCTGTTCGAGCGCCTGCGCGGTCACGCCATCCTCAGCATCAGTGAGCAGAGCCGCGAGTGCATCGCCGATGCGGTCTTCTGTCTGCAGGCCGGGGAGGAGAGGGTGCGTTTTCGGGTCAATCTGGATGCGCTGGCCCGCAGCGGTGTGCGAGTGCACCCGGCCGTGCTCAAGCTGGCGCGAGCCGATGAGGAGGTGCGATGACGGTCCATCACGCCACTCCCCGGCTTACCCTGAGACAGAGTCTGGGGCGCACCCACATGATGATCTCCCTGACTGCCGTCTGCATGGCAGGGCTGTTTCTGACCGTCACGGCGCTGCTGGCGCTGCGCCTTTATGCGGATCACAACCTCAAGCTGGTGGCGCGGGCCATCAGCTACACCACTGAGGCGGCCGTGGTCTTCCATGACAAGGAGGCGGCACTGGATGCCCTGGAGACCATCACCTCTCGGGAAGACATAGCCAGCGCCAGCATAGTGCTGCCGGACGGCCAGGTGCTGGCGAGCTGGCGCCGGGACATCACCACCCCCTGGACCACCCTGGAGCAGCACCTGGCCCGTCTAATCCTGCCGGGGCCCGTGGCGCTCCCCATGGTGCGCGAGCACAAGGAGATAGCCAGGGTGCATCTGGTCGGTCACGGCCAGTACCTGCTGCGATTCCTGTTGCAGACCTTGCTGGCTACCCTGGTGTGCCTGCTCATCAGTATTCTCGGGGCACTCCATGTGGCGCGCCGGATGCAGCGCTCCATCACGGCACCCCTCAAGGCCCTGACCGAGGTGGCTTACAACGTCAGCCGCCAGCGGGCCCTCAAGGAGCGGGTGCCGGCGGCCAATATCGCCGAGCTGCACGAGCTGGGGGAGGATTTCAATTCGCTGCTCGATGAGCTGGAAGCCTGGCAGGCCCACCAGAAGCGGGAGAACGCCAGCCTGCTGCATCAGGCAACCCATGATCCCCTGACCGGTCTGCCCAACCGCGCTCTGTTCGAGGCTCGCATGGAGCAGGCCATCTTGGCAGGCAACAAGGGGAATGAAGGTTTTGCCCTGCTCTATCTGGATTGCGATCGTTTCAAGCAGATCAATGACAACCTGGGCCACAGCATCGGCGACGAAGTGCTGATCGCCGTGGCGCGGCGGGTGCAGCATCAGCTCAGGCCCCTGGATCTGGTCTGCCGGCTGGGGGGAGATGAGTTCGTCATCCTCCTGACCCCGATCCATGGGGAGGACGAGGTGCGCGAGGTGATAGGGCGAGTGCAGCAGGCCATGAACACCCCCGTGGTATTGAGTGACGGTCGCCATCTCGGGGTGGGGATCAGCATCGGCTCTGCCCGCTATCCCGAGCAGGGGAAGACGGCGGATGCCCTGCTGCAATGGGCAGACGACGCCATGTATCAAGCCAAACGACAACGCAGGGAGGAGAGAGAAACACGAAAAACGAGCACGTGAAGTTGAACCGGAAATAGTGAAAGGATGATAAGAATGCGCATGTTGAACCCGATCAAAGCGGGCCTGGTGGCACTGTTGCTGAGTGTGCTGGCGGCGTGCCAGAGCCCTCCCCAGGGGCTCACGGCGGAGCAGATCGCCGCCTTGAAGGAGCAGGGATTTCACCTGACCGACGAGGGATGGACCCTGGATATCTCCAACAAGGTGCTGTTCGCCAACAATGTGGGGGCCCTCAACCCCGAGACCCGCCAGGTGGTGGAGAAACTCGGCAAGGCCCTGATTGAGGTCGGACTGAACCGGGCCCGGGTGGACGGCCATACCGACTCCAACGGTGATGAGGCCTACAACCAGCAACTCTCCCTCAAGCGGGCACGGTCGGTGGCCGATGTCCTGGTGTCGGTGGGCATGCCCCAGGGGAACCTGGATATCCGCGGCCGTGGAGAAGAGGCGCCCATCGCCGACAACGCGACCGCTGCCGGACGAGCGGAAAATCGCCGGGTTGCCATCATCATCGGCAATGGCTGACCCCCGTCAGCCGGTATCGGCGCGGCGCTCCCGTCGGGAGCCTTGAATCAACCGCCTGATCCTGTGTGTGCCACCACTCTCCAGTGGGAGAGTGGCTCTCTTCCCTTGTTGTTTCACGCCTTCCTTGCCTGACGCGCTGCTGCCCTGATGGGGACAGAGTGACGGCTCAATCCTTCCCGACTTGATCCAGCACAAATACCCGCAACTGATATTCGTTATCATTTGCGTTATTTACGCAGGGTAACCCCAGTGACGACTCTCCAGCTTTCTTCGACCATGACGGGGCTTTGTACCCCGGATCCCCTCAAATTCGCCTTCACCGCCAAGACGTCGGCCCATGCCAGCCGGGGAGGGGCCGCCCCCCTGATGCTGGACGATGCCGGCTGGCAAGCCTGGTGGCAGCAGGAGAGCGAGGCCAAGGCCCGAGCGCTCTATATCCATATCCCGTTTTGCCGCAAGCGCTGCAGTTTTTGCAACTTCTTCGAAAACGGCGCCAATCCGGCGCGCATGAGCCGCTACATGGAGGCACTCTGCGGGTCGCTGCACCAGGCAGCCGAGACGCCGCTCGTCCAGAGCCGGCCTTTCTCGGCGGTCTATGTGGGGGGCGGCACGCCAACCGACATGGCGGCGGGCGATCTCGCCCGCCTGGCCAGCGCCATCCGCCGTTTTCCCCTGACCGTGGATGCGGAGCTGACCCTGGAAGGGCGGCTCAACGGCTTTGATGACGAGAAGTGGCAGACGGCCCTGGCGGGTGGCTTCAATCGCTTCTCGTTCGGCGTGCAGAGTTTTGATACCCGCGTGCGCCAGCAGGCGGCCCGCTTCGATGACAGGGAGACCTTGCTGGCCCGACTGGCGGCGCTGACCCGCCACAACGAGGCGGTGATCGTGGCGGATCTCATCTTCGGTCTGCCGGGTCAGTATGAGGCCGTGTGGCGCCAGGATATCGCGGATGTGATGGCGAGCGGGGTGCACGGGGTGGATCTCTATCAACTCATCTCCATGGCGGGCACCAACCTGGCGCGCGCCGACGAGAAAGGCAGCCTGGGCTGGGCCGCCGATGGCCAGCAGCGGGCAGTCATGTATGCCGACGGGGCACGGACGCTGGAGGCGGGGGGCTGGGAGCGGCTCTCCTGTAGCCACTGGCGGCGCACCGATGCCGAGCAGAGCCGCTACAACCAGATGGCCAAGTGGGGCGCCGAGATCCTGCCCTTCGGCGCAGGGGCGGGGGGCAACATTCACGGCCACGGCCTCATGTATGGCCGGGATCTGGCGTCCTGGCATGAGGCGCAGGCGGGGGGCGTGCGTGCTCCCGGCATGGTGATGAGGCCCAATCCTGATGCCCGTCTCGACGGGTTGCTGAGAGGGGGGCTCGACACCGGATGGCTGGCGTTGTCGCAATTGCCACAGGGGCTGGTCTCCCACCTGATGCCGCTCTTTGAGGCCTGGCAGCGACACGGGTTGGCACGGCTCTCGGCCGAGCGTCTCGCCCTCACCCTGGCGGGGCGTTTCTGGAACGTGAATTTGCAGGCCGGGTTGTTCGAGTATCTGAGGGGCAATCCACCGGGGGGGAGCAAGGGGGGCGAGAAACCATCCGGCCACCCGGGCAAGATGGCCGGTCATGCCCTGGTATAACGGGCTATCGGAGCACAGAAAGGTGGCGGGGGCCTGGTGCAAGCCCCCACTTTTGTCAGCAGTTGTCGACCTCGTCCACCCGCACCCGCAGCGCTCCCTCTGCGAGGGTGGTGATCAGGGTCTGGCCTGCATTGACCTGGGATGCGCGGCGGATCACCTCCCCGGAGGGGGTGCGCACGATGGCGTAACCGCGCCCCAGGGTGGCCAGCGGGCTGATGCCGTCGAGGCGGGCTCCCAGCATGGCGAGGCGGTGGCGAGCGAGATCCTGGCGTTTTGCGATGAGGGCATGGAGGCGCTCCTCGGCAAGCTGGTGACGACGTTTACCGATGGCCAGCCGCTTTTCGGGGCTTCTGGCCTGCAGGCGCATGGCGAGGCCCGCGAGGCGCCGCTCCCCCTGGTGCAGACGATCACGCAGGTGCTGCTGCAAGCGGCGGTCGAGCTCGTCGAGGCGCTGGGACTGCTGCTCCAGCCGTCGCTTGGGATCCTGATGATCGAGCCGCTTCTGCAGCAGGACGAAGCCATGGCGGGCGGCGACCTGGTGACGGCTCATGGCCTGGGTAAGCCGCTGGCGCAGGTGCACGAGGCGCTGGGCACGGGTGCTCCTGTCAGGCGCCACCAGCTCGGCGGCGGCAGAGGGGGTGGGGGCACGAAGGTCGGCGGCAAAGTCGCTGATGGTGACGTCCACCTCGTGCCCTACGGCGCTCACCACGGGGATGGCGGAGCCTGCGATGGCCCGTGCCACCGCCTCTTCGTTGAAGCACCAGAGATCTTCAAGGGAACCGCCGCCGCGTCCGACGATGAGCACATCCACCTCGGCGCGGCGATTGGCAAGCATGATGGCCGAGACGATCTGGGCGGTGGCGGCGCTCCCCTGCACCTGGGTCGGGTAGATGAAAACGGGCAAGTCCGGGGCGCGGCGGCGCAAGACGGTCAGCATGTCGTGCAGGGCTGCGCCGGTGGCGGAGGTGACCAGCCCCACGGCGCGGGGTTCCCGGGGCAAGGGGCGCTTGCGCCCTTCGTCAAAGAGCCCTTCGGCACCAAGGCGGCGCTTGAGCTCCTCGAAGCGCAGGGCCAGCATGCCATCCCCGGCGGGCTGCATGGACTCGATGATGAGCTGGTAGTCGCCCCGGGGTTCATAGAGGGAGACTCGCGCCTGCACCAGCACCTGCATGCCATCCTGGGGACGGAACGGCACCCGGCGGTTGTTGCCCTTGAACATGGCGCAGCGCACCTGGGCCGACATGTCCTTGAGGGAGAAGTACCAGTGGCCGGAACTTGGCATCGCTAGGTTGGAGAGCTCGCCGGTGAGCCACACCAGCCCCAGATCCTGCTCCAGGATCATGCGCACGGCGCTGTTGAGGCGGGTGACGGTGAAGATCTGCTGTTGTCTGCTCTGACTGGCGGGTTCGAGGTGATTCAAGGCTGGCCCTGCTGTGGTGTCCGCCGGGGCGGGAGAAACGATGGGGGGCATCTTACCCCAGTTGCGCCCATCTGCCGAGCCATGGGCCCGGCAGATGACGCGGAGCCTAGGCTTGTGCCTTGGCCGACTTGACGGCTTTGGCGGGGCTGGTCACCAGCCAGACCGCGAGGCAGACCACGGCGCCGCCGAACACGAAGCCGCCGGTGAGGGTTTCCCCCAGCACCAGATAGCCCCAGAGGATGCCGAAGGGCGGAATGAGGAAGGTGACAGTGAGGCTTCGCAGGGGGCCGATGTCGGCGATCAGCCTGAAATAGAGCAGATAGGCGAAGGCGGTGCAGAGGAAGCCGACCGCCAGCACGCTGGCCCAGACCCAAGGCTGGGCCCAGTCGACGGCGGGGCCGGTCGCCAGGGTGTAGCCGAAGAAGGGAAGCAGGAAGAGGACGGCCCCTATCTGGCTGCCAAAGGCCACCAGTTTGGCGTCCAGGCCTCCCCGCTCGGTGACCCAGCGTCTCGTCAGAAAGCCGGCGCAGCCATAGCAGGCGGTGGCGATGAGGCAGGCCAGCACCCCGATGGCCAGTTGTCCGCTCAGGTCGACCTCCCCGGTGGTGGTGATGAGCCCGATGCCCACCAGCCCCAGCATGACCCCGGCCCACTTGCGCAAGGTCAGCGCCTCGTGAAAGAAGGAGAAGCCGATGAGGGCGCCCATCAGGGGCGTGGTGGCGTTGAGGATGGCGGAATACCCCGCGGGCAGCCAGAGGGCCGCCACGGCATACATCAGGAAGGGGACGCCGGAGTTGATGATGCCAAGCACCATGATGGATTTGAGCTTGCCCTGAAACTGCATGGGAGTGCGCAGCAGCAGGAGCATGGCGGCGAGCCCGACGAGGGCGAAGAAGACCCGCAGGAAGGTGGTGTTGACCGAGCCGAACGCCGGCGCCGCGATGCGCATGAACAAGAAGCTGGCACCCCAGATGGCTGCCAGCGCGAGCAGCCTCACGTAATCCGATGTTCTCATCTTCTCTCCTTGAAATGGCGGGGCGGCCTTGCATCATGCAGGGCAGTCCCGCCGCTGGCAACCGGGTATAGGGGGGCCAATAAACAAGGCACCACCTGGGTGATGCCTTGTTACACGAGTTGCTCTCTTCCTGGCCATCACTCGCTTTCAGGCTGGCTGACGAACGCTATCTTGTGTAACCCGTGCTGGGAGGCCTGTGCCATCACCTTGGCGATGGCGCCGTACTCCACGCTCTTGTCGATGCGCAGCTGGATCTCGGGGATCTCCGGCTTGGCCTCGCTGGCCTTGACCATCTTGGCGAGCAGCGCCGTCTCATCGACCTGCTTGTCGTTCCAGTAGATCTTGCCGGCACCGTCGATGGAGAGGATCACATCCTCCTGCTTGGGCTGATTGACCTGACTGCTGGCCTCGGGCAACTCGATCTTGACCGCGTTGGTGAGCAGGGGGGCGGTGATCATGAAGACGATGAGCAACACCAGCATGACGTCGATCATCGGGATCATGTTGATCTCGGAGAGGGGCTGCTCGTCCGATTCCCCGGGAAGTTTGCCGAAAGCCATTACATCTGCCCCTGCTTGGCGCTGTCGACGGCGGCCAGTGGCGTCACCCTGGAGGCGCTCTGCTCCACGCCGGTCACCAGCAGGGCGAACAGGTCGTAGGCAAACTCGTCCAGCGCCGCGAGTTTGAGGCGGTTGCGGCGCACGAAGAAGTTGTAGATCAGCACCGCCGGCAGGGCGACGGCGAGACCGAAGCCGGTCATGATGAGGGCCTCACCGACCGGGCCTGCGACCTTGTCCAGGCTGCTCTGGCCCGCGGCCCCTATGGCCAGCAGGGCGTGATAGATGCCCCAGACGGTGCCAAAGAGCCCGATGAAGGGGGCCGCGGAGCCGACGGAGGCGAGGAAGGCCAAGCCGTGCTCGAGGCGGATCCGCTCCGCGCTGATGGTCTGGCGCAGGGCGCGCAGCAAGAAGTCGTCGGGGGAACCCAGCTTGAGAGAGGCGGCCCGTCCCTGGGATCGCTCAATCTGGGCAACCGCCGTCAGTGCCGCACTCGTTATCCTGCCGCAGGCTTCTTCAGGGGGCGTCTGGGCGAGCTGGTTCGCCATCGCCTGCACGCTCTCATGGTGCCAGAAGGCCCCCAGGAAACGGGCGTTCAGGCGCTGCTCGCGATGGTCAAGCCAGAGCTTGAGCAACCCGTAGTAGCAGGTGCCGAGCGACATCAGTACCAGCAGGATCAGCGGGATCAGGCCCACCCCGGTGTTTTGGCTGAGCAGATGCGTTATGCCCATCCCGCTTGTTTCGATTTCCGGATTCATGGTTAGTTTCCTAGCTTGAAAATAATGGTAACCCCTGTCCAGGCTGGGACGGCGGTATTGTTCTGTTTGGCTGGAATGAAGCGCCAACGGCTGACGGTCTTGCGGGCGACCATGTCCAGGCGTCGATGACCACTGCTCTGCTCCACTTCGACCGACTCGGCGGTGCCCTCCTTGCTGACTCGGACCTTCAATACCACGCGCCCCTCTTCTCCCCGTCGGCGTGACTCCGGAGGGTAGGGAGGCTCGGGGTTGTTCAGCCTGGCATCCCGTGCGATGGGGGCACTGCTGCCGGCCCCGGCCCCAGTCTGGCGGGACTTGGTCGGCGGTGCACTGGCGCCACTCGCGCTCTGGGTATTGGCCGCCGTCTGCGAGGTAGCAGGCGCAGACGGCGCGACCACCGGCTCGGCCTTGGCCACTGGCGCTGGTTTGGTCATCGGTACTGGCTTGGGCTTTGGCGGAGTGGGCGCCGGTTTGGGAGCCGGTTTCTTGACGACCGGCTTGACCACTTTCGGCGGCACAGGTGCCGGTTTCTTCACCTCCCGAGGGGGAGCCGGAGTGGCCGCTGGCGCCGCCGGCTTGGCCGGTGCGTCATCTTTGTCCGACTCGCCGGCCCAGCGGGCAGACAAGGTGATGGGCTCGGGGGGCGTGATGGGGGCGGGGCGGCTGCCTTGCATCAGCCAGAGGAGGGCGAGATGCAGGGCAAGGGCGACGGCCAGGCAGGCAAGGTGAACCGGGCCAAATGCCGGCTTGTCGCGGCCAAAGGTCGGCCTCATTGCGCAGGCGTCCATCAGCCTGCCTTCTCGCTGGTCGTCATATTCGTACTCGAATGTCGATGGGATTGGCCCCGAAACCGGGCCTCGGTGCCCAGCATGCGCCATCGGATAGCCTGCAAACAAGAAACATTATCAATCGCGTTTTAATCAGGTGCGTCAGCGCCAGGGCTGCCCCGAGCCATGATTGGAGGCGAGAAAGGGAGCGCCTTCGGGGCAGACACGTCCAGGGACTGTCCATGTCAGGGGGGCGCCACAGCGGGTCGCGCCGCTCTCTCCCTCGCTCAAGCAGAAATGAAAGCGCTATCAATCACATACAGCCCATGACGAGGTCGACAGTGGTCACATTTTGCACGTCTTGGCCATGAAATGGTCATGGGGGACTCTAGACTGGTCGGGCTCATCTGAAGGCGGGACGTTGCGGATGGGGGAATGCCGGGACACACCGGCATCACACACAAACAATGAAAATAAAGGACTATCAATGGCTAGATGGATACTCGCGGCCGGATTATTGGGAACCCTGATCACGGCGCCGAGCACGGCGGCGGAGTGGTTCTTCCGGGGCACCGCGAATGGATGGGCGGCGACCGCCATGACGTCGACGGACGGCGTCAATTTTGATACCTGTCAGCGCTTCGTGAGCGGGGATGCCAGCGGCGGCCCGCGCTTCAAGATAGACAGGTACGGCAACTGGCAGCAGAGCTACCCGGCGGCCGACTACGGGGTCAATGCCAACACGGCGTACCAGATCCGCATCAACGCGAGCACCCAGGCGGTGAGCGCGACGGTGGTGGCCAGTTGCGAGGCCTCGGGGTTTGCCAGCACCTTGCCGCAGCTCAACGTGCGCGGCACCTTCAACGGCTGGGCCAGCCTCCCCATGACCCTGGTAGGGGATCACCTGTGGCAGGTGGAAGCCTACCTGGATGGCAAGGCGAGCCAGCGCCTCAAGTTTGATCAGGCTGGCGACTGGGCCGTCAACTTTGGCGACAGCAACGGCGACGGCGTGCTGGAGAAAAGTGGCGGCGACATCTTCTGGAGCGTCGTGGGCACGGTGCGCATCCAGGTCAACGATCAGACCCTGGCCTACAGCATCACCCCCCTTGGGGATGACAACCAGCCGCCGCTCGCGGTCATCACCCCGGGGGGGACGGTGAACGTGACCCAAGGGGCGTCGCTCACCTTGAGCGGCAGCGACTCCACGGATCCCGACGGCCAGATCGCGAGCTATCTGTGGAGCAGCGGCGAGACCACGGAGAGCATCGTTGTCAACACCACCCAGACCGGCACCTTCACCTATGGCCTCACGGTCACCGACGATCAGGGCGCCAAGGGTAGCAGCAGCGTGAGCGTGGTGGTCGGGGCAGGACAGAGCAGCGACAGCTGGTACTTCCGGGGCACGGCCAACAACTGGGGGCTCACCCCCATGACCAGCGAGGATGGCACCACCTTCTGCACCGAGCAGGCCTTTGGCAGCAACAACCCCCGCTTCAAGATTGACCACAAGGGGGACTGGACCGAGGCGTATCCGGCCCAGGATTACCTGGTCAGCGCCAACACCAGTTATCGCATCTGCTTTGACAGCCTGCGCAAGGCCATCGAGGTGGAGACGCTGGCCGGGGCCGATCTGCAGGCCCCCACGGTGACGGCCACCCCGTCCCCGGGGAGTTATGTGGACAGCCAGTCCATCACCCTGGGAGTGAGCGACGATCAGGACAGCGCCCCCGCCGTGCATTTCACGACGGACGGCAGCCAGCCCACCACGGCATCGGCCCGTTATGCAGGCCAGCCCCTGGTGGCGAGCGACAAGGGGAGCGGCACCGATCTGGTGATCCGCACCCTTGCCATCGACGCCAGCGGCAATCAGCGCGAGCAGCGCTTCGAGTACCGTATCGGCGAGCAGGGGGTGGCGAGCGGCGATTTTCGCGCCGAGAGCATCTACTTCCTGCTGACTGCCCGCTTCTATGATGGCGATGCCAGCAACAACTACTACAACCGGGATCGCTACAAGGCGGGGGATCCCCAGTGGCGTGGCGACTTCAAGGGGTTGATCGCCAAGCTCGACTACATCAAGGATCTCGGCTTCACCGCCATCTGGGTGACGCCGCCGGTGGAGAACCGCTCCGGCCTCGACTACCACGGCTACCATGCCTACGACTTCTACCGGGTCGATCCCCGTCTGGAGTCGCCGGGGGCGGGTTACCGGGAGTTCATCCAGGCAGCCCACGCCAAGGGGCTCAAGGTGATCCAGGACGTGGTGCTCAACCACTCGAGCCAGTACGGTCTGCGCGGCAAGACCTGGATCGATCGCCTGCCCGTCAAATACTACGTACCGGCGGGGTCGAGCCAGGGGCTCATCAACAATGGTCCCTATCAGGGCAATCTCGGGGACTACGCCAGTGCCAACCGCTGTGACGACGACAACCCGGCGGCTCCCGACTGGTACAAGGCCCGCTGCCAGTCCGATCCGGCGGGCACCCAGCCCCTGGTAGACCCCAAGACCGGCGCCACCGTGCCGAGCGCAGGCTACAACCCCAACCGCTTCTTCGGCATCGACGCCCAGACCCTGGATCCCGCCTGGTATCACCTGGACGGTTTCATGTCCGGCGGTGACTGGGAGAGCCCGCTCGCCCTGCAGCGCAAGCACATGGCGGGGGACTGCATCGATCTCGCCACCGGCAACCAGAACGTCAAGGACTACCTCAACGGCGCCATTCGTCAGTACCTCGACATGGGGGTCGATGCCATCCGTATCGATACCTTGAAGCACATCGAGCGGGACGAACTGCTGACCTATGTCCATGACTGGCAGGCCCACAAGCCGGGGCTGTTCGTCTTTGGCGAAAACCTGGTCAAGGGCACCGGCTGGGGCTCTGAGCTGGCCAACGACAATGCCTCGGCGGTGATCCGCCCCTGGTGGTATACCCGCACCACGCCGAACCCGGCCGATCCCCGTGCAGGGGGCGATTCCGGCCTCTCGGTGCTGGACTTCTCCCTCTTCTCCACCTTCCGTGACAACGTCACCCGGGGGAACTTTGGCGGGGTAGGGGGGATTTTCGCCATGGACTGGGTCTATGGGGATGCCACCAAGCTCATCACCTTCTTCCAGAACCACGACGTGGGGCCGGACAACGACTTCAAGTACCGCTACGGCGGGGAAGAGGGCAATGCGGCCATGACCTACAACCTGCTCTGGACGGCGCGGGGGATCCCGACCCTCTACTACGGGGAGGAGGTGATGTTCCAGGCGGGCAAGCCCCAGGACATCGACGGGGCCACCATGACGGTGGATCAGACCGGTCGTGCCTACTACGGGGAGGTGCTGGACAACCCCGCCACCCCGAGCCACCCGCTCTATCAGCACATCAAGCGCCTGAACCAGATCCGCAAGGCGGTTCCCGCCCTGCAAAAGGCGCCTATGAGCCAGGTGAACGAGTGGGGCAGCGGCATCAGCTTCGTGCGTGATCTGAGCGCCGAAGGGAGCTACGCCGCCGTGGGCCTTGCGGCCAACTCGGCCCAGCAGATAAACCTGAGTGGCCTGAAGAACGGCACCTACACGGACGCGGTAACCGGTGCGAGCCAGAGCGTCAGCAACGGCAGCCTGAGCTTTGCGGTGCCCGCCTATTCGGTACGGGTCTGGGTACTGAACGGCCCGGGCAAGGTGGGCGCTGACGGCAAATACCTCAAGTAAGGAAGCCCTGTCACAGGGTGCAGCGAGTCGGCCTTCGGGCCGACTTTTTTATTCTGCCTTCTGCCTATGCCTGAATGGATGCCCCATCCTGATGGGACTCTGGCTGCGGAGGGGCTGGTGGATGGGCAGACCTGTGGACTCGCGACCAGCACGCTCATGGGAAGGGGGCTAGAGGGAAGGTAAGTGGTGCATCCGCCGCCCGAGTCACTCCATGCTCTGCATATTGCAGTGCTCATGGTAGTGAGCAAAGCGGTGCCCATGTCGCCTCTGCACCGCGGTGCAAGGCAAACCGTGCCACTCAGCCGCTCTATATTGGTGCAACTGCACTTTATTAGTGCGCTCCATCCACATCCGCCCCTGGAGCCCGCCCCGAAGAAACACGCCGTATGGCCCTCGGGCTTACCCCATGACAGGCATCATCCATGCTGAAAAGCGGCATCGTATCGACATGATCTGCCGAAAAAACGGGCTGTGAAGGGGATACCACGAGGCCTTTCTCGGTGACTCGGGTAAACATGCTGCGCCACCATGATGGCCGATCACTGAAGTGGTGCATTCGATCTGCACATTGCGTATTTATCAGAATTTAAATCCGATTATTTATGGTATCGCGGACTCTTGTTTTGATTGGCGCTCTTTTTGCTGTGCCTTGTCATCCCCACGATGGCGACATCAGGGGGAGGGGGACGCAAGATTGGGGGTGGGGACGGCAAGGTGAACGGGTCGCCGCCATCAGCCCCAATGCGGCCTGGTTGTCGGGCAACGGATGCCACCATCAAATCGGATCTAAGGAGTCATATGGAAGGTGAAATGACCATGCAGCCAGCGGCTGCGGGCAGGGGGCTGGCCCATACCCTCAAGGACGATGTCTACGGCATGGTGCTAGGGGTCATGTTTATCGCCGTGGGGCTCAATCTGCTCAAGTGTTCCGGCATGATCACCGGCGGCATCGCGGGCATCGCCCTGCTGATCGCCCATGTCAGCACCCTGCCCATCGGCGTGCTCTTCTTCCTGGTGAACCTGCCCTTCATGGTGTTCTGCTACGTCACCATGGGGCGCGCCTTCACCCTCAAGACGCTGATCGTCAACGTCGCCCTCTCGGCGGCCACCCAGGCGGTGCCGCTGCTGCTGACGGTGAGCTATGTCCATCCCCTGTTTGCCGCCCTGGTGGGGGGAACCTTCCTCGGCATGGGGGTCTTGTCTCTGGCGCGCCACAATGCCTCCGTGGGGGGCACCGGCGTGGTGACGCTCTGGCTACAACGGCGCACCGGCATCAATGCGGGAAAGAGCCAGATGGTGCTGGATGTGCTGGTGTTTGCGCTCTCTCTGCTCACCCTGCCGCTTCCCCTGCTGCTCTGGTCAACCCTGAGTGCGCTGGCCATGAACGCCATGCTGATGAACTGGCACAAGCCGGGCCGCTATCAGGGGAACTGACCCCCGGTCTGGCTGACGGCTGAGAGGGAAAAAAGGCCGTTCCGGGAGACTGGCGGCAGAAAGGGGCTCAACGGCAAAAAAGATCATCTTGTCGGGAAAAACGGCATGGTTACGGCTGAATTTATTGGTTTTTTGCCCTGTTGGTGGCGTTAAATCGGGCTACGCCATAAAAAATTCAAAAAACTTCTTTACCACTGCCCAATGCATGAGTAAAATTTGTCGGCAATATTTTACACCCCCACTCCTCAACGGTGAGATATTGCCATGCTCAGGATTGCCAAAGAAGCGCTGACCTTCGACGATGTACTGTTGGTTCCAGCCCACTCCACTGTTCTCCCCAATACCGCCGACCTGCGTACCAAGCTCACGTCTGCGATCACGCTGAATATCCCGATGATCTCCGCTGCCATGGACACAGTGACCGAAGCCCGTCTGGCTATCGCACTGGCCCAGGAAGGCGGTATCGGCTTCATTCACAAGAACATGTCCATCGAGCAGCAGGCTGCCGAAGTGCGCAAGGTCAAGAAGTACGAGAGCGGCGTGGTCAGCGACCCCGTTACCGTGCGCCCTGACATGACCATCGCCCAGATCAAGGAGCTGAGTCACAAGAACGGTTTCGCCGGTTACCCCGTGGTGACTGACGGCAACCAGCTGGTGGGCATCATCACCGGCCGTGACGTGCGCTTCGTCATCGATCTCTCCCAGACCGTCGAACAGATCATGACCCAGAAAGATCGTCTGGTGACCGTGCGTGAAGGGGCCCCTCGTGAAGAGGTGGTGGCCCTGATGCAAAAGCACCGCATCGAGAAGGTGCTGGTGGTCAACGGCGACTTCAAGCTCAAGGGCATGATCACCGTGAAGGACTTCCAGAAAGCCGAGCGCAAGCCCAACGCCTGCAAAGACGAGCGTGGCCGTCTGCGGGTCGGTGCCGCCGTCGGTGCCGGTGCAGGCAACGAAGAGCGCGTCGCCGCCCTGGTGGAAGCCGGTGTGGACGTGCTGCTGATTGACTCCTCCCACGGCCACTCCCAGGGCGTGCTGGATCGCATAAAGGCGACCCGTGAAGCCTATCCTGACCTGCAAATCATCGGCGGCAACGTCGCCACTGCCGCTGGCGCCAAGGCGCTGGTGGAAGCGGGTGTCAACGCCGTCAAGGTCGGTATCGGCCCGGGCTCCATCTGTACTACCCGTATCGTGACCGGCGTGGGCGTGCCCCAGATCACCGCCATCTCCGACGCCGTTGACGCCCTGGAAGGCACCGGCGTGCCGGTGATTGCCGATGGTGGCATCCGCTTCTCCGGCGATGTGGCCAAGGCCATCGCCGCGGGCGCAAGCTGCGTCATGGTGGGCTCCATGTTTGCCGGTACCGAAGAGGCGCCGGGCGAGATCGAGCTCTATCAGGGCCGCTCTTTCAAGTCCTACCGCGGCATGGGCTCCCTGGGTGCCATGTCCAAAGGCTCCAGCGACCGTTACTTCCAGACCGACAACGCCGCCGACAAGCTGGTGCCGGAAGGGATCGAAGGGCGCGTGCCGTACAAGGGCCGCCTCAAAGAGATCATCCACCAGCAGATGGGCGGCCTGCGCTCCTCCATGGGGCTGACCGGCAGCGCGACCATCGACGACATGCGCACCAAGGCCGAGTTCGTGCGCATCTCGGGCGCCGGGATGAAAGAGTCCCACGTTCACGACGTGACCATTACCAAAGAAGCCCCCAACTACCGGATGGGCTGATGAAACGGGGCTCTGCGCCCCGTTTTTCCACCCTTTTTTTATCCCGTGCTTTTTGTGACAACATCAGCCTGATGCAGGAATAAAATGACTAAAGACATTCACGCCCACCGTATCCTTATCCTGGATTTCGGTTCCCAGTACACCCAGCTCATCGCCCGTCGCGTCCGTGAAATCGGCGTCTACTGCGAGCTGTGGGCCTGGGATGTAACCGAAGAGCAGATCCGCGAGTTCAACCCGAGCGGCATCATCCTCTCCGGCGGCCCGGAATCCGTGACCGAGGCGGGCAGCCCGCGCGCCCCCGAGTACGTATTCAACGCCGGTGTGCCGGTGTTCGGTATCTGCTACGGCATGCAGACCATGTCCGAGCAGCTCGGCGGCAAGGTGCAGTCCTCCAACCTGCGTGAATTCGGCTACGCCCAGGTCGAAGTGCTGGGCCAGTCCGGCAAGACCAGCGCTCTCTTGCGCAACATCGAAGACGCCATTGCCGACAACGGCAATGCCCTGCTGGATGTCTGGATGAGCCACGGCGACAAGGTCACCAAGATCCCCGCCGGCTTCACCACCATCGCCCAGACCGCGACCTGCCCCCATGCCGCCATGGCCGACGAAGCCAAGCGCTTCTACGGCGTGCAGTTCCACCCGGAAGTGACCCACACCCGTCAGGGTGCCCGCATGCTGGAGCACTTCGTCAAGGACATCTGTGGCTGCGAATGCCTCTGGACCCCGGCCACCATCATCGACGACGCCGTTGCCCGCATCCGCGAGCAGGTGGGTGACGACGAGGTGATCCTGGGCCTCTCCGGCGGCGTGGACTCCTCCGTGGTCGCCATGCTGGTGCACCGCGCCATCGGCGATCGCCTGACCTGCGTCTTCGTCGACAACGGCTTGCTGCGCCTGAACGAAGGCCAGCAGGTGATGGATATGTTCGGCGATCACTTCGGCCTGAACATCATCAAGGTCGATGCCGAAGAGCGCTTCCTCTCCGCTCTCGCGGGTATCGACGAGCCGGAGGCCAAGCGCAAGACAATCGGCCGCGTCTTCGTGGACGTGTTCGACGACGAGTCCAAGAAGCTCAAGAACGCCAAGTGGCTGGCCCAGGGCACCATCTACCCGGACGTCATCGAATCCGCTGCCAGCAAGACCGGCAAGGCCCACGTCATCAAGTCCCACCACAACGTCGGCGGCCTGCCGGAAGAGATGAAGATGGGTCTGGTGGAGCCCCTGCGCGAGCTGTTCAAGGACGAAGTGCGCCGCGTCGGCCTCGAACTCGGCCTGCCCTACGACATGCTCTACCGTCACCCCTTCCCGGGTCCGGGCCTGGGCGTGCGGGTGCTTGGCGAAGTGAAGAAAGAGTACTGCGACTTGCTGCGCAAGGCTGACGCCATCTTCATCGAAGAGCTGCGCAAGGCCGACCTCTACAACCAGGTCAGCCAGGCGTTCGCCGTCTTCCTGCCGGTGCGCTCCGTCGGCGTCATGGGTGATGGCCGCAAGTACGACTGGGTCATTGCGCTGCGCGCCGTCGAGACCATCGACTTCATGACCGCCCACTGGGCCCACCTGCCGTACGACTTCCTCGGCCACGTGTCGAACCGCATCATCAACGAGATCAACGGCATCTCCCGCGTGGTGTACGACGTCTCCGGCAAGCCGCCCGCAACCATCGAATGGGAATAAGCGGTTAACGCCTCTCCCTGCGATCACGCAAAACTGTCAAAAAGGCGCCCTTGAGGCGCCTTTTCTTTTTCCAATCGTTTGCGAGAAAATTTGACCTCGGGCGCAGGGGGTGAGGGCCCTGTTGCCAACGTTGTCGTGGTGAGTTCCTGGGTCGATCGACAGAGTGCCATCCATCGCGTCCACACAAGGCGGCAGGCTGTGGTTTCTCCGGGCAGAGGAAAGGCTTTGCTGTATAGCCTCTGAAGGCCATCCACGAGTGTTATGCCCAGAAAGTTAAGTGCCACTGTGTCCAGCATCAAAAGATGGGAAGGGAGCACTCCTTCAAAATCCCCCCAAGTGATAGCAGGCGTACCAGTTACCGTTTCAAATGCAAAACCATGGTGCCGCTGCCCAACCCGATCCACGGGGAAGCCGTGGTGCAGATCTTCCAATCCCTGGATGGTTCGGCCCATATCACCGCCATCACCCCGATCTGATTTGGCTACGGGGCAAAGCGGGGAGGGGTCATAGCCTCCAACCAGTTGGCTCCAACACCCAGCAATAAGAAAGACACCCGAGTAGTGTCTTTTCATTTTCATATCGTTTGCGTGGTAAAGTAGATTTCCTAACACTGCAAGTAACATCGAAAGGAGAAGTCGATGGCGAGTAAACCTTCAGCGATGAAGATGCCCGAGTTATTAGTTTTCGCGAGGATGCTCTTTATTGGCTTTGTTGGAGCTGAAGTCGCACGTATCTTTTTTCTCTTGGGAACTAGCTTCGCACAGCAAATTGTTGATATTTCTCTATGCCTAAAGGTAATTGGAATAATAACTGGTTTGTGTATTTGTCTGCTTTACGCTGTCAAGCGAAATGCTCACTTGGCAGCTATGCGTATAGTTCGTAGTTATCGTATTGATTTATTTGCAGGTGTGGTTATTGGCGCTTGGTCAAGCAAATTAGCCTCACCTTGGTTTGCAAAGTTTCATGCAGCGTTACAATCCGCTGATCCACATTGGGCTCCTGCTATTCTCATTTTTTTCTGCGCTATGTTTCTATCACCAATTTTGCAAAGTAGAACACGCGCTGAAAAAATGACTTCCCAGCTCTATTTCATAGCAGATGAAGAAATTGACGATAGAAGTGACGATATTCTGACAAACGAACTTCAGGCTAAATCGTTTGCAGAGACTGTTCTTTCAAGTGGTTCCAATCCGGGATTGATCTTTGGGGTTGATGGTCCATGGGGCGTAGGAAAAACGAGTTTTATTAATCTAGTTGAGCGTTATTGGGAAGATGCTGATGACAAGGTTCTTGTTTGTCGATTCGAGCCGTTACGCTATGCCTCTGAACCTGATCTTGCTGACCGCCTAATTCGTGATCTATCAGCTGTGATTCAAGACAAGGTATTTGCGCCAGAATTTAAACCGGCAGCTTCGAGATACTCCCGCCTTATCAAAGGAAAAACAGATATTTCATTCTTCGGGTTCAAGCTTTCGCTAGAGCCCTCTCAGGAAACGATCGATGAACTTCTCGATGATATTGATGATGTTTTGCGCCGTATCGATCGACGTGTAATTATAGTAATTGATGATCTAGACCGTCTGGACGCGAAAACAATAAACAGTGTTTTGTTTGCAACGAGGAGGACTTTCAAGCTGTCTCAGGCAACATATGTTCTTTGCTATGACACCGAAGTGCTTACTGGTAATAATGAAGAAGGTGAAAGAGCGCGCGAGTTTTTAGAAAAGTTTGTAACGGTAAAGTTAAGCCTGTTCGTAGATAGCTCTAGTCTCAGTAATTTTTTGCGGCGAAATTGGCAAGATAGTAATGAACAGCTTAGCCTCGTTCCTTCTGATACCATGTTCAAGCTCGGTACCATTCTTAATGAGCTTGCAGATATTTTTGATGGTGTTTTAGCTTCTGACTATATGCCTTTGGTTGGCAATTTACGAAAGTTAAAACGATTCATTAATGCAATGATCTTAATGCAAATTGAGAAAACAGACTTGGGGAGAACAGATTTCAATAACAGAGATCTTATCAATCTTATATTGTTGTATCTTAATTACCCTGGTTTGTTTAGACGTATTTATGTAGAAGAGACTGAAGGTAGAAGTGGTTCATTTTCAGTTCAGAAAGATCCCCAAAATAAAGGTTTTATAAATTCAAATGTTTTTTCAAAATTGAAAGAGAACTTGCCAAGACCTGCTCGATTTTTATTATCGCAGCTATTTGATGTGAGTAATGTGGACATTGGTTTTAGCAGTGATATCGATGAAGCTGAACGCCGAACTAGAGCATGTTTTAATAGTAGTGGCTTTAGAAATTTAGAGGCATATCTAAAACTCATTGTTCGGTTTTCAACACCCGAACCACAACAGACATTTATTCTTTACCAAAAAGCAGTTGCACGGGTTAAAAATGGTTCTTTGATAACGTCAATACTAACACTACCGGATTTTGAGTTGACCAATGGAGAATATTCTCATGATCAATTTTGGCGTGTTTTAGTCAACCAATCTCATGAACTCACAAATACGCAGGCAGCAGATGCGATAAATACGCTTATTGCGTACATACCACATTACTCAATGTTCAATAATAATGATCAGGGGTTGCGTCAGCGTTCAATTTACTCTTTATTGCGATTGCTGAATAGCGTCGGTTGGGGCAGTGGGTCTGGACGGCGGCTATCAAATAGTTCTGAAAATGTCATAGAAATTGCGTGGCGATTATTTGGAGAAAATATCTATCAAGGTAATGGCATACTGCGGAAGCTTATAAGTTCTGAACGTGGTGCTCTTGGTTGGTATGACCTCATGATATTTAGGCTAGAGTGCTCATCTGATCGTGGTGGTCAATTATATAATTTGCAAAGAGCACTTATTGTTCATCAAGATAATAATGCACCTACATCAGGGCTTGTAAGAGATCTTGCTTTGATGGAAATGAGAAAATTCTCACAGGAGGTCTTCTTTCTCTTCAAGCAGACTTATATCGATCAACAGAAAAACTTTTTTTCAGAAGTTAATGATGTGCCAGTGGATGTTTATCTTGGTTCGGCTTATATTAAATTTATAGAAGAGGCATTACAAGACCCGACATTAGCAGAAGAGAACTCACTCGCTCGAAGAGTTGCTGTTACACGTAATATCGTAAAAATATTCGTTATATATCAACTTAGTAACTCAAATCCTCCTGATGGTTCAGGCGTAGGTTGTGGGTATTACGATGAGAGCGGGAGTGGGGATAATGGTGGAATCGCTCGGTTAGTAAACAACTACGTATTTGATATATGCTTCAATCCTGATAACGATGAAAGAAATATATTTATATTCCTTGATTACTGTTTGTCAAACCTAAGCAGTACATTTTTCTTGGGTAGGAATGACGATGGCTATATTGCCACCAGAGAAACAATTTCAGGTGGTTTGGATCAAATAGCGATGGGGAGTTATTGGGTTAAAAATCGCGAGCTGATCCGAGGACTTAAGCTAAATACTAGCGAGAGATGTGTATTTACATCAAATTATACAGCGTTCTATCGTGATGATCTTGATGGAGTATTCGCAGTGCTTGATGAACTGGCTGCTGAATGTTCTATGTCATGATTGATTACTCGTTACAGTACCGTAGGGTGCAATGAAATTGCACCCTACGTGTCTCTTTGTCAATTCGATGGGAGTGACATAGCTGAGCGCCATGCCTTGCCAAAGCAATAAAAGGGGGTGATCTGCACCCCGATTCTTCTTATGTCCCCGTTTTATATCGCCACACGCTTATCTGGCGCAGTCGGATTGTCTGCTGACTCACTACCAAGATTCCTATTCTCCTCATCAGGCCGGGCAGAAAAGGCCGAGTTCACTCATACCTCGCCGCTTCCCAGGCGTGTATCGCCTGTTTGCGGGTCTCGCCCCAGTGATAGCCGCCGAGTTTGCCGTTTTGCTGGATGACCCTGTGGCAGGGGATCATCAAGGCGACGGGGTTGGCGCCCACCGCCAGCCCCACGGCGCGGGCGGCCTTGGGGTTGCCGACGGCGTTTGCCACCTGGGCGTAGCTCACCACCTTGGCGGGCGGGATCTGCAATAGCGCCCGCCAGACGCTGATCTGAAAGTTGGTGCCGCTCACGTGCAGCGAGAGGGGGCGATCCGCCTTCTTGCTGCTATCGAACATGGTGTGGATGACCCCCTGGGTGCGTGATGGCGCCTCCCGCAGCTCCGCCTTGGGCCAGCTGTGGGCGAGGGCACTCAGCGGCGTTTGTGGGGCCTGGTCATCGAGAAACGAGAAGTTGCACACTCCCCGCGGGGTCAGGGCGACGAACGCCTGGCCGAAGGGGGTGTCGTGCACCCCGTGATCGATAACCAGACCGGCCCCGCGCTGCTTGTACTCCCCCGGCGTCACCGCCTCGAGCTGCACGAAGTGATCGTAGAGCCGCGAGCCGCTGCTCAGGCCCAGGGTATCGGCCACTTCCAGCAGCGGGCGCGACTCCTGCAACAGCGCCTTGGCCCGCTCCAGAGTCAACACCTGCAAGTAGCGCTTCGGGGTCACTCCGGCCCAGCGGCTGAAGAGCCGCTGGAAGTGAAAGGGGCTTAGGTGAACGTGCGCCGCTATCTCGTCCAGGGTGGGCTGGCGCGCCACCTGGCTTGCGATAAAACGGATGGCATCGGCGATGCGGGCGTAATCAGACATAAGGCGCTCTCACGATAGGTTTGCAGCCGCAGTATCTTGGGTGCGACAAGGTCATGTGCGACAAATAGATACCCCACCATCGGCCAGCAGAGCAATGCCGGTGGTAAAGCTCGATGCATCGGACGCGAGATAGAGGGCCGAGCGGGCGATCTCCTCCGGTTGGGCCAGCCGTTTGAGGGCATGCATATGCTGCACAAAGGCGAGACTCTCCGGTGTATCGGTAAAGGCCCGCCCCATGGGGGTGTCGGTGCCCCCCGGCAGCAGGGCGTTGACCCGCACCCCTTGTGCCCCATATTCGGCGGCCAACACCTGGGTCAGGCCGATGAGGCCCGCCTTGCTCGCGGCATAGGCCGCCATGCCGGGCAGCCCCAGAGTATGGCCGACGAAGGTGGAGGTAAAGATCAGCGAGCCGCCGCCGCGTGCCTGCATGGCGGGGATCTGGTACTTGGCCCCCATAAAGGCGCTGGTGAGGTTGGTATCCAGGGTCTCCTGCCACTGCGCCAGTTCAAGCCCCGGCACGCTGCCCGGTGTCCCCGTGGTGCCGGCGTTGTTGAAGGCGATATCGAGTCCGCCGAAACGGGTCAGCGCAAGATCCACCAGGGCGCGGGCATAGGTTTCGCTTTTCACATCCCCCGCCAGGCTTACCGCCTGGCCCCCGAATTCCCTGATCTCCTCCACCAGCAGATCCAGCTCAGGCTGGCGGCGGGCGCCGACGACGACGCTGGCTCCCTCCCTGGCAAACAGGATGGCGCTGGCGCGACCGATACCGGAGCTGGCGCCCGTGATGATGGCGACCTTGTTGGACAGTAATGACATGGCAGTTCCCTCGCGAGATGTGCATGGCGCCAGGTGGCGACGCTCATGCAGGATTGGCAGACAAGTGGATGGGTTCAACCCCCTCCAGGTTCAAACCTCCTTTGGTTCAACCCTCCTTCGGTTCAAAGCTTTGGGGGTCGAAAGCACTGTTGGTTTGAAAGCACTATGGCGGCGAACCTTTGTCACGACGACCCGGATCTTGCTCACTTGTGCCATCGGCGATGGCTCATCACGGTATCGGGAGATATCAGCGTTTATTGAAGGGAGTGGAAGGAAGTGAGAAGGGAGCGGGGCTGTGGCGCCGCTTTCCCAGGTGGTGGTGACCTGGGTTTGCAAGGGCAGGGCATGGAAAACAGTGCCACCGGTGTCGGCGGCACTGACGCAAAGCCTGGTGGGATAACGCTCTTTTAGGGGTTATCCGGCCAGGGCGGGGCTGGATGTGGCGGCGCAGGGCAGGGCGGCCAACTGTGCAAGGTGCTCGCCCAGGGAGACACCGGCGCCGGTGGCGTTGACCGTCTCGAAGTAGTCGTGCCAGCCCGATGCGGCTATTCCCTGGACGAGGGCCTCGATGGCTGCGGCATCCGGCCCGCGCCAGATGGCGAAGAAGGGGTGAGGCGTACCATGGAGGGTGGCAGCATCGGTCTCGCCCAGGGCGATGGGCTCCACCCCGAGGGCGGCGAGGTTGGCCATGCCTGTGCCAATGGCCTCGAAGAACTGCTGACGAGCCGTCTGGCTCAATGCCAGCCAGGCGGGAGTGGGGGTGTAGAGCTCTGCCAGATAGTGGGTCATAGGGGTTCCTTCGGGAGTTGGCCCTTGCGCAAGGTGCGCAAGGCGCGTTGACAAATCCGGGTTGTCGCGGGACTGGGGCTTTCGCGAGACCAGCGCGCGCAGAGGTCAGTGACCCACTGTGGCCTGTCTTTGCTCGCATCGTTCAGCCAGTTGGCAACGGAGTCCTGCACATAGGGGGCGGGATCGGCCTTGAGGGGCTCGAGCAGCATCAGGGCCTGCTCCGGCGCTTGTCGCAGGGACGCAAGATGGGTACACCAGACGCCGCGGGGCCGGGTCGCTTCGCTGGCAAAGCGTCGCAGTCGCTCGGACGGCTCCGCCGTCCAGGGCACCAGGGCGGCAATGGCCACCTCGAGCTGCGCAGCAATGGTCGATCGCATTGCGAGCCAGGCCCACTCGCGCACCCCAAAGTGCGGGTCATCGGCGAGGGGGCGAATGAGGGCCAGGCGGTCGCTGAGCGACAGCCCCTCGCTCGCGCCCACCATGAAACAGGCCCAGCCCCGCACGGTATCGGAGGGATGACGGCTGAGCGCCGCAAGATCCCTCGTGCCGTTCTCGGTCAGGAGCAGCCTGGCGGCCAGTGCCATGCGCCGGGTAATGCCCTCCCCGGATGCGGCGTGCATCGATGCCAGCGCCTGGGGCCCGAGCGAAGGCAGGGTACACTGCATCAGGGCGGCAAAATCCACCGCCAGACATTCGGTCAGGTTGTTTGCCTCAGCCTCTCCCCGGTTGAGCTGGGCGAGGCGGGAGGGGGCGATATCCGTGATGCGGCTGCGTGTCATGGGTGCTCCTCTGTGGCGGCCTCAGTGCAGCCTGCCCGGGATGAGATGACGTTGAGCCAGGCCCGCTTGAGCAGGGTACTCAGGGTCTCTCGCTCTGCCTGATCGAACCCGGCAAACAGGGAGCCTATCCACTGGCTGTGCTCATCGAGCAGGTGCTGCGCCAGAGCCTGGCCCTGCTCTGTCAGGCGCACCGAGATCTTTCGCCTGTCCTGGCTGTCGCTGTGGCGACCCAACAGGCCGTCCCGTTGCAGCCCGTCGAGCAGGCCGGTGATGGTGGCCCGTGTGACCCCCGCCTTGTCGGCAAGCTCGTGGGGAGCCAACCCTTCTGGCAGGTCGCGCAGCAAAAACAGCAGCACGAACTTGCCTTCGGAGAGGCGGTGAGGGGCCAGGCGCGCCGCGCACGCCTGATCGATGGCAGCGGCGAGGGTCAACACCTCAAAGCAGACGCGTATGTTTTGGGTGTCTGCGTGTCCGCGGCGCTCTGCATCCTCGAGCAGGGCGAGGTGTTTCTGTTCCAGCGTGATCATGATGGTGAGTCTCGAATGACTTTGTATGGCGCCATACTATATGGCGCCAATCAAATGATCAACCACCCAAGCGCGCGACCGGGATGGTTCATGGCAACGGAGAGCGGGAGTGTGGCGATGGGGGGCCTTTGCAAGAGAAGGCGTTGCAAGAAAATCGGCCATCTTTGGCCGTCATTCCCTATAATGCCCCTCCTTTGTGGTCTGGGGGGAGTGCCCCGCAGTGAGCCACCGCAAGCCCGAATGTTGATAGAGACGATCCCATGCATACCCTGGAACAGCTTCGCGCAGGCGAACTCTGCGGCGCCCGCCACCTCAAACTTGCTGAAAACCTCGCGGTGTTCCCTCCCGAGATCCTGAGCCTCAAGGAGACCCTGGAGGTGCTGGATCTCACCGGCAACCAGCTGAGCGAGTTGCCTGACGCGCTGGCCGAATGCAAGAAGCTGCGCATCCTCTTCTGCTCCGAGAACAACTTCACCGAACTGCCCGAGGTGCTGGGGCGCTGCCCAGCGCTCACCATGGTGGGCTTCAAGGCCAACCGCATCGCGACCGTCCCGGCCGCCTCCCTGCCCACCAGATTGCGCTGGCTGATCCTGACCGACAATGCCATTGAACGACTGCCGGACGAGCTGGGGCAGTGCGACGCCCTGCAAAAGCTGATGCTCTCGGGCAACCGGCTACATGAGCTTCCCGAGACGCTTGCCGGTTGCCACCGTTTGGAGCTTTTGCGCATCGCCGCCAACCGCCTGCCAGCGCTGCCTGGCTGGCTGCCCTCGATGCCGCGTCTGTCCTGGCTGGCCTTTGCGGGCAACCCTTTCTGTGATGAGCAGGTGTGTCTGAACGGCACATCGGAGTTCACTACCGAGATCCCCTGGCAGGGGCTCTCACTGGGGGATGTGCTCGGGGAGGGGGCATCCGGCGTCATCTATCGCGCCGAGTGGGCGAGTGCCGAAGGGCCCGGGGCGGTGGCGGTCAAGCTCTTCAAGGGGGCCGTCACCAGCGATGGCTTGCCCCTGAGCGAGATGACTGCGTCCCTGGCCGCCGGTCGTCATCCAAACCTGGTCGGTGTGATGGGGAGAGTGAGCGATCATCCCTCCGGCATCCCGGCACTGGTGATGCCCCTGATAGACCCCGCCTTCTCCACCCTGGCGGGCCCCCCGAGCCTGGACTCCTGTACCCGGGATGTCTATGGGGAGGATCTGGCCTTCACCCCGCACGCCCTGCTTGCCATGGCGCAGGGGGTGGCGAGCGCCGCGTTGCATCTGCATGAGCGCGGCATCCTGCACGGGGATCTCTACGCCCACAACCTGCTGTACTCCTTGCAGCCCGCGATGCCTCACTCGCCGCAGGCACCGGGCCGGGTGCTGCTCGGTGACTTTGGTGCCGCCTCCTGTTACGACCGCGCCGATGAGGTGCTGGCCGGGCGGCTGGAGCGCCTGGAAGTGCGGGCTTTTGGCTGCCTGCTGGCCGAACTGCTGGCGCGCTGTGATGGGGGGGACGCCGACCTTGACCCCCTTCATCGACTGGCCGGGGAGTGCGGCTTTGAGGTGCCTTCCCGGCGACCCACCTTCGCGCAGATCCTGACCCGGCTGGCAGCGATGGCGACAAGCCTGCCTGGGGTCGTGGCCTGAGGCCTGCCCATCGTGAGCCTTCTCGTGCACAGGGGCGGGATCATGGGGCTTGCGCCACTTCGGTGAAGTTGTGATAGTGATGCACCATTGCAGATGACGAGAGGAAGATGATGGAAGCGGCATTTTGGCACCAGAAGTGGAAAGAGAACCGGATTGGCTTTCATCAGGCAGATTTCAACCGCTGGCTGCAATCCTGGTGGTCAGCCCAGCAAGGGAGCGACCCCGTGCTGGTACCCCTTTGCGGCAAGTCCCGGGACATGCTCTGGCTGCGTGAGCAGGGGCATCCAGTGGATGGCTTCGAGCTCTCCGAGCTCGCCATTACCCAGTTTTTTGACGAGAACAACCTGAGTGCAGAGAGAAGCGAGGTGGGTCCCTATCAGTGCAACCGGCACGAGGATCTGCGCATCTATCAGGGGGACTTCTTCGCCGCCCCGGAGCTTGGTCAGCGTTATCGCCTGGTCTATGACAGGGCGGCCCTCATCGCCTTGCCGGGCGCCATGCGCCGCCAGTATGCCGCCCTGATGAGCCGCCTGGTGGAGACGGGGGGGCAGGTGTTGCTGGTGACCCTCGAGTATCAGCCCGAGCAGCAGCAACAGCCGCCGTTCTCGGTGGGGGAGATGGAGGTGCGCACCCTGTTTGAGCGCGACTTTGGTGTCGAGGTGCTGGGCCGGGGGGCGGAGCTGGATCACCCCAGGGTGCTCTCGGGGCAGCTCTCCTATTTCGACGAGGTGGCTTACCGGCTGATCCGCCGGGGCTGAGAGGGCGCGAGGCCGATGCCAAGGATGGAAGTGGCGCTTGTTTTACCTCCTTTGACATAGATCAACGTGGAAAATCAGGGAAATGCCTAAGATGAGGCTGTTTCTCAATCACTGCTGGTGCTGACCGGTGAGCTCTGGTTTGAACGCCGGTCGAACATCAACCCAGTGTCTGATTTTCACGCTCATGTTCACTTTTGGCGGCTCTGGTCGCAATTGATTATGGTTTTTCCAGCCGACCCCACGGGGTCGGCTTTTTATTGTCTGCGCGTTGCCAACAGGGGAGGTCAGCCTTCGAAGGTGGCGGCGTTGAGCCGAAATGCCCTGGGATCGTCGACAAACTGGCCGGTGATCCGCTCGTCGTGCTCGTGGCCCAGGCCATAGCTGCAGAGGATGAGGCGATCCGAGGTACGGGATCTCAGCTGGGTGATGAAGCGCACCAGATCGGCACGGCTGAGCCTGCCCACCTCCTCGCGTACCCGTTCGCGCTGATCAAAACCCAGATCCTTGTTGCCGATGCTGACCCAGAGCCGCTGGCCGCGGCTGCGCAGGTTGGCATCCCGCTCGCTGAGCTGGGCCTGCAACCCCGCCTTGCTCTCCTGCCACTGCTGCTCGGTGAACTCCAGCATGGCGAGCGGGAAGAGATCGATGAACTCCTCCACCGCATCCAGCAGGATCTGCGGCCCCGCCACCGGCGACTGGATATAGAAGATGAGACCGGGATGGCGGTTGAGGGGCAGGTTGCCGGCTCCCACCACGTAACCGAGCTGCTGGCGGGTGCGTAGCTCATGGAAGAAGGTGGATGACATGATGTGGTTGGCCAGGGTGAAGCAGGCGAGATCCCGGGCCCGGGTGGTGCGCGACTGGTAGTAGACCAGCAGCGCCGAGTCCTCGTGATCGCACCCCTGCTCGCGAATGAGGGTGCCTCTGTCCTGGATGGAGATGAGGGGGCGGCGGGTCTCGGCGCTGGGCTGGCTGTTGGCACCAAGGTGGCGCTCCAGCAGGGCCGCGAGTTCGAGGGCCTCGGCGGCCGTCCAGTCTCCGTGTACCAGGGCCTCCAGATGCACCCTGGCAAAGAGCTCGGAGACGAAGCCGGGCATCTCCCCGAGTTCGACGGTGCGCAGGTGGCGCAACAGCTGCTCGAACGGCGGGTTGTTGGGTTGCAGCAAACTGGTGAGCTGGTTGAACAACTGGGAGATGGGGCGGGTCTTGGACTGGTTCTCCCAGTTGCGGATAAGCTGCTCCTTGATCTCGCTAAAGCGGGCCGGATCCGGATACCCCAGGGTGCGGTTGCCGAGGATCATGTCGAGCAGCAGCGGTTGCTTGTCGGCAAAGCCACTGAGGTTGATGGTAAAGCCCCCCTGATGGGCATAAATCTGGTAGCCAAGGCCCGCGAGCTCCGCCGGGTAGGTGAGGGCGTTGAGGTGATCCGTGAGCAGTTCCACGGCCAGACGCGCCATGGCGATGTGACGCGGGCTCTTGACCGCATGTTCGCTGTCGACGGAGATGTAAAGGCTGCCCTTGGGCACGCTGAATTGATGCTCGTGCAGGTGCCAGAGCCGGAAACCGGGCCTGTCGATGAGGCAGGACGGCATGTCGGCGGGCAGTGCCGGCAGACGGGCGTCGAGGCGGGTGCTGATGAAGGGGTTGGGCGCCGGCAGGTGCAGGGCGGGATCCGGTTCACTCTGCTGCCAGCGGATCTTCTCGGCCTCGCTGATGCTCTGGACGCTGTAGGGGGTCTGGTACCAGCGGGCGAGGCGATCCGTGCTCACTTCCGGGGCCTGGATGGTCACTCGCAGATTGTGGGGCGTCAGCTTGGCGAGGAAGCGCCGGATCAGCGGCTCATCGAACTCGCGCATCATGTAATCGCCGTAGAGCAGGTCGTCCGGCCCATAGCTGAACAGGTTGAGCACGAGGCCGGAGACGGTGTCGAGGGCCCGGCCCCGTTCCTGGAAGCGGAAGGCGGATTCCAGCACGCTGCGCTTCTCCTCATAGCGCCAGGCCTGCACCCCGTCGCGCTCGATGAGCTTCAGATAGCCAAACAGGGCGGCGATGATCTCGTCCACATGCTCAAGCCCAAGGGGGGTGAGGCCAAAGCTCACGCCAAAGTCCTTGAAGTTGGCGCCGCTGATGCCGCCGCCAGCGGCGAGCTGATTGACCCAGCCCCGCCCCTTGAGCAGGGAGAGCAGGCTGCCTTCCCCCTCATAGCCGATGAGGTGGCTCAGGAAGGTGAGGGGTTTTTTGTCGTAATACTCATCCACGCACGGCAGCGGGAAGGTCAGCGCCAGCTTGCGGGTCTCCTTGACCGGGGTCAGCTGGATGCGAATGCCGAGATCATCGAGCCGGTAGAGAGGATGGCTCAGTACCGGAGGGCCGAGGCGGCGATCCGGAATGGCACCAAAGAAGCGATCACACCAGGCCAGCTGGGTCTCGATGGGTGCCGGTGAAAGCATGACCAGCGCCATGCGATCCGCACTGTAGTGGGTTTCGTAGAACGCAATGAGGTCCGAGCGCAGATCCCGGCCGGGGAGATCCGCCAGGGTATCGAGGTTGCCCACCGAGAATTTGGAGAAGGGGTGGTCCGGATTGACCGTCTCCTTGTGCACCTGGTAGCTGCGGCGCACATCGTCCTGCAGCTTGAGGCGGTACTCGGAGTCCACCGCGTTGCGCTCCTTGTCGACCCACTCCGGTGCAAAGGTGGGGCAGATGAAGAACTGGGAGAACCGGTCGAGCCCCGCCTCGAAGAAGCCGTTGTCGATGTCGAAGAAGAAGTTGGTGAACTCGGTACCGGTCCAGGCGTTGTTGCTGCCCCCGTGACGGCTCATGAATTGCTGGTATTCACCGGGTTTGGGGTAGGTGCGGGTACCGAGAAACAGCATATGCTCGAGGAAATGGGCCATGCCCTGGCGATCCGCAGGATCGTCGAAGTGGCCGGTATTCACCGCCAGGGAGGCGGCGGATTTGTCGGTCTCGGGATCACAGATCAGCAAGACCCTGAGCCGGTTTGCCAGCTCCAGATAGTGATACCGCCGATGGTCATTGGGACTGGCATATGGGCTCATTGGGGAGGGGCTCGCGGTGAATTTATTTGAATTTAAACATGATTATCGACCCCGCTATCTTGCGAGGCAAACCCTTTTCTGAGAGGTGGCGCAATTGTTTCCCCCGGCATGGCGGGGTAAGATCCCCCCGCTATTTAAACAGGCCCCCTGGGCGAGGTTGTAATGAAAATCTACATCATGCGTCATGGCCAGGCTGGCATGAACGCAAAGACTGATGAACAGCGTCCACTGACCGAGCAAGGCATCGAAGAGTCCATCCACATGGCTGGCTGGCTGGCTCCCCAATTGGCAGGCTCCCTGAACCTGGTGATCCACAGCAACTACCTGCGTGCCAGACAGACCTGGCAGGCCATCGCCCCCGAGTTGCCCAAGGCCCTCAAGGTCGAGGAGAGCGGCGACATCACCCCCTACGGGGATCCGGCTTTCGTGGCGAGCTACCTCACTGCGCTGGCGGCGGAGCATGACAACATCCTGATGGTCAGCCACCTGCCGCTGGTGGGGTATCTGGTCCAGAGTCTCTGCCCGGCGGCAGGGGCCCCCATGTTCGCGACGTCCGGGCTGGCCTGCATCGAATGGCAAGATGGCAAAGGAGTCTTGCTCTGGCTGGAAGGACCGCATACAATACGGTAAAAGTTAATAATAAGTTACAGTTTGGTTTTTTGGGGAAGAGAGAGTCGAATTTTCCGGTTTTTTATATAAATTTAACGGAATTATTTCGCATAAGCTGCTGTCATACGGATACAACTTCAAGAGGTTGCAAACGATGAGAGTGTTCAAGAAGTACCTGCCACTGATGGTGGCAAAACATGTCAAAACCTTCTTCAAGGGGCGGATTTACATCCACGGCAGGGGGCGCTTCGATTTCCAGTCGGGCTTGCTGATGATGCCATTGCAAGCCGACATTCCCCATCGCCAGACGGTGCTCGAGGTCAATGAACTGATTTCAAGGCTCCACATGGATGCCGCCTGAGGCGCCTCAGGCTGACCCTGGTCCCCCTCATGCCCGCCCCTGTGCGGGCATGATTGTTGATGGAGCCTGGGCGCGGTGCCAACCGTTCGCGTCATGGCGCTTCTTCCTGCGTTGGCAGGCTTGCTTATCCTGATTGCCTCTCTATACTCGCGCGCAATACCCGCCTTTTTATTCTGGATATCGCAATGCCCCTTGCCTTCCTGTTTCCCTTCTCCTGCATGGCCATCTGGGCCGGCAATGGCATCGTCAGCAAGCTGGCGGTCGGGGTGTTGTCTCCTGCGGCGCTCGCCTGGTCGCGCTGGATGGTGGCGGCCCTGGTGCTGACCCCGTTTCTGGCTCACCGGGCCTGGCGCGAGCGCCGCAAACTGCGGGCCGGTTTCTCGAAGCTGGCGGTGCTGGCCCTGCTCGGGATGGTCTTGAACCAGACCTTTGGCTATTACGCGGCCCAGACCCTGGGGGCCACCGAGATTGGCCTGATGATGGGACTGACCCCCTTGATGACGGTGCTGCTCAGCATCTGGTTGCTGCGCGAGCGGCCCACCTGGGGGGCGCTGCTGGGAGGCGCCATCTCCATTCTGGGGCTGGCGATTTTGTTGGGGCAGGGGGATCCGGCCCGGCTGCTGACCCAGGGCATCCATATCGGTTCCGTCTACATGCTGCTCTCGGCGGCCACCTATGCGCTCTACAGCGTGCTGCTCAAGCGCTGGGATCTGGGGCTGGACAACTGGTCCATGCTCTACGGTCAGGTGCTGTGCAGCCTCCTGTTCCTCACCCCCTTCTATCTGCTGGTGGACGGGCACTGGCCCGATGGCAGCGCCCTCTGGCTCATCCTCTATGCGGGGATCCCGACCTCGGCCCTCTCGCCCTGGCTCTGGATGCAGGGCATTGCCCTGCTCGGGGCGAGCCGCACCGCCATCTTCATGAACCTGTTGCCGGTGATGACGGCCGCCCTTGCCATCAGCTGGCTCGGGGAGCGGCTCACCAGCTATCACCTCATCGGTGGCGGCATGACCCTGATGGGGGTGCTGCTGGCGCAGTTGCTGGTGAGGCCCGTGACGGTGCGAAGACGCGCCCGGCTCGCGGTGGCGGGCTGTCAGGAGAAGTAGGATAAAAAAAGACCGCCCTCGAGGCGGTCTTTTTGGTTCGGTGCCTAGCGTCACTGCGCCGTCAGATAGAGATCCTTGGCATAGACCAGGTCTTGCGGGTTCTGGTAGGGGTAGCCCTTGACGTTGGGTTTGAGCAGCCGTGATTTCACGTAGAAGTAGACAGGGGCAATGGGGGCCTCCTCGTCGATCAGCACCTCGGCCTGCTGATAGAGGCGGTTGCGCTCGGCCGGATCCTTGGCGTCATGGGCCTTGGCCAGGAGGGCGTCGTACTCCTTGTTGAACCACTTGCCGCTGTTGGCGCTGCTGCTGGAGGTCATGATGTCGAGGAAGGTGGAGGCATCGTTGTAGTCTCCGTTCCAGGAGTAGCGGCTCACCCCGAAGTCACCCTCGTTCAGGGCCGACACCATGGTCTTCCATTCCATGTTGTTGAGCTCCGCCTTGACCCCCAGGTTGTGCTTCCACATGGAGGAGATGGCGAGCGCTATCTTCTTGTGCCCCTCGTTGGTGTTGTAGAGGATGTCCACCGTCAGCGGCTTGTCAGGGCCGTAACCCGCCTCGCCAAGCAGCGCCTTGGCCTGCTTGATGCGCTCTTCCTTGCTCATCAGCTCGCTGGCGGGGCGTTTGAGCTCGAAGCCGTCCACGCTCGGCGGGGTCAGGCTGAAGGCGGAGAGCTGCCCCTGTCCCAGGATCTTCTCCGTGATGGTGTCCCGGTCGATGGCAAGAGAGAGTGCCTTGCGCACCCTGACGTCGTCAAAGGGTTTGCGTTGGGTGTTGAAGACGTAGTAGTAGGTGGCGAGCATGGGGGCGCTCACCAGCTCCTCCGGGCTCTGGCGCTTGATCTGCTGATACTGCTCCAGGGGATAGGTGGTGTAGTGCAGCTCGCTCGCACGATAGCGGTTGTAGGCCGCGGTATCGGAGACGATCTCCAGATAGATCACCTTGTTCAGCACGGTGTGCTCGTTGTCCCAGTAGTGGGGGTTGCGCTCGGCGATGAGGCGCTCGTTCGGGGTCCACTCCTTGAGGGCGAAGGCGCCGTTGGAGACGATGTTGGCCGGTTTGACCCACTCATGACCGAACTTCTCGATGGTGGCCTTGGGCGCCGGGAAGGTGGTGTAGTGGGAGAGGGTCTTGAGGAAGAAGGGGACCGGGTTTTTCAGGGTGATCTGCAGGGTGTAGTCATCGAGTGCCTTGATCCCCAGGGCATCCGGGCTCTGCTTGCCCTGCACCACGTCGCTGGCATTGGCGACGCCGGTCAGCTCGATGAACCAGGCGTAGTTGGAGGCGTTCTTGGGGTCCGCCGCCCGCTGCCAGCCATAGACGTAGTCCGCCGCCGTCACCGGCTCGCCGTTGGACCATTTGGCATCGGGTCTGAGCTTGAAGGTGTAGACGGTGCCCGTGGCATCGAGCTCGTAGCCAAGGGCGCCCGCCGCCTGCAGCTTGCCGTTGCCATCCAGGGTGTAGAGCCCCTCGAACAGATCGTTGACGACGTCGCTGCCCGCGCTCTCTTCCACCATCTGGGGATCGATGGAGGCAGGCTCGGTGCCGATGTTGCGCACGAACACTTGCTGGGCGGCTGGCAGAAGCTGGGTGCCTTCAGGCACCTGGGCGGCGAGGACGGGGAGGGTGAGCAGAGCGGCAACCGCCCCGGCGATAAGCGACTTTTTCATTGAATATCCTTATGTTTTTTTGCTTCCAAAGCGCAGCCAGTGTGCGGGATTGGGGGGCAGATCTCAAGAGGGGCGCCTCTGGCGCAACATTGCCGGGCGCCAGGGGGAGCAAGGCGGGCAGCCGCGTCGGCCCGGATGCATTCTTGTCACGAATTAACCCCCCAAAAGATGCCGGATGGCACCCTTGTTTCACGCCGAAAGCCTGTGGTGGCGCGGTTTTCTGGCGATTTAAAGAACGGCTTAATTCGCTGCAAAAACAAAAAACAGGCGTTACATTGGGTTACAAAACAACGCTGCCGGGGATCGGCACTTTTTTTGCCGACACTTGCAAACGTTTTCAACGGCCAACGGAAACGATCTTAAAGGAACAAGAATGCGAAACATGATCACCATGGGCGAGTTCATCGTCAAAAAGCAGGCGGACTACCCGACCGCGACCGGCGAGCTGACCTCCTTGCTCAGCTCCATCCGCCTGGCCGCCAAGGTGGTGAACCGGGAGATCAACAAGGCGGGTCTGGCGGACATCATCGGCTCCATCGGCGCCGAAAACGTGCAGGGCGAGGTGCAGCAGAAGCTGGACGTCTATGCCAACGAGCGCTTCAAGGCGGCGCTGGAGGCCCGTGGCGAGGTGTGCGGCATGGCCTCTGAGGAGGAGGAGGACTTCGTCTCCTTCGATTCCGAGCTCTCCCGTCACTCCAAGTACGTGGTGCTGATAGACCCCCTCGACGGCTCCTCCAACATCGACGTCAACGTCTCGGTCGGGACCATCTTCTCCATCTATCGCCGGGTCAGCAAACCGGGCGCCGGGGTCACTCTGGAGGACTTCCTGCAGCCGGGTCACCGTCAGGTCGCGGCGGGCTACGTGGTCTATGGCTCCTCCACCATGCTGGTCTACACCACCGGCTTTGGGGTCAACGGCTTCACCTATGACCCCTCCATCGGCTGCTTCTGTCTCTCCCACGAGAACATCCGCATTCCGGAGGAGGGCAAGATCTACTCCATCAACGAGGGCAACTACATCAAGTTCCCGGACGGGGTGAAGAAGTACCTGAAATACTGCCAGGAGCGTGACGAGGCGACTCACAGGCCCTATACCTCCCGCTACATCGGCTCCTTGGTGTCGGATTTCCACCGCAACCTGCTCAAGGGGGGCATCTACATCTACCCGTCCGGCACCAACTCCCCGAACGGCAAGCTGCGCCTGCTCTATGAGTGCAACCCCATGGCCTTCCTGGTGGAGCAGGCCGGTGGCAAGGCGTCCGATGGTTTTGGCCGCATCATGGACATCCAGCCTACCGCTCTGCACCAGCGCACCCCCTACTTCGTCGGGTCCACCAGGATGGTGGAGCGGGCCGAGGCCTTCATGCGGGAGTTCTCCGCCCACGAGGATCCGGCCAACCAGGGCTGAGCCCGGGCCAGCGTCCCTTCGTCACGGGAGCCGTCAAGGCTCCCGTTTTTATTGGCGTGCAGGCGGATGTAGCCAGGTTGATATGCTGACGGACTGACGGACTGACGGACTGACGGACTGACGGACTGACGGACTGACGGACTGACGGACTGACGGACTGACGGACTGACGGGCTGACGGACTGGCGGACTGGCGGACTGACGGACCGACGCGGCGCCTCGGCGGTCGCGGTGCAATGGCTGGTGGCCCCTGGCCGGGATACCTGGTCTGGATACCTGGGCGGGATAAATACGGCACGGGCCATCTGCGGGGCTATCGAGGCGCGTTGACCCCGTTTTTTGCCCACGATCATCCCCACATCCATCTGTTTTTCAGATGGGTTGTGACTCAATGCATCGTATCAATAGATGGATTCGGCGGCAAAATGGTGCTGCCAGGAGGGCGAACCGAGGCATCGGGAGGCAAGAAGGCGGGCCGGGGGCGAGATGCCGCCCCTTGCCAGCAACGAAACGGGAGCCCTGGGGCTCCCGTTGTTGTAGGCGGCAGGTCGCGCCCTGCTGACGTCATGCTTCCCCTCAGGGGGTGGCATGGCGGGCGAGATCCGCCAGCAGGCCGTCCACCAGTTTGAGGCGCATGGCCCTGTCCTGGGTCGGCACCTGGAAGCGCAGCCGGGTCGGTCCGTCCATCTTGTAGATGCGCGGCTGCTCCGAGAGCAGCTTGACCAGATAGGCCGGGTTGACGCGGGTTTCCTGGGTAAAGTCCAGATAGCCGCCGCGCTCGCTCATCTCCACCCGGCGAATGCCCAGCGCCGTGGCGCGCTGGCGGAAGGCGGCCAGCTCCATCAGCGTCTTGGTCGGCTCCGGCAAGAGACCGAAGCGATCGATGAGCTCCACTTTGAGCTCCCGCAGCTCCTGCTCATCGGCGGCACTGGCGATGCGCTTGTACATGGAGAGCCGCATGTTGACGTCCGGGATGTAGTCGTCCGGGAGCAAGGCGGGCAGGCGCAGCTCCACCTCGGTATGCTGGCTCATGAGCTGCTCCAGGGACGGTTCCTTGCCATGTTTGAGCGCCTCCACCGCCTGCTCGAGCATCTCCATGTAGAGGGTGAAGCCCACCGATTCGATCTGGCCGCTCTGATCGTCGCCGAGCAGCTCGCCCGCGCCCCGGATCTCCAGATCGTGGGTGGCGAGCGCAAAGCCGGCACCGAGATCTTCGAGGGACGCGATGGCCTCCAGCCGCTTGGCCGCATCCTTGGTCATCAGCTTGGGATGGGGGGTGAGCAGGTAGGCATAGGCCTGGTGGTGGGAGCGACCGACCCGGCCCCGCAGCTGGTGCAGCTGGGCCAGGCCAAGGTGATCCGCCCGGTCCATGATGATGGTGTTGGCGCTCGGCACGTCGATGCCGGTCTCGATGATGGTGGTGCACACCAGCAGGTTGAAGCGCTGGTGGTAGAAGTCCGACATCACCCGCTCGAGCTCCCGCTCGCGCATCTGGCCGTGGGCGATGCCGATGCGCGCCTCCGGCACCAGCTCGGCAAGATCGGCGGCGCACTTCTCGATGCTCTCCACGTCGTTGTGCAGGTAGTAGACCTGGCCGCCACGCTTCAATTCCCGCAGTACCGCCTCGCGCACCACCGCAGGTTCGTGCTGGCGCACGAAGGTCTTGATGGCGAGCCGCTTGGCGGGCGGGGTGGCGATGATGGAGAGATCCCGCATGCCGGACATGGCCATGTTGAGGGTGCGGGGAATGGGGGTGGCGGTGAGGGTGAGGATATCCACGTCGGCGCGCAGCGCCTTGATCTTCTCCTTCTGGCGCACCCCGAAGCGGTGCTCCTCGTCGACGATGAGCAGGCCCAGATCCTTGAAGGTGAGCTCGGCGCCCAGCAGCTTGTGGGTGCCGATGATGATGTCCACCTTGCCCTCGGCCATCTCCTTCATCACCGCGCTCTGCTCCTTGGCGGAGCGGAAGCGGCTCAGCACCTCCACCCGCACCGGCCAGTTGGCGAAGCGGTCGCGGAAGTTGTCGTAGTGCTGCTGGGCGAGCAGGGTGGTGGGCACCAGCACGGCCACCTGCTTGCCGCCGTGCACCGCCACAAAGGCCGCCCGCATCGCCACTTCTGTCTTGCCAAAGCCCACGTCGCCGCACACCAGGCGGTCCATGCTCTTGGCCTGGCACATGTCGCCGAGCACAGCGTTGATGGCATTGAGCTGATCCTCGGTCTCCTCGAACGGGAAGCTCGCGGCAAACTGGCGGTAGGCCTCCCGGTCGTGTTTGAAGGCAAAACCGTGACGGGCTGCCCGCATGGCATAGACATCCAGCAGCTCGGCCGCCACGTCCCGCACCTTTTCCGCCGCCTTGCGCCGCGCCTTGACCCAGGCCTCGCCGCCGAGCTTGTGGCTGGGCGGGTTGTCCGAGCCGGTGTAGCGGCTGATCAGGTGCAAACTGGTGACCGGCACGAACAGCTTGTCGCCGCCGGCGTATTCCAAGGTCAGAAACTCGGTGGGCAGGCCGCCTGCGTCTATGGTCTCGAGCCCCAGGTAGCGACCGACCCCGTGATCCAGGTGCACCACCGGCTGGCCCTGGGTCAGCTCGCCCAGGTTTCGGATCACCGCATCCGAGCTCAGGTTCTTGTTCTTGTCCCGCTGGCGCTTGCTGCGGATCTTGCCGCCGAGCAGCTCGGCTTCGGTGATGAGGGCAAGGGGCGTCTGGCCGGGCTCTTGCAGCAGGAAGCCCCGCTCCAGGGGACAGACCAGCAGCCCGTGGCGCGCATCGCTCGAGAGGAAGGCGTCGAGGGAGGCAAACTCCCGGGGTTGCAGGTTGATCCGTGCGAGCAGATCCCCGAGCCCCTCGCGCCGCCCCTCGGACTCCACCGCAAACAGGGTGCGCCCGGCAAAGCCTTGCAGGAAGCCGTCAAGGGCCAGCAGGGGTTGCTCCTTGCTGTGGTCGAGCTGCAGATCCGGCAGGGGGGCGAGGGGCAGATCGTGCTGACCCGCTCCGCCGTCAACGGTCGCCTCCTGCAGACGCACGGCGCCATAGTCCCCGAGGGCGGCGAAGAGCTGCTCCACCGGCAGATAGATCTGCTGGGGCGGCAGCAGGGGACGGGTGTTGTCCCAGCGCCTGTCTTCATAGCGCTGGCCGATGTCGTTCCAGAAGCGTTGGGCTGCGGGGTAGATCTCCCCCACGGTGAGCAGCAGGGTGTTGCCTGGCAGGTAGTCAAACAGGCTGGCGGTCTGGTTGAAGAAGAGCGGCAGGTAATATTCGATGCCGGCGGGCCAGCGCCCCTTGCTCACCTCCTGATAGACGGAGCCCTCGGCCCGGGAGATCTCGAACTGTTCGCGATACTGGCCACGAAACAGCTCGATGGCCCCCTCGTCGGTGGGAAATTCCCGGGCGGGCAGGAGGCTCACCGACTTCACCGGCTCGCTGGAGCGCTGGGTCTCGGGGTCGAACGGGCGGATGGAGTCCACCTCGTCGTCGAAAAAATCAATGCGATAGGGGCGGCTGCTCCCCATGGGGAAGAGATCCAGCAGGGAGCCGCGGGCGGCGAATTCGCCGTGCTCCAGCACCTGTTCCACCGCCACGTAGCCCGCCTCCGCCAGACGCCCGCGCAACTGCTGCAGGTTGAGGCGCTGGCCGCTTGTGACCATCAGGCTGTATTTGTCGAGATAAGCCTGGGGCGCCGTGCGCAGCATCAGGGTGGAGATGGGCACGATGAGCACGCCGTGGCGCATCTGCGGCAACTGGTAGAGGGTCTCGAGGCGCTGGGAGATGATGTCCTGGTGGGGAGAGAAGCTGTCGTAGGGCAGGGTCTCCCAGTCCGGGAACAGCAGCACCGGGCAATCCTGATCCGCCAGCAGGAACCCCAGTTCCTGTTCAAGGCGCAGGGCGCTCGGGGTATCGGCGGTGACCAGCAGGACGGGTCTTCGGGCTTCCCGGGTGAGGCGGGCGGCAACCAGAGCCAGGCTGCTGCCGACCAGCTGGCCGAACGTTGTCTTCTGGCCCGCTTTGGCGGGCAAGGCGGGGAGGGTCATTGGCATCATCGGAGTCTTTTACTGTTGGCGTTCTTTTGACATGGACCTGGGTTAGCGCTGACGTTCCTGGGCACGCAGCTTGAGCTGTTTCGACTGCACATGCAGGCTGGCGCGCACCAGCAGCTCCCGGTCATCCTCGCGGATGCGCACGTAGTCGAGCACCACGTGGGTGCCATGCTCTCCGGCGTCCCGCTGCACGACCTCGCCGTAGCAGTAGACGGCGGAGGCCTCTTCCCGCAGGAAGATCTTGAGCCGCACGATCTGGTGCAGGGCGGGGGCCTCCCCGTGCCCCTGGTGGGGGTGCAGGTAGGTGAGCTGCCCGGCGCCAAAGCGCAGGGTGTGGAAGCGGTGCTCGGGGTGATCCTGGGCCGCCAGCACATAACCCATGATCATGTCGATCTTGCGGGACTGCTGATTGATGATCTCCACCAGATCGTGCATGGACTCGTTCTGGCTGCGCAGCAACCGGCTGCTCACCAGATCGATGGAGGTAATGGCGGAGGCGATGCGAAACGGCTCGGGCAACTCGGCCTCCAGGGCCTCCAGCGTCGGCAGACGAAAGTCGGCCGGCATGGGGATCACATTGACCGGCGTGGCATGGGTGACGCTGAAGAACTGTTCCTGCATGGAGGCTATCCCTTGTTGTCATAGACGGTTTCCCTTTATTATCCGGTATCTTATTTCGTTGGCAACGTAGATATCCTTGAAGACCGGACTTTTTCAGCCACTGTCGCTGGCCATCGGCCTGCGTTATGCAGGCTCGCGACGCAGTAACCGCTTCGTCTCCTTTATCTCCCTGTTCTCCACCTTTGGCATCGCCATCGGGGTCGCCGCCCTGATGGTGGTGATCTCGGTGATGAACGGGTTCGAAGGCCAGCTCAAGGGGCGCATCCTCGGAGTGATCCCCCATGTGGTGGTGACCAATCAGGCCGGACGCATCGAGGCCGAGCCCGAAGGTCTGCCCGATCTGGCCCGCCTGCCCCACGTGGTGGCCACGGCCCCCATGCTCGACAGCGAAGGCATGCTGCAAAGCCCGGGCCAGCTCACCGGCGTGAGCGTGCAGGGGATCGATCCCGCCCGCTGGCCCAAGGATGACATCCTGCACGCCCAGATGCTGGGTGGGCGCCTTGACAGCCTGCAGGCCGGTGAATACCACATCGTGCTGGGGCAGGGGGTGGCCAGCCGCCTCAAGGTCTCTATCGGCGACCAGGTGCGTCTCATCCTGACCGAAGGTACCCGCTTTACCCCCTTTGGCCGGGTGCCGGCCCAGCGTCTTTTCACCGTCTCCGGCATCTTCGGGGTCGGCGCCGACGTGGACAGCCAGGTGGCCCTGATTGCCCTGGGGGATGCCCAGCGCATGCTGCGCCTGCCCGCAGACAAGGTGGGCGGCATCCGCCTCTGGCTGGACGATCCCTTCGCCGCCGACGAGGTGGTGAAGACCGCGTTGCCGGACGGGCTGGAGTGGCAGGACTGGCGCCGCGAGCGCGGCGAGCTGTTCCAGGCGGTGGCCATGGAAAAACGGATGATGGGGCTGATGCTGGTGCTGATCATCGCGGTTGCCACCTTCAACATCCTCTCCGCCCTGGTGATGGTGGTCACCGACAAGGAAGGGGAGGTGGCCATCCTGCGTACCATGGGCATGAGCGAATCCGGCATCGTCAAGATCTTCATGGTGCTGGGGGCGTCGAGCGGCGTCATCGGCGCCCTGTTCGGGGGGCTGGCGGGGCTGGCGCTCTGCTTTGGCCTCAATCCTCTGCTCAATGCCCTTGGGCTCAACCTCTATATGGCGGCAGGGGGCAGCGGTCTGCCGGTCATCGTCGAGCCGGCCCAGGTCATGACCATCCTGCTGGGTGCCGTGCTGCTGAGTTTCAGTGCCACCCTTTACCCGGCCTCCCGCGCGGCCCGGGTCAAACCGGCGGAGGCGCTGCGTTATGAATAATTCATCTTCTGTTGTTACTGGTGCAAGTGGAGCCCCCGTTATGAATCAATCCGTCTCCTGCGAGCCGCTGCTGCGCTGCCAGGCCCTCAATCATGTCTACAAAGAGGGCAATCTGGAGACCCAGGTACTCAAGGGGATCGAGCTGGACGTCGCCCCCGGGGAGATGCTGGCGGTGGTGGGGAGCTCGGGCTCCGGCAAGACCACCCTGCTGCACCTGATGGGGGCGCTGGACAACCCTTCCAGCGGCGCCGTGCTGTTCAAGGGGCAGGACATCCATGGCTGGGACAGTCGCACCCAGGCGAGGTTTCGCAACCAGGAGCTGGGCTTCGTTTACCAGTTCCACCACCTGCTCTCGGAATTCAGCGCGCTGGAAAATGCGGCCATGCCGCTGCTGATCGCCGGTGAGTCGGTGGCCAGCGCCACCGAGAAGGCGAGCAAGATGCTGGGGCGGGTGGGGCTCTCCCACCGTCTCAACCACAGACCGTCCGAGCTCTCCGGTGGCGAGCGCCAGCGGGTGGCCATCGCCCGAGCCCTGGTCAACGAACCCAGCCTGGTGCTGGCGGACGAGCCCACCGGCAACCTGGATCATGCCAGCGCCACCGCCGTCTATGAGCTCTTGTGCGAGCTCAACCGCGAGCTTGGCACCGCGTTCGTGGTGGTGACCCATGACTTGAGCCTGGCCGCCAAGCTCCACCGCCGGGTGACCCTGGTGAGCGGCATCATGGCGGAGGTCGCCTGATGTTCAAGCCGCTGCCCCTGTTCCTGGGCCTGCGTTACAGCCGCTCCCGCCGTCGCAACGGCTTCATCGCCTTTATCTCGGCCTCCTCCCTCATCGGGATCGCCCTCGGGGTGATGGCCCTCATTCTTGGCCTCTCCGCCATGAACGGGTTCGAGCGGGAGCTCAAGAACCGGGTGCTCTCCGTGGTCCCCCACGGCGAGCTCATCGGCATGGAAGCGCCGCTGCCTGACTGGCCGAGGCTCAGGGACTACCTGCTGGCCCAGCCCGGGGTGGAGGCGGCTGCGCCCGTCATTCGCCTGGACGGCCTGCTGGAGCACGGTTCCGCCCTCAAGGGGGTCCAGCTGCGTGCGGTGCTGCCGGAGCTGGAAGCCAATCTCTCCGATGCGGGCAACTTCATGACGGGCCGGGGCCTTCGCGAGCTGCAGGCGGGTGAACACGGGGTCATCCTCGGCAAGATCATCGCCGACAAGCTGGGGGTCAAGACAGGGGACACCGTCACCCTGCTGCTGCCCCAGTCGGGTGATGCCGCCGGCATCAAGAACCCGAAACGGGAGGCGCTCACCGTGGTGGGGCTGCTCGAGATCGGTGGCCAGCTCGACGGCCTGCTCGGCTTCATGCATCTGGCGGATGCCCAGGCCATCACCGGCATGGGCAGCGCGGTGGAGGGGGTCAGCCTCAAGGTGAGCGACGTGCTCAAGGCCCAGTCCATCACGGTGGCGGCGGCCCGGAAATTCCCGCACTACGTCTATATCAGCAGCTGGATGAGCCGTCAGGGTTATCTCTATCAGGACATCCAGATGGTGCGCACCGTGATGTACGTGGTGATGCTGATGGTGGTGGCGGTGGCCTGCTTCAACATCGTCTCCACCCTGGTGATGGCGGTGAACGAGAAGCGCAGCGAGATTGCCATCTTGAAGACCATGGGGGCGAGCCCGGGCCAGATCCGGCTTACCTTTGTCATCCAGGGGATGGTGAACGGGGTGGCGGGAGCCTTGCTAGGCGCCCTGCTGGGCGGCCTGCTCTCCAGCAAGCTGACCCAGATCCTGAGCGCCATCGAAGGGGTGATCGGGCACCGTTTCCTCAATCCCGACATCTACTTCATCGACTTCCTGCCGACCGAGCTGCACATGCAGGACTTGCTCATCGTGACCGGCGCCGCCATCCTGATGAGCCTGGTGGCGACCCTCTATCCCGCCTGGCGGGCGAGCGGCCTGGTGCCGTCCCGGGAGCTGGGGCATTGATACCCATGGATGTGATAAAGGGCCCTGCGGGGCCCTTTTTATTGTCACTCGTTTGTGGGGAAACCCCCGAAGTGGCGGTTATCGGGGCAATATGCAGGAGGAGATGATGCCTGGTGCCGTGTTGATGGCATCAATGGGCATTCAACTCATCGAGAGGCAGTGAAAAACTCCCCACGAAGACATCGATGAAGTAGCGCATGGCGGGGTTCATCCTGGCGTCCAGCATCTGCTCGAGGCGCTTTCGCGCTGGCTCGAACTCCCGGTTGCCGACGCTCAGCTCCTCCAGACACTTGGTGTAGGCACAGAGGGTGTCTGCATCCTTCACCAGGCTGGTGAGGGCCTCGTCCTGGGCGCCGGAGTCGAGCAGGGGGCGAAAGTCCTCGACCAGCTCAGGCGGCAACATGCCCAGCAGGCGCTGCTCGGCGGCAAGCTCAATCTTCTTGTATTCGCGGGCGATTTCGGGATTGAAGTACTTGACCGGGGTGGGCAGATCCCCGGTCAGCACCTCGCTGCTGTCGTGGTAGAGGGCCATGACGGCAGCCCGGTCGGCATCCACCTGAGCGCCGAACAGGCGATTGCTGATAAGGCCGAGGGCGTGGGCCACCATGGCGACCTGCAGGCTGTGCTCGGCGATGTTTTCGGGCTGGATGTTGCGCATCAGAGGCCAGCGGTAGATGAGGCGCATACGGGCGAGGTTGGCAAAAAAATGGCTGGGCAGCATGGAAGACCTCGAATGGGGCAATGAAAAAGGGCAGACCCTAGTCTGCCCTTTTTTCCACCCGCAAGGATAGCCTGAGATGGGCCGTCAGCGGATGTAGCGGCCCGATTCGGCCTCGTGGTTGGTCACTATCATCTGGCCGATGGGGGCCAGGCTGATGAGGGCCAGCTTGAGGTGCTGGATGCCGAACGGGATGCCGACGATGGTGACGAAACAGGCCAGCGCCGAGGCGATGTGGCCGATGGCCAGCCAGACCCCGATGAGCACAAACCAGAGAATGTTGCCAATCAGCCCCAGGGCGCCGGTGCCGATGTCGCTCTGGCCCGTCATGCTCTTGCGGCTCACCGCCTGCTTGCCAAACGGGAAGAAGGTGAAGGTGCCAATGACGAAGCAGGCGCGTCCCCAGGGGATCCCGATGAGGGAGACGAAGCAGAGCAGCCCCGCCAGCCACCAGGCCAGCCCCATGAAGACGCCTCCCAGCACGAACCAGAGCAGATTGAACAAGAAGCGGAAAAAGGACATGTGGGTGACTCCAGCAGCATGTGAATTGGCTGTCACCATAACGAGCCCTGCCGGGGGACGCAATGGCACAGGCGAGAAGGTGGACAATTTGGGTCGCAGCACGCCATTTTTGTGCCCGATTGGCGGCGGATGGCGATCAAAATGGCCCGTTCGCCGTGAAAAAGAGTGAGCCAGTGCAAATTATTGCGGATGGAACGCTTGAACTCGGTGCAAGGCTTCCCCATATAGGAGAAAGTCTTGCGCAAATTGTGCTGTCTGTGCCCCGGATGGGGGATGTGCGGCTCGACGCGACCACTGCACGCCGCTATAATGTCGCGTCATATTTTCTCATCACAAAGACAGTCGTTGTCTTTATAAACAGGAAGACTCCGGGCTTGCCCGGGGGCAATAAAGGGTCAGCACTCAGTGCTGAGTTGAACGAGGTAAAAGAATGCAAGTTTCTGTAGAGACAACCCAGGGTCTGGAACGCCGTCTTACCATCACTGTACCGGCCGCTACCGTTGACGCCGCCGTGCGCAAAGAATTGAATGGCCTGGCCAAAACCCGTCGCATCGACGGTTTCCGTCCTGGCAAGGCTCCGGTTGCCATCATCAAGAAGATGTTCGGTGCCATGGCTCACGCCCGCGTTGCCGATGAAATGATGCAGAACAACTTCATCAAGGCCATCATCGAGAACAAACTGAGCCCGGCTGGCGCCCCGACCATGGATCCGAAAGAGATCAAAGAAGGTCAGGATTTCGAATTCACCGCCACTTTCGAAGTGTATCCGGAGTTCGAAGTTGCCGGTCTGGAGAGCATCAAGGTCGAGAAGCCGGTTGCCACCGTGAAGGACAGCGACCTGGAAAACATGATCGACACCCTGCGCAAGCAGCACGCCACCTGGACTGAAGTTGCTGTGGCTGCCGCCAACGGCATGCGTGTGACCATGGACTTCGTCGGTTCCATCGACGGTGAAGAGTTCGACGGTGGCAAGGCTGAAGGCTTTACCCTGGAACTGGGCGCTGGCCGCATGATCCCGGGCTTCGAAGATGCCATCCTGGGCAAGAAAGCGGGCGACGAGTTCACCATCGAGGTGACTTTCCCGGCTGACTACCACGCCGAAGCCCTGAAGGGCAAGGCTGCCAAGTTTGCCTCCAAGCTGCACAAGGTTGAAGAGCAGGTGCTGCCCGAGCTGACCGAAGAGTTCGTCAAGCGTTTCGGCATCGAGAGCGGCAGCGTTGAAGAGCTGAAGGCAGAAGTGCGCAAGAACATGGAGCGCGAACTGGCCCAGGCCCTGAAAAACAGCGTGAAAGAGCAGGTACTGAACGGCCTGGTTGAAGCCAACCAGATCGATCTGCCGAAGGCTGCTGTTGCCCAGGAAATCGACACCCTGCGTCAGCAGGCTCTGCAGCGCTTCGGTGGCTTCCAGGGCGGCAACGCCCCCGAGCTGCCGGCCGAGCTGTTCCAGGCCCAGGCCGAGCGCCGTGTCCGCGTTGGTCTGCTGCTGGGTGACGTCATCCGCACCAACGAGATCAAGGCTGATGACGCCCGTGTGACCAGCATCATCGAGTCCATGGCCACTGCCTACGAAGATCCGAAAGAAGTGATCGAGTACTATCAGCAGAACGAGCAGATGCTGAACGGCGTGCGCAACCTGGCCATTGAAGATCAAGCCATCGATCTGATCCTGTCCAAGGCGCAAGTCACCGAGAAAGAAGTTGCCTTCGACGAAGTGATCAACAAGTCTGGTGCCGCTGCCTAAGAACATTTGACTTAAGGTCAAAACTGTTAAGTATAATGGCTCGTGTGAACTCCACTCGGGCCATTTTATTTTAGGGACAATGCCTTATGTACAAGAACTATAACGATGTGACTGAATCCCCACGCAATGCGCTCATCCCGATGGTGGTAGAGCAAACCGCGAAAGGGGAGCGTTCCTACGACATCTATTCCCGTCTGCTGAAAGAGCGGGTGATCTTCCTGACCGGTCAGGTCGAGGATCACATGGCGAACCTGGTGGTGGCCCAGCTGCTGTTCCTGGAGTCCGAGAACCCGGATCAGGACATCAGCATCTACATCAACTCGCCGGGTGGCGCCGTCACTGCAGGTATGTCCATCTATGACACCATGCAGTTCATCAAGCCGGACGTGAGCACCGTCTGCATGGGGCAGGCCTGCTCCATGGGGGCCTTCCTGCTGGCCGGTGGCGCCAAGGGCAAGCGTTTCTGCCTGCCCAATGCCCGAGTGATGATCCACCAGCCGCTGGGCGGCTTCCAGGGGCAGGCTTCTGACATCCAGATCCATGCCCAGGAGATCCTGAAAATCAAGAATACCCTGAACGATCGTCTGGCGTTCCATACCGGTCAGGACATGGCCACCATCGAGCGCGACACCGACCGTGACAACTTCATGTCCGCCGAGCAGGCCGTTGCCTATGGTCTGGTTGACGGCATCCTGAGCCAGCGCGGCTGAGCAGGGTACCCCGTCCTGTTGTAAACTCAGCAGGACGATCCATCCTCTATTGATAAAACGAGGTCGCTGAATGACAGAGAAACGCAAGGGTGAGGGCGACAAGCTGCTGTATTGCTCTTTCTGCGGCAAAAGCCAGCATGAAGTGCGCAAGCTGATCGCTGGCCCTTCCGTCTACGTATGTGATGAGTGTGTCGAGCTGTGCAACGACATCATCCGCGAAGAGATCCGTGAGATCTCTCCCAAGCGCGATGGTAGCGAGCTGCCGACCCCTCATGAAATCCGCGCCCATCTGGACGACTACGTGATCGGTCAGGAGTACGCCAAGAAGGTGCTGGCAGTGGCTGTCTACAACCACTACAAGCGTCTTCGCAGCGGCAGCGAGTCCGGTGGCGTGGAGCTGGGCAAATCCAACATCCTGCTGATTGGCCCCACCGGCAGCGGCAAGACTCTGCTGGCCGAGACCCTGGCTCGTCTGCTGGATGTGCCCTTCACCATGGCCGATGCTACCACCCTGACCGAAGCCGGTTACGTGGGCGAGGACGTGGAGAACATCATCCAGAAGTTGCTGCAAAAGTGCGACTACGACGTGGAAAAGGCCCAGCGCGGTATCGTCTACATCGACGAGATCGACAAGATCTCCCGCAAGTCGGACAACCCCTCCATCACCCGCGACGTCTCCGGGGAAGGGGTGCAGCAAGCACTGCTGAAACTGATCGAAGGCACCATCGCCTCCGTGCCGCCCCAGGGCGGTCGCAAGCACCCGCAGCAGGAGTTTTTGCAGGTTGATACCTCCAAGATCCTCTTCATCTGTGGTGGTGCCTTCGCAGGGCTGGACAAGGTGATCGAGCAGCGCTCCGTCAAGGGCACCGGCATCGGTTTTGGCGCCGAGGTGAAATCCAAGAATGCCAAGGCAACCCTGAGCGAGAATTTTGCCAAGGTGGAGCCGGAAGATCTCATCAAGTACGGTCTCATCCCCGAGTTCATCGGTCGTCTGCCGGTGGTCGCGACCCTGACCGAGCTTGACGAGGCTGCCCTCATCCAGATCCTGAAAGAGCCGAAGAACGCGCTGACCAAGCAGTATGCTGCGCTGTTTGCCCTGGAAGAGGTGGAGCTGGAGTTTCGTGACGACGCGCTCAATGCCATTGCCCGCAAGGCCATGGAGCGCAAAACCGGTGCCCGGGGTCTGCGTTCCATTGTCGAGGCCGTGCTGCTTGACACCATGTATGACCTGCCCTCCCTGAAAGGGGTCAGCAAGGTGGTGATCGACGAGACGGTGATCAAGGGAGACTCCGCGCCTCTGATGATCTACGACAATCCCGAGACTCAGGCCGCAGCCTCAGAGTAACTGTCTGATTTTTAATCACATAAAGGGGCTTTTTGCCCCTTTCATGCTTTTTACGGCCAAGGCGATTGAATCTCATCTTTGCGCCCCCATATACTCAGCCAAGCCTTTGCCAACGGTATAACAAGCCGAGAGGACATATATGAACCTAGAGCGTTCAGAACGCATCGAGATTCCCGTCCTGCCTCTTCGTGACGTGGTGGTCTATCCCCACATGGTCATTCCACTCTTTGTGGGGCGGGAAAAATCCATTCGCTGTCTGGAAGCGGCCATGGAGCAGGACAAGAAAGTCCTGCTGGTGGCCCAGAAGGATGCGTCGACTGACGAACCGACGGTGGAGGAAATTTTCTCCGTCGGGACAGTGGCCAATATTCTGCAGATGCTCAAGCTGCCGGACGGCACCGTCAAGGTGCTGGTGGAGGGGGGCCAGCGTGCCCGCCTTGAGCGGATGATCGACGATCGCGACTTCTTTGTCGGGGAGGCCCAGTACATCGCGTCCGCCCCCATCGAGGAGAAGGATCAGGACGTGCTGGTGCGCTCTGCCATCGGCCAGTTCGAAGGTTACATCAAGCTCAACAAGAAGATCCCGCCCGAGGTACTCACCTCGATTTCGGCGATCGACGATGCGGCGCGCCTGGCCGATACCATGGCTGCCCACATGCCGCTCAAGCTCGAAGACAAGCAGAAGGTGCTGGAAATCGCCTCCGTGTCCGAGCGCATCGAGTTTCTGATGGCCATGATGGAGTCGGAGATCGACCTGTTGCAGGTCGAGAAACGCATCCGCTCCCGGGTCAAGAAGCAGATGGAGAAGAGCCAGCGGGAGTATTACCTCAACGAGCAGATGAAGGCCATCCAGAAAGAGCTGGGTGAGCTGGAAGACAGCCCGGATGAATTCGAAGCCCTCAATCGCAAGATTGAAGAGGCCGGGATGCCGGAGGATGCCCGCGAGAAGGCCCAGGCCGAGCTCGCCAAGCTCAAGATGATGTCCCCCATGTCGGCGGAAGCCACCGTGGTGCGCAGCTATGTGGACTGGATGGTGCAGGTGCCCTGGAAGGCCCGCTCCAAGGTCAAGAAAGACCTGGGCAAGGCCCAGGAGGTGCTGGATGCGGATCACTATGGCCTGGACAAGGTCAAGGATCGCATCCTCGAATACCTGGCGGTGCAGGCGCGGGTGAACAAGCTCAAGGGCCCCATCCTCTGCCTGGTCGGGCCTCCCGGGGTGGGCAAGACCTCCCTGGGCCAGTCCATCGCCAAGGCCACCGGCCGCAAGTATGTGCGCATGGCCCTGGGTGGGGTGCGTGACGAGGCGGAGATCCGTGGTCACCGCCGTACCTACATCGGCTCCATGCCCGGCAAGCTCATCCAGAAGATGGCGAAAGTCGGCGTGAAGAACCCGCTGTTCCTGCTCGACGAAATCGACAAGATGAGCTCGGACATGCGTGGCGATCCCGCTTCCGCCCTGCTGGAGGTGCTGGATCCCGAGCAGAACAGCAGCTTCAACGATCACTATCTGGAAGTGGATTATGACCTGTCGGACGTGATGTTCGTGGCCACCTCCAACTCCATGAACATCCCGGGTCCGCTGCTGGACCGGATGGAAGTGATCCGTCTGTCCGGTTACACCGAGGACGAGAAGCTCAACATTGCCAAGCAGCACCTGGTGGCCAAGCAGATCCAGCGCAACGGCCTGAAGCCTTCCGAGATCACCATCGAGGATTCGGCGTTGATCGGGGTGATTCGCTACTACACCCGCGAGGCGGGTGTACGCAGCCTGGAGCGTGAAATCTCCAAAATCTGTCGCAAGGCAGTCAAACGCATCCTGCTGGACAAGAGCATCAAGCATGTTCAGATCAACCAGGAGAACCTCAAGGAGTTCCTGGGGGTACAGCGCTTTGACTATGGCAAGGCCACCGACCAGAACCAGATTGGTCAGGTGTGCGGGCTGGCGTGGACCGAAGTGGGGGGCGATCTGCTCACCATCGAGACCACCAACATGCCGGGCAAGGGCAAGCTCACTTACACCGGTTCCCTCGGTGACGTGATGCAGGAGTCCATCCAGGCGGCCATGACGGTGGTGCGGGCCCGTGCCGAGAAGCTGCGTATCAACGGCGACTTCTACGAGAAGCGCGACATCCACGTGCACGTGCCGGAAGGGGCGACCCCGAAAGACGGCCCGAGCGCCGGTATCGCCATGTGTACCGCCCTGGTTTCCAGCCTCACCGGCAACCCGGTGCGTGCCGACGTGGCCATGACGGGTGAAATCACCCTGCGTGGCGAGGTGCTGCCCATCGGTGGTCTCAAGGAGAAACTGCTGGCGGCCCACCGTGGTGGCATCAAGCGTGTGCTGATCCCGAAAGAGAACGAACGTGACCTCGAGGAGATCCCGGCCAACGTCAAACAAGATCTTGAAATCTATCCGGTTCGCTGGATTGATGAGGTGCTTGCACTGGCGTTGCAGGACAATCCGCAAGGTTTCGAACGCGTTTCTGTCGTGTAAATGTTGATGCGCCGCAAATTTGGCGCATTCGGGGGGTGGTTAAGGCTTGCATGCACCGGACAACGGAAGTAGCCTTGACCACCGATCGGGTACTCATGATGAGTCGCAATGCGTGATGTGGCGCGGGTTTGCGCCAGATTGTCACTTGCAACTGATCAGGAGGCTTGTTATAAAACCTCCACTTGTTGTGGCCAGGGAAATCAGCGCCGCAGCGATGTTCGATAAAAGGGGAATATAAGAGTGAATAAATCTCAACTGATTGACAAGATTGCAGACGGTGCTGATATCTCCAAAGCTGCCGCTGGCCGTGCGCTGGATGCCTTCATCGATGCCGTGGGCGAAGCCCTGAAAGAGGGTGACCAGGTTGCTCTGGTTGGTTTCGGTACTTTCGCCGTTCGCGAGCGTGCAGCCCGTTCCGGCCGCAACCCGCAAACTGGTGCGACCATCGAAATCGCTGCCGGTAAAGTTCCTGCCTTCAAAGCCGGCAAGGCCCTGAAAGACGCGGTCAACTAAGCCGGTCGCTGATATCTATCGGCACCGTCCTTGGTCTCTGACCAGACAAGTGAGAGGGCTCTCCCTCATACTGCTTGACCAAGGCGCATCGCAATCGGTGCGCCTTTTCATTATTTACGCCCATCGAGTTCGGGAGCATAAGTACAAACATGATGTTGGATAAACTACGCGAAGGGGCGCAGGGCAAGGTAGCCAAGGTTATCTTGGGCCTGATCATCCTCTCCTTTGCCTTGGCCGGGGTAGGCAGCTACCTCAATGGCCCGGCACGTACCGCCCCCGCCACCGTCAACGGCAATGACATCAGTGCCCCCGCACTGGAGAATGCCTACCGCAATGAGCGGGCCCGCATGGAATCCCAAATGGGTGAGGCCTTCAACCAGCTGGCCGCCAATCCCGATTACATGAAACAGTTCCGCCGTGGCGTGCTGGACCGTCTGATCGATCAGGCGCTGATCGATGACAAGGCTCGCTCCCTGGGTCTGCGCGTCAGCGATGAGCAGATCAAGCAGGCCATCGTCGCCATGCCCGAGTTTGCCGAGAACGGCAAGTTCAGCAATGACCGCTACCTGCAGCTCATTCGCCGTGCCGGCATGACCCCCGAGATGTTCCGCGACTCCCTGCGCCAGGACATGGTGCGCCAGCAATTGATGGGCGCCGTGCTGGGATCGGAGTTCGCCCTCAAGGGTGAAGCCGAGCAACTGGATCGCCTCTACAACCAGACCCGTGACCTGCGCCTGATCCGTCTGGCCGCTTCCGCCTATGTGGACGGGATCGAGGTGAGCGATGCCGAGGTGGAGCAGTTCTACAAGGCCAACAGCGCTCGCTTCATGAACGACGAGACGGTCAAGGTCGACTATCTGCTGCTCGATGCCGCGAACCTTGGCAAGAACATCAAGGTCACCGAGCAGGATGCCCAGGATTACTACGACCAGCATCAGGATCTGTTCCAGCGTCCCGAGCGCCGTCAGGTGGCGCACATCCTGATCCCGTTTGGCAAGGATGAAAAGGCCGCCGAGCAGAAAGCCGAGGCCGTGCTGGCCAAGGCCAAGGCGGGTGACGATTTCGCCGCGCTGGCCAAGGCCGACTCCTCCGATACCTTCTCCGCGAAGAAGGGCGGGGAGCTCGACTGGTTCGAGAAGGGGGTGATGGATCCTGCCTTTGAGAAAGCCGCGTTCGCGCTGGCCAAGGCTGGCGATCTCTCCGCCGTGGTGAAGAGCCCGTTCGGCTTCCACATTATCAAGCTGCTGGGAGTCGAGCCTGCCAAGACCAAGCCCTTCGTGGACGTGATGAGCGATACCATCGCCCGTCTGCAGTCTGAGAAGGCCAAGGAGCAGTTCTTCGCCGAGCAGCAGAAGATGGCCGACAGCAGCTTCGAGAACCCGGACTCCCTGGACTTGACCGCCGAAGCCATGGGCCTCCAGGTGCAGTCCACCGGCTATTTCAGCCAGGCCGATGCGCCGGCACCGCTCAATGATCCCAAGGTGCTCTCCGTGGCGTTCTCCGAACAGCTGCGTGATGACAACACCAACTCCGACGTGATCGAGCTGGCTGACGGCAAGGCGCTGGTGCTGCACATCATGGGTCACCAGCCGAAGGCGGCCAAGCCGCTTGCCGAGGTGAAAGAGCAGGTGATCACCGCCATCAAGCACGACAAGGCCAGTGAAGTGGCCCGTGGCAAGGCCCAGGGTCTGCTGGACAAGCTCAAGGCCGGTGAGAACGTTCAGGCCGACCTGAACGCGCTGGGTCTGAAAGTGGATACCCATACCGGCGTATCCCGTTTCGCTCAGGAGATGGATCAGAACCTGGTGGCGCAGGCCTTCCGCATGCCCCATCCGACCGATGGCAAGCCGAGCGTCGAGCTGGTGACCGAAGCCAACGGTGATCGTGTGGTGGTGGCGCTGGACAAGGTCAACGTCATCAAGGAGCCGTCCCAGATGGTGAGCCTGCTGCAAGGTCAGCTGGGTCAGGGTAAGGCACAGGCTGACTACAAGTCGCTGATCGACGAGCTGCGCAAGGCGGCCAAGATCGAATACTTCACCGACGTGGAAGCCACTGTCGAGTAAGTCAGCCTCACGGCCCCAAGTGTGAAAACGGCTCCATAATGGAGCCGTTTTTTTATCTGTACGCGGAACAAGGGGATGCGGCTACCTGCTCTGGCAGGGATGAGCTAAGTCGTGCATCGTCCTGGTTTGCATCCCGCTCGGCGTTGCCAGCAGGCATAAAAAAACCGGCGCACGAGGCGCCGGTTCTGATCGCTTTGCTTGAAAGCGGGGGATTACACCACACCCTGGGTGCGCAGGTAATCCTCGTAGGTGCCGCCGAAGTCGCGGATGCCGTCTTCGGTCAGCTCCAGGATGCGGGTCGCCAGGGAGGAGACGAACTCGCGGTCGTGGGAGACGAAGATCAGGGTGCCTTTGTACATCTCCAGCGCCAGGTTCAAGGATTCGATGGATTCCATGTCCAGGTGGTTGGTCGGTTCATCCATGATCAGGATGTTGGGGCGCTGCATCATCAGCTTGCCGAACAGCATCCGGCCTTGTTCACCACCGGAAAGCACCTTGACCGGCTTCTTGATGTCGTCCTGGGAGAAGAGCAGACGACCCAGTACGGAGCGTACTGCCTGCTCGTCTTCGTTCTCCTGCTTCCATTGGGCCATCCAGTCGAACACATTGAGATCGGTGTCGAAATCTTCGGCGTGATCCTGGGCGTAGTAGCCGATCTGGGCGTTCTCGGACCACTTGATGGTGCCGGTATCCGGTGCCAGGGTACCGACCAGCGTCTTGATCAGGGTGGACTTACCGATCCCGTTGGTACCCAGGATGGCGACCTTCTCGCCCACTTCCAGCATCATGTTGAGCCCCTTGAACAGGGGACCGTCGCCATAACCCTTGGAGACGCCTTCGATCTCCAGGATGTTGCGGTAGAGCTTCTTGTCCTGCTCGAAGCGGATGAAGGGGTTCTGACGGCTGGATACCTTCACTTCCTCAATCTTGATCTTGTCGATCTGCTTGAGGCGGGAGGTAGCCTGGCTGGACTTGGAGGCGTTGGCGCTGAAGCGGGAGACGAAGGATTGCAGATCGGCGATCTGGGCCTTCTTCTTGGCGTTGTCGGCCAGCAGGCGCTCGCGGGCCTGGGTGGCAGCCAGCATGTACTCGTCGTAGTTGCCCGGGTAGACCCGCAGCTCGCCGTAGTCCAGATCCGCCATGTGGGTGCAGACGGAGTTCAGGAAGTGACGGTCGTGAGAGATGATGATCATGGTGCTTTCACGATCGTTGAGCACCTGCTCCAGCCAGCGAATGGTGTTGATGTCCAGGTTGTTGGTCGGTTCGTCCAGCAACAGGATGTCGGGGTTGGAGAAGAGCGCCTGCGCCAGCAGTACCCGCAGTTTCCAGCCCGGGGCCACTTCGCTCATCGGGCCGTTGTGCTGCTCGATGGGAATACCGGCACCCAGCAGCAGCTCGCCTGCGCGGGATTCGGCGGTATAGCCATCATATTCGGCGACCAGGCCTTCCAGCTCGGCGGCCTTCATGTAGTCGTCGTCGGTGGCTTCCAGGTTGGCGTAGATGGCATCGCGTTCGGCGATGGCGGCCCACAGCTCGGTGTGGCCCATCATGACCACGTCCAGTACGCGCATCTCTTCGTAGGCGAACTGATCCTGGCGCAGCTTACCGATGCGCTCGTTGACATCCAGGCTCACATTGCCGCCGGTGGGTTCGAGATCGCCGCCGAGGATCTTCATGAAGGTGGACTTGCCACAGCCGTTGGCACCGATGAGGCCGTAGCGGTTGCCGCCGCCAAACTTGACGCTGATGTTCTCAAACAGCGGCTTGGCGCCGAACTGCATGGTGATGTTGTTGCTTGAAAGCACTGGAATGTCCCGGTTGGTCTGTCAAATGGCGCGCATTATGGCACAGATCCCCCGAAAGTTTTAGCAGGAACTGTGATCTGGCCCCATTGCAGGGGGGAAGGTTTCACGACCAGGCCGGCAACGGGCTCCGGCCTCTCTTGCAGAGGGGAGGCGAGGGGCGGTCATGAAAAAAGCCGGCACTGGGCCGGCTTGGATGCGTGGGATGCCACTTAGTGGGCGGAGGCGCCGGAGGCACCGAGCCCGGTCTGGGAGCGGACGAACTGCGGGAAGAACTTCGCATGCTCGTCGGAGGCTGCCTGGGACTTGTCAGTGACCGAGAAGAACCAGATCCCGATGAAGGCCAGCCCCATGGAGAAGAGCGCCGGGTATTCGTAGGGGAAGATCGCCTGGGCATGGCCCAGTACGTTCACCCAGACGGTGGGGCCCAGGATCATCAGGGTCACGGCGCTGATGAGACCGAGCCAGCCGCCATAGACGGCGCCACGGGTGGTCAGGCGGGACCAGAACATGGAGAGGAAGAGCACCGGGAAGTTGCAGCTCGCCGCGATGGAGAACGCCAGGCCCACCATGAAGGCGATGTTCTGCTTCTCGAACAGGATGCCAAGGCCGATGGCGACCACACCCAGTACCAGGGTGGTCATCTTGGAGACGCGCAGCTCGTCGGCCTCGTTGGCCTTGCCTTCCTTGATGACGCAGGCATAGAGGTCGTGAGAGACCGCGGAGGCCCCCGCCAGGGTCAGCCCGGCCACGACCGCCAGTATGGTGGCAAACGCCACGGCGGAGATGAAGCCCAGGAACAGGCTGCCACCCACGGCGTCGGCCAGATGGACGGCCGCCATGTTGGTGCCCCCCAGCAGGGCGCCGGTGGCGTCCTTGAAGTCCGGGTTGGTGCTGACCAGCAGGATGGCGCCAAAGCCGATGATGAAGGTGAGGATGTAGAAGTAGCCGATGAAGCCGGTGGCATAGAACACCGATTTACGGGCTTCCTTGGCATCGCTCACGGTGAAGAAGCGCATCAGGATGTGGGGCAGACCGGCGGTACCGAACATCAGGGCCAGCCCAAGGGAGATGGCGGAGATGGGGTCGGCGACCAGGCCGCCCGGGCTCATGATGGCCGCACCATTGGCATGCACCTTGACCGCTTCGCTGAACAGGGTACCGACGTCGAAGTTGACGGACTTCATCACCATGATGGCCATGAAGGAGGCACCGGAGAGCAGCATCACCGCCTTGATGATCTGTACCCAGGTGGTGGCCAGCATGCCGCCAAACAGCACGTAGAGCACCATCAGGATGCCGACCAGCACCACGGCCACATGGTATTGGAGGCCGAACAGCAGCTCGATGAGCTTGCCGGCACCGACCATCTGGGCGATGAGGTAGAGGGCGACCACCACCAGGGAGCCGCTGGCGGAGAGGCTGCGCACCGAGGTCTGTTTGAGGCGGTAGGAGGCCACGTCGGCAAAGGTGTACTTGCCGAGGTTGCGCAGCCGCTCCGCGATCAGGAACAGGATGATGGGCCAGCCCACCAGGAAGCCGATGGAGTAGATGAGACCGTCGTAGCCCGAGGTATAGACCAGGGCGGAGATGCCGAGGAAGGAGGCGGCGGACATGTAGTCACCGGCGATGGCCAGACCGTTCTGGAAGCCGGTGATGCGCCCGCCGGCGGCGTAGTAGTCGGAAGCCGAGCGGTTGCGCTTGGAGGCCCAGTAGGTGATGAACAGGGTCGCGGCCACGAAGATCACGAACATCACGATGGCCGAGATATTGAGGGGTTGGCGTTGCACCTCGCCGCTGATGGCGTCGGCCGCCAGCAAGGGGGTGGAGATCAGACCTGCCAGCGGCAGCAGAAACTTGCCTTTCATGATTGCGCTCCCTTGAGGATCTTCTGGTTCAGCTCGTCGAACTCGCCGTTGGCACGAAATACGTAGATACCGGTCAGCACGAAGGCCGATACGATGAGACCAATCCCGACCGGGATGCCACGGGTGATGCTGGAGCCTTCGCTCAAGGGGGTGCCAAGCCAGCCCGGTGCAAAGGCGATGAGCAGGATGAACGCCAGGTAGAGCCCCAGCATCAGGATGGAGAGGGTCCAGGCAAAACGCTGGCGTTTGGCGACCAGTGCCTGGAAGTTGGGATCTTGCTGGATCCGAAGATACGGTTGCTGTTCCATTGCAGTTCTCCATGACAGTGAATGTCAGCGGTGGATGAGGGGTTCCCTACCGGACAGCACGGCTGTCCATGTAAGCAAAATGTGAATTAAATGTTACTTTCGAACAATTAGACTTTGGGATAAGCCAGCGGGCCGCCCTGATGCAGGCGTACAAAGACAAGGGCGGCGGTGACAGCATCGCTCAGGGCGTCGTGGGGGGGCAGGGCTGGCAGCGCCAGATGGCGACAGATCGCGGCCAGGTGCAGATCGATGGCGGCATCGGGATAGCGGCGATAGAGGTGATCGTGATAGAGGCGGCTCACCTCGATGCCGCGCTGGGGCAGGGTGAGCCCCCACAGCCGTTGGCAGGCGAGGTTGAGAATGCGCAGGTCATAGGCGATGTGATACCCCACCAACTCACGGGGGCCGATGAACTCCAGCAGCGCGCGCAGCGCGGGCTCCAGTGCCATGCCCTGTTGCAGATCCTGATGGCGCAGGCCGTGGATCACCACGGACCCGGCGCTCAGGCTGGCGGGAGCCTGGACCCGGATGGCAAGGGCATCGCCCGTCTCTATCCGGTTGCCCCGGATGCGCACCGCCCCGATGGAGACGATCTCCGCCAGCGCCGGATCCAGGCTGGTGGTCTCGAAGTCCAGCGCCACCCACTCGTCGCCAGCAGGGCGGGCAAAGAGCGGGGCAAACTCCCCCTCCCGAAACGTCCTGCCAAGCCAGCGGCGGCGCCAGTGCATCCACATCGCTATTGCCTAAGACGAAAGTGCAAGGTGAGCCATTGCTGGAACTTCTTCACCTGGTGCAGGGCATGGCGCAGCAGATCCCGCTCTGCGGGGCCGAGGTCTGCCACCCGCACCCGTCCGTCTCCCTCCTGCAACTGGCTGCGCAGCCGAAGCCGCATGAACAGCCGGAAGGCCTCCGCCAGATTGGTGCCATAGTCCCGGCTGAGGCGTCCCTGGCCCACCAGGGCCTCGATGCGTCCTGTGGTCGAGGTCTCCAGGATCCCCGCCTCCAGGGAGAGCACCCGGACGCCGTGGACAAGGGGGAAGAGGCCGCCCCGCTTGAGATCCAGCCCCTCCGGGGCTTGCTCCAGTCTGCCAAAGAGGGTGAGGGGGGTGTGAAAGGCGACGGCGGCCCTTGCCATCTCCGCCAGCAGATCCGGCCGGTCGGCGAGGCAGGCCCGCAGGTGGCGGGCGACGGGGGCGAGCCGGGCGCGATCTCCCGTGATGGCCTGGGCATCGGCCAGGGTGGCGAGCCAGAGCAGATCCGCTTCGCTGGCGCGCACACAGGCCTGCTCTATCCCTTGCAGCCAGCCGCCAAGCGGCTTCACCCAGGCCGGGTTGTTGACCATCACCCTGCCCGGGCAAGGGGGATAACCCAGGCGCGCCAGCAGGGCGCTGAAGGCGGCCAGATCCGCCGTCTGGGTGGGCCACGGCAGGCCATCCGGCAGGATCAGGGCATTGTCCTGATCGGTTTTCTGGATCTGCTCGCCACGCCCCTCCGACCCCAGCATCAGCAGGCACACCTGCTCTTGCTGCGCCGCAGGGATCACCAGGGAAAAGGCCTTGGCGATCAACTGCTCGTTGATGGTGGCGATGAGCTTCATCAGGAACAGGGTGTGGATCCCCTGGGCAAACAGGGAGCGAATGAGCTGCTGCTGCTCCCGGGCGACCGCCTCGAGGGCGGCCGGGGAGTCGGCGCGGGCAATGCGCAGGGTCAACACATGGGAGTGGGTGGAGAAGAGCCCGAGCACCTGGGTCAGATGCAGGATGCCTGCCACCTCCTGCCCCTGCCAGATGACCAGGCGCTTGATGCGGTGGCGGGTCATCAGCAGCAGGGCATCGAACAGATAGCTCCCCAGTGGCAGACCCGTCAGCGGGGTGGGGGTCAGCACCGCCAGCGGCGCACTGAGCGGCAATCCCTTGAGGGTGAGGGCGTGGAGCAGGGTCTTGCGGGTGGCCAGGCTCAGGCTGCCGTCTGCTCCGGGATAGAGCAGACAGTCGGTGCCCCTGGCCACCATGGCCTCGGTGGCGGCCAGGAGCGAGAGGCTGCTCTCCACGATGAGCGGCGCCTGCAGATGGTCGGGAGCGATGCGGGTCAGGATGAACTCCGCCAGGTTCTGCTGTCCGAGCTGGCTGCGGCGCTCCTGCTCCCGCTGGCGCTCCGCCAGGGTGGCGGTGAAGTAGCGGGCGATATGGGGGTGCTCGTCGCACAGGGCCAGAAAGACGGGGCGGGGAATGAGCTGGCAGAGGGTATCTTCCAGGGCGGCGAAACGGTGGCGGCAGTGCCCGTCAAACTGGGCACGGACGTCGAACATGTCCCCCTCGCCATAGTCCCCAAAGGATTGATGGGGGGCCGACTCTTCCACGGCCCCCTTGATGATGAGGTAGAGCCCGGCGGGCTCCTCCCCGGCGTGCTGCACCGTCTGGCCCGCGCGAAAGTAGCAGATGCTGAGGTGCTGACCGAGCCGCTGGCGTGCCTCCTCGTCCAGGCCGTCGAACGGTGGACGGGCAAAATTGAACAGAAGTGACATGACAGGCTCCACCGTGACCATGGGGCCAGTCTGACAAAGGCTCCACCACCGGGCCAGCCGACTTTAGTCGCAGGCCCGGGGCGGCCTCCCTGTACCTGCCCATAACACTCTGGTAACGTTGTGGTATGACCAGTTGAATCAAAGGACGAAGACGGAGATGGAAAAGCCAAGGGTCAAATGGGTGTTTCAGGAGGGGATTGCCGAGGTGATGCTCTGCCGGGGGGACAAGCTCAACGCGCTGGATCGGGCCATGTTCGACGCCATCGACGAGACGCTGAACGCGGTATCCCGGCAAAAAGGGTTGCGGGCCGTGATCCTGCACGGGGAGGGGCGGGCGTTCTGCGCCGGGCTGGATGTGAAATCCATGCTGAGGCAGCCGGTGGCGGCGCTGGAGATCCTCAAGCGCGAGGCGGACGAGGCGACCAACCTGGCCCAGCGAGTGGCCTATGGCTGGCATCAGTTGCCGGTGCCCGTGATTGCGGTGACCCAGGGGGTCTGTTTTGGCGGCGGCCTGCAAATAGCGCTCGGCGCCGATTTTCGCTTCAGCACCCCGGATTGCCGCTTCTCGGTGATGGAGATCAAGTGGGGCATCATCCCCGACATGAGCGGCAGCGTCACCCTGCGCAACCTGATGGGGATGGATACCGCCATGGAGCTTGCCATGAGCGGGCGCGAGCTGGAAGCCAGCGAAGCCAAGTCCCTCGGCCTGGTGAGCCGGGTGTGCGCGGATCCCCTGGAAGAGGCGCGGGCCTTTGCCCGGACCCTGATCACCAAGTCGCCGGATGCGCTGGCGGGGATCAAGCAGCTCTACACCCAGGCCTGGGCTCGCAGTGACGAGGCCATGCTCAAGGAAGAGACCCGGTTGCAGAGGCAGATCCTGGGGCGCCCCAACCAGTGGCGGGCGACCCTCAACAGCCTGTTTCGCTGGCGCCTGCCATTCGGACCGCGCCGCAATGCGCTCTGAACCGGCGCTCACTCTCAAGAGAGCACAAATAAAAATGGCAGCCTAGGCTGCCATTTTGTTATCTGTTTAGGGGTCAACGGTTCAGGTGGACTGACGGTCCGGTTCGAAGGGGTGACCGGATTGCTCCTGCTCCAGGTTTTGTTCGGAACGGCGGCCGGTCCAGTAGTCAGCGTTCTTGATACCGAGTTTCTCCGGGTGGAACACCGGATCCAGTCCCATTGCCTTCTGGGCCTCATAGTCTTTCAGACAGGCGAAGGCGGGCTTTTGCAGCATCAAAATGGCGCCGATGTTGAGCCAGGCCATCAGGCCGACGCCGATGTCACCCAGACCCCAGGCCAGATCGGCGGTCTTGACGGTGCCGTAGACGGTGGATGCCATCAGTGCCAGCTTGAGCAGGAAGGTGAGCCAGGGGCGGTTAATCTTGCGATTGACAAAAGCGATGTTGGTTTCGGCGATGTAGTAGTAGGCCACGATGGTGGTGAAGGCGAAGAAGAACAGGGCGATGGCGACGAAGTAGTTGCCAAAGCCTGGCATCATGCTCTCCATGGCGGTCTGCACATAGCCTGGGCCGGCGGCTACGCCGGCGATGCCGGTGTAGAGGGCGGCACCGTCCGGACCCTGCACGTTGTACAGGCCGGTGATGAGCAGCATGAAGCCGGTGGCGGAGCAGACGAACAGGGTGTCGATGTAGACGGAGAACGCCTGCACCAGACCCTGCTTGGCCGGGTGGCTCACCGCGGCGGCGGAGGAGGCGTGCGGACCCGTGCCCTGGGCGGCTTCGTTGGAGTAGACCCCGCGCTTGACACCCCACATGATGGCCAAGCCCAGAATGGCGCCGAAGCCGGCGTCCATCCCGAAGGCGCTCTTCCAGATGAGCAGGATCACGCCCGGCAGTTGGCCGATGTTCAGGGCAATGATGACGCAGGCGACAATGATGTAACCCAGCGCCATGAAGGGCACCACGGTACTGGCGAAGTTGGCGATGCGCTTGACGCCGCCGAAGATGATGAAGCCGAGCAGCAGCGCCAGACCGGCGGCGGTCACGTTGGGATCGATGGCAAAGGCGGTCTGCAGGCTGGAGCCGATGGAGTTCGCCTGTACGCCCGGCAGCAGCACGCCGCAGGCGAAGATGGTGGCGATGGCGAAGGTCCAGGCGTACCACTTCATGCCGAGCCCCTTCTCGATGTAGAAGGCCGGGCCGCCGCGGTATTCACCGTTGATCTTCTCCTTGTAGACCTGGCCCAGGGTGGACTCCACGAAGGCGGAGCTGGCGCCGAGGAAGGCAACCATCCACATCCAGAACAGGGCGCCCGGGCCGCCGAAGGTGATGGCGGTGGCCACACCGGCGATGTTGCCGGTACCGACGCGACCGGCCAGGGTCATGGCAAGGGCCTGGAAGGAGGAGACGCCCGCATCCGTACTCTTGCCATCGAACATCAGGCGCACCATTTCCTTGATATGACGCAGTTGCAGGAAACGGCTACGCAGGGAGAAGTAGAGGCCTACCCCCAGACACAGATAGATGAGCGCTGGGCTCCAAATCACGCCATTGATGGCATTGACGATCTCATTCATGTACAACAACTCCTTTGTTGCGCTGTCTTGGCGAGGTCTATATGCCTCGCTCCCTTAACATTGAAATATGCGGTGACCAAGGGGGTCACTCAGGATTGTGCGGGACTTTCGACTGGTTAGTCCGCGGGATTTAACATATCGGTTTGTTCAGGGCCTTCCTAGTGAAAAGTGTTGTGACTTTGTTAATTTGTGAATTGACATTAACAAATGGTGAATGGAACTGGACAAGATTCGGTACATACCCATCATCTGCCGCTTTGCCATGCCCAGAGGGCTGATTGAGGTAATGCAAATAGGAGGCCAGGAGTGGCGACAAGGGAAAACAGATACATCATTCGCCTCGCCGGGGAGGCGGATGGGGCCGGATTGACGGGGTTGTTTGCCCAACTGGGCTACCCCAACCCTGACGGGGCGGTCAGCGCCAGGCTGGCCCAGCCCGATCCGGCGCGGGAGGTACTGGTAGCCCTGTGCGAGGGGATCCCGGTGGGGGTGCTGGTGTGGCACCACTTGCAACCCATGCACCTTGCACCAGCCTGGGGCCTGATCTCGGCGCTGGTTGTCGATGAGGGTGCAAGGGGCGGGGGCATCGGGGCCCTGCTGCTGGCGGCGGCAGAGCAGCGGGCGGCAGCCCTGGGGTGCGGCCAGCTGGAGCTCTCCAGCAGCCTCAAGCGCGAAGGGGCGCACCGATTTTATCTGGCGCAAGGGTATTGCGAGCGTCCGAAACGTTTTGTGAAAGCTGTCTGATTGGCAAGAGGAGTCCGTGTGTTCTGGTCCAGGTTGAAAGAGGTATTGGGTGGTGCATCTCCCCGGGAGCCCCGTCTCCCAGAAGATCAGGAGTGGCGCGAGGCGCTGGCGGCGGTGCCCATCTTGCAGGGGCTTGAAGAAGAAGAGGCGCAGAGGCTGATGGAGCTGGCGCGCCATTTTCTCTCGCGCAAGACCCTCACCCAGATCGGGGTGGAACTGACGCCCCGCCAGCAGGGGGTGCTGGCCCTGCAGGCAGTGCTGCCCATCCTGCACCTGGGGTTCGATTGGTATCGAGGTTTCCACGAGGTGATCATCATCCCCGAGCCCGTGACCCGTCGTCAGGAGGTGCAGGACGAGTTCGGGCTGGTGAGCGAATTTGAAGAGGAGAACGCCGGTGAATCCTGGCCCCAGGGGCCGCTGGTGCTGGCCTGGAGCGAATTGCAGCAGGACGGTGACTGGGACGGATTCAACCTGGTGATCCATGAGCTTGCCCACAAGCTCGACATGCTGGGAGGGGATGCGGACGGTGCACCGCCCCTGCCGCGGGGCATGGATCCCCAGCAATGGACCCGGGCGCTGCAAGGTGCGTTTGACGAGATGAACGACCAGTTGACCAGAGAGGAGGTGACCGAGATAGACCCCTACGCCGCCTCGCACCCCGCCGAATTCTTCGCGGTGTGCAGCGAGAGCTTCTTCACCGATCCGTTGCGTCTGCGCGCCGTCTACCCTGCGGTCTATGACCAGTTCGCCCGCTTCTACGGCCAGGATCCCGCAGGCCGCTACCCGGCCACCCGATTGCTTGCTGGGGATCCCGGAGCGCAGGGCTGATCGGCACGGTGTCCGGGCGGCAGAAACACAAAAGGCACCCGAGGGTGCGTTTAAGAAATGATGTAACTACATGAAACAAAAGGATTTGTTTCCTTCAATGTCCACACGTTGACCACATCGACAAAAAAGCCCCAGCAAGCTGGGGCTTTCTCTTCAATATCTTGCAACCTTAGGCATCCGTTTTATCGCGAATATCCGTGGTGGAGCCATTGCTTTGCACGGACTTGATGCCGTTCTTGGCACCGTCTTTGGATGCATACATTTCACTTGTAGCTATAGGCTCGCCATTTGAGGCGTGCAGCACAAAGTAAAATGGCTGGTCTGACGCTTTCTTCGATTTGTGAATTACGTAATAACCCATGCTCAACTCCTTTGATTACCATGCGGGATTGCATGGCTGCTGATTAACATACCCTTGCTGATTGATTTTTCAACAAAAAATGGGCTCTAGTTGGAAACCTATAGCGTATCTACTGCCGCGCTTCGCTTGCCTCCCAATGAATCGACAAGATGGGCAATTATCATCTTGCCTATTCCTTGGGCTATGTATTTATCCGAATGAATTAGATTTATCCCTCTGATCTCTTTGTGATATGTTCCTCGTGAAGTTGATGTTCTATACCTGTCATTCAATGAGGACACCATGAACGAATTTCTTAAAACTCTACTGAATATCCGTAGCCTTCGGGCAGCTTTGCGTGACTTGTCATTTGAGCAGTTGGAAGAAGTTAAAGAAAAGTTTGACCAAGTGTATGCGGAGCTTTTCGCTGCAACTGAAAAAGAGCGAGCAGCGCAAGCTGAGCATCAACGCAAATTGGCAGAATTTTCTGAAATGCTGAAAGTCGCGGGAATAGACCCTCGTGACTTGGTAGGTAATACGGCCCCAGCTACCAGTACGGAGAAGGGTAAGAGCAAACGAGCGCCACGCCCACCAAAGTATAAGTATCAGGAAGACGGGCAGGAAAAGACCTGGACAGGTCAGGGGCGCATGCCGAAAGCAATAGCCGAGCAGATAGAGCAAGGTAAAAGTCTAGAACAGTTCGCCATCTAAAAGAGACCGCCGAAAGGCGGTTTTTTTCTACCTTTTTCCTCGGTATTTATAAAATAGTGTCACTATCAATATTGATAGAATCATGCAAGATGGTGATAGGCAGTAGAGAATGAAGTCGAAGAAGTACGCCGCATAGGTCTCACTTACATAGTTTCCCGCTAAGACATACTTTGAATAGATTGAAAATAATGGCTTTGCAACTGTGGTTATCGCTAGCGAAAGCACCATGCTAAATAGAGTTAAGGTGATAAGCGCACGAGTCATCATGATGTTTTCCGGGGTTTGAACTCTATCAGTCCGATACTACCTCTATCTGCATTAACTTTTCAATTTTACAGTTTTTCATTTTGCTTTGATTGATTTCAATGCATTGAAAACTAAGCGAAAGTTCGCTTTAAAAAACCATGACTCAAGCACATCACCGCAGTGAAATCCCTACGGAAAACTGACAAAACCCTTTTAAAACAATACCTTGATCATTTCTCGCTGTTTAGTTTGGCCATCTGAATACTGAAATGCATTGAAAAAATGTTCACTCATTTCAGTTTGAGTTTTAACTGCAAGGCCCAGAGCTGGCGGGCTCTGGGCCTATGGTTTTGCCGTAATCCATTTTTGAAAAAAATTTTTCCCACGGGCCGCGCAGGCGGGAGCGGATGAGCGCGGATTTCGTGTATGGAGATGGTATTCACCTGACAGTTGCCCACAAAAGGGAGTGGTCATACGGCTTCAAACCGGATAACAAAACGGTACCCCTACCGTGTTATCCGGAGTCACCGTATGACCACCAACGAGAAAGTAGCACGTCGTAAACTCAGCCTGCTAGAGCTCGCCAAGGAGCTCAATAACGTCAGCAAAGCCTGCAAGCTCATCGGCTACAGCCGCCAGCAGTTCTACGAGATTCGCCGTAACTACCAGACCTATGGGGCCGAGGGCTTGCTCGACAAACTCCCCGGGTGCAAAGGGGCGCATCCCAACCGGGTCGCTCCCGAGATTGAGCAGGCCATCCTCGATTACTCCCTCACCAGACCAACCCATGGCCCGCTGCGGGTCGCCCAAGAACTGGCTCTGCAAGGCATCAACGTCAGTGCGGGCGGTGTGCGTGGCGTGTGGCAACGTCACGACTTGCTCTCCAAGCATGACCGCTTGTTGCGCCTCGAGAAAACCCACAGGGAACAGACGGTTGAGCTCAATGACGAGCAGATCCGCCTGCTCGAGCGCTTCAGCCCCGAGTTTCGCGAACGCCAAATTGAGGTTCACTACACCGGGGAACTGGTGGCGGTCGACACCTTCTTCGTCGGCGCACTCAAAGGGGTGGGCAAGGTGTATCTGCAAACCGTACTGGACTGCTACAGCCGCCACGCCTGGGGACGGCTCTACACCAGCAAGCTGCCGGTGACCTCGGTTCATGTGCTCAATGAAACGGTATTGCCGTTCTTCGAAGCCCATGAGGCGCGGGTCTATACCATCCTGTCGGACAACGGGCGCGAGTTCTGTGGGCGCCCTGACCATCATCCCTACGAGCTGTTTCTGCAACTGGAGGGAATTGAACACCGGACAACCAAGGTACGCAGGCCGCAGAGCAACGGCTTTATCGAGCGGCTACATCGCACCCTGCTGGATGAACACTTCCGTATCAAGGGGAGGACAACCTGGTATGAGTCGGTAGAGCAGATGCAGACAGACCTGGACAGCTATCTGGATCACTACAACACCCAGCGGCCACATCAAGGCAGGATGATGGAAGGACAGACTCCCTACAGCATGTTCAAAAAGGGTCTGAAATTGATACCGAAGGAAGTGCGCACTCGCACTAAAGTAGCGTAAACAAGACACCGGTTTGAGGCCGGTGTCAGGTGATAACTAGATCTGTACAGATTTCGTGACGTATGCGTAGCCGCGGCCCCACTCCTAGAAACGTTATAATTATTCGTCGCTAATAATTTTTATCCACCTCTCCCCAGCATTCGATATACTTCTTGCTTACAAACATGTGGCATTGATGAGTTATCTATATGTATTCTTTTTATTATTTCATAGTAATCATCAACATTAGATGATATATAATCAACGTATATTAATTTTGAAAGATGTAATGCAGTAAAGCGAGAAAGCCCTATAGCCATAATATTTAATGCTTTTCTATCGCATGAGCCGAACTCTAAATAAACATGATATGGCTCAATATCTTTGTCCAAGCTGATGTTTTTAGTAAACAAAACATGCTTCAAAACATCTATGTATGCAGAAAAATATTTAACAAGTTTAAATCTAATCTCATGGTCTAAAGTGCCCAAGTATTCCCGTATAATTGTTGACGCATCTTTTTTTTGAATGCTGTTCTTAGGAGTGTTCTCCCTAACATAAGACACTCTGGTAGCTAGTAACTCGCCTAATGGTTTACCCCACATCCAATTATGTGCCAAATAGCTAATCAGTCTCTTGTAGGGTGGATTTATTTCCCATGCATAACATTCAATGAAAATATCTATAATACTTTCCATTCTCTCTTTTGCTCCCTTAGAGAATGGATTTAATGGTATGTAACTATATATATTTTTCTCTTTTTTCAGGCGGTCATAGATAGCCTGCAAATGATCAGGGCGTATAGATTTGTTTTTCTCCAAAATATCTATAGGGACGTTTATTTCTACTTTAGATATGATGGCTAATGTTTCATCAAGTGACTGGGAGTTACCTTCTGTTCGATAGGCCTCAATAGAGTTTTGGTCATTGGAGATATGGTAATCTTGATATAATTTACTAAATGCCATTTCAGCTTTATCAATTTCATGCTTATTACTAATGGAATCATTAAGTAACTTCTGAATAATTGTGCCGCCGTCAGACATTACTGAGCTTATAGCTGATGTTATTTCCTGTAAAGGTTCTCCTTGATATGAATGCTCATCCCAGGCTCCTGGGCGAATACACCAGACGTTTCCATGGAACTCCTTTAACAGTCTTCCAGCCCTTCCTGATAAATTCTGAAAGTCTGAGCGATTCATTGGTTTATCACCAGATTTTGGGTTTTCTATAATTATATGTTTTGCAGGGAGGTTTACACCTTGCAATAGAGTGCTAGTGCAACAAATATGCAGAATTTCATCGTTTTTAAAGAGGGATTCAACCCCAGCTCTCACAATCGAGGGCATCTTGCCGTAGTGGAACCCGATCCCATGTGCCAGGCATTCAATGAGTGCGTATTCTGGGTGTATTTCTTTTTTTAAGAAATCAATAAAAGCAATTACATTATCACTGGGTTTAAAGCCAGTTGTTAGTTTTGCTAATGCGCGAGCGACGGATTCAGCATCAGCTGGCCCATTAGAGAAAATAATTGCTGATTCGTTGTTTTTAGCTACAGATCTTGCGAAATGTGCCTTTTGTAATGCCTTCTTACCTCGGAACGTAAAGTTTATACTTCTAATCCCGATATCGATTCTCTTTTCCTGGCTTAATAGTTCTATTTTTATTTTATTTGGGGCTCTAGCTACCTCTGAAACCAATAAGATATTTTGTGAAACAGGTGAAATAGTTTCAGTAAAGAAACGACCATTATCAAGCCGGTTAAATACGTTTAAGAAGTAACCTGGATTTTTTATTAATGGGCTTGCAAAAAGAACTTCCGTCCCTGGGAATTTCTTTAATAAAAAATCTATAGAGTTTTGAAGTAAAATCCCCCGCTTCCCTTTCTGTATTTCATGTGCCTCATCAACTATTAAGGACGTAACAGTTGGAACATCATCAATTTCATTTGTTAGAAGGCTCATCAAGCGCTCCTGAGTGAGCACATAAATAATGCCATTTCTTAAACGATCACTGGATACAGGGAAGGGCGCCGTTCTAATAATGACACTCTCTAACTCATTTTTCCTTAGAGAGTCTCTGATGCGTGTTGAAACCTCGGTGATTAATGCTCTTGTCGGTACAACATAAACAATGCATTGAGAGCTTCGTTCCTTAAGTTTTTTAACTAAGTTTAAGCCTAATACAAACGACTTTCCTGCTGATGTAGGTGCAGAAACACTTAATGATTTCTCTTCCTGCATTGAATTGAAAAATGCATATTGAAAGTCAGTGAGTTTTATAGGCTTTTCTTGCTCTATAAAAATAGAGTTTTCTGCTTCGCGAGATATACATTCTAACCTTAAGAAATTTGGAACTTTTCCTTCTGATGTTAGAAATCGCTCTCTCAGTAAATCCCGGCCTGGGAAGTTACCTAACCTGGAGAATATCACTTCAGCTGAAGTAGTTATCGAGTCCTTTAGTTCGGAGTTTAATTCTAAAAGCCTTGTGACGATCTCATATGCTAAAGCCTTTTCTTTTGAAAGATCAGAAAGAGATAGTATCGAACTATAACCAAGTAGTCTTCCGACATCAGAATTAGAAATGGTTATTTCTTCCCCATCCTGAATACCAGGAAGCTGCTTCTGGGTGCTAACGATTTCTAAGCGCTCTATCAAAACCGATATTGTTTTCATAAAAGTCAATCCAAAGCTTTATTGAATGCATTTCTAAAGTCGACAACGGATGGGAAAGGCAAAAAGAAAACCTCGAACACTAAATTTTTTTTACTGAAGACATCGAATTTTTTTTGCAATAAACTAATTAATCGTTCGCTATCCTGGAGGAACTTGCTCCTGAAACTTTCTGATAAAATACTTAGTGGTTCACCAGCGACGTCAGTATAACCGTTGAAATCGTACCCAATAAGGCAGGCGTGATTTATTCTCACATTAGCCCCAGGATTACCATTAACAAACAAATCCCCAATCTCTTTCTTTACTGCTTCATCTGCATATTTAAAATGTTTTGTAACCATGGAAAACTCATGGGTGTACATTTGTACTTGATGGAAAGCATCAATGCTTTTTAACGCAGAATCCATTGCAGATGAAACGCTCTTATATAATTTTGATTCTCCGAAATAAAAATCCACCATGTTGATTTTTTCATTCCACCTGGCGTGTATTCCATCAGATCCCTTTACTTCATCCTTGTGATTGGTTTTTAACTCCATTTTAGATACCATTTGAGGTGCTTTTAATACCGCCTCAATCAAAAAGTAAAGCAAAGTCTCGCCAGCTTCACCTGTTTTATCTGGGGATTCATCAGTTACTTCTGGGTGCCTAAATAGTGATCTTGCCTCTTTAGTTAGTAGGGCATATTGCTTGGCTGTCAAGTTACCACTTCGACTTTTAGCGGATAGACAATAATCAATAATGTATCCATATAATGTATCCGCAAGAGCCTTTACCATTGGTTGTTTATTCCCATCAAACTTCAAATGATGAAGTCTAACTGTAGTTTCCACCCCTAGAATTTTATAGTCATGCTCAATGACGTCTATGCAGTTAGAAAAATCTCTTGCCTCAACAGATATATTACTCGCTATATCCTTTACTAGTTCCATGGCGGCGTCTAATTCCTATACAATAGCTCTTGTCTAACAAACTGAATGCTTGCATATGGATAAAACCAGATGATCTGCATCTATGACATTAAATTCAACAGCATCATCATACTCTTCTAGGTCCTTTGTCCAGTGTGTTTTTTACATTGTGTGGTGTACAGATCTAGTTATCACCTGACACCGGCCTCAAACCGGTGTCTTGTTTACGCTACTTTAGTGCGCACTTCCTTCGGTATCAATTTCAGACCCTTTTTGAACATGCTGTAGGGGGTCTGACCCTCCATCATCCTGCCCTGATGTGGCCGCTGGGTGTTGTAGTGTTCCAGGTAGCTATCCAGGTCTGTCTGCATCTGTTCTACCGACTCATACCAGGTCGTTCTCCCCTTGATACGGAAGTGTTCATCCAGCAGTGTGCGATGCAGTCGCTCGATAAAACCGTTGCTCTGCGGCCTGCGTACCTTGGTTGTCCGGTGTTCAATTCCCTCCAGTTGCAGAAACAGCTCGTAGGGATGATGGTCTGGGCGCCCACAGAACTCGCGCCCGTTATCTGACAGGATGGTATAGACCCGAGCCTCATGGGCTTCGAAGAACGGCAGTACCGTTTCATTGAGCACATGAACCGAGGTCACCGGCAGCTTGCTGGTGTAGAGCCGTCCCCAGGCGTGGCGACTGTAGCAGTCCAGCACGGTTTGCAGATACACCTTGCCCACCCCCTTGAGCGCGCTGACGAAGAAGGTGTCAACCGCCACCAGTTCTCCGGTGTAGTGGACCTCAATCTGGCGTTCGCGAAACTCGGGGCTGAAGCGTTCTAACAGGCGGATCTGCTCGTCATTGAGCTCAATGGTCTGCTCCCGGTGGGTTTTCTCGAGGCGCAACAAGCGGTCGTGTTTGGAGAGCAAGTCGTGACGTTGCCACACGCCACGCACACCACCCGCACTGACATTGATGCCTTGCAGAGCCAGTTCTTGGGCGACCCGCAGCTGGCCATGAGTTGGTCTGGTGAGGGAGTAATCGAGGATGGCCTGTTCAATCTCAGGAGCGACCCGATTGGGATGAGCCCCTTTACACCCGGGCAATTTGTCGAGCAATCCCTCGGCGCCATAGGTCTGGTAGTTACGGCGAATTTCGTAGAACTGCTGACGGCTGTAGCCGATGAGCTTGCAGGCTTTGCTGACATTATTGAGCTCTTTGGCGAGCTCTAGCAGGCTGAGTTTGCGACGTGCTACTTTCTCGTTGGTGGTCATACGGTGACTCCGGATAACACGGTAGGGGTACCGTTTTGTTATCCGGTTTGAAGCCGTATGACCACTCCCTTTTGTGGGCAACTGTCAGGTGAATACCATCTCCATACAGCTCGATGATGGTCGTTATGAAGTGGACATGAGACCGCAGGGGCGCAACGGAAAGCGCATCAGGCGGAAGTTTGACAAGAAGCATGAAGCAACCGCATTCGAACGCTATGTGCAGGCCAATCAACATGATAAGGCTTGGCTGAAAAAGCCGAAGGATGTGAGGAGAATTTTAGAGCTGATCCAGTTGTGGTGGGCCTACCATGGACAGCATGAGAAATGGGGTGCGGAAGATAGGGCGAAAATGGAAAGGGTGAGCGATGGTTTGGGCGACGTTTGCGCCTTTCAACTTGAACCTGCTCGCATTGCTGCGTATCGCTCACAGCGACTCATGAAGGGGAACAAGGCCAGCACGATCAACCGTGAGATAGCCTGTCTAAGTGGTATGTTTTCTGCATTGATAGACTCGGGGCTCTTTTATGGCGACAACCCTCTAGGGGAATTGCGAAAGCTGAAAGTTGCCGTAAGAGCCATGAGTTATTTAACCGCTTCCGAAATCAGGGCGCTGTTAGAGGGGCTGGAAGGGGATAGCTATAAAATCGTGCTGTTCTGTTTGAGTACAGGGGCAAGATGGAGTGAAGCGGCTCAGTTGCGCGCGGAGCATGTGGTTAATCAACGTGCGATATTCGTTGAGACCAAAAATGGTCGCAAGAGGGTGGTGCCGATCTCAACTGAGTTAGAGCAGTTGATTACCAGTTCAGGAAAAGGGCTAGTTTTTCCAAAGGCGGACTATATGGAAATCCGAACGGCACTCAAGGAGGTTAAGCCGTTGCTACCAAAGGGGCAGGCACTACACATATTGCGGCACACCTACGCCACGCACTTCATGATAAATGGTGGAAACATCATTACGCTTCAGCGCATCCTGGGTCATGCCAATATTCAGCAGACAATGGTCTATGCCCATTTTGCACCAGACTACCTCCAAGATGCGGTGATGCTCAATCCGCTAAGGGGAAAGCTTGAGATGGCGTGACCACATAGCGTCCACACTTTGGCTCATTTTGAGGGGTATTAAGGGGTGGTAGTGCTGTAAATCACTGAGAAATAGAAGGTAGTTCAGACCGCATAGATAGACAAAAGGCACCCGAGGGTGCCTTTTTCGTGACAGCGATGTCGCCGGGTGCTTAGGCAGCGGCTTTGAGCTCGACGGGAGCGGCTTTCTTCTGCTCGCCGATGGGCAGCACGGTGCGACCGAACTGCTCGTTGATCACGGTGGCCATGGCCAGGTAGATGGCGCTGGCGCCGCAGATGATACCTTCGAAACCGGCGATGGTGCCGATCAGGGTGCTGCCGGTGAAGTCACGGGCGGCCAGCAGGAAGAACAGCACGGTCAGGGAGGCGAACACGAACTGCTTCACGCGCGGGAAGTTGATGGTGCCTACCAGCATGAACAGGGTGAACATGCCCCACATCAGCAGATACCAGCCCATGTAGGCGTGGGGAGTGGCTTCGGCCAGACCCATGCCCGGCATCATCAGCAGGAACACCAGGCTCCACCAGAAGGTGCCGTAGGAGATGAAGGCGGTAACACCGAAGGTGTTGCCACGCTTGTATTCCATGATGCCGGCGATGATCTGGGCCAGACCGCCATAGCACAGACCCATGGCCAGGATCATGGCGCTGATGGGGAAGAAACCTGCGTTATGGATGTTCAGCAGAATGGTGGTCATACCGAAACCCATCAGACCCAGAGGGGCAGGGTTGGCCAATTTTTCGCTCACGTGGTGTTCTCCAACAATAGAGGTGGGGTTGATAAAAGACGCGCGATTTTAGGCAGGCTCAGGGTCCCGGGCAAGGGGGGGACACACAGAAATGGTAAAAAAAGAACACGAAAGTTTAAGTGGCCAACCATTCGTGCCATTCAGGTAGACGAGTGGTGAACGAAAAACGTTTTCAACGTTGCGATTTTGTATAAAAGACACCTTGGTATGAAAGTCGGCAACGACGATGGTGACTGGGATTGGTGAGGGAAACGCGCCCCCGGGTGGTCGCGTCATGGCGGCTTGATTGAAAAATGAGTTCATATGCCATCAGACCAGAGTGTTTCCCTCCTGTTTGTGGCGCATCGGCCTCCCGTATCGCTTGCCATCGCAGTGTCCGTTGCGCTCCCCATTTTCTCGTCAACCCCGCGCTCGCCACCGTGTTCCCTACACAAGGGCGGGGCGCCAGAGAAACCCGCAAGAGCGCCGTGTTGACTGCCACGGGCGAAAGGGGCGCAAGATTAACGGGCAGGATCAGAGGCTGCCCTTGTCAAAAAGCCAGAGGCGGGATGGGCCATGGGCCCAGATGACAAAAACCGAGACGCAAGAGGTTGGGCCAAGGGATTGCCCTGTGGCCGGAGGCTTCAACATGCAGACACGGCAGCACGGGGGCTCCTGTGAAGACGCTTCAAAATGTAAGGGGGGCGCGGGGTTGGCCCTGTGGCGTGCGCGAGAGGGTGTTCAGGATTGGCCCGATTAGACACTGTATATCTGATCGGGCCATCTATTTTGACATGCCAACATGCTGGATAAAGGGATAACCGGATTGTTCGGGACGGCTAGCGAGAGACATATCCTGATGGAAGGGGTCAGGGGCGGGAGCCCCTCGGGCCATGTGCCGTTGGGGCAAACAAGAGGGGCATCCGGCGGGCGCCGGATCAGTTGTCCAGGGTCAGCACCACCTTGGCTTCCTTGTCCGTCTCCTTCACCTGGCTGTCGAGCACGAAGAGGCGCTCCGGCGCGATGCCCTGGGTATCCACCAGATACTCCTTGGTGTTCTGGGCGCGGCGCATGGCGAGGTTTCGTAGGGACTTGGCGGTGATGAGCTGCTGATCCCGCAGCAGGAGCACCGCCTGGGCGCGCAGGGCTTCGCTCCCTTCATCGAGTCGCAGCCGGTCGGCCAGATCCCCGAGATCTTCGTTGAACTTGGCTTCATAGGCCTCTGCCAGTGCGGATTGCATGGCGGGATCCTGCTCCAGCAGCGTCAAATCCACCGGGCTGCCGGTGGTCTTGGCCAGCAGCCGCTCAAGCTTCTGGCGCTGGAGGATGGGGCGCTCTTCGTTGAAGTTGACCTTGCCGCGGATGTTCATGCTGAGCTTGGGCCTCTCCTTGAGGGCCTGGGCGAGGGTGGTCAGCTTGGTCTGCTGGGTCGGGGTCAGGGCGGGATCGCCAGGCAGGAAGGGGAGCTCGTCGAGATCCTTGGTGCCCCCCGTCAGGGACGCAAGCAGGGAGAAGGGGGAGGTGATGGCCTTGCCGAGGGTATTGCCGAGCACGTCCCAGAAGATGTTGCCCAGGCTGAAATCAGGCTGATCCAGATTGCCCTTCACCTTGAGGTTCATCTTGATGACGCCGTTCGAATCGCTCAGCAGGGCGATGGCGAGGCCGAGGGGCAGATCCTTGGCCTGCTCGCTCTTGACCTTCTCCCCGAGTTGCAGCTTCTTGATGGTGATGTCGTTGTCCCCCTCCAGCCGGTTGCCCTGCAGCTTGTAGTTGAGCTTCATGGAGAGCTGCCCCTTGTCGATGGCATAGCCTGCATAGGTGCTGGAGTAGGGGGTGAAGGTGGTGAGCTCCAGGTTGTTGAAGGCCACGGCCACATCCAGCACGGGATCCTCGATGAGCAGGTTGGCGCCCCCCCGGATGGTGACGGGGGCATAGCGGTCCACCTTGCCGTTGAAGGCGAGCTCGGAGCGCTGCCCCGGGGTGTTGCTGATATGGCGGCTCTGGCCGTCGAGGGAGGCGATGTCCACCACGAACTCCGGGCTCAGGCTGCGATCGGCGAAGCGCAGGTTGCCCTGGGCGGTACGGATCTGATCGATGACGATGTGCGGGGCGGGGGCGCTCTCCCTGGCGTTCGCGGCGGGTTGCGGCAGCAGCAGTTGCTGCACGTTGGTGATCCCCTCTTCGTTGATCTCGATGCGGGCATAGGGTTTGCTGAGCAGGATGTCGGCGATGCGCAGTTGCTGGCTCAGGCCATCATAGTGCAGGCCGCTCAGTTGCAGGTTTTCTATCTGGAGCAGGCGCTGGTTGTCGGCCCGATCCAGCACGTTGAGCCCCGCGACCTCGAGTCCACCGCTTATCTCCAGCTTGCTGATGGCCCCCTGGCGGTCGGTGGCCAGGTCCAGCCTGGTGTGGCTGGCAAGCTCACCGTCCCGCACGCTGATGCGCAGCAGATCCTGCAGGTAGGGTTGGGCCAGGATGAGCGGCAGCCCCTGCTGGCGGATGGCGCCGTTCAGGGTGAAGGGGGTCAGCCCCAGGGTGCCGTCAAACGCCACCGTCGTCCTGGTGTCGAGGGCTGCGTTGAGGGTGAGGGGGCTGGGTTGGGCGGTCTGGCTGCCAAGGGGCCCCAGGGTGAGGGCGATGGCGGAGATGGCCCGTTTCAGGGGCTTGCCGCTGGTGGCTTCGGTCAGGGTGAGGCTGCCCTGGTCGATGCGGGTCTGCTTGAGGGCCCATTGCCAGGGCTTGGCGGGGGTGGCCGGTTGTTTGCCCCCCTTGGGGGTCTTCTGGGGGAGCAGCAGGTCCGCGAGATCCAGTTGTTGCTGGTGGTCAAGGACGGCGGTGATGGCCGGGCTCTTGAGGGTGGCGGCATCGAGCTCAAGGCGCTGCTTGTTGCCATCGATGCGGATCCCGGTCAGCGCCAACTGCTTGAAGCGGGCAAATTCCTCCCCCTTGTTGCGTGTGAGCTGCCAGTTGGCCAGGGTCAGCTTGCCCTTTGACAACTGCCAGTCCAGTCCCTGCTTGCCCTGGGTGAGGCGATAGGCGAGCTCGGCGCTGGCCTCCCCTTTTGCGAGGGTCGCCTTGAGATAGGGGGCCCAGAGGGGGGCGAAGGGGGCGATGGCCACCTTGCCAAGGCTGAGGTTGCCCTTGCCGGCACCGCTCATCATGTCGAACTCCCCTTCGGCCTTGAGGGGGCTCTTCTCGTTGACGGTAGCGCTCAGGCGATAGGGGTTGAGCACCCCCTCTGCGGTGGAAAAGCCGGGCAGGTGCAGGGTGAGCTTGTCCAGGGTGAGGGGCGGCACCCCCCCCGGGCTGCTCTGCTTGCGGCTGTCCCGGTAGCTGAGCCGGCCCTGCTCGACGGACAGCTTGCCGATGGTCACCAGCACGGGCTCGGCGCTAGCTGGCGGTGTTTGCTCCGGCGCAGGGGAGAGCAGGGAGGCCAGTGCATCGGTCAGGTTGAAGCGTGCCTCCCCCTTGAGATCCTCGAGGCGCACCAGATCTGCCCTGGGGGCGGTCAGGGTGGCCTCTTCCAGTACCAGGGCGCGCTGCTGCCAGCTCGCTTTCAAGGCGGGAATGAGCTTCAGCTCTTCAAATGACACCAGTGCTTGCTGCTGGTCATCGAGCAGGGCGCTGGGCCCCAGCACGAGGGAGGGGGAGCGGATCCCCACCTCTATCTTGCCAAGGGAGAGGTGCAGACCGTAATGGGTGGCAAGCCAGCCGGGGAGATGGCGCTGGATGAGGGTCGGCGCCTGCCAGAGCAGGATGGTGATGCCGATGAGCAGGAGCGCGAGAAGATAGAGGGCATAGCGCAGCAGACGAGCGGGCAGAGGCTTGAGCATGATGGTCTCCATTTGATGCGCATATGGTAGCAATTAATCGTGCCCGGTTCATGGGAAGGACTCATGAGGTGCGCCGCACTCTGACCGGGCTGGGGAATTATTGTGCGACCAAGGCCGGATTTTCCCCGTTTGCCCCACCTCGCCGCTTGCCCAAACCGCCCAGTCTGTCCGGCATGCCGTGACGGGCGATGTGGGGAACAAGGGGGTTGCCGGGTCAGGGCCTGCCACTGCGGATATCCACTGGAAAACCGGGATACCGGGGGCGAGATACCCCCAGAGTCTGTCAATCCCCGTCGGTTTTCAAGCCGCCGAGGGAGTGGATGCAGCGCTGCTCGGCGGCATCGAGCTCGGCCATCACCATCTGGATGTCCTCCAGCTGCTGGCGCAGGGAGTGGCGTCTGGCTTCGATGAGCTGGATCATGGAGTGAAGCTGCATCCGGCTGGAGCGGTCGGTGTCGTACATGTCGAACAGCTCGCGGATCTCCGCCAGGCTGAACCCGAGGCGCTTGCCGCGCAGGGTCAATTTCAGGCGGATCCTGTCCTTGTGGCTGTAGATACGGGTCTGCCCCTCCCGGGTCGGGGTGATGAGCCCCTCGTCCTCGTAATAGCGGATGGTGCGGGGGGTGATGTCGAACTCCTGGGCCAGCTCCGAGATGCTGTAGGTTCTCTCCTTGCCACTGGCGTGTCTGGCTCTCATGGTGCGCCCTCCTGATGAGCTGGCGGGGTCCTGGCACAGCGGCAAGGGCCGGGTTCATGATTCATGATGGCCTCCCGGGGTGCGCTGCTCGCGCTCTTGTGCGAGGCGCCGTCCCCTCCCGTGCAGGGCCTGGCCGACCCGTGAGCCGTTGGGGCGCCCCAGCTGCTCGCTCACCCACTGGCCGGTGGCGGCCAGCTGGTCGAGGTCGACGCCGGTGCTCATGCCAAGGCCGTGCAACAGATAGACCACCTCTTCCGACGCCACATTGCCGGAGGCGCCGGGGGCATAGGGGCAGCCGCCGAGCCCGGCCACCGAGCAGTCGATGGTGCGGATGCCGCGCTCGAGCGCCGGCAGCAGGTTGGCCAGCCCCTGGCCGTAGGTGTCGTGAAAATGAACCGCAAGCCGGCCCGCCGGGATCTCGTGCAGTACCGCATCCAGCATGGGAGCCACGGTGCCCGGGGTGCCGACACCGATGGTGTCGCCGAGGGATATCTCGTGGCAGCCCAGATCCAGCAGCCGCTCGGCCAGGGCGGCGACCCGTTTCGGGCGGGTCGGGCCGTCGAACGGGCAGGCGATGACGGTGGAGAGGTAGCCGCGCACCTTGATGCCGAGGCTGCGCGCCTCCTGCACCAGGGGGGCAAAGCGCACCAGGGACTCCTCCACGCTGATGCCGATGTTGGCCCGGGTGAAGCCGTCCGAGCAGGCTGTGAAGAGGCCTATCTCATCGGCGCGTGCGGCGATGGCGGCCTGCAGACCCTGCAGATTGGGCACCAGGGCGCCATAGCGGGTCGGCCCCCTGCGCGGCAGGGCGTTAAAGAGTGCGGCGGAATCCGCCATCTGCGGCACCTTTTTGGGAGAGACGAAGGCCCCCACCTCGATGCGCTGCAACCCGCTCTCGGCCAGGCGGGCGATGAGCGCCAGCCGCTGCGCCAGGGAGAGGGTCGCAGCTTCATTTTGCAGGCCGTCCCGCGGCCCCATCTCCACCAGGCTGACCTTGTCGTCCCGGTTCTCGTGCGTGTGGCTCATGAGCGCTCCTCCTGCGCGGTATGGTCCTCGGCAAAGCGCACCAGCACGGCGCCCTGGCTCACCTGTTCCCCCTGGCGGCACTGCAGGGCCTCAATCACCCCGTCCCGGTCGGCCTTGAGGACGTGCTCCATCTTCATCGCCTCCAGCACCAGAAGGGGTTGCCCCTTGCTGACCGGCTGGCCGGCCTCGACCTGCAACGCCACCACGATGCCGTGCATGGGGGCCAGGATGCCCGGGACATGGCTCGTGTCGTGATCATGGTGGAGCTGATGATGCTGATCATCGAGCGAGAAGCGGATGCGTCTGCCCGCCAGGTGCAGCAAATAGGCACCCTCGCCGAGGGGCTGCACCGGATAGCGCTGCCAATGTCCACTCTGGCACAGGCGGATCTGATCTGACCCGAGTTCAAACGGGATCTGCTCGCCCTGCCAGAGCAGGGCGCCCCCTCGCTCGGCGAGGGTGAGAGTGCGGGTCTCCTCGCCGATGCGCACCGTGGCGCAAAAGCGGCGGGTGGGGCCTAGCCGAAAGCCTGCGGCCTGCTGCCAGGGGGAGGCATCGCGCTCGCAAGTGGCGAGCCAGAGGGTGGCGAGGGGCCAGGCGAGCGCCGGAACGGGCAGGGTGTCGGTGGGAATGGGCCACTGGGTGTGGTGGCGCATCGCCAGCACCTCTGGCGCTTCGCACAGGCGCTGCAGGAGCGGGCCGTTGTGCACCAGAGGGCCGAGCTCCAGGGCTGCCAGGGCATCGGCCAGGGTGGCAAAGGCTTCGCTGCGGCTCGGTGCGTGGGCGACGAGCTTGGCGATCATGGGGTCGTAATAGGGGCTCACCTCATCGCCGGCGGTGACGCCGGTGTCGATGCGCACCCCCTTGGGCCAGGTGAGCCAGTGGATGGGGCCGCTCGCGGGCAGGAAACCGGCGGCCACGTCCTCGGCGTAGAGGCGCGCCTCCACCGCGTGGCCGCGCAGCACCACCTCATCCTGGGTGAGGGGCAGCGGTTTGCCCTCGGCCACCGCCAGCTGCCAGGCCACCAGATCCTGGCCTGTGATGGCCTCGGTAACCGGGTGCTCCACCTGCAACCGGGTGTTCATCTCCATGAAGAAGAACTCTTCTCCGCATAGCAGAAACTCGATGGTGCCAGCCCCTTGATAGTGGATGGCTTTGGCAGCTGCCACGGCCGCCTCGCCCATGGCACGGCGCAGGGCAGGGGAGATGTCGGGGGCGGGGGCCTCCTCGATCACCTTCTGGTGGCGGCGCTGCAAGGAGCAGTCCCTGTCCCCCAGATAGATGGCGTTGCCAAGGGCATCGGCAAAGACCTGCACCTCCACGTGACGGGCGCGGGGGAGATAGCGCTCCAGCAGCACATGGTCGTCGCCAAAGGCGGCACTCGCCTCCCGCTTGACTGCCGCCAGGGCGTCGTCAAAGTCGGCCAGCTGATCGACCCGGCGCATCCCCTTGCCACCGCCGCCACTGGCCGCCTTGATAAGGAGCGGGAAGCCCACCTGGCTCGCCTGATCGCGCAAAAAGTCGGGGTGCTGATCCTCGCCGTGATAACCGGGCAGCACGGGGACGCCGGCTGCCTGCATCAGCCCCTTGGCCCCCGACTTGTCCCCCATGGCGAGGATGGCGGCGCCGCTTGGGCCGACAAAGCGCACGCCCCGCTGTTCGCAGGCGGTGGCAAAGTCGCTGTTCTCGGAGAGAAAACCGTAGCCCGGGTGGATGGCGTCGGCATTTGCCTCTTTGGCAATCTTGAGCACCTTGCCGGTGTCGAGGTAGCTCTCCCGGGCGGGGGCCGGCCCCAGATGCCAGGCCTCGTCGGCTTCGCGCACGTGCATGGCGCGGGCGTCGGTGTCCGAGTAGAGGGCGATGGTGTGAATGCCGAGGCGCCGTGCCGTCTTGATGATGCGCACGGCGATTTCACCGCGATTGGCGATCAGCAGGCGCTTGATGGGAGTGTGATGGGTCATGCTGCCTCCCTGTTGTTCAAGGCGCACAAGTGCGAAGCGTGTTGATCCACACTCCCGTTATATTGACCACAGTTGGCGATCAGCAGGTGCTTGATGGGGTGGTATTGAGTCATGCTTCGTCCTTGAAACGGGGGCGCCATGTTGGGGGGCGTTTGTCGAAGAAGGCCTGGATCCCCTCCTGGGCCTCGAGGCCGACCCGTACCCGGGCGATGGTCTCGACGGTCTGCTCTTCGTGCTGGTGGCCTGGGCGCCCTTCGAGGGCGGCCAGCAGCCGCTTGGTCTCCTTCATCGCCTGGGGGCCGTTGCGACACAACCGCAGGGCCATGGCGCGTCCCTCCGCCAGCAACTGATCAGGCTGGCTGAGCCTGTGCACCACGTTGAGTCGGCAGGCGGTGATGGCATCAAAAGGCTCTGCGCTCAGCATGTAGCGGCGAGCCTGGCGCATCCCCATGGCGCGCACCACGTAGGGGCTGATCACCGCAGGCACCAGTCCCAGGGTCACCTCGGAGAGGCAGAAGCGGGCATTTTCGCTGGCCAGCACGATGTCGCAGGCGCAGACAAGGCCTAAGGCTCCACCGTAGGCGGCCCCCTGCACCAGGGCCACCGTGGGGAAGGGCAGCTCGTCCAGTGCCTGCATCAGGTGGGCCAGCACACGGGCGTCCTCGCGATTCTTGTCAAAGGCGCGGGGGTCGAACGCCTCCCCTTCCATCTTGCGCATCCACTCGAGATCGGCGCCCGCGCAAAAATGCGGCCCCTCGGCGCGCAGCAGCAGCACGTGGGGGCGGTCGGCGAGGGGCTGGCTGTGGGCCAGCTCGCCGAGGCAGTCGAGCAGCCCCTGCATCAGGTCGGCATCGAGGGCGTTGTGACGGGCCGGGCGGGCGAGCACCAGCTCGATCACCGGGCCGTGGCGCTCCAGGCGAAAATGGGCAAGGGGATCGTTGAAGAGCGGGTCTGACATATGAACTCCTTACATCCGGAAGATGCCGTACTGCCCGGGGCCCGGCTCGGCCCCCTGGCAGGCCGCCAGCGCCAGGGCCAGCACGGTGCGGCTCTGGGCCGGGTCGATGACGCCGTCATCCCACAGGCGAGCACTGGCGTAATAGGGGTGACCCTGGCGCTCGTACTGCGCGATCACCGGGGCGCGAATGGCGGCCGCCTCCGGCTCGCCCAGAGTCTTGCCCTCGGCGGCCAGCTTGTCCCGGCGCACCTGCACCAGCACCCCGGCCGCCTGCTCACCCCCCATGACGGAGATGCGGCTGTTGGGCCAGCTGAAGAGAAAATCCGGTTCATAGGCGCGCCCGCACATGCCGTAGTTGCCGGCACCGAAGCTGCCGCCGACGATCAGGGTGATCTTGGGCACCCGGCTGCAGGCCACGGCGGTCACCAGCTTGGCGCCGTGCTTGGCGATCCCCTCTTTCTCCGCCGTACTCCCCACCATAAAGCCGGTGATGTTTTGCAGAAACAGCAGCGGGATCCCCCGCTGGTTGCAGAGCTGGATGAAGTGGGCTCCCTTCTGGGCGCTGTCGCTGTGCAGCACGCCGTTGTTGGCGAGGATCCCCACCTGCATGCCCTCAATGCGGGAAAAACCCGTCACCAAGGTAGTGCCGAACAACGCCTTGAATTCGTCAAACACAGAGCCATCCACCAGCCGGGCGATCAATTCTCGTGCGTCATAGGGGCGCTTGAGACTGGTGCCCACCAGGCCGTAGAGCTCCTCGATGGGGTAGTGCGGCTCATCATAGGAGGGAGCGGATGGGGCGGGTGACGCCGCCGTCTGGTTGTCCCCCAGGTTGCTTACCAGGGTGCGGGCGATGGCCAGGGCATGGGCATCGTCCCGGGCCATGTGATCCGCCACCCCGGAGTGGACGCAGTGCACCTCGGCGCCGCCCAAGGCTTCTGCGCTGATCTCCTCGCCGGTGGCGGCCTTGACCAGGGGCGGGCCCGCCAGAAAGAGGGTGGCCTGTTCCCTGACCATGATGGATTCATCCGCCATGGCGGGCACGTAGGCGCCCCCGGCGGTACAGAGCCCCATCACCACCGCCAGCTGGGGGATGCTCTGGGCCGACATGCGAGCCTGGTTGTAGAAGATGCGGCCAAAATGCTCCCGGTCGGGGAACACCTCGTCCTGCATCGGCAAAAAGGCGCCGCCGGAATCCACCAGATAGAGGCAGGGGAGGCGCAGCCGCTCGGCGATGGCCTGGGCGCGCAGGTGCTTTTTCACCGTGAGCGGGTAGTAGGTGCCGCCCTTCACGGTGGCGTCATTCACCACCAGCATGCACAGGCGCCCAGAGATCCGGCCGATGCCGGTGATGAGGCCGGCGGCGGGCACCGGTTCGTCATAGACCTGCCAGCCGGCCAGCGCCGACAGTTCGAGAAAGGGGGAGCCCGGGTCCAGCAGCTGGTCGATGCGAGCCCGGGGCAGCAGCTTGCCACGGGCCTGGTGGCGGGCGTTGTTGGCCGCGCCCCCGCCCTGGGCTATCTCCTCCAGGCGGGCATTGAGATCGTCGACCAGTGCCTGCATGGCGGCCCGATTGGCCTCATAGTCGGGGCTCGCGGTGTCGAGACGGGAGTGGATCCTGCTCATGCGCTCTCTCCCATCAGCTCGCGGCCGATGAGCCAGCGGCGGATCTCCGAGGTGCCGGCGCCGATTTCGTAGAGTTTGGCGTCCCGCAGCAGGCGGCCGGTGGGGTATTCGTTGATGTAGCCGTTGCCGCCGAGCAGCTGGATGGCATCGAGGGCCATCTGGGTGGCATTTTCGGCTGCAAACAGGATGGCGGCGGCGCAATCCTTGCGGCTGGTGCGGCCCTGATCGCAGGCGCTCGCCACCGAGTAGACCAGCGCCCGGCTGCTGGCGAGGCGGGTATACATGTCGGCGAGCTTGCCCTGCACCAGCTGGAACTCGCCGATGGCCTGACCGAACTGCTTGCGCTCACGCACATAGGGGAGCACCACGTCCATGCAGGCCTGCATGATGCCAAGGGGCCCGGCCGCCAGCACCACCCGCTCGTAGTCCAGACCGCTCATCAGCACCTTGACCCCGCCGTGCAGGGGGCCCAGCAGGTTCTCCTGCGGCACCCGGCAGTTGTCGAACACCAGCTCGCAGGTACTGGATCCGCGCATGCCGAGCTTGTCGAGCTTCTGGGCGGTGGAAAAACCTGGGGTGCTCGCTTCGACGATAAAGGCGGAAATACCTTTGGACCCGGCGGCGGCATCGGTCTTGGCATAGATGACGAAGGTGTCGGCATCGGGCCCATTGGTGATCCACATCTTGTTGCCGTTGAGCACGAAGTGATCCCCCTCGCGCACTGCGGTGAGGCGCATGCTCACCACGTCGGAGCCGGCGCCCGGCTCGCTCATGGCCAGCGCCCCCACGTGTTTGCCGCTGATCAGATCAGGCAGATATCTCGCCTTCTGATCAGGGGTGCCGTGGCGGTGGATCTGGTTGATGCAGAGATTGGAGTGGGCGCCGTAGGAGAGGCCGACCGAGGCGCTGGCGCGGCTCACCTGCTCCATCACCAGCACATGGGCCAGATAGCCGAGGTTCACCCCGTCATACTCCTCCGCCACCGTGATGCCGTGCAGCCCCAGCTCACCCATGCGGGGCCAGAGATCCCGGGGGAAAGCGTTGCTCTGATCGATCTCGCTGGCGCGCGGTGCGATCACTTTCTGGCAGAAAGCCTCGACCTGTTCGGTCAGGGCCTGGAGGGTTTCATCCATCAGGGCATGCATCCGTGCTCTCCTTGGTGCAGTGGACTGCCGATTCCCCTGCCATCAGGGTGATGACTGGTCAGTCCATTCGTGATTCAAGTTTACGTTAGCGTAAACGTAAATGAGTTGTTAGTCTAAGGTAAATTCGATGGCAGCCCGCCGCAAGGGCTACCCGGGCAGAGGAGCGCAAGGAGTGAACAGGATGTGCAACAGCAACATGGATGTGGCCGGCCTGCAGTGGCCTGCCATCGCCTGCCAACGGGCCAGGAGGGGGGCATGAGCCAGCATCACACCCAGTACGGGGATCTGCCGCTCTACATCGGTGGCGAGGCGTGTCCGTCCGCAAGCGGCGAGTGGATCGAGGTGACCGACCCGGCGGACCAGCATCTGCTGGCGCGGGTGCCGAAAGCTACCTCTGCGGAAATTGAGCTGGCGGTGCGCACCGCTCACGACGCCTATCTGCTGTGGCGAGAAGTGCCGACCTCCGAGCGGGCCCGGGTGATGTTCAACTACCAGCATCTGTTGAAAGTGCATCATGACGAGCTGGCGACCCTGCTGGCCCAGGAAACCGGCAAGAACCTGGCGGATGCCAAGGGGGATGTGTGGCGCGGCATCGAGGTGGTGGAGCAGGCCTGCGGTATTGCCAGCCAGACCCTGGGGGAGACCATGGGCAACGTGGCGCGCAGGGTCGACGGCCACTCCTGGGTGCAGCCCCTCGGGGTCTGCGTCGGCATCACGCCGTTCAACTTTCCGGCCATGATCCCGCTCTGGATGTTCCCGTTGGCGGTGGCCTGCGGCAACGGCTTTGTGCTCAAGCCCTCCGAGCAGGATCCGCTCACCCCCATGCGCCTGGCCGAGCTGTTTACCGAGGCGGGGGCCCCCAGGGGCATTCTGTCGGTGGTGCATGGCGGCGCCGAGCAGGTGGATGCGCTGCTGGCCCATCCCGATGTCAAGGCAGTCAGTTTCGTGGGCTCGGCCCGGGTCGGCGGCCACGTCTATCGCAGTGCCACGTCGCAGCTCAAGCGCGCCCAGTGTTTTGTCGGCGCCAAGAATCACATGGTGATCATGCCGGATGCCAACAAGGCGCAGGTACTCGGCAACCTGGTGGGGGCCGGGGTCGGCGCCGCCGGTCAGCGCTGCATGGCCATCAGCGTGGCGGTGTTCGTGGGGAACGCCCGGGAGTGGATCCCCGAGCTCGCCGCCGAGTTCGCCAAGGTGAAACCCGGCGTCTGGCACGATCCCGAGGCGGCTTATGGCCCCCTTATCAGCCCGGAGGCGAAAGTCAGGGTGGAGGGGCTTATCGAGGCGGGGATTGCCGAGGGAGCCGAGTGCCTCTTGGACGGCCGTTTTTGCGACGTACCCGGCTACCCGGTGGGCAACTGGGTGGGACCGACCCTGTTTCGCGGCGTGACCCCCGAGATGCGCATCTACCGGGAGGAGATCTTCGGGCCTGTGCTGGCCTGCCTCGAGGTGGGGAGCCTGGATGAGGCGCTTGCCCTCATCAACGCCAACCCCTATGGCAACGGCACCTCCCTCTTCACCGGCTGTGGCGCCGCCGCCCGCAAGTTCCGCCACGAGGTGGCGGTGGGCCAGGTGGGGATCAACGTGCCCATCCCGGTGCCGCTGCCGTTCTTCTCCTTCACCGGCTGGCGTGGCTCCTTCTACGGGGATCTGCACGCCTACGGCAAGCAGGCGGTGCGTTTTTACACCGAGACCAAGACGGTCACCGAACGATGGTTCGACGAAGACATTCCCAGCGGCCCCAATATGACCATTCAGCTGCGCTGACGGCAGGGGTTGCCCACTTTGCCCGGGTGCCCCCATTGACAGCAACGGATCGACGGAACAAGTACAAAGGAAGCGAACAAGATGGATTTTACCCTGACCGAATCCCAACGGGCCTGTGTCGAGTCGGCCGGCGCCTTCGCCGATCTGGCGCTCAAACCCCATGCCGCGCGCTGGGACAGGGAGCACGAGTTCCCCATCCCCACCATCAAGCAGGCGGCGGCGCTGGGCCTGTGTGGCCTCTATACCCCGGAGCAGTATGACGGTCTGGGCCTGAGCCGGCTCGATGCCAGCCTCATCTTCGAGCGCCTCGCCATGGGCTGCACCTCCACCACCGCCTATCTCACCATCCACAACATGGTGAGCTGGATGCTGGGCAGCTGGCTGCCTGCCGAGGTGGCCGAGGAGTGGGTACCCAGGCTGGCCAGCGGCGAGCTGCTGGGATCCTACTGCCTCACCGAGCCGGGGGCGGGCTCCGACGCTGCGGCCCTCAAGACCCGCGCCGTGCGCGATGGCGAAGATTACCTCCTCGATGGCAGCAAGGTGTTCATCTCGGGCGCCGGCAGCACAGACGTGCTGGTGGTGATGGCCCGCACCGGTGGCGAGGGGGCCAAGGGGATCTCTGCCTTCATGGTACCAGCCCAGACCCCCGGCGTGAGCTACGGCAAGGCGGAGGAGAAGATGGGCTGGAACAGCCAGCCGACCCGGGAGGTGAACTTCAATGCCGTGCGCATTCCCGCCCGTTACCGGTTGGGGGAGGAGGGGGAAGGGTTCAAGTTCGCCATGCAGGCGCTCGATGGGGGGCGCATCAACATCGCCAGCTGTTCGCTGGGCACCGCCCAGCAGGCCCTGGACGACGCGTTGGAGCACGTGCGCCAGCGTCAGCAATTTGGACACCCGATCAGCGAATTCCAGAGCGTGCAGTTTCGCCTGGCCGACATGGCCACCGAGCTGGCCGCCGCCCGCCTGCTGGTGCGCCAGGCGGCCGCCAAACTCGATGAGGGCAGCCCGGACAAGAGTGCCTGGTGCGCCATGGCCAAGCGTTTTGCCACCGATGTGGGTCACCGCATCTGCGACGACGCCCTGCAACTCTTTGGCGGCTATGGTTATATCCGCGAGTATCCGCTTGAGCGCTATCTGCGCGACACCCGGGTGCACCGCATTCTGGAAGGGACGAATGAAGTGATGCGGCTCATCATCGCCCGCCGCCTGCTGGCCGACCCCGGCCTGTCGCTGGAGTAGCGGGAGGGGCCTGCTCTGAGGACGCAGTCGGCGCGTCCTCAGGCTTTGTGAGCCAGGTGCAGGTTGGCTCCATTCAACCCTGTCATCATGGAGCAGTTTTTTTGACAAGGACAACGCAATGACAAGGATCAGGCTCGAATATCACGGCCACGTGGCCTACATCACCCTCGATCACCCACCCGCCAACACCTGGACGCTCGCCAGCCTGAAAGCCTTCTTGCAGATGATGGTGGAGCTGGATGGTCGCCCCGACGTGGTGGCCCTGGTGATCCGCGGTGCCGGAGAGAAATTCTTCTGCGCCGGCGCCGATCTCAAGATGTTCGCCGACGGCAGCCTGGCGCATGCCCGCGAGGTGGCCGAGGCCTTTGGCCACGCCTTCGAGGCGCTGGCCCGCTTTCACGGGGTCAGCATCGCCGCCATCAACGGCTATGCCATGGGAGGGGGGCTCGAAGTCGCGCTGGCCTGCGACATCCGCATCGCCGAGCAGCAGGCCAAGCTGGGGTTGCCGGAGGCCTCGGTGGGGCTCCTGCCCTGTGCTGGCGGCACCCAGCGCCTCACCGAGCTGGTGGGGCCGGGCTGGGCAAAGCGGATGATCCTCTGCGGCGAGAAGGTGAGCGCCACCCTGGCCTACGAGATGGGGCTGGTGGAGGAGGTGGTGACCGAGGGACACGCCTGGGAGGCGGCGCAGCAGATGGCCCAGCTGGTGGAGCGCCAGAGCCCGAGCGCCCTGCGCGCCTGCAAACAGCTCATCAATCAGGGGCGAAGCACCCACAGGGACGCGGCGCTGCCACTCGAGCGCAGCCTCTTTCTCGCCCTGTTTGACGATGCCAACCAGCGCGAAGGGGTGGCGGCCTTCCTCGAGAAGCGGGCCCCGCGCTGGCGTTACGACCAATCCAGGCCGAAAGAGTGAGGGAGTGAAGGATGAATGAGGTATTGATGGCGACCCGCCATGTCGCAGGGGCAGATACCCGGTCTGCGGGGGCCGACCATGAGTGAGCCCGTGCGCATCGAGACCCGCCCCACGGCGGATGGCCGCCACATCGGCATGCTGACTCTGGACAGCCCCGCCTCCCTCAACGCCCTGAGCCTTGAGATGATCCAGTTGTTGCAGGGGGCGTTGACCCGCTGGGAGCAGGATCCGGCCATCGTCTGCGTGCTGCTGCAGGGGGCCGGCGAGAAGGCATTCTGCGCCGGTGGTGACATCCGCTCCTTTTATTACCGCAAGCAGGAGGCGAACCACTCTGAGTTGTTCGGCTATGCCCGCGACTTCTTCCTGCAGGAGTACCGGCTCGATCATCACATCCACTGCTACGGCAAGCCCCTTGTCTGCGTGGCGGACGGCATCTGCATGGGGGGCGGCATAGGCCTCTTTGCCGGGGCCGCTTTTCGGGTGGTGACGGAGAAGAGTCTGTTCGCCATGCCGGAGGTGACCATAGGCCTCTATCCGGACGTGGGGGCCAGCTGGTTTTTGAGCCGGATGCCGGGGCGGCTCGGACTCTGGCTTGGCCTCACCGGTGCCCGCTTCAACGGGGCGGATGCCATCGGCCTGGGGCTCGCGGATCATGCCATGGGGAGCCGCGAGCGGGTGGAACTGCCGGTGCGCCTCGCCGCCCTCGACTGGTCCGCAGGCGACCCCTGCGAGCAGATCGAGGCGCTGCTCACCGATTTGCAGGAGGCCCCTGGTCAGGCATTACCGCCTCCCGTACTGCTGCCCCACCAAGCCCGCATCGATGCGCTGTTGGCTGGCCGCTCCCTGCAAGGGGTGCTGGCACGCCTCGAGGCCGCCGGGCTGGACGAACCGGCGCTGGTTCAGGGGCGGGAGACCTGCCTTCGCGGCAGCCCCATCAGCCGCGCCATTCTCTGGCGCCAGTTCTGGCAGGCACGGCGCCAGTCCCTGGCCGAGGTGTTTGCCGACGAGCTAGCCCTCTCGGTCAATTGCGTGCTCAGAGGGGACTTCGTGGAAGGGGTACGGGCCCTGCTCATCGACAAGGACAAATCACCCCGCTGGCAGGCCCCGCAGAAGGGGGAGGCCTGGCTGGATGCCTTCTATCGCTGGCCCGAGGGTGACAACCTCTTGCGCCCCCGCTGACGTGCGATCACACACAAGGAGCACACCATGACAAGGATTGGGTTTATCGGGCTTGGCAACATGGGGGGCCCCATGGCCGCCAACCTGGCCAGGGCGGGGCACACGGTGCAGGTGTTTGATCTGGTGCCCGAGAGCCTGACCCGCGCCATCGAGGCCGGCTGCCTCGCCACCGGCAATGCCCGGGAAGCGGTGAGCGGTTGCGAGCTGGTCATCAGCATGCTGCCGGCGGGCGAGCACGTGCGCAGCCTCTGGCTGGGGGAGAGTGCCGGTGAGCGGGGTGGCCAGGATCTGCTGGCGGCCCTGTCGCCCGGTGCCCTGGTCATCGACTGCTCCACCATAGACGTGGCCTCGGCCCGTCAGGTGGGGGCGGCGGCGAAGGCGCGCGGCATCCGTTTTCTCGATGCCCCCGTTTCGGGGGGCGTGGCTGGCGCGGCGGCGGGCACGCTCACCTTCATCGTCGGCGGCGAACAAGCGGATTTTGAAGCGGCCAGACCCGTGCTCGCCTGCATGGGGCAGAACCTGTTTCACGCCGGTGCCCTCGGCGCCGGCCAGATCGCCAAGATGTGCAACAACATGCTGCTCGCCATCCACATGGCCGGCACCGCCGAGGCGCTGGCGCTCGGGGTCAAGGAGGGGCTGGATCCCGCCGTGCTATCCACCATCATGGGCAAGAGTTCGGGCAACAACTGGAGCCTTGAGCGCTACAACCCCTGGCCCGGGGTGATGGAGAACGTGCCGGCGTCGCGTGGCTATCAGGGGGGCTTCATGACCCGGCTGATGGTCAAGGATTTGGGGCTCGCCATGGCGTTGGCGGAACATGCCCACAGCGCCGTGCCCATGGGGGCCCTGGCCCGCAACCTCTTCAACCTGCACGCGAGCCTGGGCCAGGAGAACAAGGATTTCTCCAGTATCCTCGAGCTTTATCGGGACAAAACTGCGCCGGGTTAAGGGCCGTTATCTACCTATTTACCCGATAGTCTTTGACTCGACAGTCACCGGCCATCTCACCAGGAGCATTTATGGATATCACACGGAAAGTCATCGCCATCACGGGGGCGGGCAGGGGGCTCGGGCGCGCCATCGCCCTGAGTCTGGCGGAGCAAGGGGCGCAACTTGCGCTCATCGACGTCAACCGCACCGATCTGGAGGTGACCGAGGCGGAGGTGCGCAGCCGTGACGGCCGCTGCGCCCTGTTCGTCTGCAACGTGGCAAGCGAGCCGGAGGTCGAGGCGACCTTTGCCGCCATCAAGGGACAGTTCGGTGCCCTGCACGGCCTCGTCAACTGTGCCGGCATCCTGCGCGACGGCATGCTGATCAAGGTGAAGGAGGGGGGGCTGACGGAGAAGATGAGCCTGGCCCAGTGGCAGAGCGTCATCGACGTCAACCTCACCGGCACCTTCCTGTGCGGGCGCGAGGGGGCGGCGCTGATGGCCACCGGCGGGGAGGGCGGCGTCATCATCAACATCTCCTCCATCGCCCGCGCCGGCAACATCGGCCAGAGCAACTATGCCGCCAGCAAGGCGGGGGTGGCCTCTCTGGTGGTCACCTGGGGGAAGGAGCTGGCTCGCCACGGCATCCGGGTGATGGGCATCGCCCCCGGCGTCTTTGCCACCGACATGACGGCGGCGATGAAACCCGAAGCCATGGCCCGCATGCAGCAGGCCATCCCGGTGGGCACCCTGGGGCAGGCGGCGCAGCTGGCCCAGACGGTGCAGTTCATCCTTGCCAACGACTATCTGTCGGGGCGGATGATCGAGCTGGACGGCGGCTTGAGGCTCTAGTCCCCCCTGCACATACCCTCTCTGACGCCCCTCCTGCAGGGGCGTTTTTGCAGGAGACAGGCCCCAGCGCAAGGGTGCATAGCCATGCAGGTCCGCTTTTTGAAAAGCGGGGCGACATCATGAAAAGTCGTGAAATATCAACGGGTCTTTCTTAATTTGAACCAGCTCACAGGCACCCCGGGTCAGTGCTGTAAAATTGCGCGCGGTCAAGGCGGCTCATGATTGACGGCAAGAGGGATTGCGGCCGGAATAGTCATGCAATATAGTTGCCGCCTTTTTCACGGGGTACGGATTTTTAGCCCCTCCCATGTCGCGCGCTGTATGAATACGGATGCTCAGCCGCCGCCTAATAAAACAGGTTTGAGATGGACAAGAAACTGGGGCTGGGTGCCCTCATTTCGCTGGTGATCGGCTCCATGGTCGGTGCCGGGGTTTTCAGTCTGCCGCAAAACATCGCAGCGCACGCCAGTGCCGGGGCCGTCGCCCTGGGATGGGCCATCACGGGGATCGGCATGATCTGCCTCGCCCTGGTCTACCAGAATCTCTCCATGCGTCGACCGGATCTCGATGGCGGCATCTTCAGCTACGCCAAGGCAGGGTTCGGGGATTTCGTCGGCTTCAACGCCGCCTGGGGTTACTGGCTGTGCCAGCTGCTGGCCAACGTCTCCTACGCCATCGTGGTGTTCAGTGCGCTGAGCTACTTCTTCGACACGCCGGACAATGTCATCTTCGGTGACGGCAACACCCCGGTCGCCATCACGCTCGCTTCCCTGCTCATCTGGTCGGTGCATGCCCTGGTGCTGCGCGGCATCCAGGTGGCGGCGCTGGTGAACATCGTCACCACCATCGCCAAGATGGTGCCCCTCATCGTCTTCTGTGTAGCCATCCTGCTCGCTTTCAACATGGAGACCTTCACCCTGGATCTCTGGGGGCAGGGGAGTCCCGAGCTCGGCTCCGTGATGGATCAGGTCAAGTCCACCATGAAGGTGACCCTCTGGGTCTTCATCGGCATCGAGGGGGCCGTGGTGGTCTCCGCCCGTGCCCGCCATCGCAAGGACGTGGGCCGCGCCACCGTGCTGGCGCTGCTCGGCGCCCTGGCGCTCTACGTCATGGTGACCCTGTTCTCCCTGGGGGTCATGAACCAGCCGCAACTGGCGGCCCTCAAGAACCCCTCCACCGCCATGATCCTGGAAGCCGTGGTCGGCCCCTGGGGCGCCTGGCTCATCAACATCGGCCTGGTGATCTCGGTGATGGGGGCCCTGCTGAGCTGGACCGTGCTGGCGGCGGAAGTGCCCTACATAGCTGGCAAGACCGGGGTCTTCCCGGCCTGGTTCGCCAAGGAGAACAAGAACGGTTCCCCCAAGGTGTCGCTCTGGTGCTCCACCTGCCTGGTGCAGACCTTCCTCATCATCATCTACTTCCAGAACAGCACCTACCTGGCGCTGGTGAACATCGCCACCTCGGCGGCCCTGGTGCCCTATGTCTTCTCCGGTGCTTACGGTCTCAAGCTGGCGTTGAAAGGGGAGACCTACGCGGACCAGCCCCATCAGCGCAAGCGCGACCTGCTGCTGGCCCTGGTGGCCACCGTCTATGGCTGCTGGCTGGTCTATGCCGCCGGAGTGGAGTACCTCTTGCTGGTGGCGCTGCTCTACAGCCCGGGGATCTTCATCTACTGGAAGGCGCGCCAGCACCACGGCCTGCGCAGCCTCAACCGGCTGGAGCAGGGGATGACGGCAGCCCTGCTCGGTTGCGCCGTGCTGGCGTTCTACAAGGTGATGGACGGTACCATTCCCCTGCATTAATCGGCACAATAAAGAGATGGCAAGATGCCATCTCTTTTTTATGGATAATGTCGGTCAAGTTGACCGCTGTTTCGTTATTGAAGGAATGTTTATGCTGTTTGTGGGCTATCTGGTGTTGGGCGCCTTCGCGGGCATGCTGGCCGGGCTGTTCGGTATCGGCGGCGGACTCATCATCGTCCCCGTGCTGGTCCTGAGTTTTCACGCACAGGGCGTGGCGCCGGAGATCATCACCCATCTGGCCCTCGGCACCTCGCTGCCCACCATGATCTTCACCGGTTTCAGCTCCCTGCGTGCGCACCAGGAGGCCGGGGCGGTGGACTGGGGAATGATACGGCGCCTGGGCGCCGGCATGCTGGTCGGTGCTTGGCTCGGAGGCATGACCGCCAACCTGCTCAGCGCCAGCACCCTCAACATCATCATCGGCTGCTTCGCCTGGACCATGGCCCTGCAGATGGGGCTCAATCTGAGGCCAAAAGCGGAGCGACACATGCCGGGCCCTCTTGGTACCGGGATCGCCGGCACCGTCATCGGCTGGATGTCGGCCTTGTTCGGCATCGGTGGCGGCTCGCTGACCGTGCCTTACCTCACCTGGAATTCGGTGCCCATGCGCAACGCCGTGGCCGCCTCCGCCGCCTGCAGCATGCCCATCGCCCTGGCAGGCAGCCTCAGCTACCTCTATGCCGGTTGGGGAGACGTCGATCTGCCCGAGTGGAGCGTCGGATTCATCTATCTGCCGGCCCTGCTTGGCATCGTGCTCACCAGCACCCAGTTTGCCCGTCTGGGCGCCAGACTGGCACACAGAATGTCACCCCGGCGGCTCAAGCAGGCCTTTGCCCTGCTCATGTTGCTGGTGGGTGCCAAATTCATGCTCTTTAGCTGAACCCTTGGCCAGATTGTTGAAAAATAAGGCGAACGGCTCGCACAGCGGTAGAAAGCCGTTGCATTGAGGGGCCAGTTTGCCTATTCTCCTCGCCGGTGGTCCTATTGGTCCTCTCGCATTGATAACCCGTCGACCTGGTCAGGACCGGAAGGTAGCAGCCAAGGCGGGGGACTCGAGTGCCGGGATGTGGCTGGTAGGGCCACCACCTGTTTCTGCTATTCAACAAGTTACAGCTAATACCCCCCTTCAGACCTCTTGGTAATCCACTTCATGTGGATGAATCAGGAGTCTTCAAAGTGAATTGTCAGCTCTCTTCACATGCTATTTGCTCTACCGCAAGGTGAGCCTGTGCCCTATGGGCGTTCATCAGGCTTCAGACCGCGCCTGGCTCAAACTTCCTCTTGATCTTCAGCACTGTCCCCTTGAGATCATGCTTTCCCTCAGTCACCTCCCGTGGCCTCTATGGCCCAGCCATCTTCTGACTTTCAGCACTGCAAGCTCTTGCAATACGCCATCCGGCGCCTCCTTTTGTTGGCGTCGGCAGAGCAGGTTAGGCCATGCGCTTGATGCGACACCATGCCGGGGCCACGCGGCAACGCGAACCCCTCTGGTGGCGGGAGCCCGGGCAGGCTATCTTGCCGTTACTGGAGATGTAGGGAATCGGTTTCATACCGTGCGGCTCTCCCGTTCTGTTTTATGGAAGGTGCGGCCCCGTGCAGGGGCTGCTCCCGACTCACCAGAGACCAGGCTGACAGGCGTGGCATGAATGCAGACCCCGTCAGCCTCTTTTTGCGCCCCTGAGGGGCGCCGTTTTCTGTGGTTGCTCAAAGGAGCCCTGATGATTGGCATGATCGCATCTCTACTCAAACCGGGCCTGCCCGAACACCCTTACTCCTCGCAGTATCAGGGAGGCCGGTTCAACAATGCCGTGACACCCCATGGGCGAAGTCTGTGGGAAGGGGCCAGGCTCTGGTGGGACTTTCTGTTCGCCAAGCCTGAGGGCACGGTGCCGGATCGCGCCATTCCGGTACAGGTCATAACCCGGGAGGGGCTCATCGCGGCGCCGGACAACAGCGTGTGGCGCCTCGGCCACTCCACTCTGCTGCTCAAGTTGCAGGGCACGTTCTGGCTGACGGATCCCGTGTTCAGCGAGCGGGCCTCACCGGTGCAGTGGTTTGGCCCCAAGCGCTGGCATCAGCCGCCCATCACCCTGGAAGCGCTGCCCCCCATCGAGGGGGTGATCCTCTCCCATGATCACTACGACCATCTCGATCACGGGGCCATACTGGCGCTGCAGGAGAAGGTCGGCCACTTCATCACGCCCCTCGGGGTGGGGGCGCGCCTCATGGCCTGGGGGATTGCGAAGGAGAAGATCCGCGAACTGGACTGGTGGCAGCAGACCCGGGTGGGCGGTGTCACCCTGGTAGCGACCCCGGCCCAGCATTTCTCCGGCCGTGGCCTCGGGGACGGCAACCAGACCCTCTGGGCCTCCTGGGTCATTCGCGGCGAGGGGGTCAACCTCTTCTTCAGCGGTGACAGCGGCTACTTCGACGGTTTCAAGGAGATTGGCAGGCGCTACGGTCCGTTCGACGTGACCTTCCTCGAGACCGGGGCCTACGACAAGCGCTGGGAGCTGGTGCACATGCTCCCGGCGCAGACGGCGCAGGCGTTTCACGATCTTGGGGGGAAATGGCTCTATCCGGTGCACAACGGCACCTTCGATTTGGCCATGCACCGCTGGAACGATCCGCTTGAGCAGATTGCCCGCCTGGCTGCGGAGCAACAGATCCCCCTGACCACGCCTGTCATGGGGGAGCCTCTGGATGTGCTGAACCCCCATGAGAGCAGCGCCTGGTGGTGCGATTGACCTGAGTGCCCTCCAAGGACGGTATCACCCCTCAAAGGGGCGTGCGGGAGGCTGGGGGCGGGCCCTGTGAGGGCCCCCGCTGCCTCCCCATCCTCTGTGCCGGACCCGCGACGACCAGGCGGGGAGGGCGCACGGGAGCGCCTTGCCGCGTTATCTTCTGCCACCAGAGTCTTGCTGATACCTCACTCGGGCTGGGCGGCAACCTGGCGCTTGAAGGGACCTGGCTTGTTGGCCTTGCGGTGTTCCGAAACCAGGATCAGCAGGCGCTGCAGGGCGATGAAGCTGAACAGCAGCAGGCCGATGATGATCTTGGTCCACCAGGAGCTGAGGGTGCCGTCGAAGTTGATGTAGGTCTGGATCAACCCCTGGATCAGCACCCCGAACAGGGAACCGAAGACGGTGCCCACCCCGCCGCTCAGCAGAGTGCCGCCGATGACCACGGCGGCGATGGCATCGAGCTCCACCCCGACGGCGGCGAGCGGATAGCCCGCCGAGGTATAGAGCGCGAACACGATGCCTGCCAGGGTCGCCAGGGTGGTGGAGAGCAGGTAGATGCGAATGGTGGTGTGGCGCACCGAGATCCCCATCAGGGCCGCTGAGGTGGCGTTACCGCCGATGGCGTAAACATTGTTGCCAAAGCGGGTGCGGTTGGCGAGCAGGATGCCGAAGACCACCACCGCCAGCATGATGAGGGCCAGCAGGCTCAGGCGACCGCCACCCGGTATCTTCCACGACAGGCTCGACAGGTAGGTGAAGGTGGGGTGATCGATGGGCAGGGACTGCTCGGAGATGAGAAAACTGGCCCCCCGCAGGAAGAACATGCCCGCCAGGGTGATGATGAAGGCGGGGATCTTCAGGGTGTCGATGAGCCAGCCCATGAGGGCGCCAAAGCCTGCCCCGAGCACCAGCACCAGAGGGATGGCCAGCACGGGGCTGACCCCCAGCTTCCCGATGAGCGTTGCCAGCAGCACGCCGGTGAAGGCGATGACGGCCCCCACCGACAGATCGATGCCCCCCGAGAGGATGACGAAGGTCATGCCCACCGCCACTATTCCCAGAAACGCGTTGTCCGTCAGGATGTTGCAGATGATGCGGGTGGACATGAAGGCTGGGAAGGAGGCCAGGCAGAGCAGATAGCCCAGCACGAAGACCATGATGGTCACCATCAGGGGGAGGTTGCGTTTAAACATGGCGAGTCCCTCGCTGGAAGAGGTGGTTGAGGGCCGGTGACTGCATGACCAGCACCGCCAGCACCACCAGGGCTTTGACGATCTGGTTCCACTGGGGCTGGTAGCCGGAGAGCAGGATCCCGGTGTTCACCCCCTGGATGATCAGTATGCCGATCAGGGAGAGGGCGAGGTTGAAGCGCCCCCCCATCAGGGAGGTGCCTCCTATCACCACCGCCAGAATGGCGTCCATCTCGAGCCAGAGCCCGGCGTTGTTGGCATCGGCACCCCGGATGTCGGCGGCGACTATCATGCCGGCGACGGCGGCCATCATGCCGCTCAGCAGGTAGGTGGCGATCACCACCATGGGGGTGTTGAGCCCGGCGTTCTTGGCGGCCTTGATGTTGATCCCCACCGCTTCGATGAAGAGGCCGAGGGCGGTGCGCTTGGTCAGCAGCCAGAGCAGCAGCGCCATGCCCAGGGTGATGATGACCGGGGTGGGCAGATAGAAGAGGGAGCCGCTGCCGATCCAGGCGAGGGCGTCGTTGTTGAAGGTGATGATCTGCCCCTCGGTGATGAGCTGGGCGATGCCCCGGCCCGCTACCATGAGGATCAGGGTGGCGACGATGGGCTGGATCTTGAACACCGCCACCAGCAGGCCGTTCCACAGGCCACACAGAAGGCCCACCCCGATGACGGCGGCGAAGATGACCGGCAGGCTGTGACCGCCGGTGGCCAGGCTGGCCATGGTGGCCCCGCTGATGGCCATGACGGCGCCCACCGACAGGTCGATGCCGCCGGTGGCGATCACCAGCGTCATGCCGAGGGAGAGCAGGGCCACCGGGGCACAGCGGTTGAGGATGTCGATGAGGCTGCCAAACAGCCGCCCATCCTGGATGTGGATGGCGAAGAAGTTGTCGGCGACCAGGGCATTGATGAGCAGCACGCACACCAGGGCGGCGCACTGGGCCGAGCCCGTGGGCCACTCCCTGCGGGCGCGCGACCCCTTGGCGAGGGGGAGAATGGATGACGTCATATCAGGCCTCACATGCAATGGCGTTCATGATGGCAGGGACGCTCAGGGCGTCCGTTGCAAGCTCTGCCACCTGTTTTCTGTCACGAAGGACGATCACCCGATCGGCATAACCCACCAGCTCCTCGAGCTCGGAGGAGATGACCAGCAGGGCCAGCCCGTTGGCGCAGAGGGATTCGATGAGGCGGATGATCTCGGCGTGGGCCCCCACGTCGATGCCCCGGGTAGGCTCGTCCAGGATCAGGAACTGGGGTTTGGTGAGCAGCCAGCGGGCGAGCAACACCTTTTGCTGGTTGCCCCCGGAGAGAAACTGGATGGGCTGCTCCGGTCCCGGGGTCTTGATGGCCAACTGCTCGATGAGGCGGGCGGTGATCTCGTCCTGTTCCTTGCGAGACAGGGGATGCAACCAGCCCCGCTGGGCTTGCAGGGCCAGCACCATGTTCTCCCGCACCGAGGCCGAGGCGATGATGCCGGCGCTCTTGCGATCCTCCGGGCAGAAACCAAAGCCGTTAGTGGCCGCCTGGCGTGCAGAGCGGATGGTCACCGATTTGTCCCGCACCCGGCACTCGCCGCTGTCGCTCGGCACTATGCCGAACATCAGCTCGGCGGTCTCGGTACGACCGGACCCGAGCAGGCCGGCGAGGCCCACTATCTCCCCGGGCATGACGTCGAGACTGAAGGGGGCGATGACTCCCCGCTTGCCATAGTCCCTGAACGACACCATGGGCTGGTTGCTGCGCAGTGTCTTGCCCGCCCGCTTGAGGGCATTGTCGTCCAGCTCGCGTCCCAGCATCATCTTGACCAGCTCCAGTTGTGGCAGTGCCTGGGTGTCGCGGGTGCCGACCAGCTCGCCGTTGCGCAGCACTGTGATGCGATCGCTGATGGCGTAGACCTGATCGAGAAAATGGGTGATGAAGATGAGGCTCACCCCCTGATCCCGCAGGCGTGTCATCAGGGAGAAGAGCATCTGGACTTCGCTGGCATCCAGGCTCGCGGTGGGCTCGTCCAGGATCAGGATCCTGGCGGAGAGTGACACCGCCCGGGCGATGGCCACGATCTGCTGCATGGCGACCGAGTAGTGGTCGAGGGGCAGGGTGACATCCATCTCGAAGCCGTGGCTGGCCATGATGGCGCTGGCCTGCCGGGTCATGGCGCCCCGGTCGATGAAGCCGAAACGGCGTGGCTCGTGGCCGATGAAGAGGTTGTCCGCCACCGACATGTTCGGCAGCAGGTTGACCTCCTGATAGACGGTGCCTATCCCCAGACGCTGGGCATGGGCGGTGTCCGTCGGGGAGATGGGGGCGCCGTCGAGTTCGATACGGCCGGCGTCTCGCTGATAGACACCGGTGAGGGTCTTGATCAACGTGGACTTGCCGGCCCCGTTCTCGCCGAGCAGCGCCATGATCTCTCCCCGGCGCAGGGAGAAGTCCACCTGATGCAGGGCTCGTACTCCGGGAAACGCCTTGCATATTCCGCGGGCATTCAATACGACATCGTGAGTGTTCTCTGACATGAACATTGGCTCTCCGATATAGCGCGCCATACAAGTTCAATCACTTATATGGCGCGCTATGTGACAGTCTGGCGGGGGAGCGGGATTAATAACCCATGTCTTTTTTCAGCTCGAGCTGCGCCTCGGCACTCCCGGGCTCAAACAGTTTGGACTCCGTCTTGATATGTTTGGGGGGCAGGGTGCCATCTTTCTTATAGGCCAGCAGGGCATCGAAGGCCGGTCCCGCCATATTCGGCGTGAGCTCCACCGAGGCATTGGCTTCGCCTGCGATCATCGCCTTGAAAATATCCGGCACGCCATCGATGGAGATGATCTTGATATCCTTGCCCGGTTTCAGCCCAGCCTCTTTAATGGCCTGGATGGCGCCGATGGCCATGTCATCGTTATGGGCGTAGACGGCACAAATATTCTTGCCGCTATTTTCCGCCTTGATGAAGCTCTCCATCACTTCCTTGCCTTTGCTGCGGGTGAAATCGCCGGACTGGGTGCGGATGATCTTGATGGTGGGCACGGCCGAGACGGTGTCGAGGAAGCCCTTCTTGCGATCCAGCGCCACGCTGGCACCCACCGTGCCCTGCAATTCAACCACGTTGCACGGTTTGCCATCCTGCTGCTTGATGAGCCACTGGGCGGCCACTTCCCCTTCGTGGACGCTGTCGGCGGCGACCCCGGTCATGAAGAGACCGTCATCTTTTACCGTGATATTGCGATCCAGCAGGAAGACCGGGATCTCGGCCTCTTTCGCCTCCTGCAATACCGGCTCCCAGCCAGTCTGTACCACGGGGGCAATAAAGATGGCATCCACCCCCTGGGCAATAAAGGAGCGAATGGCCTTGATCTGGTTCTCCTGTTTCTGCTGGGCATCGGCAATTTTCAGGATGATGCCGCGTTTTTGGGCTTCGCTCTTGGCGACCGATGTTTCTGCAGCTCGCCACCCGGATTCAGAACCAATTTGCGAGAAGCCCACGGTCATCTCTGCAGAATATGCAGTGGCCGAGAGAATAAGGGTGCTGATAATGCTCGCCAGTTTCACTTTTTTATACATATGACACTCCTTTGTGATGCATGGTGAAATAAACCGGAACACGTCAGGTTTTTATTGTACGGGTCAAGGTTATAGGCTCTTGAATTAAACGGCGGGAGGTGGCTCACAGAAAATTTTCAGCAGCACGATGCTTCATACAAACAGCAGAAGAGTTCATATATCGAGCCCTGCCTGCATTGTTTTTTATGCATATTTATTTAATTAGGCAACCATTGTGTCCAGAGTGCCACCTGCTTTTTGCCCCCGTTATCGGGGGCGCAGGCACGCAGATGAGGGGCCCTCGTCAACGAAGAGGGGGATATTCCCCTGGCACAGGCGACCCCTCTGGGTGCACCGCTGCCAGCAGGTAATCCACGAAGGCCCGGACCCGGGCCGAGAGGTGACGGTGCTGGGGATAGAGGGCGTAGAAGGGGCGGGATCGCCCCGCAAAGGGGGTCATCACCTCGATCAGCTTGCCTTGCAACAGCGCCTCGGCCGCCACGAAATGGTAGATCTGGAACAGACCGCCCCCAGCCACCGCCCAGCCCAGGCCCGCCAGCACATCGTCAAGCACCCGCTGTCTGCTCTGAACATGAAGGTCGACAGGGTCCCCCTGCTCGTTCACGAACTGCCAGGGGAAGGGGCGACCCGTGCTCGGGGTGATGAACTGGATCAGCTCGTGTTGCGACAGCATCTCCAGGGAGGTTGGCGCGGGGCGGCGGGCGGCATAATCGGGGGCGCAGAAGACCCCGAGGCTGGCATCCTCCAGCTTGCGGGCGATGATCCGCCCATCGCGCGGCTCCCCCAGCCGGATGGCCAGATCGTAACCATCCTCCACGAAGTCGATGTTCCTGTTGGAGACATTGAGCTCCAGCTCAACCTCGGGATAGGCGGCCATGAAGCCTGGCAGCAGGGGCACCAGGCGGTGATGGGCATAGACGGTGCCCACGCTGATGCGCAGCACTCCTCTGGGGTGGCGCTGGCGACCGGTGATGGCCCGCTCGGCCTCAGCGATCTGCTCGAGCGCTTGTTGGCACTGTTCCCGATAGAGCTCCCCGTCATGGGTGAGGCGCACGCTGCGGGTGGTGCGATGGAAGAGTTTGACGCCGAGCCTGGCCTCGAGACGCTGGATGGAGCGGCTCACCGAGGCGGGCGTTACCCCCAGTACCTGAGCCGTAGCGGTAAAGCTGCCAAGTTCGGCTGCCTTGCAAAAGAGCTCTATGGTGCCGAGCTGGACGGGGTCGAAGGCACGGGACATATGTTCATCCATGTAAATAATCAAATTCAATAGTGTGAGTTTATTCGTCCATGGGTAATCAGTAAATTGCTCATCGAGGGCGGCCCGGTGGCCGCCCGATCGATCACTGCCATCAAAAGGAAGATCACGATGAAGAACACTCTCAAGGCCGTGCTGGCCTCACTGCTGCTGGCGACCTCCGCTGCGGCCAGCGCCGCCACGAAAGGCGAGATCCTGGTGCTGCTCTCGAGCGAGACCGAACTGCCGCTGCAAGGGGGCAAGAGCCTGACCACCGGCTTCTACCAGAATGAACTGGGGGTGCCTGCCGCGGCCCTGCTGGAGGCCGGTTATACCCTGACCCCGGTGACCCCGAGAGGGAACCGGCCCGTTGTCGACAAACACTCCGTCGATCCCCAGTACTTTGGTGGCAACCCGCAGGAGATGGTGCGCATCGGCGCCGTCGTGGAGGGGCTGCTTGGCGCCGGCAAGGTGCTCTCTCTGAGGGAGGTGCTGGCATCCGGTCCCGAGCGCTATGCCGGCCTCTTCATTCCCGGTGGCCATGCGCCCCTCATCGATCTTGCCAAGGATCCCGAGGTGGGGACCCTGCTTCGCCACTTCCATGACAACCACAAACCCACGGCCGCCATCTGCCACGGCCCCATCGCGCTGCTGGCGGCGCAGGCGGATCCGGCCGGGTTCGAGCAGTCGGTCATTGCAGGCAAGGCAGACGGCGCCAGAGAGTGGATCTACGACGGTTACAGGATGACCATCTTCTCCGACAAGGAAGAGGCGGTGTTTGAAGGCTCCCTTGGGGGTGACAAGCTGCGCTACTACCCGGCGAAGGCCATGGCCCAGGCCGGCGGCAGCATGCAGTTCGTGGCACCCTGGCAGCCTGGCGTTGTGATCGATCGCGAGCTCATCACAGGCCAGAATCCCTTCTCCGACCACGCTCTGGCGAGCGCCTTCATCGCGGCGCTGGACAAACAGCAAGGGGCAGACTGACGCCAGGAGAGGCGCAAGTTCCCCCCTTGATCAGTGCAGGCAGCCCCCGTGGGCTGCCTTTTTCATGCCCCTGCCTTGGCGAGAAACGCCTTCATGGCGGGGGTGACACTGTGTTTTCGGGTGATGAAGGCGATGGTGCCTGCGCTCGCATCGCTCAAGGGATGGCAGGGCAATTTGAAAAGCTGCTGGGCGGTGGCGGCGATGCCGGCGCTGACCACGGCGCAGCCCAGGCCGTGGCTCACCCCGTTGACCAGGTGGAACAGGGAGTCTGTCTCCAGCACCACCCGCAGGCTGATCTGCTGGCGGGCGGCGGCCTCGTCCAGGTAGCGGCGAAACTGCATGGTGGTGCTTGGCAGGATCAGGGGGAGATCTTGCAGGTCCGCCAGGGTCAGCGGCCCGGTCGAGGCGCAGTGGGCAGGCAGGGGGCCCAGCAGGGCCATGGGGTTGGGGTGGCGAAGCTGGACGTCGAGGGCCCGGCGCTGATGCTCGGTGAGCAACTCGTCAAAGCCGAGCCCGATGTCGATGCGATGCAGATCCAGCTGCTCCATCAGGGTGGCATGGGTCATCACGCAGAGGTGCAGGCCCACCTTGGGGTAGGCGTCATTGAACCCCTTGAGCAGCGGCATGATGTCGATGCTCGACTGGGGCACGACGCCGATGCGCAGCGCGCCCGACAGCCCGCCCCGAAAGAGGCTGAGCTCCTGGCGCATGGCATCCTGTTCCTGAAGCATCCGCTCGGCGTGGTGCAGCACCACTTCCCCCGCCTGGGTCAGGGCTACGAACTGGCTGTTGCGCACCACCAGTTCGGTGCCAAGTGACTTCTCCAGAGCGGTGATGCTGGCCGACAGGGTCGGCTGGGTGATGAAGCAAGCCTTGGCCGCCTTGGCGAAGTGACGGTGCTGGGCCAGCTCGTAGAAATAGTGCAACTGCTTGATATTCATCGTGGTAATGGCAGCAGGCAAAGGCAATGAGCGACAAATTTAATCAATCGACATCCCGATGGCAATAGAAGTTATCTATTGGTGAATAGATTTGTTTCATTGGTTTTGGCGCGGCGGCTTATCTAAACTTGAGGCCCGAATACAGCTTATAAGCGTCTCGCATGATCCCTTTCAATTCACGGTTGCCCAGTCTGGATGAGCTGGTGGAGGAGGTGGCCGTGTCCGTCAACATCAACGGCATCAACCATGCCGTCATGATGGCCACCCCGGACGATCTCGACGATTTCGCCATCGGTTTTCTGTTTGGCGAGGGGATCATCGGGGGCAACCACGATGTACACGATATCCAGAGCACCCCGTCCGAGCACGGCATCGTGCTCGATGTCACCATCGCCAACCGCTGTCTGGCGGCGCTTGGTCAGCGCAAGCGCCGCCTGGCCGGTGCCAGCGGCTGTGGCATCTGCGGCGTGGAGGCCATCGAACATGCGTTGCCCGTGCTCACCCCGCTGACCCCGGGCGCCCCCTTCGACACCGCCTCTTTGCAGGATCTGCGGGAGCGCATCGTCCCCTGGCAGAGCAAGGCCCGCCAGAGCGGTGCCCTTCATGCCGCCCTGGCGCTGGATGATCGCGGCGAGATCCTGGCCTGCCGGGAGGACATAGGGCGGCACAACGCCCTGGACAAGCTCATCGGCATGCAGCTGCGCCAGCCGGTGCAGGCTGCCACCCTGGTCATCACCAGCCGCTGCGGCAGCGAACTCATTCACAAGGCGGTGCAATTTGGCGCCGCTCACCTCATCAGCCTTGCTTCCCCCAGCCAGCTCGCGGTGCGACTGGCCCTGAAGTACAACCTGACCCTGATCCATGTGCCCCGATCCGATGCCCCGGTCTGCTATGCCAGCCCCCGCGCCCAGGATCACGTTGGAGATTCCCATGTCCAGTCATATTGAGAAACCGGCCAAGGCCGGCGGCTTTTCCTCCCTGCAGTCCACCTTCAAGCAGGTGCTGCGCAGCCAGAAGACCCGCCAGAACATCAAGAACCTGCTGCGGGTCAACCAGACCGACGGCTTTGACTGTCCCGGCTGCGCCTGGGGTGACAACAAACAGGGGGCCTTCCAGTTTTGCGAGAACGGCGCCAAGGCGGTGGCCTGGGAATCCACCGGCAAGACGGTGGGGGCCGATTTCTTCGCCGAGCATTCGGTGCGTCGCCTCGCCACCCAGAGCGACTACTGGCTCGAATACCAGGGGCGACTGACCGAGCCCCTGCGCTACAACCCGGCCACCGATCACTACGAGCCGGTCAGCTGGGATCAGGCGTTTGCCCTCATCGCCGACAAACTCAAGAGTCTGGCCAGCCCCGACGAGGTGGAGTTCTACACCTCGGGACGTGCCAGCAACGAAGCCTCCTACCTCTATCAGCTGTTTGGCCGCCTCTATGGCACCAACAACTTCCCCGACTGCTCCAACATGTGCCACGAGGCGAGCGGGGTGGGGCTCATCCAGTCCGTCGGGGTGGGCAAGGGCACCGTGGTGCTCGATGATTTCGACGCCGCCAAAGCCATCTTCGTCTTTGGCCAGAACCCGGGCACCAACCACCCGCGCATGATGAACGCCCTGCGCAAGGCGGCGCGCCAGGGGTGCCAGATCGTCACCTTCAACAACCTCAAAGAGGTGGCCCTCGAGCGCTTCGCGAGCCCCCAGAGCCCGGCGGAGCTACTGACCCCGGCGGCCACCACCATCAGCCACCAGTACCTCACGCCAAAACTTGGCGGTGACATGGCGGCCATTCGCGGCATGGTGAAATACATCCTGGAAGAGGAGGGGGGGCGTATCGATCTCGCCTTTATCGAGCAGCATACCGCGCACTTTGACGACTACCTGGCCCAGGTGAAGGCCACGGAGTGGACGCAGATCGAGGCGCAATCCGGCCTCGGTCGGGAGGCGATCACCCGGGCGGCGCAGATCTTCGCAAGCAGCGAGAGCGTGATCAGCTGCTGGGCCATGGGGATCACCCAGCACAAGCATTCGGTCGACACCATTCGCGAAATCGTCAACCTGCACCTGATGTGCGGCCAGATTGGCAAGCCGGGGGCCGGACTCTGTCCGGTGCGCGGTCACAGCAACGTGCAGGGCAACCGCACCATGGGGATCAACGAGAAACCCAATGCCGCCTTCCTCGATCGCCTGGAGCGCCGCTTCCCGGTGGGCTTCAAGCGCACGCCGGGGCACAACGTCTACGAGGCCCTCAAAGCCCTTCATGGCGGCAAGAGCAAGGTGCTCATCTGCCTTGGGGGCAACCTGGCAGCCGCCGCGCCGGATACCGAGTTCACCTATGAAGCGATGCGAAGGAGCGAGCTCAACGTGCAGATCAGCACCAAGCTCAACCGCAGCCACCTCATGGTGTCAAAAGATGCCCTGATCTTCCCCTGCCTGGGCCGTACCGAGCTCGATCAGCAGCGCTCCGGGGTGCAGAAGATCACCGTGGAGGACACCTTCAGCATGGTGCACGCCTCCACCGGGATGAACGAGCCGGTCTCGCCGCTCTGTCTCTCCGAGATAGACATCGTGGCCCGCATGGCCGAGGCAACGCTTGGCAGCGATCGGGTGGACTGGCTGGCGCTGCGGGATGACTACGGGCTGCTGCGGGATCTCATCGAGGAGACCATCGCGGGCTTTGGCGACTTCAACCGCCGCATCGAGGAGCCCTGCGGCTTCCATCTGGAGAACAGCGCCGCCCTGTTGCGCTGGAACACCGCGAGCGGGCGCGCAGAATTTCGGGCGAGCCGTTTGCCGGACTCCATCCTGCCCGAGTGCACCAGCCACGCGGAGCAGATGGTGGACCAGCCCGTGCTGCTGCTTCAGAGCCTGCGCTCCCACGATCAGTACAACACCACCATCTATGGCATGGATGACCGCTATCGCGGCATCAAGGGGCGACGCAACGTGGTCTTCATGAACGAGGAGGATGCCAGGAGGCTGGGGCTCGCCGAGGAGCAGCGGGTGGACATGAGTGCGGTGTGCAACGACGGGCGCGAGCGGGTGGTGCGGGGCTTTAGCGTCATCTTCTACGAGATCCCGAAAGGCAACATCGCCGCCTACTACCCCGAGACCAACCCCCTGGTGGCCATCGAGAGCATAGGGGAGGGCTCTTTCACCCCCACCTCCAAATCGGTGCCCGTACTGGTGACCCCGAGCGCCGCCTCGGTCGAGAGCCTGGCCGTCACGCTCTGATCCCCTGACATGGATACCGTCCGACCCCTGCCATGGCAGGGGTTTTTTTATGGCCGAACGGTGTCCGGCAAAGCCTGGGCCGATCAGCCCAGGGCCACCACCACGCAGTTTCGGCCCTGGCTCTTGGCATCATAAAGCGCCTTGTCCGCCTCCTTGAGCACGGCGGCGATGCTGGTGGCATCCGCTCCCCAGTGGGCGACGCCGAGGGAGATGGTGATGTGGCCAGCTACCTCCATGTCGTGGCTCGCCACCCGGGTACGCAGGCGCTCGGCGATCTTCTGCGCCTGTGCAAGGGAGACCCCGGGCAGCAGCAGCAGGAACTCTTCGCCGCCGCTTCGACACAAGGCGGCATCGGAACGCAGATCCTGCTGCATCAGGGTGGCGAGGGAGACGATGACGGCATCCCCCACGTCGTGACCGAAGCGGTCGTTGATGGCCTTGAAGTGATCGATGTCCAGGGCAATCACCGTCAGGGGCTGACGCTCGACCTCGTACTCGTCCAGCATCTGCTGCATGGCCCGGCGGTTGAACAGGCCCGTCATGGGGTCGGTGTGGCTGTCGGTGTGCAGTTTGTCGATCTTGGTGTTGAGCAGCCCCAGCCCCTTGAGGATGGCCTGCTTCAACTGGGCCGCTTCGAAATACCAGGCGCGGATCCCCGAGATGCTGGTGGCGGCCCCCTGCTGATCCATGAGCCCGGCCCGGTTGGCCAGTTGCCGCAAGGGTCTGGCGATGATGGTGGCCGAGAGCCAGATGACGAAGAGAATGAAGAGGGTGACCGGGATCATCCCCTTGAGGATCTCCAGCATCTGTTCATCCAGGCCGGCCAGGGTGGCGCTGCGGGGGCGCTGGGCCACTATCCCCCAGCCTGCGTCCGCCACCGGGGCAAAGCCTGCCAGCATCTCGCTGCCCCGGGAGTTGAGCACGCTTTGCGCGCCATCCTGCCCCTTGAGCACCGCATCCACCACCCGGTTCTTGCCAATCTTCTGGCCGAGGCGCTCCGGGTTCGGGTGGTAGATGAGGGTGCGCTGGCGGTCCACCACATAAAGATAAGAACCATCCTGGTAGTAGTGCTGCCCCAGCAGGCTGGAGAGCACGCTGGCGGACTCCAGATAGATGGTGCCGGCGACATAGCCGAGGTAGCGCTTGTCTGCCGAGAAGATGGGGTGGGAGAGGCTGATGAGGTAGTTGCCAGTGAGGGAGACCAGGGGATCCGCGATGAGGGGCTGCTGGCTTGCCAGGGTCCGGCTCGCATTGGCCGAGGTGAGCTTGACCCCTTTCACATGCAATGCCTCGGGAGAGACGGCGACGATGACGGAGTCTGTGTTCACGATGGCCACCGAGTTGAAGGTGTTGGTCTGCTGGCGCAACTGGCCTGCCACCTCCTCGAGTCCATGGAGGTCGTTGCCCTGCAGCAAGGGGGCGAGCCGGGCCGCGCCATAGGCCAGCTGTCCCTGGGCCGAGCGCAGCATGGTCTCGATGGAGGCGGCGAGCTTGGTGGCATAGACCCGGTTTGCTTCCAGGGTGCTGTCGATGAGCAGTTGTCTTTGTGCCTGATAGATGGCGTAAAAGCTGTTGCCAAAGGTAGCCAGCACGCCGATGACGGCCAGCGCAAGGATGAGGCGATGCAGATCAAACCTCAGCAGCCAGTGAGAGTGCATGAACGAAACGGATCCTTGTCGTGGCGTCGGGGCAGTGCGGCAATTTTAAGGGGGGTGACCGCCCAATGCCATCGTTAATGTGATTCTCGAATGGTTCCCTTTCATGGCGTGTCCCGGGGGGATGTCCCGTCCCCTGTCGTCATGAGGCCGGTGAGGGCGGGATCCGCCAGCTCCGCCACCGTCTGCCAGAAGGGGGCGACGAGGGGATTGTCGTTGCCCGGCGGGCGAATGAGCCCGATGATCCAGCTCGCGTCGGCCTCCCCGAGGGGCAGGGTCAGCACATCGGGATGCTCAATGGTGGTGGAGGAAGGGACCAGGGTCCAGGCGATGCCGGCCGCCGCGGTGGCGATGCCGGCGGCGAAGTCGTTGACGTACTGGATGTCCTGAAAGCGCAGGCCGCTCTGGGCCAGATAGTGCACGAACTGATCGTAAAAAGAGGGGGCCTTGTCCCGGCGCAGGATGGCGAGCGGCTTCTCCTGCAGATCGGCGAGCCCCGCCACCCCCTGATAGCCTGCGGGCAGCACGGCGACGAAATGGGCGCGCACCACGGGCAGCACCGGCCAGCCCTTGGGGGCGGGCAGGCGGCAGAAGCCGAGATCCAGCCGGCCCTCCGCCAGCGCCAGCAACTGGTGATGGGTGGAGAGATCGTTGAGCTCAATGGCGACCCCGGGGCGGCTGGCCCGAAAACGGGCGATGGCGGCGGGCACCAGCAGCTTGGTGGCGACCCCGAAGCCGATGCGCAGAGTACCCGCGTGACCCGCCAGCACGTCGCGGGCGCTGCGGGCGAGCTGTTCGCTCTGGGCCACCAGGGTGCAGGCGTCGGCGTAGAGGGCGCGCCCGAGCACCGTCAGCCGGGTGCTGCCGGCGTTGCGCTCGAACAGCTCGCCACCAAGGTCCGTCTCCAGCCGGCGGATCTGCTTGCTCAGGGCCGACTGGGTGACGTGCTGGCGCGCCGCCGCCTGACCAAAGTGCAATACCTCCCCCAGGGTGACGAAGGCTTTCAGATCTCTCAACTCCATGGTGCCTCGCTTGATTCCAGATAGGAATGATAGGTGGCCATATTTGTCATTGGACGGAATTCTAGAAGTGTTGGATGCTGGTGCCAACTCATTTCGGGCCCCTGTACGGGGTCGACGTATCACAGGATGGCCCCCGCCATCCGCGCAGAAGGAGCAACACCAGATGCATCATCACAAGTTCAATGACTTCCCGAACGGTTTCCTCTGGGGCGCCGCCTCCGCCGCCTATCAGGTGGAAGGGGCCTGGAACGAGGAGGGCAAGGGCCCCTCGGTATGGGACAGCTTCACCAAGCTGCCGGGCAAGACCTTTGAAGGGAGCAACGGAGACGTGGCGGTGGATCACTACCACAGGGTGGAAGAGGATGTGGCGCTGATGGCCGAGATGGGGCTCAAGGCCTATCGCTTCTCGGTGAGCTGGCCGCGCATCTACCCGACGGGGCGTGGCGAGGTGAACGAGGCGGGGCTCGCCTTCTATGACAGGCTCATCGACGCCCTGCTGGCCCACGGCATCGAGCCGGTGCTGACCCTCTATCACTGGGATCTCCCCCAGGCCCTGCAGGATGAGTACGGCGGCTGGGAAGACAGGCGCATCATCGACGACTTCGAGCGCTACTGCGTCACCCTCTATCAGCGCTTTGCTGGCAAGGTGAAGTACTGGGTGTCCCTCAACGAGCAGAACTACAACCTGACGAACGCCTATCAGCTTGGCACCCATCCTCCCGCCGTGCAGGACAGAAAGCGTTTCTTCGCCGCCAACCACATCGCGTTTCTCGCCAACGCCCGGGTCATCAAGGCGTTTCGCCAGCACGTGCCAAACGGCCTGATCGGGCCGAGCTTTGCGTACTCCCCTGCTTATCCGGCCTCCTGCGCCCCGAGCGACATGCTGGCGTTCGAGAATGCCGAGGAGTTCACCAACCTCTGGTGGCTGGATGCCTACTGCTTCGGCCGTTACCCCCAGGCGGCGCTCGCCTATCTGCGGGAGACCGGCGAGGCGCCGGAGATCCTGCCGGGCGATCTCGAGCTCTTGCGCGAAGGCACCCCCGACTACATCGGGATCAACTACTACTACACCCTGACCTTCACCGACAACCCCCTCGGCGGCCAGACGATGCAGCGCATCAACACCACGGGCAAGAAGGGCACTACGCCCTCCAGCGGCATTCCCGGCCTCTACAAGACGGCCCCCAATCCGCACCTTGAGACCAGCAACTGGGACTGGGCCATCGATCCCACCGGGATGCGCATCGCCCTGCGCCGGCTCTCCTCCCGTTACGCCCTGCCGCTGATGATCACCGAGAACGGCCTGGGGGAGTTCGACAAGCTGGAAGCCGGGGACAGGGTGAACGACGACTACCGTATCGCCTATCTGCACAGCCACCTCAAGGCGTGCCAGGAGGCGATGCAGGACGGGGTCGAGCTGATTGGATATTGCGCCTGGTCCTTCACCGACATCCTGAGCTGGCTCAACGGCTACCAGAAGCGCTACGGCTTTGTCTACGTGGACAGGGACGAGCAGGGAGGGTCTCTTCGTCGCATCAAGAAAGAGAGCTTCCACTGGTACAGCCAGGTCATTGCAAGCGGTGGCAAGACCCTGTAACGGGCCCTGTTCGCCGCACCTCGTCTGCCCAATGCCGGAAGGCCCCCTCGTCGGAGGGGGCCTTCCTTGTTTGTGCAGCAGGCAACCATGACCGCCTAGATAAACATGCCGCCCGAGGCTTCGATGCGCTGGGCGGTGATCCAGCGGCAGTCATCGGAGAGCAGGGCGGCGATGGCACCACCGATGTCGTCGGGCTGACCCACCCGGCCAAGGGCGGTCTGGCTCGCGAGAAAGTCGTTGACTCCCTTGTTGTCGCGCACCACGCCGCCGCCAAAATCGGTCTCGATGGCGCCGGGGGCCAGCACGTTGACCGCGATGCCCCTGGGGCCCAGCTCCTTGGCCAGATACTGGGTGAGCACCTCGACGCCCCCCTTCATGGCGGCGTAGGCGGCATAACCCGGCATGGCGAAGCGGGTGAGGCCGGTGGAGAGGTTGAGGATGCGACCGCCGTCTGCCAGGAGGGGCAGGAGCGCCTGGGTCAGGAAGAAGGTCCCCTTGAGGTGGATGTTGAGCAGGGTGTCGAACTGCTGCTCCGTGGTCTGCTCGAAGCTGGCATGAATGCCGATCCCGGCGTTGTTGACCAGGAAGTTGAAATGGGCGCGCTGCCACTCCCGGGCGAGCAGTTGCGTCACCTCCTCTGCAAAGGCCGCGAAGGTGGCGCTCTCGCCCACGTCCAGAGCCAGGGCATGGGCCCGAACGCCGAGGGCGCGGGCCTGGGTCACCACCGCCTCCGCCTCTGCGGCCTGGCTGCGGTAGGTGATGATGAGGTCGACGCCTTTGGCGGCGAGGGCCAGGGCCCCGTGCTTGCCAAGGCCGCGGCTGGCCCCAGTGATGAGGGCGATGGGTCTGGTCATGGTATGACTCCTGTCAGGGTGGCGGACACAGGCTCGATACGAGCCGACCGGATCACTGTATTGTTCCTTTTAAACTGGATAAATAGCGTGATAATAGAATCACTGTTCCGTTTATCGAGACAATCAGGCCATGGATCAACTGGATGCGATGAGAGCCTTCGTGCGGGTTGCCGAGCTGGAGAGTTTTACCCGCTGCGCCGAGCAGACGGGCATCCCCAAGGCGACCCTCTCTGCCGCCATCCGCCGGCTGGAGGAGCGCATGGGGACCCGGCTCCTGCTGCGTACCACGCGGCGGGTGCAGCTCACCACGGACGGCCAGCTCTGCTATGCCAGATGCCGGGAGCTTTTGGCGGACATGGAGGAGTTTGACGGCCTGTTTCGCCAGGGGGGGCAGATCTCGGGACAACTGCGGGTCGACATGCCAAGCCGGATGGCCCGCCACCTGGTGATCCCGGCCCTGCCGGACTTTCTGGCGCAGCATCCCGCCCTGCAACTGATGCTGAGCAGCACGGACAGGCGGGTGGATCTGGTGCGCGAGGGGTTTGACTGCGTGGTGCGGGTCGGGGGGCTTGAGCCCTCCAGCCTGGTGGCCAGGCCCCTTGGTCACTATCGCCAGATCAACTGTGCCAGCGCAGGCTACCTGGCTCGCCACGGGGTGCCCCGCACCCTTGGGGATCTGGCGGGCCACCGGCTGGTGCACTATGGTCCCGGGTTTGGTGCCGGGCAGGGGCGCAGCGAACCCGGCTTTGAATACCTGGCGGAAGATGGTCGCCGCGCCCTGCTGCCCATGGCGGGGGCCCTCATGGTCAATGACAGCGAGACCTACCTGGCGGCGGCGCTGGCGGGGCTCGGCATCATCCAGATGCCGCGGGTGGGGGTCGAATCCCTGCTCGCGGGGGGCGAGCTGGTGAGCATCCTGCCCCAGTGGCAGCCGCCGCCGCTCCCCATCCACGCCCTCTATGCCCATCGCCGCCAACTGGCCCCCAGGGTCCAGCTCTTCATCCACTGGCTGGCGGGGTTGCTCGCCGCCCATCTCGGGGGCACCTCAGAGGCGGCTGCGCCTTGAGCGAAACTCCCTCGGCGAGAGGGCAAACGCCTCGCGAAAGAAGCGGGTAAAGCTGCTCTGGCGGGCAAAACCCAGGCGCTCCCCCACTGTCTGCAGGGGGAGGGCAGGATCCTGCAACAGGCGACAGGCCTCCTCCCGGCGCACCCGCTCCAGCAGACCCGAGAAGTGGCACCCTTCCTCCCGCAGATGGCGGTTGAGGGTCCAGCGTGTCAGTCTGAGGTGCTCGCACACCCCATCGAGCAGAGAGGAGGCCTCGGCGCTCTCTTGCCACAGCTGCTGGCGAATGAGTGCCATCACCCTGTCCCGGTAGCGGCTGCTTGGGCGAAGCTGGGCCATCTGCCGGTCGAGCTCCCCGAGCAGCAGGGGTTGCAGGGGCAGGTTGCACTGCCCGTGGGCGAGATCGAGCAAGGCGGCGGGAAAGCGCAGCTCGAAGGCCGCCCCCTGTTGCAACCGCCCTTCCAGCCAGCCTGCCAGCTCACGCCACAGCCTGGGGCGTACCGGGGTGGGCAGCACCAGCAGCCCCTGGCCCGGGTGGTAGAACTGGAGCAGGGCATAGAGGTGGCAGAGGTTGGCCAGGCTGCTCAGGGCGATGACGTCCGGGTGATCGGACTCCGAGTGGTAGCTGATCCTGGCCTGCCCCTCTTCTTCTTGCAGGCGGATCTCGTCGCTCTCGCCGATAAGGGGGCGGTAGGCGAGGAAGAAGTGCAGGGCCTGGCGAAGGGTGGCGGCGTTGCAGCACAGGCTCGCCAGCGACATGAAGTCGGCAAAGAGGCCGGGGAGGGCGGGGGGCGCCCAGTCGAGGGCCAGATCCACGTGGGGGGCTGCCCCGGCCAGCAGCCGGAAGTGGCGCCCGGTGTCGAGCCGCCCCTGGGGGATCAGCAGCTCTTCGTGAGCGATGCCGCAGGGGTGCAGGAGGGCAGCAGGATCCCGCCCGCGGGCCTGCCAGTGGTTGAGGCAGTGCAGGGCAATCCGGTTGGAGACGGTCTTCACGGCAAAAATCCTTGTCAGCGGTGGCCCACCATCATCGGCCAACGGCGGCGGATTGCCGTGAGCCAGCGCCGCTTTCATGTTTCAGATTTGTAACCAAGGGTAACCCTGCAACCCTTTTCACACTTTTCAATCCTGCTCCCAACCGGCAACTTCCTGCACCCGACGGGCAAGTGAGAGGGGCCGCTTTTGCATAGAGTGGCGACTCCTACACACACAAGGAAGATAACAACAATGAAACACCACTCGCTCTCCCGAACCCGTGTCGCCCTCGCCATCGGGGCCCTGCTGCTGGCAGGGTGCAACGACAATGACTCCACCCCCAAGCCCGAGCAGCCGGTTCTGGGCCACCGCACCGTCACCCTCATCGAGCAGGACGGCCTGCAATTCAAGGATCTCGATGGCAGCGGCACCCTGACCCCCTACGAGGACTGGCGCCTCGGCGCCGCCGAGCGAGCCCGGGATCTGGTGGGCAGGCTCACCCTGGCGCAGAAGGCAGGGCTGATGATGCACGGCACCCTGGTGCTGGACGGGGCAGGGCGGGTGAACCTCGCGGCCATGGACAAGATGCTGCGCGAGGACGGGGTCAACACCTTCATCACCCGCATGGCCGGTGATCCGGCGGCCATCGCCGCGGACAACAACACCCTGCAGGCCCTGCTGGAAGGAGTGGGATTCGGCATCCCCATGACGGTGAGCACGGATCCCCGCAACCACTTCACCCATGATCCCAACGCCACCAGCATCGGTGCCGGGGCCTTCTCCCAGTGGCCCGAGACCCTGGGGCTGGCCGCCATCGGCGATGCCGCCCTGGTGCAGCGCTTTGGCGACATCGCCCGTCAGGAGTACCGGGCCGTCGGCATCCACGAGGCCCTCTCGCCCCAGGCGGATCTCGCGACCGAGCCGCGCTGGGGCCGCATCAACGGCACCTTCGGGGAAGACAACCTGCTCGCCAAGTCCCTGGTCAAGGCCTACATCGAGGGCTTCCAGCAGGGGAGCGAGGGGATAGGCAAGGAGAGCGTGGTCACCGTGGTCAAGCACTTCGCCGGGGCCGGTCCCCAGAAGGACGGGCTGGATGCCCACAACCCCTGGGGCAAGGAGCAGATCTATCCCGGCGGTCAGTTTGCCTACCACTTGGTGCCCTTCGAAGGCGCCTTCGAGGCCAGGGTGGCCGCCGTGATGCCCTATTACGCCATGCCCCTGGGACTGACCCAGGATGGGCAGCCCGTCGAGGAGGTGGGGTTTGGCTTCAACCGCCAGATCATCACGGATCTGTTGCGGGGCTACTTCAAGTTTGACGGCGTGGTGCTGAGCGACTGGGGCATCGTCAATGACTGTGACAGCCGCTGCGAGCAGGGGCTGACCCAGGATGAAGTCAATGCCGGGGTGAGCCCCTGGACCGTGCCCTTTGGCATGTCCTGGGGCGTGGAGAAGCTCACCAAGGCCGAGCGCTACGCCAAGGCCATCGACGCCGGGGTGGATCAGTTCGGTGGCGTGGAAGATCCGGCTCCCCTGCTGGCGGCGGTGCAGAGCGGTCTGGTGACCGAGGCGGCCATCACCACCTCGGCCGAGCGGATCTTGGAACAGAAGTTCGCCCTCGGGCTCTTTGAGAATCCCTATGTGGATGCCGAGGCCGCGGTGGCCCTGGTGGGCAAGGCCGAGTTCCAGCAGGAGGCCCAGGCCGCCCAGGCGGCGTCTCACGTGCTGCTGAAGAACGAGGGGGCCCTGCTGCCGCTGAAGGCGGACGGCAAGCGGGTCTATCTGCACAATGTCAACGCCGAGGTGGCCAGGGCCAACGGCTATACGGTGGTGACGAACCTGGCCGACGCGGAGCTTGCCATCGTGCGGGTCAACGCCCCGGGCGAGCAGGATCCCCGCTTCCCGTTTGGCAGCATCCACTTCGGTCAGCTCGGCTTTGCCAGCAATGATCAGGTGGTGCAGGAGACGGCCCACGAAGGGGTCTACCGCGGCGCGGATGACTTTGCCGCCATCCAGGCCATCGAGCAGGCCGGGGTGCCCCTGGTGCTCTCCGTCTATCTGGACAGGCCCGCCATCCTGACCGAGGTGGCCCCGGCGGCCCGGGTGCTACTCGCCAACTTCGGCGCCCTGGATCAGGCCTTGTTCGATGTCATGAGCGGCACCCAGAAGGCACGCGGCAAGCTCCCCTTCGAGCTGCCCTCGAGCTGGCAGGCGGTGCTGGCCCAGTCCCCGGACGTGGCCAAAGACTCACAAAGCCCGCTCTATCCCTACGGGGCCGGTCTGGCCTATTGACGGACAGGGATGTTCTGTCTCTCATCAAGGCGCCTTCGGGCGCCTTTTCCATTGCCCCCATCGACAATCCCGGTTTGGCGCCCGGGGAAGGCTTGGGCATAATGGCGCCCCGGCAACGGGTGCGGTGGCCAGCGCGGCAGGCACCCGGTCAAAGTGCACAGGAGATGAGATGAAATTTATCGGAGCCCACGTCAGTGCGGCGGGCGGAGTGGAAAACACCATCGCCCGGGCCAAAGCCATCGGGGCCAACGCCTTCGCCCTGTTTACCAAGAACCAGCGCCAGTGGCAGGCGGCGCCCCTCTCCGAGGCCAGCATTCGCGCCTTCAAAGCCGCCTGCGAGAAGGAGGGCTTTCGCCCCGAGCAGATCCTGCCCCACGACAGCTACCTCATCAACCTGGGTCATCCCGACCCCGATGCCCTCGCCAAGTCCCGGGATGCGTTCCTGGACGAGATGAAGCGCTGCGAGCAACTGGGGCTGTGCTACCTGAACTTCCACCCGGGCAGCCATCTCAAGCAGATCCCCGAGGCGGTGAGCCTCAAGCTCGTGAGCGAGTCCATCAACTGGGCGCTGGAGCGCAGCGAAGGGGTGACGGCGGTGATCGAGAATACCGCCGGCCAGGGCACCAACCTCGGCTGGTCGTTCGAGCACCTGGCCACCCTCATCGACGGGGTAGAGGACAAGAGTCGGGTCGGCGTCTGCTTTGACACCTGCCACGCCTTCGCCGCCGGTTACGATCTGCGTACCCCCGAGGGGTGCGAGGCGGTGTTTGCCGACTTCGACCGCATCGTGGGGTTCCAGTACCTCAAGGGGATGCATATCAACGGCGCCAAGTGTACCTTCGGTAGTCGGGTCGACCGTCACCACAGCCTGCGGGAGGGCAACCTCGGCGAGGCGGTGTTCCACCACATCATGAACGACGACCGATTTGACGGCATCCCGCTTATCCTCGAGACCATCGACGAGTCCATCTGGGGCGAGGAGATAAGCTGGCTGCGCAGCCTGGCCGGGAGCCCGCGCCCGGCGTGATGCCGGGGTCCACCATTGGGTAGCAAGGAGAGACGATGCACGACGAGACAAGGGCGCCCCTGCGCTTTGGCATTGCCGGGGCGGGGGCCATCGCCCGGCGTTTTTGCCGCGATGTGAACGGGCACGCCAGGGGAGCCGAGGTGGTGGCCATCGCCGCCCGGGACCAGGGACGGGCGAACGAGTTCGCCCGGGATCTGGGGCTGCCCCACGCCTATGGCAGCTATGAGGCCCTGGCCGCCAGCCCCGAGGTGGAGGCCGTCTATGTGGCGGTGATCCACCCGGAGCACGTGGGCCTGGTGAGGCAGATGCTGCTGGCGGGCAAGCACGTACTGGTGGAAAAACCGGCGGTGACCCGGGTAGCAGATTGGGACGCCCTGGTGGCACTCGCCCACGCACGGGGCCTGCTGCTGCTCGAGGCCATGAAGGTGATGTGCTTCCCCGCCATGCGCGCCCTGTTGCAGCGCCTGCCCCTGCTGCCGCCGCCGCGCGAGCTGCGGGCGGCGTTCGGTTCGACCCAGCCCAGGGTGGGCAAGCTGTTCGATCCGGCGCTGGATGGCGGCGCCGCCTGGGACGTGGGGGTCTATCCCCTCTGGCTCCATGCCGCCCTCTGCCATCGGCTGGGGCTGGGCTGCCCCACCCCCGAGGTGACGCTGACGCGGGCTCCGGGGGAGGTGGATCTCGCCGCCAGCTTCACGTTCGATGAGCCGTTTCGGGCGGAGCTCGAGGCCTCCATCATCGAGGATCTCGAGCGGGAAGCGTCCTTGTCCGGGGAGGGGTGGCGCCTGGTCATCGAGGGCAAGTGGTGGAATCCCCAGCACATTCGCTGGCAAGGGGGGCCTGCTCCGGTCATCTGGCCGGCGGACATCTATCTGCCGGTGGAGGGGGGCGGCATGCAGCACGAGGCGGATCACTTCGCCGATTGCCTGCGCCACCGGCTACTGGACTCCCCCTGGGTGCCCCAGGCCGTGACCCGGCAGGTGCTCGGCTGGATTGAAGGGGGACTCGCCGGCTGAGGCCTGGGAAGGGCTGAGGGCCGAGGGGTTCATCGGCTGAACGACAAGGGCGCCAATGGCGCCCTTGTTGCATCCGAAGGGTGTCTCACGCCAGGGTCTGGGCGCGGCAGAAGGCCAGGAAGCGGCGCAGGGCGGCGGAGTGGAACTTCTGCTTGTGCCAGACGAGGGAGAGCTGGCGTGGGAAGCGGCGACTCGGGGTGAGGGCCACCAGGCGCCCCTGTGCCAGTCGGTCTGCCACCGCGAGGCGGGAGATGAAGGAGATGCCGAGCCCCTTCTCCACCGCCAGCATCACCGCCTCCAGGGTATTGAGCTCTATCCCCGCCTGCCAGCGGGGCAGGTGAGGCTGGAGCTGCTGCTCGAACTGCTCGCGGCTGCCGGATTGCGCCTCGCGCAGCACCCAGGTTTCCCCGGCAAGCCGGCGCAGGGGCAGCTCGAGCTGATCCGCCAGGGGGTGACCGGGGGCGGCGATGATGAGCATCTCGTCCTCCAGCCAGGGTTCGCTCACCAGGTCCGGGTGGTGGTTCTCCCCCTCGATGAGGGCGAGATCCAGTTCGAAGTGGGCAAGGGCATGGCACAGGAGGTGGGTGTTGGCGATGGTGACCCTGGGGGCGGCCCCCAGCTCCTGGGCCCCCTCCGCCAGCAGGGCGGGCAGCAGGTAGTTGCCGATGGTCTGGCTGGCCCCGAGGTGCAGCTGGCCGCTCGGCTCGGCATCGGGGCTGAAGAGCTGCTCTATCTCCTGCATCCGGGTCAGCAGCTCCTCGGCGGCCGGTTGCAGCAGGCGCCCCTCGCTGTTGAGCTGGAGCCTCGGGTGCACCCGGTCGAACAGGGGCGTGGCGAGCTGGCGCTCCAGCTCCTGCAGCGACTGGGAGACGGCCCCCTTGCTCAGGCAGAGTTCATTGGCGGCGCCCCCCAGGTTGCCGTGGCGGGCGATGGTGGCAAACACCTTGAGTTGTTGCAGGGTGAGCTTCATATCGTTTGATTTTCCTAAACGCTAAGTTCAATTCATTTAGATATCGTAAACGATAGACCCCCTTTATCCTATGCCCATCGTCATCATCAAGAGGGTATCCGCCATGATCGCAAGAACCCGCCGCTCCCTGGCCGCCGCCCCGACCCCCATGGCCGGTCTGGCACTCGGGATCGCCAGCCTCGGCTGGTGCTGGGAAAATGCCGGTCAGTTCGATGGCCGTCTGCAACTGCTGGGGGCCGCCATCGCCGCCGTGCTGCTCCTCGTCCTGACCTTCAAGTTTCTGATCCACCCGCGCCTGCTGTGGCAGGATCTCGCCCATCCCGTGGTGGGCAGCGTGGTGCCCACCTACGCCATGGGGACCATGGTGGTCTCCAAGGCGGTCGGCCTGCTCGCCCCGACCCTGGGGCAGGGGCTCTGGCTGTTTGCGGTCGTCGTCCACCTCGTCTTCCTCGCCACCTTCGTCTGGCACAGGGCCAAAGCGTTTGAAATCCATCACATGGTGCCGAGCTGGTTCGTGCCGCCGGTGGGGATCATCGTGGCTGACGTGGCCTACCCGGGCGGTCCCTTCGCATCCCTGGCCACCGGCCTGCTCTGGTTCGGCATGGCCTGTTACGGCCTGATGCTGCCGCTGATGCTCTATCGCCTCATCTTCAGCCACGAGGTGCCGGATGCCGCCAAGCCCACCATCGCCATCCTGGCCGCCCCGGCGAGCCTGTCGCTGGCCGGCTACCTCACCGTGAGCCAGGATCCCTCCCTGCTGCTGGTGGCGGTGCTGCTCGGGATCGCCGTGCTGATGACCGGCATCATCTACCTGGCCTTCATCAAGCTGCTGCGCCTGCCGTTCTCGCCGGGTTACGCCGCTTTCACCTTCCCCCTGGTGATCGGGGCCACCGCCCTGTTCAAGGTGAGTCACCTGCTGTCGCAGTGGCCACAGGCGGCCCGCTATGCCGAGCAGCTCCATCAGCTGGCCTATCTGGAGCTGGGGGTGGCCACCCTGGTGGTGGGTTACGTGGCCCTGCGTTATCTGATGTTCTTCCTGCCGGCGGTGCAGGATGACCTGCCGGGGCAGCCCGCACGCCGCTAGGCACAAGGTTTTCTTACCCCCTCGTCATCGACCCCGCCCGTGCGGGGTCTGCCGTTCGTGATGCAGTGAAACAGAGAGGAATCAAATGAAGCAGATTATTTTTGTCAATCCGTGAAGTGGCTTAAATAGTTGCCCATACAGGCGACATTCAGTTGGCGTTAACTGGTAATACCTGTCACGATGCGCGCCACTTTATCTTCCCATTGTTTTGTCGTGCCCCATGTCCTCATCTGATCCCGTGTTTGACGCCCGATTCCAGCCTCGTCTGCTGCACCCCCGTTACTGGTTGAGCTGGCTCGCCCTCGGTGCCATCGGTGTGCTCGCCTTCGTTCCTCCGCGCTGGCGGGATCGCCTGGCCGATGCTCTGACGCCCCTGGTATGCGCCATCTCGAAGAAGCAGATCTACATCGCCAGGACCAACCTCGCCATCTGCTTCAAGGAGAAGAGCGAGGCCGAGCGGGAGTCCATCCTGATGACCTCCATCCGGGTCGGCCTCAAGAGCCTGCTGGGCTTTGGCGAGTTCACCTGGCGCAGCCCCGCCCACGTGATGGGGCGGATCCAGGTCAGCGGCTGGGAACATATCGAGGCGGAGCAGGCCGCTGGCCGACCGGTGATCCTGGTGGTGCCCCACAGCTGGCCCATCGACGCGGCGGGCTACTACTTCGCCCAGCGGGGCCTGCCCATGTGCACCATGATGAAGAGCGCCCGCAACCCGGTGTTCGACTGGCACATCAACGGCGCGCGGGCCCGGCACGGCTGCCGCGTCTATGAGCGCAGCGCCGGCATCAAGCCGGTGATCAAGGCGGTGAAATCCGGTCTGAGCTTCTTCTATCTGCCGGATCAGGATCACGGCCGGGAGGCGAGCCTGTTCGCCCCCTTCTTCAACCACCCCAAGGCGACGTTGCCGGCCCTGCCACGGCTGGTGAAGCTGACCGGTGCCCGGGCCCTGCCGGTGCTGGCCTGCTATGACGAGCAGGCGCACGGCTACCGGCTGGAGGTCGAGGCTCCCTACGCCGACTACCCGAGCGCGGATCTGATGGCGGATACCTGCCGCATGAACGACAGCGTGGAGCGCCAGCTCTGCCGCCACCCGGGCCAGTACATGTGGTTCCTCAAGATCTTCGACACCCGTGAGGATCAGGTGGGGCCGGATGGCCTCTACGAAGAGGGGATCCGGCGCATCCGCCGGGGCCTTGCTCCTCATCCCTGAGCCTTGCGCTCACCCGGTGCAAAAATGTGGCCCCAAGCGGGCCACTTTTTATTTCTAACTTGTCTGATCAGTGACTTGGCGCGGTGGCGCTGTGCAGGGCAGGGTAGAAAAAGTTGTCAGGATCACTAAAATGACGGTCTGTTTTGATGATTCGATGGCGACCATGTCCGCACAAGATCCGGTGTTTGATACCTCTTTTCATCCGCGCCTGCTGCACCCCCGTCTATGGGGCAGCTGGCTGGCCGTCGCCCTGCTCTCCCTGCTGGCCTGGGTGCCGGCAAGGGCACGGGACAAGCTGGCCGACTACCTGGCCCCCCTGCTGCTGCGCGTCTCCAGGAAGCAGGCCTACATCGCCGACACCAACCTCAAGATCTGCTTCCCCCATCTCGACGAGGCGGGCCGTCAGGCCCTGCTGCTGAAATCCATCCGGGTGGGGCTCAAGACCTTCCTGGGCTTTGGCGAGCTGACCTGGCGCAGCCCCGACTTCCTCAAGGGGCGCGTCAAGGTGAGCGGCTGGGAGCACGTGGAAGCGGAGCGGGCAGCCGGTCGCCCCATGATCTTCGTGGTGCCCCACACCTGGGCGGTGGACATGATTGGCCGCTACTTCCCCCTGCAGGGGATCAAGATGTGCACCATGATGAAAAGCCCCAAGGATGCGGTGTTCGACTGGTATATCAACCGCGAGCGCAGCAAGGGCGGGCGTATCTACGAGCGCAGCGTCGGCATCAAGCCCGCCATCAAGGCCCTGCGCAGCGGCGACAGCTTTTTCTATCTGCCGGATCAGGATCACGGCCGGGAGGCGAGCCTCTTCGTGCCCTTCTTCAACCACCCCAAGGCGACCCTGCCGGCCCTGCCCAAGCTGGTGAAGCTGACCGGTGCCCGCGCCGTGCCCATTCTGGCCTGCTACGACGAGGACGAGGGGTGCTACCGGCTGGAGATCGAGGCGCCGTTCGACCCTTATCCCACCGCGGATCTGGTGGCGGACGTCAACCAGATGAACCGCATGGTGGAGCAGCAGCTTGGCCGCTTCCCCGAGCAGTACATGTGGTTTCTCAAGATCTTCGAAACCCAGGAGCACGATCAGGGCGAGGACGGTCTCTACGAGGCGGGGATCCGCCGCATCCGCCAGGGGCTGCCACCGGAACCTTGATCGACACGGCCCCCTTGCGGGCCGTTTCTGACAGGGGTGGCAGGCCACCAGCAAACAGGTGCAAACAAGGTGCAAATAGGGTAAAAGGGCGGTCATGAAAATTCCAAATCGAATCCAACCTCTGGTTGATGACGGCCTGGTGGACGATGTCATCAGCCGGCTGATGAGCGGCAAAGAGGCCGACGTCTATGTGGTGCGCTGCGGCGACGAGATCCGCTGCGCCAAGGTCTACAAAGAGGCGTCAAAGCGCAGCTTCAAGCAGGCCGTGGTCTATCAGGAAGGGCGACGGGTGCGCAGCAGCCGCGATGCCCGCGCCATGGAGAAGGGCTCCAAGTACGGTCGCAAGCAGCACGAAGAGGTGTGGCAGAACACCGAGGTGGATGCCCTGTTCAAGCTGGCGGCGGCCGGGGTGCGGGTGCCCAGGCCCTATGTCTGCCTCGATGGCGTGCTGCTGATGGAGCTCATCACCGACGCCGACGGCAACGTCGCTCCCCGTCTCAACGACGTGGCCCTGACCCGTGAGCAGGCTCTGGTGGATCATGGCAAGGTGATCCGCTACGTGGTGCGCATGCTCTGCGCCGGGCTCATTCACGGGGATCTCTCGGAGTTCAACGTGCTGGTGGACGAAGAGGGGCCCGTCATCATCGACCTGCCCCAGGTGGTGGATGCCGCCGCCAACAACCAGGCCAGGGCCATGCTGGAGCGGGATGTCGACAACATGCGCAACTACTACGGCATGTATGCCCCCGAGCTGCTCAAGACCCGGTATGCCCGGGAGATGTGGTCCTTGTTCGAGGATGGCAAGCTGGGCCCCGAGACCGAGCTCACCGGCCTGTTCGAAGAGAGCCGGGAGGCCATCGATCTGGATGGCGTGCTGCACGAGATAGAGAGTGCCCAGGAGGAGGCCATGGCCCGCCGGGCCAGGTTGCAGGCGGAGCAGGAAGAGGAGTCCTGACGGGCCTTCATCCCAATCAACAAGAGCGCCATGGGCGCTCTTTTGTTTTGGAACCCTGGCTCAGAGCCCGGTCAGGGGCGGCGCCTTGAGACGAGGCCCCTGGTAACCCGTCACCTCGCCAAAGCGCGGATGACCGCTCTCCCAGTCGGCGGCGGCGGTGCGAATGGCCTCCTTGTCGACGCTCACGAAGTTCCACCAGATCTGCAGCGGTCTGGGCAGGGGCTCGCCGCCGATGAGCAGCAGCCGGGCACCCGGGCGCAGGGTCAGCACCACCTCCCGGTTGCCGGGGGGCAGGTAGAGCAGCTGCTCCGGGGCCAGGACCTCCCCTGCGACGATGGTCTCCCCCGCGAGGGGAAAGAGGCCGTGCTCGAAGGCGGGATCCAGGGGGAGGGTGAGCTCGCCTCCCTCGGGGGCGTGCAGATCCAGCCCCAGAATGGGGGAGAAGTGCAGGGTGGGGGCGCGCCGGCCGCCGTGCTCGCCGATGAGCAGGGTGAGGGTGATCTCCCCTTGCTGCCAGCGGGGGAGCGTCGGGTAGTGATCGAAGCGGGGCGGGGTATGCTGATCCGCCTCGGGCAGGGCTATCCAGAGCTGGGCGGCGTGCAGATCGGGCTGGTTCGGGACCGACTCCTCGGTGTGGGCGATGCCCCGTCCTGCGGTCATCAGGTTCACTTGCCCCGGACGGATCACCTGCTTGCTGCCCAGGCTGTCCCGGTGGAGGATCTCCCCCTCCAGCATCCAGGTGAAGGTCTGCAGGGCGATGTGGGGGTGGGGCCCCACATCCATGCCGGGGGCGCCGGGGGCAAAGCGGGTCGGGCCGATATGGTCGAGAAAACACCAGGGCCCGATGGTGCGCCGCTCCTTGACCGGGATGGCGCGAGCCACCGGGATGCCGCCCACATCGGTGAGGCGGGAGGCAATGCGTTGCCACTGTTGTGTCATGGGGTGCTCCTTGTCGAGGAAAGGGTTGGCGCGCGCGCAGGCCGCAGCGTCTGCCGGGAGTTGGACATGCCGTCTCGCCCGGTGCCGGTGAGTGATGCCGAGGTTACTATGCCCCAATCCGGCGCCGGATGGCAAAGGCGGGGCACAGCGCCTGCCCTGAGGGCCCAGCCCGGCAATTGCAGCCGGGTACTGTATGAACGTACAATAGTCCCATCCCACTCTTGAGCCCGACCACCTGCATGACCGACATCCAGCCCTTCTCTCCCGTGACCCCGCCGCTCGACGGCTTCATCCTGACCCGCCATGGTCGGGATGTGCAGGGGCGTACCGAGATCGTGATGTGGCTCTGGAGCGCACAGGGGCCGGTACGGGTGGTGGTGCCGGGGCAGGAGCCGGTCTTCTTCCTGCCGGAACGCCACCTGGAGGAGGCGGCAGAGCTCTTCAAGGGGGCCGGAGTGAGGGGGCGTTTTCGCCGCCTCCCCATGCACACCTTCGAGGGGAGCCGGGTGGTGGGCTGCTACTTTGCCACCCTGAGCGCCTTTCACCGCGCCATCGAGCTGCTGCTCATCCGTGGTTTGGAGCACTTTGAGGCGGATATCCGCCTGCCCGAGCGCTTTCTCATGGAGCGCTTCATCACCGCCGGGATGCGCTTTGACGGCAAGGCGAGGCGCAAGGGGGGCAGGCAGGGTTACTGGGAGGTAAACGAGGCGCGCTGTGCGCCGCAGGCGGTGACGCCGACCCTCTCCTGGGTCTCCCTGGACGTGGAGTGCGCCATGGATGGCACTCTCTTCTCGGTGGGGCTTCATAGCGAAGAGGACGCGCGGGTCATCATGATTGGTGCCCCGGAGCCGGACTCGCAGGACTGGGAGACCCCCGTCGAGTGGGTGGCGGACGAGCCAGCCCTGCTCGCTGCCCTGGAGGGCTGGTTCAGCCTGCACGATCCCGATCTCGTCATCGGCTGGAACGTGGTGAATTTCGACTTTCGCCTGCTGCTGCGCCGCGCCGAACTCCACAAACGGCGGTTGCGGCTCGGGCGCGGGCGGGAGCTCTGCTTCTGGCGCTCGTCCCGAAACGACCCCCAGAGCGGCAACGTCATCATCCCGGGGCGCATGGTGCTGGACGGCATCGATACCCTCAAGAGCGCCACCTGGCAGTTCCCGAGCTACAGCCTGGATGCGGTGGCGAGCGAGCTGCTCGGGCGGGGCAAGGACATCGAGGACGTGGCCAACCGGGGGGAGAAGATCACCGAGCTGTTCCACTCCGACAAGGAGGCGCTGGCCCGCTACAACCTGGAAGATTGCAGGCTGGTGTGGGAGATTTTCGATTTCTGCCACCTCATCCCCTTCGCCATCGAGCGCGCCTCCCTCACCGGTCTTGAGCTCGACCGGGTGGGCGGGTCGGTGGCGGCGTTCACCAACCTCTATCTGCCACGGCTGCACCGCGGTGGCTATGTGGCGCCCAACCTGCCGGCAGACGGCGGGCTCGCAAGCCCCGGCGGCTATGTGATGGACTCCAAGCCGGGGCTCTATCGCCACGTGCTGGTGCTCGACTTCAAGAGCCTCTATCCCAGCATCATCCGCACCTTCTGCATCGACCCCATGGGGCTGGTGGAGGGGCTCAAACACCCGGATAACGCCATTCCAGGCTTTCGCGGCGCCCTGTTCTCCCGAACCCGCCACTTCCTGCCGGATCTCATCGCCACCCTCTGGGCGGCGCGGGATCGGGCCAAGGCCGCTAGTAACAAGGCCCTCTCCCAGGCCATCAAGATCATCATGAACTCCTTCTACGGGGTGTTGGGGTCGGGGGGTTGCCGCTTCTACGACCCGAGGCTCGCCTCCTCCATCACCTTGCGGGGCCACGGCATCATGCAGCAGACCCGGGAGTGGATAGAGGCAGAAGGGTTCGAGGTGATCTATGGGGATACCGACTCCACCTTCGTGCACCTGGGGAGCGATATCCGTCTCGAACAGGCGGACGAGATTGGCCAGCGACTGGCGAAGATGATCAACGACAACTGGGCCGCGCTGATCAGGCGGGAGTTCGACCTGCCGAGCCATCTGGAGATCCAGTACGAGACCCACTACCGCCGTTTCCTGATGCCCACCATTCGCGGGCTGGAGAAGGGAAGCAAGAAACGCTATGCGGGACTGGTGGGCGAAGGGGAAGGGGAGCACCTGGTGTTCAAGGGGCTGGAGACGGTGCGCACCGACTGGACACCCCTTGCCAAGGCATTCCAGACCCGGCTCTACGAAATGGTGTTCCACGACCAGGATCCCAGCAGCTATGTGCGCACCATGGTGGACGAGACCCGGGCGGGCCGTCACGACGATCTGCTCATCTACCGCAAGCGGCTGCGCCAGAAACTCGAAGAGTATCAGAAGAACGTGCCGCCCCATGTGCGGGCCGCGCGCCTGGCGGATGAGGAGAACCTGCGCCGCGGCCTGCCCCAGCGCTATCAGCACAGGGGCACCATCGCCTACCTGATGACCCTGAACGGCCCAGAGCCTTTGGAGTACCGGCGCAGCGCCGTCGACTACGAGCACTACATCGACAAGCAGCTCAGGCCCATCGCCGACGCCATCCTTCCCTTTGTGGGGGAGTCGTTCGAGCGGATCTGCGGCCAGCAGCTCGATCTCTTCTGACAATGCGAGGTAAACGCGGCGGCCATGGCACGACAATGGCGGCCCGCGGGCCAGAGGGAACAGAGGGAGGCAGAGGACGGGGGAGAACGGGTGTCAGAGCGGAGCAATGCAAAAAGCCCGCTCGAGGAGCGGGCTTTTCTAATCTGGTGCGTCCTAGTGGATTCGAACCACCGACCCCCACCATGTCAAGGTGATGCTCTAACCAGCTGAGCTAAGGACGCAGGGTGCGCAAGGCGACTTTGTATTTGCAGGAGAGTGGTGGGTTTAATTGGATTCGAACCAACGACCCCTACCATGTCAAGGTAGTGCTCTAACCAACTGAGCTATAAACCCACATCAAATTCATATCTGCAATTTATTCAAACTGTTATGGTGCGTCCTAGTGGATTCGAACCACCGACCCCCACCATGTCAAGGTGATGCTCTAACCAGCTGAGCTAAGGACGCATAACAGGGTTTCGTGATGGTGCGTCCTAGTGGATTCGAACCACCGACCCCCACCATGTCAAGGTGGTGCTCTAACCAGCTGAGCTAAGGACGCATCACGAAAAGTGGTGGGTTTAATTGGATTCGAACCAACGACCCCTACCATGTCAAGGTAGTGCTCTAACCAACTGAGCTATAAACCCACTTCATAAACCGGGCTGAAGACCCGTTTTATCCCGCCAGCACTGCTGGCGTGGTCGGCATACTACCCATGGCCCCCAAGGCTGTCAACAAGGGACATGCACAAAGGAGACTGTTTGCCCAGTTCTTGTGCAGCCTGTTGATTTTACAGGCGAGCCGCCCCAAAAGTGCGGCTCCCCGTGCCCCTGGCCGCGCCCTATTGCGCCCGGGAGAGGGCGGTGCAGGCCGCGGGGCTGGCGAAGCGGCCGTAGATGATGCGCAGCCGCGCGCCCAGCATCAGGGCGGCGGAGGTGAGACCGACGATGAAGCCTATCCAGAAGCCCTGCGGGCCCATGCGCGGTACCACCCAGTCGGTCAGCCCCAGGATCATGCCGGTGGGCAGACCCAGCCCCCAATAGGCGACGATGGTGACGTAGAAGATGGCCTGGGTGTCCTTGTAACCGCGCAGGGCCGCCGCGGCCACCACCTGCACCGAGTCGGAGATCTGGTAGATGGCGGCGAAGAAGAGCAGGGTGGCGGCGAGGCCGATCACCTGCAGGTCGTCGGTGTAGATCCCCGCGATGGGGTCGCGCAGCAGCACGGTGAGGGCGGCGGTCGCGGCGGCGACGCCCATGCCCAGCATCAGGCCGGTGCGGGCGGCGACCCTGGCCTGATCCGGTTGACCTTCCCCTATGTTGTGACCGACCCGGATGGTCACGCCGACACCGATGGACAAGGGCAGCATGAAGACAAGGCTGGAGAAGTTGAGCGCAATCTGGTGACTCGCCACCGTCTCCGCACCGAAGGGGGCCAGCATCAGGGCCACCACGGTAAACAGGGTCACCTCGCAGAAGATGGCCATGGCGATGGGAAACCCCAGGCGAAACAGGCGCCAGATCCGGCTGCCGTTGGGGCGTGCCAGCTGGGCGAACAGGTTGATGCGCTTGAAGTGGGCAGAGCACTTCACATAGACGATCATCGCCAGCAGCATGGCCCAGAGCACGATGGCAGTGGCCACGCCGCAGCCGACGCCGCCGAGTTTCGGCATGCCAAAGTGGCCGTGAATGAAGATGTAGTTGGCGGGGATGTTGACCGCGAGCCCCACGAAACCGATAACCATGGTCGGCATGGTGTGGGAGAGCCCCTCACTGAAGTTGCGCAGCACCTGGAACATCACGAAGGCGGGCAGGCCCCACAGGATGGCGTGCAGGTAGCCGGCAGTCTTGGCCGCCATGACGGGATCCACATCCATGAACTGCAGTGCCAGGGGGCTGAAGTAGAGTGCCACCATGGCGATGGGCGTGACGATGAGGGCGAGCCAGAAGCCCTGGTGCACGGCGGGGCGCACCTCATCCTGCTTGCGGGCGCCGTTGAGCTGGGAAACGATGGGGGTGAGGGCCATGATGATGCCCTGCACCAGCAAGATGATCGGCAACCAGAAGCTGGACGCCACCGACACGGCGGCCAGATCCACGGCGCTCACCTGTCCCGCCATCACGGTATCGACGAAGTTCATGGCGATCTGGGCCACCTGGGCGACCAGAATGGGGCTGGCTAGTCGAACGAGCTGCTTCGCCTCGGACCAATAACGTTGCACTGACACCTCCGAGTGGATCAGATAAAAGAGAAAGAGCGGGCAAGAGAGATGGGCTTTTGCCTCCTCGTCCTGAGGAGACAAAATGCGGGGGTGTCATTCTAGCCTGAAAAACCGCCAACGGGGAAGGTCGGCGGCAGATTTGTAGCCGGGATCAGGCGTCTTCGTGATCGCTGATCAGCAGGTTGGCCGCGGCATAGGCCGCCTGCTCGCGCAGATCCGCCGGTACCCGCTCGTCGGAGGCCACGGCGTTGAGCGCCCGTATGCTGGCGGCAATGGCCTGGGGCACATAACCCTGCTCACCGGAGCCAATCTGGTTGTAGGCGATGCGAATGGCTTCACAGCATTGATATACCTGCATTTTTGTTTCCTCGTTCAGTCTGGATTGATTGGGGTCACTATAGCGATCGCGCTTCTCCTTGTCAGCCGGCACCCTTGTCTTGCAAGGTGGCCGGGGGTAACCTGCCGACAATTTTCACAGCCTGGAGAGACTCATGTTCACCGGCATCGTACAAGGGACCGCCGAACTGGTGGCCATCGATTCACTGCCCAATTTTCGCACCCACGTGATCCGCATGCCGAGCCCGGCCTGGGGCGAGGGGCTGGCCCTGGGGGCCTCGGTGGCCCACAACGGCTGCTGCCTGACCGTCACCCGAGTGGAGGGGGATCTGGTCAGCTTCGATCTGATGCAAGAGACTCTGCGCCTCACCAACCTTGGACAACTGGTGGTGGGTGACAAGGTCAACGTGGAGCGGGCCGCCCGCTTTGGGGACGAGATTGGCGGCCATGCCATGTCCGGCCACATCATGGGGACGGCCGAGGTGACCTCGGTCATCGACACCCCCAACAACCGCCAGGTGTGGTATCGCCTCGATCCTGCGCTCATGAAGTACGTGCTGACCAAGGGCTACATCGGCATCGACGGCATCAGCCTCACCGTGGGCGAGGTGCGCGCCAGCGAGTTCTGCGTCAACCTGATCCCCGAGACCCTGGCCCGCACCAACCTGGGCTGGGTCAAGGCCGGCTGGCGGACCAACATCGAGATTGATCCCCAGACCCAGGCCATCGTCGACACGGTGGAGCGGTTGCTGGCGGCGCGCCAGTAACCACCTGAGCGTTGCCCCCAGGGTACGAAGAGGAGGGCGGCATCACGGGAAAGGTGCCCTCTTGTGGAAGAGGCACCGCCCCAGAGCCTTGGAGACTTCTCTATGTTTGTCGTGACATTGACTTATGTGAAACCGCTGGCGGAGATCGATGCCCTGATCCCGGCCCACATTGCGTGGCTGGAGCGGCAGTATGCCGCAGGCCATTTTCTGGCGTCCGGGCGTCGGGTACCCCGAGTCGGGGGCGTCATACTGGCGCAGGGAGTGAGCCGAGACGCCCTGGAGGCGATGCTGGCAGAGGATCCCTTCAAGCAGGCAGAGGCGGCCGATTATCAGGTGGTGGAGTTTGTTCCGACCATGACGTCGGCGAAGGCGGCGTGCTTGAGGGAGGCGTGATCCAGCCTGACGATGGCACCAGAACAAACGGGACCCACAGGGTCCCGTTTGTTTTTGTCTGTGTCTGGACAGGGGGATTCAGAACAGCTGCTCGTCGTCGGCATCCACGAAGAGTTGCAGGCAGTCGCGGGCTTCATCCCGGTGCAGCCGCAGGTGGATGGGGTTGCAGCAGGCCATGCAATCTTCGTAGAACTCCTGATCCCCCTGGCTGGCATCCAGCTCGACCCGGGTGTGGTGGCCGCAGTGGGGGCAGACGATACGCTTGCTGGTGTATTCGATCATGGTGACCTCCTCGGGCCCGTGGGCCGTCTCTGTGCTCCTGCTGATTCTAGTCGCCACAGGGCGGCGCAACCGCGAGCAAGCGCACGTTTATGAGCGGGATCAAGGGAGGCTGGAGGTCAGTCCGTGTTGCCTACTTGACCCAGCCGGCCAGCATCTCTGCGTTCAGCTCGGCAAGAGAGCGCAGCTCGTGGTTGGCGATGACCAGACGGGGATCGCCGACCAGTGCCGGGTCCGGCACGATCAGCGCCGTCATGGAGGCTGCCTTGGCTGCCAGCAGGCCGGTGAAGCTGTCCTCGATGGCGAGACAGTGCACAGGCTCGACGCCGAGCTTCTCGGCGGCGTGGATATAGACATCCGGGTGGGGTTTGCCAAAGCGCTCCACCTCGGCGGAGTGGACCGCCATGAAACGGTCCTGGATACCGAGTTTGCCAAGCACCGCCTCGACCATGGCAAACGGTGAGGAGGTGGCGAGCCCGATCTTGAGCCCTTGGGCCTCGATGAGGTCGAGGGCTTCCAGCACCCCGGCCTTGGGCTGTCCCTCTTGCAGGATGAGCGCGATCACCTGATCCAGAATGCGCTGTACCACCTCTTCCTGGCTGGGGCTGCTCCAGGGGCGGATCCGGTACCAGTGGGCCACCAGCTGATCGATGCGCACCCCTATGGTGGAGTTGCAGTCCTCCTCGGTGTGGAAGTGGCCCAGTTCGGCGAAGACGGCCATCTGTGCCCGTTGCCAGAAGGGTTCCGAGTCGATCAGAACACCATCCATATCGAAGATCACGGCAGTTAACATCTTGTACTCCTGACATAGGTGAAGGGGGGATTATAAGCCCGGTGCTTCAATGGGAAAGGGGCAGTCACCTGCCCCTTGCGCCGGATCACGCAGATAAACGTTTGTTTTTGCGTGGTAAAGCGGAGTGCCTAGAACAGTACCTCGACTTGGGCTGCCACCGTCTTGGCCTGCTCCACGGCTTCCTGGCAATCCTGCCCACGGGCGAGCGCCACCCCGAGGCGACGACGACCGGCGATCTCCGGCTTGCCAAAGAGACGCAACTGGGCACCCGGCACCAGGGCCAGTGCCTCGCCAATCCCCTGATAGCGGATATCCTGGCTGTGGCCTTCCCGCAGCACCACGGCAGAGGCGCTCGGACCGTACTGGGTGATGGTGCCGACGGGCAGCCCCAGGATGGCGCGCACGTGCAGGGCGAACTCGGAGAGATCCTGGGAGATCAGGGTCACCATGCCGGTGTCGTGGGGGCGGGGGGAGACTTCGCTGAACCACACCTCGTCACCCCTGATGAAGAGCTCGACCCCGAACAGACCGTAGCCGCCAAGGGCTTCGACCACCTTGGCCGCCACCTCCTTGGAGCGGGCCAGGGCCAGCTCGCTCATGGCCTGGGGCTGCCAGGATTCGCGGTAGTCGCCATCCTCCTGACGATGGCCGATAGGCTCGCAGAAGTGGATGCCATCGACGGCGCGCACCGTGAGCAGGGTGATCTCGTACTCGAAAGGAACGAAGCCTTCGACAATCACCTTGCCACGACCGGCACGGCCCCCCTCCTGGGCATAGGTCCAGCTTTCATCCAGCCTGGCGAGGTCGCGCAGCAGGCTCTGCCCCTTGCCGGAGGAGCTCATCACCGGTTTTACCACGCAGGGCAAGCCGATGGCCTCGACGGCGGCCACAAACTCCTCCTTGCTCTGGGCAAAGCGGTAGGCAGAGGTGGGCAGTCCCAGAGTTTCGGCGGCGAGGCGACGGATCCCCTCCCGGTTCATGGTGAGCTGGGTGGCGCGGGCATTGGGCACCACCTTGACCCCTTCCTGCTCGAGGGCGGCCAGGGTGTCGGTGGCGATGGCTTCAATCTCGGGGATGATGAGGTCGGGCTTGACCTCGGCCACCAGGGCGCGCAGGGCGGCACCATCCAGCATGTCCAGCACGCGGGCCTGGTGGGCCACCTGCATGGCGGGGGCGTTGGCATAGCGGTCGGCGGCGATCACCTCGATACCGAGCCGCTGCAGCTCGATGGCGACCTCCTTGCCGAGTTCGCCTGATCCCAGCAGCAGGGCGCGGGTCGCAGTGGGGCGGGTGGCGGTTCCAAACATCTGATCTCTCCTGAGGTCGGTGGTCAGCAGGGCTGATCCGGGTGAGCAAAAAAAGAGGTACGCATGGCGTACCTCAGGAAGTGGGTGGGTGGGCGCGCTGCTCCAGATGGGTGAGCAGGGTGATGGCGCCGATGATGATGGCCGCCCCCAGCCACAAGCGACCGGGGGGCGCCCAGCCAAATACCAGCCAGCCGGCCAGCACGTTCATGGGCAGCTTGGCAAAATCAAAAGGTTGCACGAAGGAGGCCTCCGCCACGCTGTAGGCGCGGGCGATGGACATCTGGGCCAGTGCCGACAGTACGCCCGAGGCGGCCACCAGCAGCCACTGGGTTTCGCTCGGCCACTGCCATTCAGGGATCGCCAGCATGGCGTTGAACGGGGTGCTGAAGACGAGCAGGTAGACGACGATGGTGTGGGACGACTCGCTGGCTGCCTGATAGCGCACCAGCAAGGAGTAGCCTGCCCAGAAGAGGGCGGCCGCCACCGGCAGCAGGGAGGCCAGGGTGAAGTCGTCGGTCCAGGGTGCCAGGATCAGCATGGCGCCCACAAACCCCGCCAGGGTCGCGAGAATGCGGGCCCGGCTCACTTGCTCTTTGAGAAAGAGGGCTGATCCCAGGGTGGCAAACAGGGGGGAGGTCATCAAGAGCGCGATCCCCTGCCAGATGGGGACGGGGACCGCCAGTGCCCAGAGCCAGAACTGGATGCCGGTCACCGCAAGGGCGACCCGCAGCAGGTGCAGGCGCAGCTGGTTCGTCATCAGGGACTGGCGCAGACCGTGGCGCACCAGCCAGGGCAGCAGGCAGACCAGGGCGATCAGATATTGGTGAAAGGCGACCTGGGTCGAGGGTAGGCCGAGCGTGAAGCTGACATACTGGCTCAGGCTGTTGACGGCGGCGAAGCAGAGGCCTGCCACCATCATCCAGACGGCGCCGGCAAAGGGGGAGTGCCTGCGGGAGGAGGTCATGAGATCCGGATCACGTACAAAAAGTGCGGCGGATCATAACGGCAATCGTTTGTCATGCCAAGGGTGTGGAGTTTGATGAGCCCCTCTCTGCCGAGGAAATGCACAGACATCAAATTTTTTGAATGACTTGAGCATCTATTTTCGCTATCAGGCTTTAATGCCAATCTTTATAGTGACCTCCATCGACAGCCTGGCTGTTCAATTGACAATCAAATGGAGTTTCACCATGGCCAATATCCTCGTTCTGAAGTCCAGCATCCTGGGCCAGTATTCCCAATCCAACGCCCTGATCGACGGCTACCTGGCCGAGCGCCAGGGTGACACCATCCAGGTACGCGATCTGGCGACCCTGAACCTGCCGGTGCTGGACGGCGAACTGGCCATGGGCCTGCGTGGTGGCGAGAACCTGAACGAGCGTCAGCAAGCGGTGCTGGCCCAGTCCGACGAGCTGGTCGCCGAGCTCAAGGCGAGCGATCTGGTGATCATCGCGGCCCCCATGTACAACTTCAACATCCCGACCCAGCTGAAAAACTGGATCGATCTGGTGGCCCGTGCCGGCGTAACCTTCCGTTATACCGAGACCGGTCCGGTCGGCCTGGTGGAGAACACCCGCGCCCTGGTGGTCAGCCCCCGTGGCGGCATGCACGTGGGCAATGCCACCGATCTGGTGACCCCCTACATGCGTACCGTGCTGGGCTTCATCGGCATCAACGAAGTGGACTTCATCTATGCCGAAGGCATGGGCATGGGGCCGGAGGCGCAAGCCAAGGGGATCGAGCAGGCCAAGGAGCAGCTGGAAACCCTGGCTTACTGATGCCACTCGGGGTCTTGGCCCCCAGTATCCTGAAACAACAACGCAGCCCTCGGGCTGCGTTGTTGTTTTTGGGCAGGCATCACGCTCTGGCGTCGTTATTCGCGCAGGAAGTGGCGGCAGCCGCTGCCGACCATCAGAAAGACCGCCACGAGGGAGGCCAGCAGCAGGGTGGTGAGCCACTGCTCGGCGCTGCTGGGGACCTGGGGGAGGAAGAGGCTGATCACCAGCAATGTGCAGAGGGTGATCAGGCTGGTTGGTCGAATGAGGCGCATCATGGGTCATCCTTGGCTGCGGGTGGTGAACGAGAGGCTAACCGCAGTCTGTGACAACAAGATGTATCCATACCTCTTGCGAACATCAACTGACCGGGTAGCCACCACCTTAGCAGCTTTTGCCGACGGAGCCAGCGGCATGGGTCGGGTTGTGATCCGGATCCCTATCTGAACTGCTTCTGATCTTCCTGATAGTGGAAATCGCCGCTGGCCAGCCTGGCGACCAGGGCCTCCTTGTCGAGATCCTGCGCCCGGCAGAGATCATCGAGATCCTCGTAGTGATCACGCAGCTGCATGTTGACCAGGCTCAGCAGCATGTTGACATCCATGGTGGCAAAGTTGTTCAGCTTCATGAGGGTTGCTCGTTGTCCAGCAGGTGAAGTTGTTCGATGGCATCGCTGACGCTCTGCAGGTGCAGGCGAATGCTCTGACGCGCCTCGGCCGGCAGATAGTCGGTGAGGGTGTGCTGCCAGCTTCCCGCCTCCGTCTTGAGCTGCTGGAACAGGGTGAGCCCCGCCGGGGTGAAGGAGACCAGGCTGATGCGCTTGTCCTGCACGCTGTTCTCGGTGAACAGGATGCCTTTCTCCACCAGACGATGGATCTCGCGGGAAATCCGTACCTTGTCCATGCCGCTCGCCTCCACCAGCTCCTTCTGGCTGATGGGGTAGTGGGGGCCGAGCACCATCATCAGGCGCCACTGGGGCACGGTGAGTTGGTACCGCTGCTGATAAAACTGTTCAAAGGTATCGCGCACCATCTCAGCGGCGTGAACCAGCTGATAAGGAGGGTAGTGCGCGAGCAGCTCAATGATCTTCGACATATGACATCCTGCTGTGGCGGCTGCATCGGGTGCAGTTTCTCTTGATACTTTGGCCTTGATGATACGTAACACAGGGGCATTTGTCTGACCAGTCACCAGAAAAATGTGCGTTTGCGCACGTGTTCTGTCATCGAATCGGCAATTGGGGTCTCAACTGGCCTGCTTGCCCGCACTCTTTCGCAGCCATATCAAGGCGTTGTGGGTCAGCCAGGCCTCGCGACTCTGCAAGGCGTAGAGCGCCGCCTCGTCACGGCTGCCTCCCTGCCAGCGGCGAGGCTCCTGCTTGGGCAAGCGGCGCTGGCCCAGCAAAGTGGCGGGCACATGGGGATTGACCCTCATTGCCGCCGCCAGATGAGGGCGCGCCGCCGTTTCCCCTTCGCAGACAAAGCTCATCAAGGCCTTGTTGTAGAGCAGCCAGCAGGAGGCTTCATCAAAGCGCACCAGCAGTTGTTGCAGGGCATCCCACTCCCCTTGCCAGGCATAGAGGGTGGAGAGGGGGTGGCGGCAAGCGGGCTCGTCGGCGCGGCAGAGGGCGAGCAGGGACAGGTACTCATCCCGTGCCTGCCCAAGCTGCCCAAGTCGCAGCAGGCAATCTGCTCGACCGGCCCTGGCCGCGATCAGAGGGCGTGCCTCGGGGACCTGCCAGCCATGGCCCGCGTGGGCTTGCCAGAATGCCTCATCGAACAGGAGGTTGGCATCGGCAATGATGCGCTCGAACCAGCCAAGGCGAGGGAGGGGATCGCGGCTCTCTGCCGCCAGCTCGAACCACTGCTGCCACTGGCGAGTCTGCTCGTTGTCCAGGGACGGGCTCTCTTCAGGCTCGGCCTCGTAGTGATCCTGGCCGAGCAGGAGGTTGAGGGCCGTCTTCATCTGCTGGCGTTGACGCTTGCAAAAATCGAGGAAGGGGAGCTCGCTGGCCGCAGCCTGGTGCAGCATCATGGCCATGGGCTTGTCGCGAAACAGGCAGAGCTCGGCCACCAGGCTGAAGCGATGGCGGGTCGCCGGATCGTTCAGATCGGTCGGCGCCGGCCAGCAGGCCACCCCCTGACTGAAGCCATAGCTCCATTGGCCCAGAGGATGGCGCTTGTCAAACACCTGCTCCGGGTTGTCGGTAGAGAGGCGACATTGGCTCGGCAGGGCCAGCTGCGCGTCGTCGGCCTGGGCTTCCAGCTCGGCAATCAGGTGATGCAGCGCCTCGGCACTCTTCTCGTCCAGCGCTGCATCATGAGGCAGCAGGCCGGCCAGCGGATCTTGCCAGTCGGGGGCCACGGGCCCCGTCAGACGGGCGCACAGGAAGCCGTGCAGGGCGGGGTAACTCATCTCCTGCTGGCTGTGGGTCTGGATCCATTGATTGAGATGACGGGTACGAGTGGCTGGGTTCATCGACGCTTCCTCTGGATTTGACGGCCGCGAAGTCTACCTAAAAGTGGGGTTATTTGCAGCAAAGGGGGAACTGAATGCTGCTAATATCGTCAATCTGGCCGCCCGGGAGCGGGAAAAGAGGTCAGACACAGGGGGGAGGGGCTAGGTCCTGCTGCCGCTCTGGGGTAACATGCGCGCCTGCATGACATAAATCGGCCCCGTCCTCTCTCATCCGACGGCGGCGATGCACCTCTATATGACGGGTCTTCCATGAGATGGGCCCATCCGGATATTGAAAGAAGAGATCACCATGTTACAGATTGGCAAGATGAACACCCTGACCGTCGTCGAGATCGAGGAGCGCGGCGCCTGGCTGGCGGCGGGGGAATACGGCGAGCTGCTGCTGCCCAGGCGCCAGTTGCCGGAAGGCGTCGCCGAGGAGAGCGAGGTGTCCGTCTTCCTCTATCTGGATGCGGATTGCGAGCCGGTGATCACCACCGACAAGCCCTTCGCCATGGTGGGGGACATCGTCGGTCTCAAGGTGGTCAACGCCAACAAAATTGGTGCCTTCCTCGACTGGGGCATGAAGAAGGATCTCTTCGTACCAAGCCGCGAGCAGAACAAGCCGATGCAGGTGGGCCATGTCTATCTGGTGCACCTGATGCTGGACAACGAAGGGCGCATGGTCGGCACCAGCCGTCTGGAGCGCTTCCTGCGCATCGACCCTCCTTTCAAGAGCGGTGACGAGGTGACGGTGCTGCCGGGGGAGCACACCCCCCTTGGCATCAAGGCCGTGGTCAATGGCCAGTACGCCGGCATGCTGTTCAAGAACGAGGTGTTCGGCCGCGTGATGACGGGCCGACCGCTGACCGCCTGGGTCAAGCAGGTGCGCGAAGATGGCAAGCTGGACCTGACCCTGCAAAAGCCGGGGCTGGCCCGGATGGATGACGCCGGTGCGCGCATCCTGCTGCGCCTGCAAAAGCAGGGGGGCAGCCTTGCGGTGGGAGACAAGAGCGATCCTGACGTCATCTACAAGATGTTCAGCATGAGCAAGGGCACCTTCAAGAAAGCGATCGGCGGCCTCTACAAGCAGGGCAAGATCGTCATCGAGGAGCACAGCATCCGCCTCGTGGGCTCCGACACGCCGGCAGGGGACGAATAAGGTGCCGAGTCCCTGCATCGGTGACTGCCGGGCCAAGGAGGGGCTCTGTCTCGGCTGTGGCCGCACCCTGACCGAGATAGGCCAGTGGTCCGTCATGGACAGCGAGGCCCAGCTGGCCCGCATGGCCGAGCTCGATGGCTCGAAGAGCACCCATGCCTGCCCGGGCTGCGGCGAGCCGGCGTTCTGCGCCGTGTCGGCGGGGGAACCCATCGAGCGCTGCTGGTGCAGCCAGCTTCCCGCGCTGCCCATGAGCGATGCCAGCGCCTGCTGGTGTCGCCGCTGTCTGGCCAAGGCCATCGCAGCACGCCCCTGACTCGGGCATCGCAAAAAACGAAAAAGGCGCCTGGGGCGCCTTTTCTTATGCCTGTTGCTGGCGGTGCCAGCGGATATGCACGTCGTGCTCGCTCTGATCCCGTGGGAGGAGGAAGGTGGCGTAGATCACCTCGAACTCGTCCTGATGATCCAGCAAGCCGACCCAGACCTCGGCCCAACGTGCCATGTCCACCGGCTCGCCGAGTTCGGTCGACCAGTCGGCATTGGGCAGGGTTGCCTCCACCGCGCCACGTTGCTCGAACTCGAGGGTGATGTCGACGATTTGTTCGGGGGCCAGCATGTCGGCGGCCTGCTCCAGAAACTGATCATAGGCCCACTCGACCAGCTGATCCGGGCTACGTTGTTCCATGAAATCACTCCAGATACGTCCAGGTTCGCCACTTTAACAAGTATTGGGATGGGCAGCCAGCCCGGGGGCGGTGACGCCGTGCTGTCAAATGGCGGGATCAGGGGATAAGGTTAACAGAGCCGCCAGCAGGGGCGGCGTGACGGGGCGGCCTGGCAAGATGAAGCGACGACAGTACAGAAGGCAGATCAAGCGGCGGCGCGAAACCTGGTGGTGGCACTATCTGCCCCTTCATCGGGAAACCGTCGGCGGCCATCTGGGGCCCGCCTCTGATCCGCAGGATGGCGCTACTCTGTACCGTGAACCCGGTTCAGGGTGACTTGCCCGAGTTGACCCATCTGACGACGGATCCAGGCCGAGCGCTGTTGCACATAGGGTGAGGGGGGCTTGACCCGATAACGCCAGGGATTGGGCAGGGCGGCGGCGAGCAGGGAGGCCTCGTAGCGGGTGAGGCGTATCGCCGGTTTGCCGAAGTAGTGCCTGGCGGCCGCCTCGGCGCCATAGATGCCGGGTCCGAACTCCACGATGTTGAGATACACCTCGAGAATGCGGGACTTGTCCCAGCCCAGCTCCATCAACAGGGTGAACCAGGCCTCTATCCCCTTGCGCAGGAAGCTGCGATCGCTCCACATGAAGAGGTTCTTGGCGGTCTGCTGGCTGAGGGTGCTGGCACCGCGCACCCGCCCGCTTTGCTGGTTGTGCCTGAGGGCCGAGCTGATGGCGTCCATGTCAAAACCGTGATGTTCGGCAAAGCGCTGATCCTCGGCGGCGATCACCGCCAGTTGCAGCTCCCGGGAAATCTGCTCAAGCGGCACCCAGTCGTGCTTCACCTCGGCCACCTTGGCAGGGGGAAACAGGGCGCGTTCGAGGCGCCAGGTCCACATGGGAGGGTCGATGAAGCGCAGCAGCGCGACCGAGACGATGGTGCTCGCAAAGGCGGCCAGCAGCAGCTTGCCGAGCCAGCCCAGCAGTCGCCGTCTGCGCGAAGGCCTCACGGGCTCGGGCCCGCCGTCCCAGTCATAGTGGCCAGGATCATCGGGATCCGGAATTATTGGGGCAGCCATTCGATGTGGCAGAACTTCTCGTCGACGCGGCGGGAGAGCAGCATGCGGGCAAACAGGTGCTCGTACTCTTCTTGTTCGTTGCCAAGGCCGACCCAGATCTCGGCATAGTCGGCGTCGCTCACCTCAAATCCCACGTCGGCCGCCCAGTCGTCGGCGGGATCAGTCTCCGCCAGCAGGCCGCGGTCGTTGAACTCCTGATTGAAGCGGACGATCTCCTGCTCGGGCAGGTTGTCGGAGGCCAGCTCCATGAAGAGTTCGAGGGCGGTGTCGAGCAGTTCCTCGACGCTGTGCATTTCGTCATTCAAAGACATAAAAGCCGTGTTCCAGATAAGGGGGGAGGGAAAGTCCGTCGGCAGCGCCTCGGGGTCGCGGTATTCTAGCTGGCCCTGATGCCCTTGGCGAGATGCCGGGACGCCAGGCATTAAAAAACCGGATCCTGGGAAAGGATCCGGTCTTCATTGGGGGAAGGGGTCGCGCATGGTGCGTCAGCTCATCCCTTCTTCTGGTCGTCGGCGAAGGTGATGTTGAGCTCCAGCACCGACAATTCGTCACTCTTCTGATCAAGCTGGACGGTGATCTTGTCCGGGTCGATCTGCACGTATTTGCGGATCACGTCGAGGATGTCCTGCTTGAGCTGGGGCAGGTAATCCGGCCCCCCTCTGGATGAACGCTCGTGAGCCACGATGATCTGCAACCGCTCTTTGGCCAGTTGTGCGGTGTTCTGTTTCTTGTTGGAACGAAAATAATCCAATAATGACATGCTTAACTCCCGAACAGTCGGCTAAAGAAGCCTTTCTTCTCTTCTTCCAGAAAACGGAAATCCTTGGTGTCACCCAAGAGGCGGGCGACGGCGTCCTCGTAGGCCTGACCGGCATCGGACTCCTTGTCCAGAATGACCGGCTCGCCGGAGTTGGAGGCGCGCAGCACCGCCTGGGACTCCGGGATCACCCCGAGCAGTTTGATGGCCAGGATCTCCTGTACGTCCTGCACGCTCAGCATGTCGCCGCGGTTGACGCGGGTCGGGCAGTAGCGGGTCAGCAGCAGGTGCTCCTTGATGGGATCCTCACCGCGCTCGGCACGGCGGGACTTGGAGGCCAGGATACCGAGGATGCGATCCGAGTCACGCACGGAAGAGACTTCCGGGTTGGTGGTGACGATGGCCTCGTCGGCGAAATAGAGCGCCATCAGGGCGCCGGATTCGATACCGGCGGGGGAGTCGCAGACGATGTAGTCAAACTGCATCTCCGCCAGCTGATCCAGGATCTTCTCCACCCCTTCACGGGTCAGGGCATCCTTGTCCCGGGTCTGGGAGGCGGGCAGGATGAACAGGTTTTCGCAACGCTTGTCCTTGATGAGGGCCTGGTTGAGGTTGGCTTCCCCGTTGATGACGTTGACGAAGTCATAGACCACGCGCCGCTCGCAACCCATGATGAGGTCCAGGTTTCTCAGACCAATGTCAAAATCGATGACCACGGTCTTGTGGCCACGCTGGGCCAGACCGGTGCTCAGTGCCGCGCTGGTTGTCGTCTTGCCAACGCCACCCTTGCCCGATGTAACGACTATGATTCGCGCCATTCTCGCTTCCTTGTAACTCTATTTGATTCGGTCTATACGAAGTTGTTCATTGTCGAGCCGGATATGGACCGGCTCTTGTATCACGCCTGCAGGCAATGCATCGCTGAGCTGGAAGGTGCCCGCGATGGAGAGCAGCTCGGCCTGCAATTGCTGGCAATAAATGCGGGCCTTGGGATTGCCCTTGGCCCCTGCGATGGCTCGGCCACGCAGGGCACCATAAACATGGATGCTGTCATCGGCGATGACTTCGGCGCCAGGGCTCACCGAGCCCAGCACCACCAGCGAGGTGCCGGCTGCATAGATCTGCTGACCGGAGCGCACCGGGCCCACGTGGACCTTGCTTGCCTCCACGGGCGCTGGCACCGGAGGAATCGGTGCGGCCTCCACTGGCTTGGGCTCAGGCACTGGCGGCGTCGGCTCAGGTTCTGCCTTGCGGCTCTTGCCTGACACCATGACGGCGAGGCCTGCCGCCTTGGCGGCCGTCTTCATCGCCTCGTCCCGCGCCCCCGTGATCCCGACCAGCACGAAGTCTTCCGACTCGACCAGCTCCCTGAGCTGTTCGAAATCGGGGATCACCTCAAGGCGTTCCACATTGAGGACGAGGGGGGCACAATTAAAAAACTGGGGGGCCTGCGCGACCTTGGCCTCCAGCAGTTGTCGGATCCGGGCCGGATTGCCATCGCTGAGATGCAACACAGAAATAGTGAAGGTGGTCCCTTTCAATTCGTTATCGCGTTCAACCATGAATCTTCCCCGAACCGAGACGGTAATACGTTATTGTTATTCAATTCCTGATGTTATAGTTTGCCACCACCAGAGGCAATAAACCCGTCGGATTATATCAATTTCCATGTTGTGTGCAGTCTATAAAAGTCGCAAAAAAGCCGAGACCTATCTCTTTATTGAACGAAGAGAGGACTTTTCCCGCGTTCCCGAGGTGCTGATGAGTACCTTCGGGCGTCCCGAACTGGTCCTGATGACCAAACTGGACCCGGCCAAGCCCCTGGGGCTGGCCTCCACGGAGCGGGTGATGGCCGCCCTGAAGAGCCAGGGCTTTTATCTGCAGGTGCCACCGCCACCGGAAAACCTGCTGGAGCAGCACAAGGCGCAATTAAAGGGCGCACGATGAAGGCGGGGCGGCTGGCACTGCTGTTGTCAGGCGCCCTGTCGGGATCGCCGGTGCAGGCTGGCCCCGATTTTGACCAGTACGTGGCAAGCCTCAAAGAGCAGGCGCTGGCGGCGGGCATGTTGCCCGAGACGGTGAGTGCGGCCTTTGCGGATGTACATCTTGTCGATGCCGCCATCAGGCACGACAAAAATCAGCCGGAATTCAAACTGACCCTGGACACATATATTCCCCGGGCGGTGCCGGAATGGAAAGTCAAGCAAGCCCAAACCTTATATCGCCAGCATTTGCCGCTGCTCACAAAAATAGGCCGGGAATATGGGGTTCAACCCCGCTTTATTGTTGCCTTGTGGGGAATTGAAACCAATTTCGGCAAAATAACCGGCCATTATCCCCTTATCTCTTCTCTCTCGACCCTGGCCTGGGACGGTCGCCGTGAAGCCTTCTTCAAAGGCGAGTTGTTCGATGCCCTGCGCATTCTGGAGCAGGGACATGTGAACCCCGCCAACTTCAAGGGATCCTGGGCGGGGGCCATGGGACAGGTGCAGTTCATGCCCTCGTCATTCCTGCGATACGCGGTGGATCAGGACGGGGACGGCAAGAAGGATCTCTGGGGCAATCTCGCGGATGTATTTGGATCGGCTGCCAATTATCTGAGCCAGAACGGCTGGACCCCGCCTTGCTGGGGCTTGATACCCGCAAGTCCCTGGCGACCTGGCAGGCCCTCGGGGTTCGCCAGCAGGACGGCTCACCTCTGCCTGTGGTCGACATGCAGGCCTCCCTCATCCGCCCTGACGATATTCACGGGCGAAGCTACCTTGCCTATGACAATTACCGGGTACTGCGTCACTGGAATCGCTCCCCCTATTTCGTGGTGGCCGTCGGCACCCTGGCCGATCGCATCGTGAAATAGCTCTCCCCCGTTCTCCTGTCACGGCGAACGGGTGGAGGTGATATGCCCGTCTCTTTTTATCCCTTGTCGGCCTCCCTTTATCCACGAACGCTGCCCCTTAAATCGCGACCAAAAAAAAAGCGGGAATATATCCCGCTTTTTTCATGTCATCGCGATCCGGCGTTAGTCGCAGGCAACCTGCATCACCTTGATGGCCAGGCCACCGCGGGAGGTCTCGCGGTACTTGGAGTCCATGTCCTTGCCGGTGATGTACATGGTCTCGATCACCTTGTCCAGCGACACGCGCGGCTTGGAGGTGCGACGCAGGGCCATGCGGGAGGCGTTGACCGCCTTCATGGCGGCGATGGCATTGCGCTCGATGCAGGGTACCTGTACCTGGCCGGCCACCGGGTCGCAGGTCAGACCCAGGTTGTGTTCCATGCCGATCTCGGCGGCTTCACAGACGTGCTCGGGGCTGCCGCCCATCAGCTCGGTCAGGCCGGCGGCGGCCATGGAGCAGGAGACGCCCACTTCACCCTGGCAGCCCACTTCGGCGCCGGAGATGGACGCGTTCATCTTGTAGAGCATGCCGACGGCGGCAGCGGCCAGATAGAAGCGGGTGTACTCGTCGCGGCCCACCGGCTGGATGAACTTGTCGTAGTAGGCCAGCACGGCGGGGATGATGCCAGCGGCGCCGTTGGTCGGCGCGGTGACGACGCGGCCACCGGCGGCGTTCTCTTCACTCACCGCCAGGGCGAACATGTTGACCCAGTCCACGATGTTCATGGGATCGTTGGAGAGGTTCTCGTTGGTGGTCAGCTGGCGGTAGAGCGGCGCGGCGCGGCGCGGTACGCGCAGCGGGCCGGAGAGGACGCCCTCGGTGCGGCAGCCGCGCTCGATCCCTTCCCGCATGGTGGTCCAGATCTTGCCGAGCTTCTTGTAGATCTCTTCCGGGGTGTTGAAGCACTTCTCGTTTTCCATCATCAGGGCGGAGATGGAGAGACCGCTCTGGCTGCAGTGAGCGATGAGCTCGGCGGCACTCTTGAAGGGATAGCTGACGGACATGTCGCCGCTGTCACCCTTGCCAAAGTTCTCTTCGTCGACGATGAAGCCACCACCGATGGAGTAGTAGGTCTTGCTGTAGACGGCGTCATCTTCGATGAAGGCGGTCAGCCTCATGCCGTTTTCGTGCAGGGGCAGGGCCTCGTCATGGAAGATCATGGCGCCCTTGGGGAAGCTGACGGTGTGGCAGTGCAGGCCGATGGGCAGACGACCGGTCTGCTCCACGCGGGAGATGAATTCGGGGATGGCGTCGATGTCGACGTTCTCCGGCAGGTTGCCCGCCAGACCCATGATGATGGCAGTATCCGTGTGGTGGCCTTTGCCAGTCCAGGAGAGGGAGCCATATACATCGACCTGGATCCGGGTGATGTCACGGATCTTGCCGCCAGCACGCAGTTCATCCACGAACTGTTTGGCTGCCTTCATGGGGCCGACAGTGTGGGAAGAGGAGGGGCCAACACCGATTTTGAAGATATCAAAAACGCTGATCATGTAACAATTACCTCAGGGTAGAAGGGGGCGCCATGCCCACTCGCAGAAAAGGGATCCATGGGACGGGTCTGTCGTCACAAAGGCCAGGGAACCGGATAACCACAGTGTAACGGTTCAATGCCTAAAAAAAGTTGAAACAGATCTATTTTTGTTGAATTCGTGGCGCGAGTATAAAATTTATTTTGATGGTTATCCATTTTGTTAAGCGCCAGACAAACGTTTTGCAAAAAAATACCCGGCGATGCCGGGTATTCGAGTGCCATATGCGGCTTTATCACAGCGGCTTAACACTCGGTGATGTTGACGGCCAGGCCGCCCCGGGCGGTCTCCTTGTACTTGGTCTTCATGTCGTTGCCGGTTTCCCACATGGTTCTGATCACCTTGTCCAGTGAGACCTTGTGCTCGCCGGTGCCGCGCAGGGCGAGGCGGGCGGCATTGATCGCCTTGACTGCGCCCATGGCGTTGCGCTCGATGCAGGGCACCTGCACCAGACCACCGACGGGATCACAGGTCAGCCCGAGATTGTGCTCCATGCCGATCTCGGCGGCGTTCTCGACGATGGCGGGGCTGGCGCCCAGCAGCTCGGCCAGGGCACCAGCGGCCATGGAGCAGGCCACGCCGACCTCGCCCTGACAGCCCACCTCGGCCCCCGAGAGGGAGGCATTCTTCTTGTAGAGGATGCCGATGGCGGCGGCAGTGAGGAAGTACTGCATCAGCAGCTCGTCATCCACCTTGCGCACGAAGCGATCGTAATAGTGCAACACCGCGGGGATGATGCCCGCTGCGCCGTTGGTCGGCGCCGTCACCACCCGGCCCCCGGCGGCGTTCTCCTCGTTGACGGCCAGCGCAAAGAGGTCCACCCACTCCATCACCATCAGCGGATCCTTGTTGAAATTGGTCTCGCCACAGAGCTGGCGATAGAGGGCGGGAGCCCGGCGCTTGACTTTGAGGCCGCCTGGCAGCACACCCTCGCTCTTGCAGCCACGCTCCACACACCCCTGCATCGCCTGCCAGATCTTGCGAAGCCCGGCCTTGATCTCCGCTTCCGAGCGAAACACCTTCTCGTTGGCCAGCATCAACCCCGAGATGGAGAGGCCGCTCTCCTGGCACTGGGCCAGCAGTTCGGCGCCGCTCTCGAAGGGATAGGGGATGGGGTGGGCGGCATCGAAGCGGGCCGCCTCTTCCCGGGCGTTGGCGAAGTGACTCTCCTCGATGATGAAACCGCCCCCGATGGAGTAGTAGGTCTGCTCGAACACAAGGGTGTCACCCTCATAGGCGCGCAATGTCATGCCGTTGGAGTGGGCGGGAAGGGTCTTGCGTCGATTGAAGAGGATGGCGCCGATGCGGGGAAATTCGCTGGGTTGCTCGCCGCCAAGGCAGAGGGTCTGGGTCTGCTCTACCTGGGCGAGGAAGGCGGGAATGGCCTCGATGTCCACGGATTCGGGTTCAAATCCGGCCAATCCCAGGATGATGGCCTTGCCGGTGCCGTGCCCCTTGCCGGTCTGGCCCAGTGAGCCGTAGCACTCGACGACGACGCGTCCGGTACGGGAGAGGAGTGCGTTCGCTTTGAGGGTCTGGATGAAGGCGCAGGCGGCCCGCATCGGTCCCACGGTATGGGAGGAGGAGGGGCCTATCCCGATGGAAAACATGTCGAAGACACTGATCATGACGTACTCCAATTATGGATTTCGTCTAAACATTGTAAATTTTTTGTAGTCGTTGAAAAGGGGGGAGATAGCGGGGTGTGATGGCGGTAGGGAAATGGGCGCGGGAGAGACGCGCCATGGGGGAACCGCTCGGCATCCCATGGCGCCCGTGATACATCAGTCGAGGAACTCGCACAGATAGGCGGAGGCGATCTTCACTTCCAGCTTGAAGGAGGAGTGACCGGCCACGTCGAAGGATTCCCCCTGCTGGTAGGTGTGCCACTCATCTTCGTCGGCCAGCTGGATAGTGAGGGCGCCCTTGATCACCGTCATGCGCTCCGGGGCGGCGGTATTGAACAGGTACTCGCCCGCTTCCATCACACCAACGGTAGCTTTCTCGCCTTTTTGCTCGAAACCGATAGATTTAACATTTCCGTCAAAATACTCGTTAACTTTCAGCATCTTTTCTTCCCTGTGTGCACGTTTGCAGAGCCAACGTAGCACACTGTTTTGGATGTTGTCATGGTAAAAGGAGCAAAAACAGCCGTGTCTCTTTTGAGGCTTTACTTTCTCATAAAGTTATCAATGCATTTCGTTAACGGATTCTGATGTAAAACGGGGCGCAAATATGAGATAAAGCGCACCGCCAGAGCAATGGAGAGGATTTGACGCTCTGGGTGGTCATTTACGCTGTAAAAGTGTGAGTAATTGCTAAATAAAGGAACATTCTGTGTTAACAAAAGGATTAATCAAAAACATCGGCTTCCAGGTAGTGGTGGCCATGGTGCTGGGCGCGCTGGTCGGGGCGCTCATGGGAGAGCAAGCCACGGTGTTTGCGCCGCTCGGCACCCTGTTTATCCAGCTGATCAAGATGCTGGTGATCCCGCTGGTGGCGGTGGCCATCCTGTCCGGGGCCGCCAACCTGGGGGCCAGCCCCGCTGCTGGCAAGATTGGCGTCACCACGCTCGCCTTCTTCCTCGGCACCTCCGCACTGGCGGTGTTCCTGGCGCTGGTGATGGGTCAGGTGTTCAAACCTGGTGTGGGCGTTGACTTTGGCGCCACTGCAGCCATGTTCTCCGGCGACTACGCCGACAAGGGTGCACTGCCCGATGCGGTGGCCACCCTGCTTGGCATGATCCCGACCAACGTGTTCAGCGCCTTGAACGAGGCCAACATCCTGCAGATCCTGGTGTTCTGCATGTTCCTCGGCATCGCCCTGGCCAAGCAGCCCCGCGAGCGCGCCAAGCCGCTGGTGGACGGGCTCAACACCCTGGTGGACGCTTTCGTCTGGATGATCAACAAGGTGATGCTGATCGCCCCCATCGGCGTCTTCGGCCTGATGGCCGACGCCATCGGCACCTACGGCTTCGACGTGCTGACCCTGGTGCTCAAGCTGTTCGTCGTCTATGTCGCCGCCATCCTCATCTTCGGCTTCGTGGTCTATCCGCTGCTGATCGCGTTCTTCTCCAACACGCCGGTACGCAAGTACTTCTCCGCGATGAAGAAGCCGCAGATCGTGGCCTTCTCCACCGCCTCTTCCATGGCGACCCTGCCGGTCAACATGGAGACCTGCGAGCGCGATCTGAAGGTGACCAACGCCACCGCTTCCTTCGTGCTGCCGCTGGGCGCCACCATCAACATGAGCGGCAATGCCATCTATTACGGCCTGGTCGCCATCTTCTTCGCCCAGGTCTACAACATCGATCTTTCCATGGGTGCCTGGGCGGCGATCATCGTCACCTCCACCCTGGGTGCCATCGGTCAGGCCGGTGTGCCGGGCCCGAGCTTCCTGGTGGTTGCCGTGCTGCTGGCGGCCGGGATTCCCATCGAGGGTCTGCCGCTGCTGTTCGCGCTGGATCGTCTGTTCGACATGATCCGCACCGCGCTCAACATCACCGGCGATGCGGCCTGTGCCATCATCGTCGATCGCTACAGCCCGGATTACGATCCGAACCGCTGGAGCAAGGAGGCCTGATATCGGGTCGTCCACCGTGCATGACAAGAGGGAGGCTTCAAGCCTCCCTCTTTCATTTGTGTCTATTTGCTGGCGGTGTTCCCCGCTCGCCTCGCCCGTCTGCGTGACTCAGGGAGAGAGGTGTGCCAGGGCCTGGCGGCAACGCTGTTCGGCCGCCTCCAGCTCCAACAGGACCATCTGGATATCTTCCAGCTGCTGCTGCAGGGTCTCCCGCTTGTCGGCCACCAGCCCCAGCATGGTCTGCAACTGGGAGCGGCTGCTCTTGTCCGCATCGTAGAGATCGAACAACTCCCGGATCTCTGCGAGGCTGAAGCCCAGACGCTTGCCACGCAGGGTCAGCTTGAGTCGCACCCTGTCCTGACGGCTGTAGATCCTGTGCTGTCCCTGGCGGGTCGGGTTGAGCAGGCCCTGATCCTCGTAGAAGCGGATGCTGCGGGTGGTCACATCGAACTCGCGAGCCAGTTCGCTGATGCTGAAGGTGCGGGTGTCGTCCCTGGATTTGGTCATGGGGCTGTCTTGGCTGCCATCTGGTTGTCAATGCAGGCTGGCACCTTACCCAAACGTCAACTTCCCCGCAAGTCTTGTTCCTGTCGCGGTCGCGGCATATGTTATCCCGATGTAACAAGGAGAGTGCTATCGATGGATATCGTGATTGTGGCGGCCAAACGTACCCCCATGGGGGCCTTCCAGGGGGCCCTGTGCATGCTCGGCGCCCCCGAGCTTGGCGCCTGCGCCATCCGCGCCGCGCTGGCGCAGGCCGGGATGACGGGGGAGCAGGTCAATGAGGTCTATATGGGCAACGTGCTGAGCGCAGGGGTCGGCCAGGCACCAGCCCGTCAGGCGGCGCTCAAGGGGGGGCTGCCGGACAGCGTGCCCTGCACCACCATCAACAAGGTGTGCGGCTCCGGCATGAAGGCGGTGATGCTGGCGGCGGACAGCCTGCGCCTGGGGGAGGCAGAGGTCGTGGTGGCGGGGGGCATGGAGAGCATGAGCCGCGCCCCCTATCTGCTGGACAAGGCGCGCAGCGGTTTTCGCATGGGGCACCAGAGCGTGCTCGATCACATGTTCCTGGACGGTTTGCAGGATGCCTACGAAGGCCATCTAATGGGTCATTACGCCCAGTTGAGTGCCGATCGCAGCGGACTGACCCGGGCCGACATGGATGCCTTTGCCATCGCCTCCCTGGAGCGGGCGCTGACGGCGCAGCGCAGCGGTGCCTTTGCCGCGGAACTGGCTCCCGTCATGGCCGCTGACCACACCCTGCTGCTGGCCGAGGATGAGCAACCGGGCAAGGCCAGGCCCGACAAGATCCCCGGCCTCAAGCCGGCCTTCAGCAAGCACGGCACCATCACGGCGGCCAATGCAAGTTCCATCTCGGACGGAGCTGCAGCCCTGGTGCTGATGCGGGGCGAGAGCGCTGCCCGGCTCGGATTGCCGGTGCTGGCCAGGGTAGTGGGTTACCAGAGTCACGCCGCCTTGCCGGCGGGGTTTACCAGTGCCCCCGTCGGCGCCATCGACAAGTTGCTGGCCCGGGTGGGCTGGTCGGTGGAGGAGGTGGACCTGTTCGAGGTGAACGAGGCATTCGCCATGGTGAGCATGCTGGCGATGGCCGGGTGCGGCATTCCCCATCACAAGTTGAACGTGAACGGCGGGGCCTGTGCGCTGGGGCACCCTCTTGGCGCCAGTGGCGCCCGCATTCTGGTGACCCTGATCCATGCCCTGCGTACTCGCGGGCTCAGACGAGGGGTGGCGAGCCTGTGCATCGGGGGAGGGGAGGCAACGGCCATCGCCATCGAGGCAGGCTGAATGCGTGGGTGAGATTGCTGCGGCTTGATGACATGACAACGTCCCTTCAAGAGGGACGTTGTCATGTCTGGTGGGAGTGGACCGGTTGCTCTTCCATGGCCTGAAGCTGCTGGTTGACCCAGGCGGTGGCGCTCAGATAGAGGTGGCTGACCTTCTCTTCGTTGAGGCCGAGCCGGACGGTGTTGGCGGCGACCCGCTGCCAGTCGGCTTTCTCGAAATCTTCACAGAACGCCAGGTAGAATCCGAGCTTGCCCTTGCGGGTGAGCAGGGCGGCACGAATGTCGTCGGTCAGGGGAATGGAGCCGAGCAGCTGATCCAGCGGTTCTCCCATGAGCACGTCCAGCAGGGAGAAGAGGCCGGTGACAAAGGCTTGCTGTGCCTGCTCTGCGGGCGCATGGGTCTGGGCCAGCAGTTCGCAGAACCGGGCTCTGATGAGGGACATTTGGTGGAGTTCGGCGCTCTTTTCACTTCCCGCACTGGTGGCGGCGATCAGGGCGACGAAGCGCTTGAGCTGGGCGTGCCCCAGGGAACTTGCGGCCTGGCGAAACGAGGCGATGGGCTGGGGGAAGCGCTTGAGGTGGTTGATGTAGCGCAGCAGCTTGAGGGAGAGGGTGAGATCCTGGTTGAGCAGTTGCTCAATCTTGTCCAGATCCGGTTCGGTCTGATTGACCACCTCGAGCAGCTGCATCACCACCAGTTGGGCCGGCGGTATGGTGGGCTGTTGCACCATCTGGGGGCGGCTGAAGAAAAATCCCTGGAACAGGGTGACGCCGAGCTGCTTCATCCGCTCGAACTCGGCCTGATCCTCGACTTTCTCGGCCAGATAGGTGAGGGGCAGGTGGCGATGATTCGCCATGAAGTGCTCTATGCAGGGTTGCGGCGTACTGCGCAGGTCGAACTTGATGATATGGATGTAGGGGAGGAACCTGTCCCAGTCTGAGACCATGGTGAAGTCATCCAGCGCCAACCGATAGCCCAGCCCATAGAGCTGGATCACTTTCTCCAGCAGCGCATCGTCGGGCTCGGCATCCTCCAGGATCTCGATCACCACCTTGTCACGGGGGAGGCATTCGGCCAATCCGTCCAGCAACAGGGAGTGGGGGAAATTGATGTAGCAGGGGTGATCCCCGATGAGCTGATCGATGTTCTGCTGCAAGAACTGCTCGGCAACCAGCCTGGAAGTGGCCTGCTGTGCGGAGACGGAGGGAAATACATTGTCCAAGCTGTCGCGAAACAGCAGCTCATAGGCTTGGGTGTTCAACTCCCGATCCAGAATGGGCTGCCTTGCTACATAGGAATACATGCATCTCTCCACCGTGGTTACAGGCTTGATTCTATGGTGAAGCGGATCACTATGCCAGTGCCGACCGGTCGGGAAGGTCAACAACTGGCATACTATTTGTCAGGAAACCCGGGGTGTCAGAACAGGTAGTTGAGCTGCAGGCCGGCGAGCCAGGCATCCCCTTCCGAGGTGCCATTGAAAGTGGAGGTGGTCTGGGGGATGCCCGGCCTGAGCTGCATGGTTTCGCTCACGTCCACCTTCTTGCCGTCGATCAGGGTCAGCCCCAGATCCAGCGAGAGGTGGCGGTCAATCTGATAGCCCACGCCGGCGCTGTACCAGACCCGATCCGAGTCGGGGATGGAGATGGTGCGGCGATCCGCCGGGACCGGGCTGCGGTCGTAGGCGATACCGGAGCGCAGTTGCCACTGGGGGGCCAGCTGGTAGGTCATCCCCAAAGCATAGCGCCAACTGTCTTCCCAGTGCTCCTCCTTGATGTGCATGGTGCCGTGGTGGTCGAGCTCGGATTCGAGCTGCACGAACTTGCTCCAGTTGGTCCAGTTGATGCTCGAATGCAGCGCCAGGGCCGGGGTGAGCTGATGGAACAGAGCCAGCTCGGCGGTGGCGGGCAAGGGCAGATCCAGGCTGCCAGTATCGGTGAAGGGCTGGCCCCTTTGATCGATGCCGATGGCGTCACCGGAGAGGGTCAGGGTCACGTCGTGGCGATAGGAGAGACCGACGCGGGTTGCCTGCGACAACTCAAGCAGGGTGCCCAGGTTCCAGCCCATGGCCCAGCCATCCCCTTTCAAGTGCTTGGCTATCTGGTTGTTGGAGGGGAAAGTGCCGCCTACTTCCCCTTCCCCCTGAATGGCGGAGAGACCGGCCCCGACGGACCAGATGCGGTTGATGTGATAGGCCAGGGAGGCCCCCAGATCCACTGTCTTGATGTCGGAGACGTTGCCGAAGTGACCGGCGTTGTAGTTGTCCGGCATCTTGACCCCGAGTCCGTAATAGGAGGTGGCGGCAAGCCCGAGGCGCCATTGCTCGTTGAGGGGCACGATGAGATAGGCGTTGGGTACCCAGGCGTCACCCGCAATGTCGTGGGCTCCGGCATCCAGACTGACCGGCCCCTGGGGGGTAGGCACCCGGGTGGTGCCCTCGATGTTGACGTCGGGGTGCACGTGGATAACGCCGCCGGAGAAGGCCAGGGTATCGAATCGGGTCATGGCGGCGGCATTGCGGGAGAGCACGCTGGCATTGTCGGCGATGGCGGCTTCACCCGCGAAGGCACGCCCCATGCCGGTGGCGGATTGCTCCGCGAGCTGGAAGCCGGCAGCCTGCACCTGGCTCGACAGCAGCAAAAGGGCTATGAGGGAGGGTTTGAACGTCGGATGCATGGTCTTTCCTCGGGATGAACTGGGTGTTCATTCTGTTATTCGGTTGGGGCCGGGATTTTATATGGTATGACCAGCAAGGCAACGGGGAGAGAGGAGCGTGGTGCAAAACGGGATTAAATGCTGAAAGGAATACCCATAACAGTTTGATAAAAAAAGAAAAGAGTACAGTTGTTTACTACAGCTGTGCGCTCAGATGGCGAAGTTGGATAAAAAAAGAGCGCCCAGAGGCGCTCTCGATGATGACATGAAAATCAGAATTTCATGTTGAACTGGGCGGAAGCCAGCAGGGCGTTGCCATGGGAGGTGCCCTTCCAGCGCAGCGCATCGCTGTGGTTGCGCAGGCCTTCGTTCACGTCCACTTCCTTGCCGTCCAGATAGGCCATGCCGAAGTCGAGGCTCATGTCCGGATTGATGTGGTAGGTGGCACCGGCGCTGTACCAGATACGGTCGGAGTCAGGAATGCTCAGGCTGCGGTATTCCGGCTCGATGGGGCTGTTGTCGTAGGCGAAGCCGATACGGGCTTCCCAGGACGGGTTGACGTACCAGGTACCACCCAGGGCGTAACGGGCAGAGTCCTTGAACTTCTCGTCTTTTTGCAGGCACACGCCGCCTGCGCAGTTGCTGCTGGTGGCCTTGAGCTCCTGGAAGGCGCTCCAGTCGGTCCAGTTCACGGAGTAGTGGACAGCGAATTGCTGGTTCAGGCGGTGGTAGCCTGCAAATTCGGCCTGGGCCGGCAGATCCAGCTTCAGGTTGCCATCGACGACGCGGTTGCCGGAGGTGGCACCCTGGAAGTCGCCGTCAAAGCTCAAGTCCACCTGGGAGCGGTAGGTCAGGGCGAGACGGTTGTTGTCGTTGATCTCGTACAGGGTGCCGACGTTCCAGCCAAAGCCCCAGGTGTCGCCCTTCAGGTGAGCCAGACGGGTATCGGAGTTGGCGCCCGGAATGGCGGCGGAGAGCGCACCGGCATAACGGTTCAGCTCGGCGGCGGCGTAGACGGCATTGATGCCGGCACCGACGCTGAAGCTGGAGTTGATGCGATAGGCGATGTTGGGGTTGATGTTGAAGGTCAGCAGCTCGGTGTCACCGGCGCCGGCACCGGCCGCGAAGGTCTTGGAATATTCGGTGGAGAGGCCGTAGTTGGAGAAGAGGCCGATCCCCCAGGCCCACTGATCATTCAGGGGCTGGATGAAGTAGGTGGCCGGCACGAAGGCATCGGGGGCGATGTCGCTTTCGCTGGACGGAGCCAGCTTGGTGGGGCCGGCATAGATGTCGCCAGCCACGTCCACGTCGGGCTTGATATAGGTGCCGGATACAGACAGTGCCATCTTGTCGAAGGTGGTCATGGCCGCCGGGTTGCGGGACAGCACGGCCGCGTTGTCGGCGATGGCTGCTTCACCTGCGTAGGCGCGCCCCAGACCGGAGGCCGAGTGCTCGTTCAGCTGGAACGCGGCGGCGAAGGTCTGGGTGCTGGCCAGGGTCACGGCCGCAGCGATCAGGCTTTTCTTGAAAAAGGCAGTTGTCATAGTGTTCTCTCTTTGTAAGCAGATTTTCTGTCGACATCGCGGCTCTTTGGCGGCTATTGACGACATGATCTGTTGTTATGTCAGCTTCTTCCCATTCATTGCTGGCGTGATTCTATGGATCTGGTAGGAGGTAAGAAATCAGACCAGTGACAGCAGAATACATAAAAGTTTCCATTGTGTTAATCATTTGTTTTAACTTGCCGTTTTATTAGGCTGATTTATCTATTATTGGATAAATAAAGCACAAATGGTGCCATTTGCGTCATTTAAAATAAATGGTAGAAATGTGACTTCGCGCGGGCAATGGGCGGGAACATGCGGGGATGTGGGGATGAACAGGCAGACAATGAGGATGTCTGCCTGTGATGTGGCTGAGGCGGAGGACGAGTCAGCTTGGGTCAAGGTCTGTTAAATGGACCAGTGCAGGCGTGACTCAAGCTGGCGGGCAACCGGGGCGAGGGGCTCCTGCATGTCTCCGATGAGCACCATGTTGGCCCCCTTGAGCGGCAGTATCTCCCCCTTGAGGGTCCCGTCTGCAAAATCGGACTGGATCGTCAGTGGCAGATGCTTGGGGACGAGGAACAGGGTGACCGGTCCCATTTTGCCCTGGAGCACCATGTGCAGGGCCGGTCCCTGGTAGAAGGCGCAGTGGTTGACATAGGTTACCTTCATGCCCGGCATCTCGCTCAGGGTGGCACCATATTTCTCCATTTTTGCGTTGATGGTGTGCAGGCTGACCCGCTCATCCACCGCATGAATGAAGGGCTCTTCCCCATAAACGTGGGACATGGCGACTTGAGCCAGCGACAGGGTGTCCGGTGCCACAGGCCAGCTGATCCAGCGGGTGCTCATGCCGAGCAGGAAGGCGACCGAGGCCGCGATGGCCAGAGCGCGCCATTGCGTGCGTGCAGGAGTGACGGGCAGCGGGACCACCTGCTCCTCTTCGGCTGCCATCGCCTGCCTGAGCAGGATCCGCTCCGCAAGACCGGCCGGTACGTCCACTTCCAGGGTGCTGCGCACCTGGCGCTCGAGCTGCTGCATCTCGTCCAGATGCTTGCGATTGGCCGGTGACGCCTCGGCGGCTTTCAAGAAGGCGGGATCCCTGTCCGAGGGGTGAGTGATGGCCCGGCGGCGAAATTCAAGCTCATCCATTGGTGTGTCCTCTTTGTTGTTTCGCAGACTCCATGGCCTCTTTTATCTGGTTGCGGGCGCGAAACAGCCTTGTCATGACGGTGTTCTTGTTCAGGCCGAGTTGCTCGGCGATCTCCTCCCCGCTGAATCCCCCCAGTACCTGCAGCAGCAGCGGCTCCTGATACTCGGCAGGCAGGCGGGCGATGTGGCGCCTGAGCCATTCGTGCTCCATCTCCTGCTCGCTTGGCAGGACACCCTGATCCCGCAGGGGGTGCTCGTCGAGGTCGACGAGATCGAACTGCTTTCGCTCAAAGCGGCGGGCATTCTCCCGCCGCAATATGGTGATGAGCCACGCCTTGGCAGCCTTGTCGTCCAGCAGGGTATCTATCGCCTTCCAGGCGCGCAGGAAAGTCTCCTGCACCAGATCCTCGGCGATTTGCGGATCCCGGCACAGCCAGTAGGCGTAGCGGTAGATGTCCCCGTGCATGGCGTGCACCAGGGCTTCGTACTTGGTTTGTTTATCTGCCATCTCCCCATAGACCGGAGAAGCGCAGGGATCCTTTCCCGTGCCGGCCCTTTTTCTTCTGAAAAAACCTAACGCCATAAAGGGGTGTCCTGTTTCATGAGGGGCGCATCATGCACGCATCCACGCCAGTATTCGAAGACCATAGGCTATCGCAAAGCTCTCCCAGGTGCACAACTCCCTGGCGAGCGCCTGTCTGGGCAGGTGTTCGCCAGGGACTCGCTTGGGGGAAAAACAGGCCCGATCCAGGTCGTCCAGCAGCGCCCCCATGGCGGGGTCGCGGTGACAGGGCAGCCTGGCCAGATGCAGACAGGGGGTGTCCCAGCGCAGGACGGCCCAGGTCAGCAGGGTTTCCCTGGCCTCGTCAGGAGAGCCCGTGGCGAGGGCCCGTTGCAGGCGATAGAAGGCGCGCCAGCGCGGCCAGCGGCGCATGAATGCCCGCAGCAGGATGGCCAGGAGCACCCAATAGAGATACTGGGTCCCCGGTGTGGGGGAGGCGGGAGTGGCGCTCTCCCTTGCCGTGAACACCAGAAGATGTGCGGGCAGGCGCGCCTCCTCGATGCGACCGCTCTGGGTGTTGAACCAGCGCAGGGTCTGGGGGGGCAGCACATAGCGCCCCGCCTCGTCGGCGGTCAGGGCCTGGCGCCACTGGCGCTCGAAGCGTAGCGCCCCCTCGGCCACGAATCGCTCCTGTTGCTGCTCGCCGTCCGGCTTCATGGAGAGGCCGGCGGGCAGGGGCGGGGCCGGCAAGGGGGGCAGGCGGTTGCCATCCCCCCCTTCCATCACCAGGGTGAGGGTGCGGATCACCGGCTCACCCACCCTGGCCTGCGCCGGGCTGAACTGCTGGCGCAACACCAGGCTGCTCGCCACCGGCTCCAGGGGGGCCTTGTCCACCTTGATGAATAGGGTCGCCGCCCTGGCGGACAGCAGATCCCCCGCGTTGCCCGGCGCGGTCGCACCGGCCTGGTCCTGGGGCGGCAACCGCCCCTGAAAGCGGGGGGATTCGACGGGATGGAGCCCGGGCCCTTTGGCCTGCAGCAGCCATTTTCGCGTGAGACGCCCGGGCAGGCCGGGGCTGGCGGGAGAGTCCCAGCGGTCCTCGCCAAGGCGGCGAATGGTAAAGGCCGGGGTGATGGGCTCGCCGAGGTTGGGGGCCTCCAGGTTGGCAGGCAGCCAGAGGGTCAGCTCATAGATGAAGGGCTGGCCGGGATATAGATTCCCCTCATGGAGCACCCGGGCCTGCAGCTCGACCGGAGAGAATACCGGGTCTTGTGTCGGTATCAGGGTGCCGTCCAGGGAACGTGTCGGTACCGCCAGGGAGGGGGTGAGATCGGCGCCAAGGGGCAGGGAGGGCACCTGGCGCGGGCTGGTATCGAGCAGGTGCAGGGGGATCTGCCAGCGGGTCAGGCTGCGGCTCTGGGCACTGACCCGCTGGATGCTGACCCGCCCGACCGCAAACTGGCGCAGCAGCGGTTGCAGGTTGAGATCCTCATCGCGGTGCAGCCCGTCGGCCTCGATGACGAGCAGCCAGTCGCGCTCGCTCGCCCCCGGCAACAGCTCGGCCTCGACAGGTGCGGCCTGCGCCCGCATGGCGCACAGGGCGAGCAGCAGCCAGCAGCCGAGCCGGGGGGAGAGCAAGCGCAGCACGAGGATCACCAGGGCTCCTCCACCTTGATCAGGGGGCGGCGCAGGGCCTCCTTGCGAAGACGCTGCTCCAGCAGTAGCACGGGGGGCGCCGGGGGGCGGGGAGCCTCTGAGGCGCGGGCGGGGTCGGGAGTGTCGGCCTGCGCCGGGGCATTTGCCGAGGGCGCCGACTGCGGCGGGTTGGCCCGCAGCAGGGCCAGGTTGTGCAAGGCATCCCTGTGCCCAGGTTCAAGGCGAAGGGCGCTCAGATAGGCCTGCTCCGCGGCGGCAAGATCCCCGAGCCAGACCAGGGCATTGCCCCTGTTGTAGTGGGCGGTGGCGCTGTTTGCCCTGCCATAGGCGGCGACGGCCCTGGCGTAATCCCCGGATCTATACCAGGCGTTGCCTTGCCAGACCGGATCCTGGAAGGCGTTGGCCGCTTCCCGATAGTGTCCCTGGCGATAAGCCTGCCAGCCTGCTTCATCTTGTCGGGAGGCCGCCTGCAGGGAAGGGGGCGCGAAGCCAATGACGAGGATCACCAGCAGCCAGTGGGCGCCGATCCGCGCCAGCAGCGCCAGGGGGAGCAAGGGGATAAGCAGCCAGGGGCCGAGATCCCGGGATTGCCCCTGCGTCAGGGCCTGGCCCATGGGCAGGGGGGCAAAGCGGGGCAGGCCGGAATCAAGCCAGGCCAGCCTGCCTCCGGTGTTGGCGGCAAGGGCGGTCATGGCCTCCTCGTCGGGCGCCGGCAAGGTGTGGCCGATCGGGCTGCCGAGCTGCCAGCGCTCGGCAGCCACGCCGGGCAGCCGGGTCTCCTTGCCCCCGCTGGCCAGCAGGATGTCGAGCCGCGGGGCCGAGCCTGCCTTGCAGAACAGGTCGTTGAGGCAGGGCCAGAGGGCGGCGATGCGATCGCGCGCTGTCCCGGAGAGGCCGTCGGTCACGAGCAGCAGACGGGCGGACTGGCCCGGCGGGATCAGGGTGAGGGCCAGGGCCACGGCGCGCTCGGGGGCGCTGCCCTGGACAGGCATGATGGCCGGTCGCAGGTCCGGCAGCAGCAGGGCGATGGCCTGATGATCCCGGGTGGGAGGCATGGCGAGGTAGGCATCCCCGGCAAACAGGATGAGGGCGATAGGATGGGCCGCGTCCTGCCGCGCAATGTCGGCCAGCATCTCCTGCAATCCCAGCCTCACCCGGGTTGCCCGGTCCGGCGCCAGATCCTGTGCCAGCATCGAGTCGGAGAGATCCAGCAGCCAGATATCGAGGGCCGGGCTCGGCATGGGGAGACTCTGCTGGCGCAGGGCGGGGCCCGAGAGCGCGAGGATGACCGGCAGACAGGCAAGCCAGCGCCAGGGGATGGCCCGATGGCGGTTCGGCAGCAGATAGGCCTGCATGGCCGGGGAGAGCAAGCCAGGATCGCGGCGGCGGCGCCACCCCTGCCACAGCCAGGGGAGCAGGGCCAGCAACCAGAAGGGGCGCAGCAAGGTCAGCTCCATGGTGCCACCATCATGACCTGCCTACTCATGGGATGGCCTGTGTGACAGGGGGATGTGCCAGCGGGCTGGCCAGCAGAGCAGCAGCCAGGCCAGGGCCAGTGGCCAGGGGTAGAGCTCCTGGTGGGGCCGAGAGAGGGTCTGGGGCCGGGCGAGGGGCTCCAGGGTGTCGATGGCCTGGTTGATGGCGGCGAGATCGCCCCGGTTGCGGGCGCGAAAATAGCGGCCTCCTCCCAGCGTCGCCAGCTGCTGCAACAGGGCTTCATCCAGCTCGGCACTGGGATCGGCGTCCCCTGCGGGCGCGGCGAAGGTGTCGGGGTCGGCGCCCACCCCCAGGGTATAGAGACGGATGCCGGCTTTGGCGGCGAGCCTGGCCTCGGTCAGGGGATCCGCATTGCCCGAGGTATTGCGCCCGTCCGTCACCAGCAGCAGGGCGGTGGGGCGGGTGGGGTCGGCGTGCTGGCGTGCCAGCAGGATGGCTTCCCCCAGGGCCGTGGTGCGCCCCACCAGATCGAAATCGAGCTCCCTGGCCAGGGTGAGCAGGGCCCCGGTCTCCTGGGTGAGGGGGGAGAGCAGATAGGCGTGATCGGCAAAGACGACCAGGGCGATGCGATCCCCCGGGCGGGAGGCGACAAGGTTGCTTATCTGCTGGCGCACCGCGGCAAGCCTGTCCGTTTGCTCTCCGTCATCCAGCATGTCCTGGGTGCGCATGCTGTCGGAGAGATCCACCGCCAGGATGAGGTCACGGCTGCTCTGGTAGTGAATGATCGGGGGCTCCTGCCACTGGGGGCGGCACAGGGCCAGTACCAGGGCGCACCAGCAGAGCATCATGCGCCACAAGGGTTGCCCCGCCTGGGGCTGGAGCAGGGGAAAACCTCCGTGAACGAGCCGGTTTCCTCCCTTGCGCCCCTTCATGGGAGGCAGGCCGAAGCGCACCAGCAGCGGCAGGGCGAGGGCGAGGGAAAACCAGGGCCAGGCGAGGATCATCGCGTACCCTCCGGGGAAGGGGCCCCTCGCTTGCTTGCCGGGAATCGCGGCGCACTGACGCAGCGTCGCCCCCAGGCGAGATAGGCGAGGCGCAATCTTTTGCGCTGCGCCTCATCGGGCACTCTGCCCCCATAGAGCCAGAGTGGCCACTGGGCGGCAAACCGGGAAAAATCGCTCCCCCCCTTGCTGTCCAGCCAGGCGAGCCAGGCCTCCCCTTGCAGGGGGGCCGCCTCGGGCCAGCGGGCCATGGCCGCTTCTCGCAGGGCATCCTGCAGCCTGGGGACGAGATCGTCTGCCTGCCAGTCTATCCGGTGCGCCCAGCGGCGCTGGCGCAACAGGGTGAGGGCCGTCGTGGCGATCAGGCAAGCGGCGATCGCCGCGATCAGCAGCCCCCCGAGGGCCATCAGGCGAGGATCCTGTGCAGGCTCGAGAGCGGGGCCTTGGTGGATGTCGCGCAGCTCGGCACGGATGGCTTGCAAGGCCTCGCTGGACGAGGGCTGGCGATATGCATCCGGTGCGGGCACGCCCTGCTCCCCCCTCAAAACAGACGGCATCCGCCCTCCTGCCACTGGCGTTGCAGGGTGGCGCCGTTGTCGAGGCGATAGAGGCGCGTCACCAGGGGCAGTAACTGCTGGCGACAGGCCTCGGCCTGTTCGTCGGCCGCACTCTGATAGCGGGTGCGAAAGCGGGGATCTTCTCCCGCGAGCCAACCTCTGTGTCTGCCTGCCTGCACTGCCAGCTGCCCCTGCTCGGGCAGGGCGGCTTCCAGGGGATCGCGGATCTGCCAGTAGTGGATATCGTGGCGCAGGCGAAGGCGTTGCAACTGCTGGCAGAGGGCCTGGTCCGGTGCCTGGTGATGGCTTATCAGGGTCAATCTGGCCCCGTGAGGCAGGGTGAGTCGTGCCAGGGTCTGGGCCAGCGTCCAGGGCGGGGGGGCGCGATCCAGCCCTGCCTCGTAATGGCGGCAGAGCGCTTCCAGCAGAGGCATGAGAGAGCCGCGCTGGTGCTCTGTGTGGGGGGCTGCGCCCTGGCAGATCAAGGTATTGGCCTGTTTCTCCCCCTGCCAGAGCAGGGCGGCGGCCAGCTCGCAGCCAAGGCGGGCCTTGAGCTGGGAGCGGGAGCCAAAGTACATGGCGGGTGAGAGATCCAGCAGCAACCAGTGGGCCTGATCCTGCTCTTCCCCGTAGAGGCGGGTGTGGGGGCGGCCGAGGCGGGCGGTGACCCGCCAGTCGATGTGACGCACCTCGTCACCGGCCTGATAGAGGCGAAGCTCCCTGAAATGCAGCCCGGGCTGGCGCCCGATACGCCCCTGGGCCGCCTGATGAATGCGGGCACGCTCGCCCTGGCGCGTCCAGAGGCGCACCGCCAGCAGCCGCTCGAGGGTGAGGGCGATGTCGGGGTGATCCCGGGGCTCGGCGACGGGGGTCATGGCGATAGGGCTGCCTGTGGGGGTCGGCTCAGGGGCATGGAATGGCATCCAGCAGCAGGGCGATGAGCGCCTCGCTATCGAGGTTGTCCGCCAGCGCCTGATAACTCGGGATGAGGCGGTGGCGCAGCACGGCAGGCGCCAGTTGCTGGATGTCTTCGGGCAATACGAAGTCGCGCCCGGCGAGCCAGGCCCGGGCCCGTGCGGCTCTTGCGAGGCCGATGCTGGCCCTGGGGCTGGCTCCCACCGCGACCAGGGGGTCTAACTCGGGGCACAGGCCGCTGCCGGGGCGGGTGGCGCACACCAGTTGCACCAGATAGTGCTCGAGGCGCCCCTGCATCTGTACCCCTTGAACGGCGGTGCGGGCTTCCAGCAGGTCGGACTGGCTCAGGGTGACCGGCGGCGTCGGCAGGGCGTCGCCGCGGGCGTTGAGCTGGAGGATGGCCAGCTCCATGGCGGGGCTGGGGTAATCCACCAGCAGCTTGAGCAAGAAGCGATCGAGCTGGGCCTCCGGCAGGGGATAGGTCCCTTCCTGCTCGATGGGGTTCTGGGTAGCGGCGACCATGAAGAGGGAGGGCAGGCGCCAGCTCTTCTTGCCCACGGTGATCTGGTGCTCGGCCATGGCCTCCAGCAGGGCGGACTGCACCTTGGCCGGCGCCCGGTTGATCTCGTCCGCCAGCACCAGGTGGTTGAACAATGGGCCGGGTTGAAACACGAAGCTCGCATCCTGCGGGTGGAACACCTCGCTGCCGGTGAGATCGGCAGGGAGCAGGTCGGGGGTGAACTGGATGCGGGCAAAGCGCCCCTCCACGGCGCCGGCCAGCGCCTTGACCGCCCGGGTCTTGGCAAGACCGGGGGCCCCCTCGATCAGCACATGTCCTTCACATAACAGGGCGATCAGCAGCCCCTCGATGAGGGGGCCCTGTCCCAGGATCTGGCTGCCCAGATAGTCTCCAAGTGCTCTGAACTCGGCCGCTGCCATGCGATAAACCCGTTGTTTTTATGGAAGTTGATCTTTTTATACCCCAGTTGGCTCACAAGGGCGAGGGAGGGTGGCAAGATGGGGACAATTTAGTTTCAATCAGCCGTATGAAAGTTGTGATTGGATTGTTAAGATGTGGCGCAATGAGGTCAGACCTCTGCCTTTTTAACCCAAGGAGCCAGGATGAAACAGCCATTGAAACTGACGACTCGCCAGGGCGAACGGATAGCCGTCGTGGCGGGTCTGCGCACCCCCTTTGCCAAGCAGGCCACCGCTTTTCACGGCGTGCCTGCGGTGGATCTGGGCAAACTGGTGGTGAGCGAGATGCTCGCCCGCACCGATCTCGACCCCAAGCTCATCGACCAGCTGGTGTTCGGCCAGGTGGTGCAGATGCCGGAAGCGCCAAACATCGCCCGGGAGATCGTGCTCGGCACCGGCATGAGTGTCAGCACCGATGCCTATAGCGTGTCGCGCGCCTGCGCCACCAGTTTCCAGGCGGTGGCCAATGTCACCGAATCCATCATGGCCGGCACGGTGGACATCGCCATCGCCGGCGGTGCCGACTCCTCTTCCGTGCTGCCCATCGGGGTCAGCAAGTCTCTGGCCCGCGCCCTGGTGGATCTCAACAAGGCGCGCAACCTCCAGCAGCGTTTCAATATTCTGCGCCGTCTGCGCCTGAAGGACCTGCTGCCGGTTCCCCCGGCCGTGGCCGAGTACTCCACCGGTCTCTCCATGGGGCAGACTGCCGAGCAGATGGCCAAGACCCACCAGATCAGCCGCGAGGCGCAAGATGCGCTGGCCCACCGCTCCCACACCCTGGCGGCCGAAGCCTGGGCGCAGGGCAAATTGAGTGGTGAGGTGTTCACCGCCCACGTGCCCCCCTACAAGTCGCCGCTGGAGCGGGACAACAACATCCGTGAAAGCTCGGATCTGGCGAGTTACGCCAAGCTCAAACCGGTCTTTGACCGGGCCCACGGTTCGGTGACGGCCGCCAACGCCACTCCGCTTACCGACGGCGCCGCCGCCGTGCTGATGATGCGTGAAGGGCGGGCCCGTGAGCTGGGTCTGGAGCCGCTGGGTTACATCCGCAGCTTCGCGTTTTCCGCCATCGATGTCTGGCAGGACATGCTGATGGGCCCCTCCTATGCCACGCCGCTGGCGCTGGACCGTGCCGGCATCACCCTTGGGGATCTGACCCTCATCGATATGCACGAAGCCTTTGCCGCCCAGACGCTGGCCAATCTCAAGATGTTTGCAAGCGCCGAATTTGCCCGTGACAAGCTGGGCCGGGATCAGGCCATCGGCGAGGTGGACATGGAGAAGTTCAACGTGCTCGGCGGCTCTTTGGCCTTTGGTCACCCCTTTGCCGCCACCGGGGCGCGCATGATCACCCAGACCCTGCATGAACTGCGGCGCCGGGGTGGGGGATTGGGGCTCAACACCGCCTGTGCGGCGGGTGGGCTGGGTGTGGCCATGGTGCTGGAGGTGGAATGATGAGTGCCAAGACTTTTTCTCTGGATATTCGCAAAGACGGCATCGGCATCCTCACCATGGATGTGCCCGGTGAGAGCATGAACACCCTGAAGGCCTCCTTTGCGGACGAGATCCGCACTCTGCTGGCCGAGGTAAAGGGGAACGGGGATCTGATCGGCCTGGTGATCGTCTCCGGCAAGAAGGACTCCTTCGTTGCCGGGGCCGACATCGCCATGCTGGCGGCCTGCACCAGCGCCCAGGATGCCGAAGCGCTGTCCCGGGCCGGACAGGACGTGTTCGCCGAGATCGAAGCCCTGGGGATCCCGGTGATCGCCGCCATTCACGGCCCCTGCCTCGGCGGCGGGCTGGAGCTGGCGCTCGCCTGTCATGGCCGGGTGGTGACCGATCACGGTAAAACCGTGCTGGGCCTGCCGGAAGTGCAGCTCGGCCTGCTGCCGGGCTCCGGCGGTACCCAGCGCCTGCCGCGCCTCATCGGGGTGGCCAAGGCACTGGATCTGATGCTGACCGGCAAGCAGGTGCGGGCCAAACAGGCCAGGAAGCTCGGGCTGGTGGATGACATGGTGCCCCCGTCCATTTTGCTGGAGGCCGCCATCAAGCTTGCCAAGAAGGGCAAGCCGCGCCACCACCTGAAACGGGATCTGCAGGGCAAGGTGCTGGAGACCAACAAATTTGGTCGCAAGGTGCTGTTCGATCAGGCCCGCAAGGGGGTCAAGGCCAAGACCCGGGGCAACTACCCGGCGCCGGAGCGCATCATCGAGGTGGTGCGCATCGGCGTGGAGGAGGGGATGCAGGCCGGCTTGCAGGCCGAGGCCCGCCACTTCGGCGAGCTGGTGATGACGCCGGAATCCGCCGCCCTGCGCTCCCTCTTCTTCGCCACCACGGAGATGAAGAAAGAGGTGAGCTATCAGGGGGCCGAGCCGCGCAAGGTGGGTCATGCCGCCGTGCTGGGGGGCGGCCTGATGGGGGGCGGCATCGCCTTCGTCACCGCCACCAAGGCGGGGGTACCGGTGCGGATCAAGGATGTGGCGAGCGCCGGCATCGGCAATGCCATGCGTTACAGCTACGACCTCCTCGCCAGGAAACTCAAGCGTCGCCAACTGCTGCGCAGTGAGCTGGAGAAACAGATGAGCCTGCTCACCGGCACCCTGGACTATTCCGGCTTCCACCGGGTGGACATGGTGGTGGAAGCGGTATTCGAGGACATCAACCTCAAGCACCAGATGGTGCAGGACGTGGAGCGCGAGTGCGGCGAGCACACCGTGTTTGCCTCCAACACCTCCTCCCTGCCCATCCACCAGATCGCCTCGGCGGCGACGCATCCGGAGCGGGTGGTGGGGCTGCACTACTTCAGCCCGGTGGACAAGATGCCGCTCGCCGAGATCATTCCCCACGCGGGTACCAGCGCCGAGACGGTGGCCACCACCCTGGCCTTCGCCCGGGCCCAGGGCAAGACCCCCATCGTGGTGAAGGACGAGGCCGGCTTCTACGTCAACCGTATCCTGGCGCCCTACATGAACGAGGCGGCGCGCCTGGTGCTGGAAGGGGAGCCGGTGGAGGTACTGGACGGCGCTCTGCTCGACTTCGGCTTCCCGGTCGGCCCCATCACCCTGCTGGACGAGGTGGGGATCGACGTGGGGGCCAAGATCTCCCCCATCCTCGAAAAAGAGCTGGGTGGCGAGCAGTTCCAGGCGCCCAAGGCCTTTGACAAGCTGCTGGAAGACGATCGCAAGGGGCGCAAGAACGGCAAGGGCTTCTATCTCTATGGCAAGGCGGCCCCGCGCAACAAGCTCACCGGCAAGGAGGGCAAGAAGACGGTGGACGCGAGCGTCTACGACGTGCTGGGCGTCAAGCCCCAGGCCAAACTGGCCAGGCAGGAGATCGCCGAGCGCTGCGTGCTGCTGATGCTCAACGAAGCAGCCATGGCCCTGGATGGCGGCGTGGTGACCTCGGCCCGGGACGGCGATATCGGCGCCATTTTCGGCATCGGCTTCCCTCCCTTCCTGGGCGGTCCGTTCCGCTACATGGACAGCCTCGGCATCGACTATCTGGTGGGGCGTCTTGAGCACCATCAGAAGCGCTTTGGCGACCGCTTCGCCCCCTGTGCGCGGCTGAAAGCGATGGCGGCGGAGCAGCAGACCTTCTACTGATGGCTCTCGACGGCATGCATCGAGCGAGGCGACCCCAAGGTCGCCTCGCTTTTTGTTGGGCGTACCTTTCCGGTTTGGGGCGGGGGCGCGAAGAAAAACGGGGCGGTGAGGGGTAAAACCTTGATCTGGCGCAAACAGGTGCCCCATTTATTACTTTGGTGGCATAGGACTCAGGCGCGGGTTGAGGTCAAATAGTCTCATCAGGAACGGGGGCGACCCCGTCACGAAAGGGACACCCATTTCACTGGATGAAGGACACACTATGAGTCTGCTTGAACACACCATCTGGACTGTATTGGGGTATGGGGCCATGCCCTTTATCTTCCTGAGCGGGTTCGTGGCAGTGGCAGTGACCTGCTGCCTGCTGCTCAATGCCTTCGGGGTCAAGTCCGCCGAGAAGTGAGTCACTCTCGTTCATGCCGCCAAATGCCAGTCTCACGACTGGCATTTGTTTTTTGTGTCTTCTGAAGCACTTGCCCACCCCTGATGGGGTAAAGGGAGCGCAAGACGGTCGAACCCGGCGGCCATTTTGATTACACTGACGCCCGGCATGTCCGCCCCCTTCTCTTTTATCAGGTATTCACGACTTCTATGGCGCTCAAGGCAACCATCTTCAAGGCCCAGATCAGCTTGTCTGACATGGATCGCAATCTCTATCAGGACTTCTCCCTCACCCTGGCCCGTCACCCCTCCGAGACCGACGAGCGCATGATGATCCGCCTCGCGGCCTTCGCCTGGCATGCCGCCGAGCGGCTGGAGTTCACCAAGGGGCTCTCTGCCGACGACGAGCCTGAGCTCTGGTGCAAGAACTACTCCGACGAGATTGAACTCTGGATTGAGCTGGGTCAGCCGGACGAGCGCCGTCTCAAGAAGGCATGCAACCGCTCTCGCCAGGTGGTGCTCTACCTCTATGGCGGTCGTGGCACCAGCGTCTGGTGGAAGCAGAACCAGGGCAAGCTCGGTCTGCACGACAACCTGAGCGTCATCGAACTCTCCGACAGCCAGACCCTGCCCCTGGCGGCCATGGTGGAGCGCACCATGCAGCTCACCTGTACCATCTCCGACGGCCAGCTCTGGGTCAGCAACGGCAGCCAGGAGGTGACGCTGGACCCCGTGGTGCTGATGGGACGCCCGGCCCGCGAACTGTAAACGGGATACCCATGTTCAGCGCCCTGCTCAATATCGTCATTCCCGTGTTTGCGGTGGTGGGCCTTGGCGCTCTCTATGGGCGGCTGCGGCCGGGCGGGGCCCTGGGTTATGTCAACCGGGCCAATATCGAGCTCTTTACCCCGGCGCTGGTCTTCTCGGCCCTGGTGAAATACCCCCTGGATCTCGCGGCGCACCTGCCCCTTGTGGGGGCCGGTGCCCTGGTGATCCTGCTGCCCGGCTTGCTGCTCTCCCTGCTCAAACTCAAGGAGATAGAGCGAGCCGCGCTGATCTTGCCCGCCATGTTTCGCAACACCGGCAACCTCGGCATTCCGCTGATGGTGCTCGCCTTTGGCGAGCAGCAGCTCGGCGCCATCGTCATCCTCTTTGTGCTCTCCAACCTGCTCCACTTCTCGGTGGGCATGTTTATCCTCTCCGCCAGCAGCTCCCGCTGGCTCTGGCTGAGAAGCCCCGTGCTCTGGGCCGCCTTCGCCGGGCTGCTGGTGGCCAACCTGCATATCCCGCTGCCGGAATACCTGGTGACCAGCGCCACCCTGCTCGGCCAGATAGCGGTGCCCCTGATGCTGTTTGCCTTAGGCATCCGGCTGATGGAAGGGGAGCTGGATCATCTGGGGCTGGCCATCAAGTGCAACCTGCTCTACCTGCTGGCGGGGGGCCTCTCCCTGGGGCTCGCCGTCTGGCTGCTGCCCCTCGAACCTGACTGGATACCACTCCTGATGCTGTCGGTGGCGCTGCCCCCGGCGGTGCTCAACTACATCCTCAGTGAGCAGTACCAGTGCCAGCCCGACAAGGTGGCCAGCATCGTGCTCGGCGGCAATGCGCTCTCGGTGCTGGTGATCCCGCTGGCGGTGTGGTTGGCGCTGCATCTGGGGAGTTGACCCTGTTCTGTCTTCCTCTTCAAGGACGCCCGATGGCGTCCTTTTTATTGCTATCGTGAATGTCCGATGTTGCTTTGCTCATCGAGTACAGCCGAGCTTGCTCGCGTATCTGACAAGGTCTTGAAGCCGGTTTAGCCGGATAAGGCAGAGAGCGGAAGGGGGAGAAAAGGGAATAAAACAGGGCGGCCTTGGCCGCCCTGTTTATTGATGGGGAGCAGGTTGAACCTGGCCATCCTTGCGCAGTTGGGTATAGAGACCAAACCCGGCCAGCAGGCCGGCGAGGGCCAGCAGCCACCAGATGGCGGTGGCGGGGCGGCTGCCCGCATCCCCCAGCATAAAGCCGATGATCAGGTTGCCAAAGAGCGCCATGCAGCCCCCGGCGCTGGCATAGAAGCCGTAGTAGCTGCCGAGCTGCTCAGGGGGGGCGTAGCGGGGCAGTTGGGCGGCGAAGAGCGGGAAGCAGAGGATGGAGCCCAAGGAAAGCAGGGCCACCTGCGTCAACACGCCTGCCGTCGGCCAGGGTGCCAGCAGGGGCAGGGCGAGATAGCTCAAGCCCATCATGCCTATCCCCAGCCCCATGGCGAGCGGCACCCCCAGGCGGCGTTCCACCAGGCGGGAGGCCGGGAGCTGGAGCACGACACCGATCACCGCCGAGAGGGTGAAGACGCCGCCGAGCAGGTGGGTGGCGTCCGGCAGGCTCTGGATATGGGCGGGGAGGGCGAGATAGAGCTGGTGGAACAGGATCTGGTAGCTGCCTGCCAGCAGGGTGAACCCCATAAAGGGGCGCTGGCGCACTATCTCCCCCCATTGGCGCAAGATGGCGCCACGGGGGCTCTGGTTGCTCACCGGGCGTTTGGGCAGCACCCGGTATTGCAGCACTCCGAGCAGGGCGAAGAGGCTCGCCGCCAGGATCCCCGTCAGGGTATAGCTCTGTTGGGTCAAGGTGAGGCCGACCAGGGGGCCGAGCAGCATGCCCGCCTCGCTGGCCAGATTGTGCAGGGCGAAGGCGCGCTGACGCTGGCTCGGGTTGTGGCATTCGCTGGCAAGGTAGGCCTGGGCGCAGGGGGTGAACAGGGCCCCGGCAAAGCCGGTGAGGGCGGCGGCCAGCAGCAGGATGGGCAGGGACTCGGCCCAGCCTAGCAGCACGAAGCCCAAGGATCGTACCAGGCAGCCCCAGACGATGGCGGGATGGTAGCCGATGCGATCTCCAAGGGTGCCGCCCAACAGGAAGAGCCCCTGCTGGCTGAAGACCCGCATCCCCATGACGAGGCCACAGGCCCAGCCGGCCAGGCCGAGCCCGCTGCCCATGTGCTGGGCGAGGAAGGGCATCATCATGTAGAAGCCGAGGTTGAAGGCGAGCCCATTGGTGATGAGCAGGCGGGCGGCCGGGCTCATGCCCTGCCAGTCCCGCCAGTAGGAGGCGCCGTTCATGGTCGCCTCCCGCCAGCGCGTGGGGCGGTGGGCGCCGGGATGGCGCAGCACTGTGTCATGATGTCTTTCGCAGGGTTCTGAGGAAGGGGATGCCATGCTGATCGTGGCTTATCTCCACCGGCACCTGGTAGAGGCGCTCGATGAGGGCCGCGTCGAGCACCCGGGCGGGGGGGCCGAAGGCCTGCAGATCTCCCCCTGCCAGCACGATCAGCTGATCGGCAAACTGGGCGGCCAGGTTGAGATCGTGCAGCACCACCAGGGTGATCCACTGCTGCTCCCGGGTCTGCTGGCACAGGTGCTCCATCAGTTGCATCTGGTGGTGCAGGTCCAGGGCGCTGACCGGCTCGTCCAGCATCATGATGCGGGGGTCGCGCAGCAGCACCTGGGCGAAGAGCACCATCTGCCGCTGGCCGCCGCTCAGGGAGTAGAGGGGGCGATCCGCCAGATGGGCGATCCCGAGAGCCTGCAGGGCGCGGCCGGCAGCCAGGATATCCTCGTCCGCGAGGCGCATGGAGAGACTGTCGAGGCGCCCCAGCACCACCACTTCGATGACGCTGAGATCCAGCTCCAGCTGGATGTTCTGGGGCATGTAGCCAAACTGCTGGCGCCACCTGGCCTGCGTCATCTGGCGGGCACTCTGGTCCCCGAGGCGAATGTCGCCACTGTCCGGGGTCAGTTCACCAAAGAGGGTGCGCATCAAGGAGGTCTTGCCGGTCCCGTTCGGGCCGATGATCACATGGACCTGACCCGGATGCAGAGTGAGGCTGAGATCCCGCAGCAAGGTCTGCTGGCCGAGGGAGAGGGAAAGTCGGGATATTTCAAGCACGTTTACGCCCCCTGCCGAGGATCAACCAGATGAAGAAGGGCACGCCAATGAGCGCGGTGACGATGCCGATGGGGAACAGGGCCCCCGGAATGATGGACTTGGAGAGCACCGAGGCCGCCGAGAGCATGCAGGCGCCGCACAGGGCGGAGAGGGGGATCAAAAAGCGCTGATCTTCCCCCACCAGCATGCGGGCGATATGGGGGGCCACCAGGCCGACGAAGCCGATCACGCCGACGAAACTGGTGGCGGTGGCGGTGAGCAGGGCGACCAGCACCAGGGTCTTCATGCGCAGTCTGTCGACGTTGACCCCGAGGCTGCGGGCGCGGGCTTCCCCGAGGCGCAGGCTGGTGAGGGCCCAGGCGTCACGGTAGATGAGCAGGGTGCAGATCAGGGTGACGACGGCGGTGATGATCAGGGAGTCCCAGGTGGTGCGCATCAGGCTGCCAAACAGCCAGAACAGGATCTGCTGGTTGAGCTCGGGGGAGGAGAGGAACTGCAGCAGGGAGAGCAGGGACTGGAACAGGAACAGCAGGGCGATGCCCGCCAGGATCAGGGTCTGACTGCTGACATGGCGCATCATGGCCAGCCCAAACAGCAGGCAGGCGGCAAACATGCACACAATGAAGGCACCGGCCGGGATGGCCACCAGGGGAGGAAGCCCGAGGCCGCCGGTGTAGAGGGCCAGCGCCGCGCCAAGGCCCGCCGCCGCCGCGAGCCCGAGGGTATAGGGACTGGCGAGGGGGTTGTCCAGCAGGGTCTGCATCTGCACACCGCCAAGACCGAGGGAGGCACCGACCACCAGGGCCATGAGGGCGATGGGCAGGCGCATGTCGTGGACGATGGTGCGGGTCATGGGATCGGCCTGGGCGGGGGCGATCAAGGCATCGATCACGTCGTGCAGGGCCAGCAGGGAGGGGCCGGTGGCGATGTCGAGCACCAGGGTAATGCACAGGATCAGGGCGAGCAGCAGGAGCCAGTGCCAGCGACGGCGCTCCCGTTGCCGCTGCCGGGCGAGGGTCTGCTGCAGGGCAGCCAAATCATTCATGGTGACAATCCTGAAACGGGCGCCACAAGAGGCGCCCACGAAGGTTGAAGGTTAAAGAGCGATAGCGAAGGTGCCGTCTGCCTTGACCGGCAGATAGCGCCGATAGAAGTCGAGGTAGTTGGCAAGCGGATCCATCTCCTTGAACAGGCTCGGATAGAGCGCCTTGGCCATGAACTGGACCATGGTGTAATCGAGCAGCGTGCGGGAGGCGCCCTGGTAAATCCCATAGATGCGCTTTTCCTTCACCGCTGGCAGGTTCGCCCAACCTTTACGCTCGGTAAAGGCCTGGAGCCGTGCCCGAGCGAGCGCGGGATTGACTCCCTGGCCCAGCAGCACGGCGGTGGGGTTCTGGGTGGATTCAGTGCCGGTGAGGAAGATGACCTCGGGTTTGGAGACCAAAACCTGCTCGGGGTTCATGGGGCCGTACCATTCTACAAAGGGGGCGGCGATGTTGTCGCCGCCAGCCAGGTGGCCGAGCGGACCCCACATGCCCTTGCCATAGCTGAAGCCATATTCGTCAGGCCCCTTGTTGCCAAACTCCACGTAGAAACGGGGCTTGGGCAGATTGGCGGCGGCGATCCGGCCATGTACTTCGTCGATGGCATGCTGGTACTCGTCTGCGAGCTGGCGGGCGCGAGGCTCGGTGCCCGCAATCTTGCCGAGCAGCAAGGTGCTGGCCTTGTGATTGGCGGGGAGTTCCATGTTGTAGTCCACGACCACCACGGGCAGACCGGCCTGTTCGAGACGGGCCACGTCCTGGCCAAGGCCTTTATATTGCCAGTCGGCCAGGACGACGACGTCGGGTTTGAGGGCGAGCACTTTTTCCACCGAGAAGGTCTGCACTTCTACCTCGCCTACGTCGGCTATCTCCTTGAGGGAGGGGCGATGGGCGGTAAAGAGGGACCAGTTGGCAGGACGCCAGCCTTCCCAGGCCTCGCGGGAGATGCCGACGACCCGATCGAAGGCCTGTTCGCCACCGACGGCCATGTAGTCTTCAAAGTAAAATGCGAGCACTACCCGCTTGGCGGGGAGATCGACCTGGACTTCCCGTCCCAGCACATCTGTCAGGGTTTCAACTTTCGCCTGTGCGGTGCCAAACAAGCAGCAAAGGCTTGCCAGCACCAGGCTGGCATAGCGGGAGAAAAGTGTCATCTGCGTGTGAACTCCATCTTGTCTTGTGGTTTTTTATCGTTTTTGCCACCGGCAACCTGAGGTCGCCGGTGGGTTCTCCACCGGGTGGGGGAGGGAATGAGCCGGAGAGACCCCGGCCGACACTCAGTGCGCGTTGTGCTGATGAATGCCCAGCATGAAGGTGCCCTGGGGACGGATGGGCAGGTAGTGCTGGTAGAACGCCTGATAGGTGGCCAGGGGGTCGAGATCCTGGAAGAGGTCCGGATAGAGGGCCTTGGCCATGAACTCGATGAGGGCGGCATCCATGATGCTGCGGGTGGCGCCGTGATAGACCGCGTAGAGGCGACCCTGCTTCACCGCAGGCAGCTCGCGCCAGCCCGGACGGGCGGCAAAGCCTTGCAGACGCTGGCGCACTGTCTCTTCCGACACATCCTGGCCGACCTGCATGGCGACGGCACTGCTCACGCTCTCGTAGCCCGCCATCAGGATCACCTCGGGCTTGCTCGCCAGCAGTTGTTCCGGGTGGATGGGGCCCCAGCGATCGACGAAGGGGGCGGCCACGTTGTTGCCACCGGCCAGCAGGGCCATGGCGCCCCACATGTCCTTGCCATAGGTGTAGCTGTACTCGGCCGGGCCCTTGTCACCCAGCTCGATGTAGACCCGGGGCGGCGTGCGCTTCGCGGCGGCGATGCGGGAGGTGATGGTGTCAATCTTGGCCTTGTACTCGTCGGCCATCTTCCGGGCACGGGCCTCCTGGCCGGTCAGCTTGCCAAGCAGCAGGGTGCTCGCCATGTGCTGTGCCAGGGTCTGGGCGTTGTAGTCGATGACCACCACCGGGATCCCCGCCTGCTCAAGGCGTGGCAGGTCGGCGCTCAGGGCCTCATATTGCCACTTCGCCAGGATCACCAGGTCGGGCTTGACCGCCAGGGTCTTCTCGATGGAGAAGCTCTGATCCTGCACGTTGCCAAGGTCCGGCACGTTGGCCAGTTGTGGCTGGCTGGTCACGTAGAGAGACCAGATGGCGGGACGAGACTTCATGAACCAGCCCAGGGACATGCCCACCAGGCGTTCGGCCCCGCCTTCACCGGCCACCGCCAGGTAATCTTCGGGATAGAAACCGAGCACGATGCGGCTTGCCGGAAGGCTGAGGGAGACCTTGCGGCCCATCACATCTTCCACTTCAACGGGGGGGGCGGCCTGCGCCATCCAGCTCACCAGGACGAGCTGGCCGAGCAGCAGCAACTTTGCCAGGGGGTGACGAAACATCTTGTAGCACCTCGAGAATAGAGACGGTCAAAAAAGAAAGTGAGAACTATTGCTATTCGCGAGCGCAAAAGCAACAAACGTTTGTGTCATCCCCTCTCTTGTTATTTCTGTCATTACTGGAACCGGTTCCACAAGAGCACCAGGAGAGCGTTCCACCCCCGGTTTTCTGCCTTCTCGGGCCACGCAGGGGGCGGCGCCCGGTATGGCGCCCATGGATTTGCCCATGATCCAGTGTCTGTGAGTGGCGCTGTTCACGAAATGGTACCGGGCAGAGGCCTGCGTAATGCTCACCCGTCTGCCCCGGAGCCGATGTCGCTTCCTGACAGAGACCGCCAGCAGGGGGTGAGGGTGGCGACAACTTCCTGCGCAGTGATGGCAGACACTGCCCATTCGGGTATTGCCCGTCACCTTGGCGCAACATTTTGTTGTCATTGTTAGCCAGCTCGCAGCAGCCCCGGCATTGACGGGGCAGAGTGGGCGCGCAGTTTCGGCCGGGGGCTGACATGCCTCCCGTTGATGGCTGCATCCAAGGTGCTGCGGCCCGCCTTGTGCGGGGCGCCAATAACATGATCTGCAAATAAAAAAGGAAACTGACCATGTCAGGAAGACACTCTCTGGTGGCGCTGGCCGTCGGGCTGGCGCTCGCTGGACAGGCACAGGCGCAACTGCTCATCACCGAATACCTGGAAGGGTCCGGCAACAACAAGGCGGTGGAGCTGAGCAACCTCGGCAGCGACGCCGTCGATCTCTCCCAATATCGGCTGGCCCTCTACGCCAACGGCAAACCCATCACCGATGCCCCCACCAACAGCCTGGCGCTGCAAGGCACCCTCGCCCCTGGGGCCAGTCTGGTGCTAGCCAACCCCTCTGCAAATGCCGAGATCCTGGCCAAGACGACCCAGACCAGCGGCAACCTGGTGTTCAACGGTGACGACGCCCTGGTGCTCTATCGCGGCAGCGAGGTAATCGACAGCTTCGGCCAGGTAGGGATGGATCCGGGTACGGCCTGGGTCTCCGGCAACGTCTCGACCCTGGACATGACCCTGCGCCGCAAGGCCACCGTCACCATCGGCCGCACTGATGCAACCGCCCCCTTCGATCCGGCGCTCGAATATGTGGCGGCCCCGAAAGATGACGCCAGTGGTCTGGGGTGCAGTGGCGATGGCCCCTGCGATGGCACCCAGCCGCCCGCCTTCGTCTGTCCGGTGGACAGCCTGGTACCGGTGCCCGCTATTCAGGGCCCGGGCAGCAGCAGCCCGCTGGTGCCGGCTGGCAAGTTTGAATCGGAACAGGCTTATACCACTCGCGGTGTGGTAACCCAGGTGGTGAGCGGCCTCTACAAGGGCTTCTTCATTCAAGATGAGCAGGGAGACGGTGATCCGGCGACCTCCGACGGCCTCTTCGTCTACAGCACCAAGGCCAACGCTGCCGTCGTGCCGGGTGCCGAGGTGTGCGTCTTTGGCAAGGTGAAGGAGTATTTCAACCAGACCCAGATCAACGCCGACGAGATGGTGGTGACCCGGCCGCAAGGGGCTGTGCCGGCTGCGGTGGATCTGCTACCGGTGGCGGGCGAGAGCCTGAGCCAGCTGCTGGAGCGTCACGAGGGGATGCAGGTACGGCTGGTGCCCGGCTCCAGTCTGGTGGTGACCCGCAACTTCAGCTTCGATTACGACGGCAAGCGTAACAACCTGGTGCTCTCTTATGGTTCGCCGCTCATCAAGTCGACCCAGAAATTTGCCGCCATGAGCCAGGAGGCGAGCGACTGGGCCCTTCGCAACCAGCAGAACCAGCTGGTGGTGGAGACGGACGCCAAGGCGCCGGACGGTGTGCTGCCCTGGTTCCCCGGCTTCAACGCCGAGGACGGTTACCTTCGCATCGGCGACAAGCTCAACGGGCTGGAGGGGGCCCTTGGTTACTCCTACAACCTGTTCAGGCTGGTGGCCAGCAACCGCATCGACGCGAGCCAGATTGATCACAGTGGCTGGGATCGGGTGGAAACCCCCGAGCTCGCCGAGGCGGGGGATCTGCGGGTCGCGAGCTTCAACGTGCTCAACTTCTTCACCACGGTGGTGGGGGGCGATGCCAACCCCACCGGCAGCAACCGGGGCGCCCTGACGGTGGCGGAGTTCGAGTTGCAGCGCACCAAGATAGTCAGCGCCATCACCCGCCTCAATGCCGACGTGGTGGGGCTGATGGAGATCGAGAACAACGGCTATGGCGACAACTCCGCCATCGCCAACCTGGTGACGGCCCTCAACGCCGTCCAGCCGGACGAGGCGGATCACTACCGCTGGATTGCCTCGCCGGATGGCAAGCCCATTGGCACCGACGCCATCACGGTGGGGCTCATCTACCGACCCGCCAGCGTGAGCCCGCAAGGGGCCGCCAGCCTTATCGCGCTGCCGGTGCAGCAGGCCGAGGCGGTGGACGCTAGCGGCAAGCCGGTGACCATCAATCAGGGGATGCGCGAGTCGCTGGTGCAGCGCTTCAGCTCGCCCAAGGGGGATGCGCCCCTGACCCTGGTGGTCAACCACCTCAAGTCCAAGGGCTCCGCCTGCTTCGAGGATTACCCCGACTACGCCAGCGCCGATCCGCTGGATGGCCAGGGTCACTGCAACGCGCTGCGGGTCTCCGCCGTCAAGGTGTTGGGGGAACAGCTCAAGGATCTGGCCGGGGATCTGCTGCTCATCGGCGACATGAACGCCTATGGCATGGAGGATCCCATCCGGGTGCTGACCGACTATGATCCGGCCGCCCAGGCGCGCCAGATCATGAGCGCCTCCTTCACCACTCTGGCGGGTCAGCCCTTCGAGGAGAGCGGCAGCGCCCTTGGCAAGGGGTATGGTCTTATCAACCTCAATACCCGCTTCCATGGCACCGACACCTACTCCTACAGCTACGAAGGGGAGCTCGGCAACCTGGATCACGCCCTGGCAAACCCGAGTCTCGCGGCCAAGGTGATCGGCATCGAGGATTGGCACATCAACTCCGCCGAGAGCAACTTCTTCGAGTACGGCACTAAGTACAGCGGCCAGCTGGCGAAATCCGAAGGGCCCTTCAGCGCCTCGGATCACGATCCCGTGCTGGTGGCCATCCAGTATCCGCAGCCACCCGCCGGGGTATTGAGTCTCGAGAGCGCCGCTGCGAACGTGGAGGAGGGCAACACCCTGGCCTTGAGCGTGGCGCGCCGCGATGGCACCTATGGGGAGGCGAGCGTGAGTTATCGCATCGTCTACGGCAGCGCGGACGCAGGCGATGTGGCGCCCCTCACCGGCACCCTGTACTGGGCGGACGGGCAGAGCGAGCCCCAGACCATCAGCATTCCGGTGAAGAGCGACACCCTGCACGAGGGGGATGAGACCTTCACCCTGGAGCTGTTTGATGCGAGCGGCGCGACCCTGGGGGATCAGCACCAGACCCTGGTGACCATCAAGGACAAGCTGGCACCGTCCACCATCTCGCTGGCTCAGGCCAGTATCACGGTGAACGAGGGGCAGTGGTTTGCCGAGATCCCCCTGGTGCGCAGCGGCGATCTGAGCAAGCCGGCCCGGGCCCGGGTGGCCCTTGACGGGGTCACGGCGCGCTGGGGGCTGGATTTCCTGCCCTGGTTCGGTCAGTCGGTGAGCTGGGCCGCGGGCGAGGGGGGCAGCAAGTCGGTCAAGGTGCTGATCATCGATGACTGGTTCGTCGAGCCCACCGAGCAGTTCAGGGTGAGCCTCGATCGGGTGGAAGGGGGCCAGCCCGGCGCCCTGCAGCAGACCCGGGTCGACATCCAGGACAACGACAAGTCCTGGTGGCCCTTCGGTCGCCACTGAGAATGACTTCTCAATATAAAAAGGGGCCTGCGGGCCCCTTTCTGTTGAGAAAACGTTTGTTGGGAAGACCTGTTGCAGACAGGTTGGGTTGCGAAGATGAAAAAGGCCCACCGTCATGGTGGGCCTTCCTCATGGCAGGGCGCTCCTAACGGAGTATCAACCCTGCGCGTTGCTCAGTACCAGCTTGCCATCCTTGACCGGAATGGTGGGGCCGGGTTGCTTCTCCATGCGTACCACCCCTTCCTGGCCGGCGAGGCGGTAGGTGACGTCATAGCCGATGGTGCGGGTGCTGCTCTCCTGCACCGTCTTGCAGCGCTGCTCCGTGGTGGTGTAGGTATCACCCGCCTGCATGTTGCCCTGCACCTGATTTCCGGCATAACCCCCTGCCACGGCACCGGCGGCGGTGGCCACCTTCTTGCCGCTGCCACCGCCAAACTGGTGGCCGACCACGCCGCCCAGGGCTGCGCCAACCACGGTACCCAGGATCTTGTGCTCGTCCTGCACCGGCTTGCGGTGGGTCAGGGTGACGTTGCGGCACTCCTGACGTGGCGTCTTGATGGTCTCGGTCACCGGCTTGCTGGCCAGCACCTCGGCAAACTGGGGCTCTGATGAAAACAGGGATCCGCTGGCGACCGCCGACAATGCCAGCGCAGAGGCCACACCGATCCCGACACCTGCCAACATGGATTTGTTCATCACTCTTCTCCTCGTACTCATACCCGTTGAGGGCTTGGGATCATTCTTGGCATTTTGCGCCGCAGGCTCAAGGCAAGGGCCACGGGATCGCGACAGAGGCTGACTGCGCAAAAAGTGACCGCGCAAAAATAGCGTCGGCGATTGGCGACAGGGAGAGCAGGGCCGAGGGCCCCTAAGACGTTTCGCTAATACCTGGGATCTGGCCCCCTTGATACCCTTTCATCCGGTTCCAGCCGGCGTCCTGGTCCCGCATCAGGGCGCAATGCCGGTCGTGGTGAACCGCGAGAGCCACCCCGTTTTGTGCCCCTGTGAGGAAGGATCCGATGACAGAGCAGAACATGTACGACGCCGGCCTTGGCAAGACGCCCGCCAATTTCGAGGCGCTGACCCCCTTGAGCTTTCTGGGGCGGGTCGCCCGGGTCTATCCCGACTATCCGGCGCTGATCCACGGGCCCCTGCGCCAGAGCTGGGCCCAGACCGAACGCCGTTGCCGCCAGCTCGCCTCGGCCCTGCGCCGTCGCGGCATTGGCGAGGGGGACACCGTCTCCATCGTCGCCCCCAATGTGCCGGCCATGTTCGAGGCGCACTTCGGGGTGCCCATGAGCGGCGCCGTGCTCAACACCATCAACACCCGGCTCGATGCGGACGCCATGGCCTTCATCTTCCAGCACGCCCAGAGCAAGGTGGTGCTGGTGGACCGGGAGTTCGGCGCCCTGGTGCGAAAGGCGCTCTCTCTCATTGACAGCCAGCCCCTGGTGATCGCCATCGACGATCCCCTCTACCGGGAAGGGGAGCTGGTCGGCGAGCTCGACTACGAGGGGTTCATCGCCCTGGGGGACGGGGACGAACCCGGCTGGCTGCCGGCGGACGAGTGGCAGGCCATTTCCCTCAACTACACCTCCGGCACCACGGGGAACCCCAAGGGGGTGGTCTATCACCATCGCGGTGCCCACCTCAATGCGGTCAACAATGCCCTCTCCTGGGAGCTGCCCAAGCACCCCGTCTACCTCTGGACCCTGCCGATGTTTCACTGCAACGGCTGGTGCTTCCCCTGGACCCTGGCGGCCACCGCCGGGGTGAGCGTCTGTCTGCGCCACGTGCAGGCGGCGGCCATCTACGGGGCGCTGCGCGAACACAAGGTGAGCCATTTCTGCGCCGCCCCCATCGTGCTCAATATGCTGAACAATGCCGATCCGGCCCTCAAGCAGGGACTCGACCACCCCGTCAAGGCGATGACGGCGGGGGCAGCGCCGCCCGCCACCGTGATCGCCGGCATGGAGGCCATGGGGATCGCCGTGACCCATGTCTATGGCCTCACCGAAACCTATGGCCCCTGCGTGGTGTGCGAGCCGCAAAGACGCTGGCAGGGGCAGGATGCCACCACGCTCTCCCGTCTCAAGGCGCGCCAGGGGGTGGCCTCCCCCCTGCAAGGGGAGATGCGGGTCATCAACCCCGTCAGCGGCGAGCCGGTCCCCATGGATGGCAAGACCCTGGGAGAGATAGTGCTGCGGGGCAACATTGTCATGAAGGGCTACCTCAAGAACCCGGCGGCGAGCGAGGAGGCGATGGCACAGGGATGGTTTCGAAGCGGGGATCTCGCGGTCTGGCACCCGGACGGCTATGTGGAGATCAAGGACAGATCCAAGGACATCATCATCTCCGGCGGGGAGAACATCTCCAGCCTGGAGGTGGAGGATGTGCTCTATCGCCACCCCGATGTGGAAGAAGCCGCGGTGATCGCCATGCCGGACGAGACCTGGGGGGAGGTACCCTGCGCCTTCGTGAAGCTCAAGGAGGGGCGCGAGCTCACCCAGGCCGAGCTCATCGCGTTCTGCCGCGAGCAGATGGCCCACTTCAAGGCCCCCAAGCGCATCATCTTCACCCCGCTGCCCAAGACCTCCACCGGCAAGGTGCAAAAATTCATGCTGCGCAAGCAGTTGGCGTGACGACAAAGGCACCGCGCCATCAACGGGCCTGCGGGCCCGTTTTGTGTTGCGCGATGCAAAGAAACAGGGCCTCGCCGGTAGCGGTCGCCAGCCAACAAGACGTGCCTTTCGAGCCCGTCCCGGCTTACCATGGCCGCCATGTCCTGCCAGCCTGAGGATGCCTGTGAGAAAATCGGACCGACTGTTTCAACTGACCAACCTGTTGCGGGCCCATCAACCCCTGACCGCCCGGGATCTGGCGACGCGCCTGTGCGTGTCGGAGCGCACCATCTACCGCTATATCGACGATCTCTCTTTGGCGGGCATTCCGGTTTACGGGGAAGCCGGGCTGGGCTATCGGCTGAGCGAGGGGTTCGAAATGGCCCCGTTGCAACTGAGTGCGGCCGAGCTGGAGGCCCTCATCACCGGGGTGAACCTGGTGGCGGTGCTGACGGGCAAGGGGATGGCCGATCCGGCCCGCGCCCTGCTCGCCAAGATTGAGGCGGCCCTGCCCGCCAAGGAGGCTCGGGCACCTCGCGTCCCCGTGGTGCGGGTGCCGGACTATTCCACGGCGCAGCCGGCATACGCTCGCTGGGACAGGTTGCACGACGCCATCACGGCCGGTCACTGGCTGCACATTGGCTACCGGGATGCCAGCGCCAGCAGGACGGAACGCCAGCTCTTTCCCCTCGGGCTCTTCTACTGGGGCGGATGCTGGACGCTCGGCGCCTGGTGTGCGCTGCGCCGGGCCTACCGGGATTTCAGGGTTGATCGCATCGACACCCTGGCGTCGTGCCGACCGGGAGAAGGGGCACCATCTGGCGCGACCCTGGCCGATTACCTTGCCCTGCGCCAGTCGGACGCGTTTCCCCCTGGGCGCAGTGGCGCCGAAAAGGTCATTCAGGACTGACACAAGGCTGTCAGTAGCCCTTCGTTATGCTGGGTTCTCCAGACCATCCACAACGGAGAAAAAAGATGATCATCAAGGGCGACATGCAAGGGGTAGGGGGCGTCGAGTTTGCCACTTTCAGGCTCAGGGAAGGGGTGACGGAGGCTGATTTGCTCGCCCTGTCACGGCGGGTCGAGTCCGAGTTTCTTGTCCAGCAATCCGGGCTCATCATGCACTGCCTGCTGCGCGGCGCCGACGGCCTCTATGCGGACGTGGTGATGGCCCCCAGCCAGTCGCTGGTGGAAGCCTACTGCCAGCAGTGGCTGCACAACGACGTGGCAGGGGAGTACCTGACCCTGCTTGACCATCATTCGGTCAACATGAGCTTCTGGACCCGTATCGGCTGAGGGCGGCGCGGGGCATACCATCCCCCGGCGAGGGGGCAATCATGAAATGAAACGGGCCCACAGGGCCCGTTTTGTTGAACAGAATTCAATAATTATTTGGTGTGGCGCTCATGCAGGCGCTGCACCACATCCTTCAAACCCAAGCCTTCGTTTTGCAGCAAGACGGTCAGGTGGTAGAGCAGGTCAGCGGATTCGTTGATGAGCTCTTCTCTGTCTTTCGCCATGGCGGCCAGGGCCACTTCCACCCCCTCTTCACCCACCTTCTGGGCGATGCGCTTGGTGCCTTTGCCATAGAGGCTGGCGGTGTAGCTGGTGGCGGGATCTGCCCCTTTGCGTGATGCCAGGATCTGTTCGAGCTCGGCCAGGAAGCCGAGCGGCGGCACGGGGTGGCCGTCGAAGCAGGAGGGGTTGCCCAGATGGCAGGTGGGGCCGACCGGGTCGGCGGCAATGAGCAGGGAGTCCTGATCACAGTCGGTGGTGATGGCGACGAGCTTGAGCACATGGCCCGAGCTCTCGCCCTTGGTCCACAGGCGCTGCTTGCTGCGGCTGAAGAAGGTGACCTGGCCGGTGGTCTGGGTCTTTTCCAGCGCCTCGCGGGTCATGAAGCCCTGCATCAGCACTTCGCCGCTGAGGGAATGCTGAACGATGGCGGGGATCATGCCCTCACACTTGGCCCAGTCCAGGCGCTCGGCCAGCGGCAATGCATTGTCTACTGCTTGATTATTCACGGATGGCGACTCCTTCGTTTTTCAGCCAGCGTTTCAATTCGGGAATGGGAATGAGGCCCTTGTGGAACACGGAGGCGGCCAGCGCCCCGTCCACGTCGGCCAGGGTAAAGGCATCGCGAAAGTGCTCCATGGCCCCGGCGCCGCCGGAGGCGATGAGGGGCACCTTGCACACGGCGCGCACCAGCTTGAGCTGCTCAAGGTCGTACCCCTGACGCATGCCGTCCTGGTTCATCACGTTGAGCACTATCTCCCCCGCGCCCCGGCGCTGCACTTCCTGTACCCACTCCAGGGTGGTCCAGGTGGTGGTGCGGGTGCGGCTCTCGTCGCCGGTAAACTGTTTGACCTGATATTGACCGAGGGCGGCATCGAAGTAGGAATCGATACCCACCACCACGCACTGCACGCCGAAGCGCTCGGCGAGCCGGGTGATCAGGGTGGGATCGGCCAGGGCGGGGGAGTTGATGGAGACCTTGTCGGCACCGAATTCCAGGATCTGGCGGGCATCCTCCACGCTTTTGATACCGCCGGCGACGCAGAAGGGGATGTCGATGACTTCCGCCACCCGGCTTACCCAGCTCTTGTCCACTACCCGTTCGTCGCTCGAGGCGGTGATGTCATAGAAGACCAGCTCATCGGCGCCCTCGGCGGCGTAGCGGCGGGCGAGGTCGACAATGCCGCCCATCACCTCGTGGTTGCGAAACTGCACGCCCTTGACCACCACGCCATCTTTGACGTCGAGACAGGGGATAATACGCTTTGACAACATGCTCATTGCTCCATGTAAAGCACGGTTAAAGAAACGTCGTTCTGCCGCCGGCGTTGGCCCGGGCGGCGGACGGGAACAGGGTTGGCATGCCTTGAACGGGGGCCCATGACGGGGGAAACGACAGGCCCGGCAGGCCGTCTCGTCGCCTCTGGGCACCCCACTATATGCATGACTTTATTCAGTGATTCAACCCTTTGTCGCCCTTCACCTGCCCCGGATGGCAGGCTGGCGCCTCGGGGAGGCGGGCCCGATCGTCCGGGTGGGTCTCGTCCGTTGCCATATGCTGGCGCAGGGTGAGCAGGGCGGCATCAAAATCAAACGCCTTCAGTTGCCTGGTCAGGGTGTCGCTGCGAGACCCCAGCATGAGGCGAAGGGGACCGGCATACTGCTCGTAGAGGGGGATCACGGCAGTGTCGCTTTGCACCAGCAGGGCTTCCATCTGGGCCAGCAGTTGCTGGCGCCACTGATCTCCCAGGGGCACCAGATCGGTGGTCGGTGCGGCGAGATCGTCCCCGAGCAGAGCGCAAAGGGTGGCAATCTCCTCATCGATGGATGACATGAGTCCGGTGGGCTCAGTGTCGCCGCCCGCGATGGCCTGCTCCAGGGCGAGGCAGTGGCGCGACAGCTCACGCGCCCCCAGGGTGCTCGCCACGCCGCGCAGGCTGTGGGCCATGCGGGTTGCATCGCTGTGCTCCCCGGCCTGCAAGTGGCGGTGCAGCCGCGCCATGTCCTGGCCATGCTCATGGATGAAGTAGCGAAGCAGGGCCAGGTATTTCTCCTGATTGCCGTTGAGGGTCGCCAGCCCCTGGTCGAGATCCAGGCCCGGGTGTGCCTGCAGGCGGGCAAGGGGGCCTGTCACGGGATGGCGAGTGCTGTCGTCCGGGGCAAGCTCGGGGACCTTGCCCTGGGGCAGCCAGCGCTGCAGGGCTTCAAACAGCTTGGCGGGGGTGACGGGCTTGGCAATGAAATCGTTCATGCCGGCCGATGCGCTCGCCTTTCTGTCCTCCTCGAAGGCGCTGGCGGTGAGCGCCAGGATGGGCAGCCTGTCCATGCCGGGCAGGGCCCGGATGGCGCGGGTGGCGCTGTAGCCATCCATCACCGGCATCTGTATGTCCATCAGGATGAGGTCGAAGGGGTGCTGGCTGACGAGGGCCAGGGCCTCCTGGCCGTTGACGGCCGTCTCGATGACGAGGCCGCTGTGGCACAGGAGCTCGAGCACCACTTCCCGGTTGATGGCGTTGTCTTCCACCAGCAGGATCCGGGCGTGGCGAGGGAAGCTCAAGGCCTGTTGGTTCCCCTGCTCGGACGGGGTCCGGGAAGGGGCGTCCTCCTTTGCCTTGAACAGCCTGGCGGTAAACCAGAAGCAGCTTCCCTGGCCTGGCTCGCTGGTGACTCCGACCTCGCCCCCCATCAGGGCGGCGATCCGGCTGGTGATTGCAAGGCCAAGGCCAGTGCCGCCATATCTGCGAGTGGTGGAGACATCCGCCTGTTCGAACGCCTGGAACAGCTTCTCGCGCTGTGCAGGGGTGATGCCGATGCCGGTGTCTTCCACCTCGAAGCGCAGCAGGTAGCCGGTGGTGAGGGGGCGGGCCAGCCTGACGCGCAGGGTGACGGTTCCCTGCTCGGTGAACTTGATGGCGTTGGTCGCATAGTTGAGCAGGGCCTGGCGCAGGCGGGTGATGTCGCCGTGCACCCAGGCGGGGGTATCGCCGATGTCCGTCACTATGGTGAGCCCCTTGGCCCTGGCCTGGTCGTTCATCAGGGCGCGGACGTTGTCCAGCATGGCGGTGAGGGAGAAATCGGTCAGCTCCAGCGTCATCTTGCCCGCATCGATCTTGGAGAGATCCAGGATGTCGTTGAGGATGCTGAGCAGGTGCTGGGCGGCAGTGTCTATCTTGGTCAGCCGTTCGAGGTCGGTGGGATCCCGGGTGTCGCGCTTGAGCAGATAGGTGAGCCCCAGGATGGCGTTCATGGGGGTGCGGATCTCGTGGCTCATGTTGGCAAGGAAGGCGCTCTTGGCGTGGTTGGCGCTTTCGGCCCGCTGGTGGGCCTGGGCCAGCTGCCGGGTGCGCTCGTTGACCATCTCCTCCAGGTGGTAGCGATACTGGTCCAGCTCCTCGCCGAGCTGCTTCTTCTCGGTGATGTCGGCCTGGACCGTGACGTAGTGGGTGATTTCGCCGCTCTCCTGGCGGATCGGCGACACCGTGGCCAGTACCTGGTAGTGGGAGCCATCCTTGCGCTGGTTGATGAATTCGCCATGCCAGCGCTGGCCGTGGTTGATGGCATCCCACAGGGCGACATAGCTGGCATCCGGGGTGAGGCCAGAGCGCAGCAGGGACGGGGTCCGGCCTATCACCTCGTGCTGCTGGTAACCACTGGCGGCGAGGAAGGCGGGGTTGACGTACTCGATGCGCGCCCGGGTGTCGGTGATGAAGACGCCGTCAGGACTCTGTTCGAGGGCCAGGGACAACTGGCGCAACTGCTGCTCGGCCAGCTTGCTCTGGGTGATGTCCAGATGGATGCCAAGGAGGCGCACGGGCCGCTGCTGGGCGTCCCGATAGACGCTCCCTTTGCTCACCAGCCAGCGGATGCCGCCATCTGGCAGCAGGATCCTGAACTCCAGCTCGACGGGGGCGCCGCTGACCGCCTGCTCCGCCAGCAACTGCTCGATGCGGGGCCTGTCATCCGGATGCAGGCAGGCTTGCCAGGCGGCCAGCTCGCCGAGCGCCTCGGCACTGCGGCCATAGAGGCGGGCGCATTCCGGCGAGAAGAAGAGACGGTTGCTGACCATGTCCCATTCCCAGATGCCGACATGGGCCCCTTCCTGGGCCATCAGCAGGCGCTGTTCGCTCTCGCGCAGGGCGCTGCTGACGGTTTCGGCGCGCACCCGTGCACTGATGGCGTCGTCCATCAGGTTCAGAGCTGCGAGGCGAGCACGACGCTGGGTATCGAGCGCCATCTGCTGATTGTGTTGCAGGCGCTGCTCCGCGAGCTTGCGCTCCGTGATGTCCTGCACGGTGCCGTATAGCTCGAGTATGGTGCCATCCCTGTCCCTGAGCGCCGCCCCGCGGGCAATGACCCAGGCGGTCTCCCCCTGCTCCGTGATCACTTCGGCATCGCACTCGTAGGGCTGCCCGTCCATCCTGCAGCGCTCGACGGCCTGGGCCACCGTGTGCCACCCCTCCTGGGTGAAGTATTTTCTGACCTCGGGATAGACGGCGGGGGGGAGGGCCGGATCCCGGCCATAGATGCGATAGATCTCCGGTGACCAGAAGTGGCTGTCATCGGCCACGCGCCAGCGCCAGTTCCCTATCTTGGCGAGACGCTGGGACTCGCGCAGTATGGCTTCGTTGCGGCGCAGCGCCTCCTCGGTCTCCTTGTTCTGCCGGTTGTCCTCGATGATGGAGATGAAGTAGTCGGGATTGCCTTCGGCGTCGCGCACCAGGGCCACCGTCAGAGTGGTCCAGATGATCTCGCCCCCCTTATGCAGGTAGCGCTTTTCCAGGGTGTAGTGGGGGATAGTTCCCGCCAGCACCCGGGCCACATGGGCCTCATCGAGGTAGAGATCGTCCGGGTGGGTCAACTGCTGGAATGTCATCCCGGTGAGCTCGTCGGCCCGGTAGCCCAGGATGTGGCACAGCCGCTGATTGACACGCAGCCAGTGTCCATCGGGGGAGACCAGGGCGATGCCGACCGCTGCCTGTTCGAAGGTGACCTGGAAGCGGTTCTCGCTCTGCTGCAACTGGTTCTGGGTGTTCATCAGCTCCTGCCAGCGCAGGACCTCTCTGGCCCGGGCGCGATGAAAGGCGGCACTGAGCACGCTGATGAGCAGACCGTTGGCGATGAGCAGGCACCATTGCACCAGATCCTGGCCAGCCTCGACACTCAGTGAATAGATGGGGGGGAGCATGAAATAGCTGGTGACCAGGGCGGTGATCAGAGTGCAGAGCAGACCTGGCAACAAGCCCCCCAACAGGGCGCAAACGATGATGGGCAACATGAAGAGAACCAGCAGCGGTCGCTCGCCAAAGGCGATGGGCAGCTGGACCCGGATTTGCAACATCAGAACGGGCAGCAGCACGGCCAGCAGGGAGATCCCCCAGCGCTGGGTGGAGGGGCGCACATGCCACAGGGGTGACCAGCTCATCATGGGAGATCCTCCGGTGGCATGGGGGCCTGGGGATAGGGGGGCGGCACTCCGAGCTGACGGGAGAGCCCGTTGATCTGGTGCTTGAGGGCCAGCATGGCGAGCTCCCTGTCCACCATCACCTTGTTGAACCGCTCCAGCTCATGGTTCTGCTGGCGCAGCTCGCTGGCCTGGCGGGTCAGGGCCTGTTCAACCTGCTCCCGTTCGGTGACATCGAGCAGAATGCCGATGATGGCGGGCTGGCCGAGGTAGTCGACGCGCCGCCCGTACAGCTCGACCTCCAGGGATTCCCCGTGCTGATGCAGGGCACTGAAGCGGGTGTGGATATCGCGCGCGTCCTGCTCGCACGCGTGCACCAGCTCGGCGACCCTGGTGCTGTCCTTGGGAGCGGCAAGGGCGTGTAACTGGCCAACGGCGATCAGCGCCCCCGGGGTGTCATAGCCAAACAGTCGGGCAAAACAGGGGTTGATGTAGCAGAGCCGACCCTGCTGGATGATGTAGATCCCGGCAAGGGATTGCTCCACCAAGGCACGGAACAGTCCCTCGCGCTCTCGCAAGTCGGCCTCGGCCCGTTTGAAGTCCGTGATGTCCCGAGAGATGCCGAAGATCCCGATCACCTGCCCCTCGCTGTCTTGCAAGGGGCCTTTGGTTGCGAGAAACACATGCTCGCCATCGGGCAGGGTCAGGTACTCCTCCTCGGTCTGCACCCGGTTGCGCTCTATGACCTGGCGCCCGGATGCCATCAGCATCTGCGCCTGCTGCGGCGGGAAGAGCGTCAGATCATCCTGGCCCAGCACCTCGTCAACCGGCTTGCCGACAAACTGGCTGGCGGCCCGGTTGAAGAGGATGTATCTGCCCTCCTTGTTCTTGGCGAAGATGGCGTCTTCCGAGCTGTCGGCGATGGCGGAGAGCAGTTGCAACGCCTCCAGCCGCTGGGACTGGGAGTGCTGAAGCTGCTCGGCCATCTGCAGCCGGGTGTGCTGGCGCAGCAGGATGATGCCGGCGTTGGTGACAAAGAGCACCAGCAGGCCGATGAGACCGATCCAGACGCTCTCTTTAAAGGTGGCCTGATAGAGTTCTGCCTTGTCGATCTTGGCCAGTAGGTACCAGTCCGTGTTCATGACCGGATAGACAACCCCGAAGACCTCGCTGCCCCGGTAATCCTGGCCATAAAGCACCTGGGGCGTGCCGCGTTCGGCGAGCCGCAAATACTGGGCTGCCAGCAGGGTGGGGTGGGTGACGGGATAGTGCAGGGTGAGAGCCGGTTCCGGGCGATAGCGCAGGCTGCTCAGATAGTGGACCTGATCCCCCTGCTGGCGAAACAGAATGGCTTCTCCGCTGCTGTCTGGGACGGGCCAGGCCCCCAGGATCTGATCGAGCCAGCGATTTGCGCTTATCTGCATCACCAGCACGGGGGCAGGTCCTGCAGCAACCTCCAGATTGACCAGAAAGTCCAGCCTGGCATGACCGCGATCATCGAGATAGGGACCAAGACGCATGACGTTGCCCTGCTCGAGCCGTGGCAGGGCGTCACGCAACGTGGCATTCATGGTGTCGCCACCCGGGGTATGCCACAGGGGCTGTCCGGCAGGATTGAACACGGCCGCACCGTGAAATCCGCGTACCGAGATGAATTCGAGCAGCCTTGCCAGTGGTGGCGTGATCGCTTCGGGTGAGGATGGTGCTTGTCCTGGGCGATAGAAATCAGTACTGCCCAGACCCTTTATGAGCTGGTGAATATCCTGCTCGTGGGTTCCGAGCCACTCGGTGACGCGCTGGCTCTTGAGATCCGCGATGGCTTCGAGACGAGCCACCTCCTTGTTGCGTGCCAGTTCGATGTTGCGGGCGATGGCCATGGCGGTCAGGGCCAGAATGAGCCCGTTGAGCAACAGGAAGGGGATCCATTGACGCCTCGTAAAGACAGGTGTGCTGCCGGTGGTGTCAATGCGACGACGCAGCATGGCATAAAGCATGAGGGCCGTGATGAGGATGAAGAGCCAGCCCTTGATGGTGCTTGCCATGGCGAACTGGGCAGGGGTGCTGAACAGCCACTCCACCGCCTTGTCGGAGAGCAGGATCCACAGGCTTGCCACGGCGGCATAGGTGAGGACGACGTTGAGCACATGTGCCCGGGTCAGGGGAGCCTCAGCCATCCACGGCCTCGCTGCCATCCTGGTAGCGTTCGGCAATGGTGACGAAGGCGTCGAAATGGCGATCGAAGGCGGTCACGACATCGGGATCGAAATGGTGGCCACTGCCGGAGAGGATGAGGGCGCGAGCCTCGTCGTAGCTCATGGCCGGCTTGTAGACCCTGGCGCAGATGAGGGCGTCAAACACGTCTGCCAGCGCCATCAGGCGGGCCGAGAGGGGTATGGCGTCCCCTTGCAAGCCGTCCGGGTAGCCGCTGCCATCCCACTTCTCATGGTGCCAGTGGGCGATCTCCTTGGCCAGGGTGAGGAAGGCCAGGGGCTGCTCCATGTCCTGTTCGGCCTCCTCGATGGCATCGCTGCCGAGCTTGGCGTGGGTGCGCATGATCTGCCACTCCTCCGGGGTCAGCTTGCCCGGTTTGAGCAGGATGTGGTCGGGAATGCCCACCTTGCCGATATCATGAAGCGGTGCGGAGCGGCTCAGCAGATCGATGTAACCCGGGGTCAGGGTATCGGCGAAACGGGGGTGATCAGCCAGGGCGCTCGCCAGCAGACGCACATAGCCCTGGGTGCGCAGGATATGGTTGCCGGTTTCGGGGTCGCGGATCTCCGCCAGATGGGCGAGGGCGCGGATGGAGACCTGCTGGATCAGGTCGTTTTCCGCCATTCGCCGCGCGACCTCGGCTTCCAGCGCCGCATTCTGGTTTTGCAGACCGTCACGGGCCTGCTTGGCCTCCAGCTGGGTACGCACCCGGGCCTGAACGACCACCGGTTTGATGGGCTTGGTGATGTAATCAGCGGCGCCGAGGGAGAGGCCGAACTCCTCGCTCTGGGGGTCGGCGAGGGCGGTGAGCAGAACGACGGGAATACGGCTGCTGATCGGGGACTGACGCAATTGCCTGAGCACTTCATAACCATCCATGCCGGGCATCATCACATCCAGCAGGATGAGGTCAGGCTTTGGATCCGCACTGACGATGCGCAGGCATTTTTCCCCGCTCTGCGCAGCCAGCACGCGGTAATGAGGCGAAAGCAATTCGGTCAGTACCATCAGATTTTCGGGTGAGTCGTCGACGATCAGGATGGTGGCGTTGTGAGGTGTCAACATATGTCTTCCATGACGCTATCCCTGTGAGGTCGAGTATAGAGCCAATTGCTGCCAAATCATAAGGTTCGCCCCCATCGGGGAGAAAGAGGCCTGCCCGGATGGGCAGGCTGTCTGATGCCGGAAAGGGGCGCGTCATGCAGCGCGGCCGTCACCCCAGCAGCGAATGGCTTCTGCCACGTCAAACTTGCCCTCCAGCAGGGCACGGCCGAGGATGATCCCCTTGACGCCGGTTCCCTTGAGCGCCTCGATATCCGCCAGACCGCCGATACCGCCGGACGCCTGGAAGCCGACGCTCGGGTAGCGGGCGCAGAGATCCCGGTAGAGTTCGACGTTGGTGCCCGCCAGGGTACCGTCCCGGCTGATGTCGGTGCAGAGCACATGCCTGAGTCCTGCGGGGAGGAAGCGCTCGATCAGCGCCTCGATGGAGATGCCGCTGTTCTCCTGCCAGCCAGCCACTGCGATGTGGCGGTTGCCCTGTTCATCGATGTTGACATCCAGGGCCAGCACGATGCGCTCGGGGCCATATTTCTCCATCCAGCTGGCCACCAGATCCGGGGATTTGACGGCGGTGGAGCCGATCACCACCCGGCTGGCGCCGGCCGCCAGCAAGTCGGCCACATCCTGTTCGCTGCGCACGCCGCCGCCGACCTGCACCGGTGCCTCGGTGGCGGACAGCAGCTGGGCGATGAGGGCCAACTGGCGGGCCTTGGCATCCTTGGCGCCGTCCAGATCCACCAGGTGCAGCTGCGCCGCCCCCTGGCTGACATAGTCATCGAAGCGGGCCTGCGGGTTGTCGCTGTAGGCGGTTTTCTGGCCGTAGTCGCCCTGGTAGAGGCGCACGACCTGACCGTTGATAAGGTCGATTGCGGGAATAATCATGCCTGTCATAGCTCCAGAAAGTTTTGCAGTAGGCGGGCACCGGCCGGTCCGGATCGCTCCGGGTGGAATTGGGCGCCAAAGAAGTTGTCCCGCCCGACGATGGCGGTAAAGGGCAGGCCGTAGTCGCAGGTCGCCAGGGTCGCGTCGGTCACCTCCAGCGCATAGGAGTGGACAAAGTAGAAGTAGCTGCCGCTGGGAATGCCTTTGAGTAGCGGGTGGGTCTCGTCGTGCTCAATCTGGTTCCAGCCCATGTGGGGCAGGCGCAGGTTGCCCACCTCCATCAGGCGGATCCTGCCAGGCACGATGCCGAGGCAGTCGATGAGCGCTCCTTCGCTGCCATCGGCGCTCATGTTCTCTTCCGAGGCCTGTGCCAGCATCTGCATGCCGAGGCAAAAACCGAGCAGCGGCTGCTTGGCGGCGCGAATGAGGGGCACAAGTTCCCGCTCATTGAGGTTCTTCATGGCGGCGATGGCGGTGCCGACGCCGGGCAGGATCAGCTTGTCCGCCTGCTCGATGTCGGCGGCCTTGCAGCTCACCCTGGGCTGCACGCCGAGGCGCTCGAACGCCATGCGCACCGAGGCGAGGTTCGCGCAGCCGGTGTCGATGATGACCAGGTTCTGTTTCCCCATCACAGCACCCCCTTGCTGGAGGGAAGCTCGCTCCCTTCCACGCGAATGGCCTGGCGCAGGGCGCGGCCAAAGCCTTTGAACAGCGCCTCCACCTGATGGTGGGTGTTGCCGCTGCCCACCTTCATCTGCAAGGTGATGGCCATGGCGTCAGAGAGGGAGCGGAAGAAGTGGGGCACCATCTCGGTGGCCATCTCTCCCACGCTGTCGCGACCAAAGCCGCTCGGGCAGTCGAACACGAAGTAGGGACGGCCGCTCAGATCCAGCGCCGTGGCCACGTCCAGCTCGGTCAGCGAGGTGCTGTCAGCCTCCTGGCGGGGACGCCCGTCGATCACCGCTTGCACCTCGTCCATCGCCAGCACGAAGCCGAAGCGGCCGATGCCTCGCTTGTTGCCAAGGGCCTGGCGCAGGGCTTGACCCAGCGCCAATCCCACATCTTCCACCGTGTGGTGATCGTCGATGTGCAGATCGCCGCTCACTTTGAGCTTGAGGCGAAAGCCCGCGTGGGTCGCTATCTGATCCAGCATGTGATCGAAGAAGCCGATGCCGGTGGCGATCTGGTTGCCACCGCTCTTGTCGAGATCCACCGCCACCTGGATGCGGGTCTCCTTGGTGTAGCGCTCTACCTCGGCCACGCGCCCCTTGGAGAGCAGCTGATCACGAATGGCAGTCCAGCCGTGATCTTGCGGGTGGTAGCGTATGCCGCGGATGCCCATGTTCTCGGCAAGCTGGATGTCGGTCTGTCTGTCGCCAATCACGAAGGAGTTGGCAAAGTCGATGCGGCCCGAGGCGAGATACTCCTTCACCAGCCCAAGGTGAGGCTTGCGGCAGCTGCAACCGTCGGTGGGGAAGTGGGGACAGATCAGCACTTGCTCCCAGGTGACGCCCTGGGATTCGAAGAGGTGCATCATCAGGTCGTGAGGCGGCTGGAAGTGTTCAAGGGGCAGGCTGGCGGTGCCGAGCCCATCCTGGTTGGTCACCATCACCAGCACGTAGCCGGCGGCCTGGAGCTCACGCAGCACAGGTATCACCATGGGCTCGAAGCGCAGCTTCGCAAGACTGTCCACCTGCTTGTCGGTGACCGGCTCCTCGATCAGGGTGCCGTCACGGTCGATAAACAAAAACGGGGTTTTCATCGCTACATCCTTGCTTGTCTTACAGAGAGGGTGGGGGCAGGTCACGCAGCACGGCCAGCACGGCGTCCATTTCGCCCTGATAGCCGATGGTGATGCGGATGCTGTTGTCAAGGCCAGGCTTGCTGGAGAAATCACGCAAGATGATGCCGGCGGCCTTCATGGCGGCGAACACGGCTGCGCCATCTTTGAAGCGCACCAGCACGAAGTTGCCCTTGTCCTCGAACACTTCCTTGACGCAGGGCAGACGAAGCAGCTCCGCCTTGATGAGCGCCTTTTGCTTGTTGAGCTCCTGCACCCGCTCCTGCATCAGTTCCAGCCCCATGGGAGAGAGCGCCTGGGCGGCAATCTGGGCGATGGGGTCGGGAATGGGGTAGGGCGCGATCACCTTGGCCAGCATGGCAATCACCTCGGGATCCCCCAAAGTAAAGCCGCAGCGGATCCCCGCCAGCGCGAAGGCCTTGGAGAGGGTGCGGGTCACCACCAGGTTCGGGTATTGGGCCAGCAGGTCCACCACGGAGGCCTCCGGGCAGAACTCGATGTAGGCCTCGTCCACGACGATGATGGCGCGGTCCCGGGCCTTCTCCAGCAGGGCGACGAGTCCCTTGCGGCCCACCAGATCCCCGGTGGGATTGTTGGGGGAGCAGAGGAACACCAGCTTCACGTCAGAGAGGCGATCGGCGATGGCGGGCCAGTCCGGCTGACGGCTGGCGGTCAATGGCTGCTCGACAATCCCCACGCCACAGGTCTCGGCGCTGATGGCGTACATGCCGTAGGTGGGGGGGCAGATGAGGATCTGATCTTCCCCTGCCTCGCAGAAGGTGCGGATCAAGAGCTCGATGGCCTCGTCGGCACCGCGGCTCACCAGCACCTGATCCGGATTGATCCCGGCGTAGGCGGCATAGCCGTTCACCACCTCGGCCGGCTGGCACTCGGGATAGCGGTTGAGGCGGCTCCCCTCGACGGTGAAGGGGTAGGCCAGGGGGGCCTCGTTGGCATTGAGCCAGACGTGGCCCTGGCCGCCGATGCGGCGAGCGGACTGGTAGGGTGTGAGAGCCCGCACGACGCGACGGGCCAGATTGACGATGCTCATGACAAATCCTTCTGCTGTGCTGTTTGTTGGGGCTCGGCGGCCAGGGCGTTCAACCTGAGGGTGACGGCATGCTTGTGGGCATCGAGTCCCTCGGCCTGGGCGATGCGCTGGACGATGGGGCCAAGGCCGCGAATGCCGTCTGCAGTGAGCTCCTGTACCGTGTAGCGGCGCTGATAGTCGGCAAGCCCCAGGCTCGAGCAGGTGCGGGCATAGCCGTAGGTGGGCAGGGTGTGGTTGGTGCCGCTGGCGTAATCACCGACCGACTCCGGTGTCCATGCCCCGAGGAAGATGGAGCCCGCGTTCTCGAGCTTGTCCAGCAGATCCCGGGGGGCCCGGGTCTGCACGATGAGGTGTTCCGGGGCATAGGCGTTGGAGATGGCGCAGGCCTCCTCCAGGTTGTCGCAGAGGATCACCAGGCTTGCCTTCAGGGCTTGCTCGGCGATGTCGCGGCGGCTGAGCTCGGCGAGTTGCGCCTGGAGCTCGCTGCCGATGGCATCGGCCAGGGGAGCAGAGGTGGTCACCAGCACCACCTGACTGTCGGGGCCGTGCTCGGCCTGGGAGAGCAAATCCGATGCCACGAAGGCCGGGTTGGCGCTCTCGTCTGCGATCACCAGCACCTCGGAGGGGCCGGCTGGCATGTCGATGGCGGCGCCCCGCCAGTCACGGGAAACCTGGCCCTTGGCTTCGGTCACATAGGCGTTGCCCGGGCCGAAGATCTTGTCCACCTTGGGGATGGTCTGCGTGCCATAGGCCATGGCCGCGATGGCCTGGGCGCCGCCGATGGCGAACACCTGACGAACGCCACAGGCGCGGGCGGCAAACAGGATCTCGTCGCTCGCCGGAGACGGGGTGCAGAGCACCACCTCACGGCAACCGGCCAGGCTTGCCGGAATGGCCAGCATCATCACGGTGGAGGGGAGCGGCGCGCTGCCTCCCGGGACATAGAGACCGACCCGGCTGATGGGTTGGGTGCGCAGCTCGCACAGCACCCCGGGCTGGGTCTCGACGCGCACGACGGGCTGCACCTGGGCGGCGTGGAAGGTACGGATATTGGCGATGGCGGCCTCGATGGCGCCCTTGATGTCATCACCGAGTCGAGCGCAGGCGGCATCCACTTCCGCGTCGCTCACCCGAAGCTGTTCGCGGGGCGCGCGTTCGAAACGCTGGCTCAGCTCGCGCAGGGCCTCATCGCCCCGGCTGCGTACCGCGGCAATGATGTCTCGCACCACGGTACCGATGTCGGCTTCGTCGCCAAGGGCGGGCCGGGTCAGGACTTCGGCTTGCCGGGCGGGGGAGAGGGTCTTCCAGATCAGGGTCTGCATGATGTGTCTTCCTTATTCCATCATCTTTTCAATGGGCAGCACCAGGATGGAGCTGGCACCCAGGGCCTTGAGCTGTTCCATGGTCTCCCAGAACAGGGTTTCGCTGGAGACGACGTGCAGGGCTACCTGGTTGGTGTCACCGGCGAGCTGCATGATGGTGGGACGCTCCGCCCCCGGCAGCAGATCGGTGATGGCATCGAGCTTGTCTTTGGGGGCGTGCAGCATGATGTATTTGCTTTCGCGTGCCTGCTGCATCCCCTGGATGCGGGGCAGCAGCTTGTCGATGAGTTTCTGCTTGGCATCGTTCAGGGGGTTGGGGGCTTGCACCAGGACGGCCTTGGAGCGGTAGATCACCTCGACCTCTTTCAGGCCGTTGGCTTCCAGGGTTGCGCCGGTGGAGACCAGATCGCAGATGGCATCGGCCAGACCCGCGCGGGGGGCCACTTCCACCGAGCCGCCCAGCATCACGCTCTTGAAGCCCAGGCCCTTCTCGTCGAAGAAGCGCTTGAGCAGACCGGGATAGGAGGTGGCGATGCGTTTGCCGGCCAGGCTCTCGGGTCCTGTGTAGTTGACATCGTCCGGCACCGCCAGAGAGAGGCGGCAGCCGCCGAAGTCGAGCTGCTTGAGGGTCTTCACCGCAAAGGGCTGCCCCTGGGCTGCGCGGATGAGCTGCACCTCTTCGAGAACGTTCTCGCCGATGATGCCAAGATCGACCACCCCTTCCATCACCAGACCCGGGATGTCGTCATCACGCACCCGCAGAATGTCGATGGGCATGTTCTCGACATGGGCGATGAGGCGCTGTTCCCGCAGGTTGATCTTGAGGCCGCAGCTCTTGAAGAGGGCCTGGGAATCCTGGCTCAGACGACCGGATTTTTGCATGGCGATGCGCAGACGTTGTGTTTCCATTGCTCGATTTCCTTTTAGTCAAAAACGAAAAAACCCTCGGAAGTATGTGCTTCCGAGGGTTCATGAATCTTGCGGTCCTTTTGGAAGTCACCAGTTAAGTGTCTTCCAGCAGTCAACCTCCTGAAAGACTATTCGGGATGATGATGGTGATGATGAGTCTTCAGGTTGGTGAACTTCATGATGTAATCAATCCTTTACAAATCAGATGCCGTTGTTGACGCCCGATTTAAACTACCTGCCTTGACAGAAAATGCAACCGAAAAATGTGATCAGGACGATTAAAGTTGAGAAAACGGTTTTCTGGTCGATAACTAGACAATGAGATGCCAAAGGAGGCGACATCATGCCCAGCCAGGACCTGTTATTCCCCATCCTGCCCCGCGCACCCTCGACACCGAGCCCGGATGACATCAAGCGGGAGGTGACCCAGATCAGCCAGAAACATCAGCTGCGCAAGATAGGCACCGACAATGGCGGCGGTGGCCAGCATCACGAGCAGAGAGAGCAGCCGCCAAAGCCTGATCAACCAGCGGTGCAGGATGATGATCACAAACCGGATCCGGACCACCGGATTGATCTCTTCGTCTGAACGCATTATCAGTCCCGCTTTTTCCGCGCTTTTGGCATAATGCCCGCTTTTGCAGCGGGACATGCCTTTGACCATCATCCAGACCCTGTTCAAGCCAGACGGCCCCCTGGCCCGCCATATTGACGGCTTCAAGGCCCGTGCCCCGCAACTGGAGATGGCCGAGGCGGTGTCCCGTGCCATCAAGCAAGGTGGCCGCTTGCTGGTGGAGGCTGGAACGGGCACTGGCAAAACCTATGCCTATCTGGTGCCTGCGCTGGAATCCGGCAAGCGGGTGGTGATCAGCACCGGGTCCAAGAATCTGCAGGAGCAGCTCTTCTATCGGGATCTGCCCACCATCACGGGGGCGCTTCACTACACCCCGCCGGTGGCACTGCTCAAGGGGCGCAGCAATTACCTCTGCATCGAGCGGATGAACCGGCTGTTGAGTGAATCCCATCTGCAAAAGCCCGAGATCCTGAGCGATCTCGTGAAGGTCAAATCCTGGTCGACTGCCACCGACAACGGCGATGTGGGGGATATCCCGGGGCTACAGGAGAACGCCGAGATCCTTGCCCACGTCACCAGCACCAACGACAACTGCCTGGGTCGCGACTGCCCCTATTACGATGATTGTCACCTGGTCATCGCCCGGCGCCGTGCCATGGACGCCCAGGTGGTGGTGATCAACCACCACCTCTTTTTCGCTGACATGGCGGTCAAAGACACCGGCTTTGGCGAGCTGGTGCCCGAGGCGCAGGTCTATGTATTCGACGAGGCGCACCAGCTGCCCGAGATCGCCAGCCACTACTTCGGCAAGTCCGTGGGCAGCCGCACCATCCAGGATTTGGCGCAGGATATCCAGCTCGCCTACCGGGCAGAGGCTCATGACATGGCCCAGCTTGGCAAGGCGGCGGACAGGCTCGCCATTGCCAGTCAGGATCTGCGCCTTGCCTTCGGCGTGGAGGGGGGGCGCGGCAACACCCGGGATCTGCTGAGACAATCCCTCTGGGCACAGGCGCTGGCCCGCCTCAACGATGCCATCGGGCTCTGTTATGAAGTGCTGAAACTGGCGCTCGGGCGAGGGGAGCAGCTGGATCACTGTTTCGAGCGCATCAGCGAGCTGCGCACCCGCCTTGGGGAGGTGCTGGCGGTCAACCAGACCGGTTTCTCCTACTGGTATGACTGTTCGCGTCTGCACTTTACCCTCAATCTGACGCCGCTGTCGGTCGCCGAGCGCTTCGGTGCCGAGGTGCAGCGCCCCGAGGTGGCCTGGGTCTTCACCTCGGCCACCTTGACGGTGGACAATCGCTTCGCCCACTTCGTCGCCGAGATGGGGCTGGCCGGCAGCGCCGAACTCATTCTCGACAGTCCGTTCGATTACGCCGAGCAGGCGCGCCTGTGCGTACCCCGTTTCTTGCCAGAGCCCAATGCCTTCGGGCGCGGGGAGCAGCTGGCGACCCTGATGATCCCCCTCATCAACAAGACGCCAGGGGGGTGCTTCTTCCTCTGCACCAGCCATCAGGTGATGCGCCAGGTGGCCGAGGTGCTGCGCCGGGAAATCGGCCGCACCGTCCTGCTGCAAGGGGAAGACAACAAGCAGCGGCTGCTCAAGACCTTCGTGGAAAACGGTCGGGCCGTGCTGGTGGCCACCAGCAGTTTCTGGGAGGGGATAGACGTGCGGGGGGCGGCATTGTCCTGTGTTATCATCGACAAGCTGCCCTTTGCGAGCCCGGACGATCCCCAGCTCAAGGCACGGGTGGAGGATTGCAAGCTCAAGGGGGGAGATCCCTTTGCCGAGCTGCAGTTGCCCAAGGCGGTGATTGCCCTCAAGCAGGGGGTGGGGCGGCTCATCCGTGATCGCAGTGATCACGGCGTACTGGTTATTTGTGATCCCCGGGTGGTCAACAAGCCCTATGGCGCCACCTTCATCAAGAGCCTGCCTGCCATTCCACGGACCCGGGAGCTGGCGACCCTGGGCGAATTTTTCGGACCACGGGAGTGAGTCCGCCGCGCCGGGGCTGATTGCCCCCGGCCATGCATGACGGCAGGCCTTGGCCATGCTGACGATTTAACTGACTGATGTGAAGAGAATAAAAAGAATGGATGAGTTGAAGATCCTGGCCGTGGATACCGCCACCGAAGCCTGCTCCGCAGCCCTTATGGTGGGTGACACCCTCTTTTCCCGCTGGGAAGAGGCGCCCCGTGACCATACCCGCAAGATCCTGCCTATGGTTCAGGCTCTGTTGGATGAAGCCGATCTATCGTTGGATGAGCTCGACGCCATCGCCTTCGGTCGTGGGCCAGGCTCCTTCACCGGGGTACGGATCGGGATCAGCGTGGCCCAGGGGCTCGCCTTTGGTGCCCGCGTGCCGATGATCGGTGTCTCCACCCTGGCAGCCATGGCCCAGGGGGCTCATAAGCTGGAAGGGGCCGAGCAGGTGCTTGCCGCCATCGATGCGCGCATGGACGAGGTCTATTTCGGCCACTACGCCTTGGTGGACGGGGTGATGACGCTGGTGGGCGAGGAGGTGGTGAGCGAGCCAGCCGCACTGGTGCAGGCCCGTGACAAGCTGACTGGCGCGGTGAGCTGCGTTGGCACCGGTTTTGAAACCTATGGCGAGACTCTGGGCGGCCTGGCAGATGTGCTGATGCCAAGCCAGGTGCGTTTCCCGGCGGCCGCCGACATGCTGCCTCTGGCACGCCAGGCCTGGTTTGCGGGTGAGGCGGTGCCGGTAGAGCAGGCCACCCCTGTCTATCTGCGTGACAAGGTGACCTGGAAGAAACTGCCGGGTCGCGAATAGGCGGCAACAGCTGCCCCGGGCTGCTTTGTCGGACGATGAAGGAGAGACGAATGAGAAAATCCGTGATCATGCTGGGATTGGTGGGGCTGCTGCTGGGCGGTTGCAGCACGGTGCCCAAAGAGCTTGCCTATGAGCCTGCGGATCAGCTGGTGGCCTATCAACCCGCCCTGCAGGGGATGGAAGGCAAGCCGGCCCGCTGGAGCGGTGTCATCTCGGCGGTCCACAACAAGGCGGATCAGAGTGTCATCGAGGTGGTCTATCTGCCCCTCAAGTCCAACGGGGTGCCGGAGCAGACCGAACAGAGCCCCGGTCGTTTTCTCGCCATCATGCAGGGGTTTGTCGACCCGACCCTCTATGCCAAGGGTCGCAGCCTGACGGTGCTCGGCACCCTCGACAAGCCGGTGGACAGCCAGATTGGCGAGCACAAGTATCGCTTCTCGGTACTCAAGGTGACGGGGAGCAAGCTGTGGCCACCGGTGAAGGAGGTGGAGATCCGCTACATGGATCCCTACTTTTACGATCCTTTCTATGATCCCTTCTGGCCCAGACGGCCCCTGCGCCGCTGAGGAGCCCGGATGACGGCGACATTGCAGGAGCGCAGGCTGCGCCTGGCGGACGGGCGGCACATCGCCCTGCTGGACAATGGTCAGGAGGACAGACCGCTGCTGGTGGCCCTCCATGGCTGGCTCGACAACGGCGCCAGCTTTTTGCCTCTGGCCCCCTGGCTGGGGGCGTTTCATCTGGTCTGCGTCGATCTGCCGGGCCATGGTCACTCCGATCACAAGTCGACTCCCTATGTCTTCGTGGACTGGCTGGATGATCTCTACCAGATCACCCAGGCCGCGGGCTGGCAGCGTTTCATCCTGCTTGGTCACTCCCTGGGGGCGCTGATTGCCTCTGCCTATGCCGGCGTTTTTCCCGAGCAAATCGAGCGGCTCATTCTGCTGGAGGGGCTCGGCCCCTTGAGCCAGCCCGACGAGGAGGTACCGGGGCAGCTGCGCCGCGCCATCCTCAACCGCACTCGTACCCGTGAGCGTGCAACCAGTGGATTTGCCACCCTCGAGGAGGCGGTGGCTGCCCGCTGCAAGGTGGCGGACATCCCCCCGAGTGCGGCACGCCTTATCTGTGAGCGACAACTGGAGGCGCGGGCAGGGCGCTGGTATTGGCGCAGTGATCCCCGTCTTCGCGATCTCTCCCCCCTGCGCATGAGCGAGGGGCAGGCCCAGGCCCTGATCCGGGCCATCGTCTGTCCGGTGCTCTTTATCCGGGGAGAGCAGGGCTTCCCCGGGCTCCTGGCACAGTGGCAGTTGCGGGAGGCGGCCTTTGGCCACATTGAACGGGTAACAGTGGCAGGAGGCCATCATTTTCATATGGAAAATTCATCAGAAACCGCCGTTTATATCGAAAACTTCGCTTAAATCCGGTAGGATCGGCGGCTTTGAATCATGTCAGGTTTGCTTTCTCCCTCACATTTCCCGTTGTTAATTCACTGTTAATTGATGTTGCCTTATGTAAATATGTGCGGCATTAGAGCATGAACTTAAAACAATTGATTGAAATGGATGTGACAGGGACGGAGGCAACACAGTGAGCGCACAGGTGCGAGTTATGCAGGAGAAGTTCGTGGAAAGAGTCTGGCTGAAGCGTTATCCAGAAGGGGTGCCCGCCGAGATCAATCCAGACCAATACGGCTCTCTGGTCGAGATGTTTGAAGAGTCGGTGACCCAGTTCGCCGATCAGCCCGCCTTCGTCAACATGGGGCAGACCATTACCTACCGCCGGCTGGAGGAACAGTCCCGAGCCTTCGCCGCCTACCTGCAAAACGAGCTGAAGCTCGGCAAGGGGGACAGGGTGGCCGTGATGATGCCGAACCTGCTGCAATACCCCATCGCGGTATTCGGCATCCTGCGGGCCGGCATGACGGTGGTGAACGTCAACCCCCTCTATACCCCGCGCGAGCTGGAGCATCAGTTGAAAGACTCCGGCGCCAAGGCCATCGTCATCGTCTCCAACTTTGCCCACACCCTGGAAAAAGTAGTGTATGACACCCCGGTCAAGCACGTGATCCTGACCCGGATGGGGGACAACCTGGGGCTGGCCAAGGGGACCCTGGTCAACTTCGTGGTCAAATACGTCAAGAAGCTGGTGCCCAAGTACAACCTGCCCCATGCCAGCACCATGCGTCAGGCCCTCGCCAAGGGGCGCTACCTGCAGTACATCAAACCCGAGATCAGCAACCAGGACATCGCCTTCCTGCAATACACCGGCGGGACCACCGGCCTCTCCAAGGGCGCCATGCTGACTCATCGCAACATGATCGCCAACGTCGAGCAGTGCCTCGGTGTCTATGGCCCTGTGCTGGAGCGCGGCAAGGAGTTCGTGGTCACGGCGTTGCCGCTCTATCACGTCTTCGCCCTGACGGTGAACTGCCTGCTGTTCATGCGTCTGGGGGGCTACAACCTGCTCATCAGCAACCCCCGCGACATCCCGGGTTTTGTCAAAGAGATCAAGAAGTATCCTTTCACCTGCATCACCGGGGTGAACACCCTGTTCAACGCCCTGGTCAACAACGACGAGTTCAAGGGCATGGATTTTGCCAAGCTCAAGCTCACCATCGGTGGCGGCATGGCGGTGCAACGGGCGGTGGCCGAGCAGTGGAAGGGGCTGACCGGCACCCCGCTGCTGGAGGGCTATGGCCTGACCGAGTGCTCGCCCCTGGTGAGCGTCTGCCCCTATGATCTGGTGGATTACAACGGCTCCATCGGCCTGCCGGTCTGCTCCACCGAGATCCGTCTGGTGGATGACGAGGGGAACCAGGTCACCGAACGGGGTGCCCCCGGCGAGATGCAGGTGCGCGGTCCTCAGGTGATGACCGGCTACTGGCAGCGCCCGGAGGCGACCGCCGAGGTGATGCAGGATGGCTGGCTCTGCACCGGCGACATCGCGGTATGCGACGAGCAGGGTTTCTTCAAGATCGTCGATCGCAAGAAGGACATGATCCTGGTCTCCGGCTTCAACGTCTACCCGAACGAGATAGAAGACGTGGTGGCCCTGCATCCCAAGGTGCTGGAGGTGGCCGCCGTCGGCGTACCCAACCCGGTGTCCGGCGAGCAGGTGAAGATCTTCGTGGTCAAGAAAGATGCAAAGCTGGCGGAAGAGGAGATAATTGCCCACTGCCGCAAACATCTGACTGCCTATAAGGTGCCGAAACTGGTAGAATTTCGCGACGAACTTCCCAAGACCAACGTGGGCAAGATCCTGCGCCGCGTACTGCGCGACGAGGAGATTGCCAAGCAGTAACCGGCATGCACTGCTTTGCAGTCCAGCGCTGTCGTTATGCAAAACCGTGGGACATCCACGGTTTTTTCTTTCTGGATCCGACCAACGTGCAGGCAACGATGCAATATCAACTCATTTCACAGCAAGCCGAACTGGATCAGTATCTCGCTTCTCTGGCCGACGTTCCCCTGGCCATCGATACCGAATTCGTTCGCACCCGTACCTACTATCCCCAGCTCGGTCTGTTCCAGATCTACGATGGCAAGCAGCTTGCCCTGCTCGATCCCCTAACCCTGGATCTCTCCGGTTTGTGGCAGCGCCTCGGTCGGGCCGGACAGATTGCCATCCTGCACGCCTCCGGTGAGGATCTGGAACTCATCCAGCATCAGGCGGGTCACCTGCCCAACCAGATGCACGATACCCAGCTGGCGGCAGCCTTCCTGGGCCATGGCGTGTCGGTGGGGTTTGGCGCTCTGGTCAACGAATTCCTCGGGGTCGAGCTTGAGAAGGATCAGGCCCGTACCGACTGGCTGGCGCGCCCCCTTACCCCTCGTCAGCTGGAATATGCCGCAGCGGATGTCTTCTACCTCATGCCCCTCTACGAGAAGGTGATGGCCAGACTGCGCGAGAGCGGCAAGTTCCCCTGGTTCGAGCAGGAGTGCCAGAACCACTCCGCCCGCAAGACCCAGGGCAGCGATCCCCGTCAGGCCTACCTCGAGATCGTCAACGCCTGGCAACTGGGTTGCCGCGAGCTGGCCATCCTGCGCGAGCTGGCCGCCTGGCGCCAGCAGGAAGCGGTACGCCGGGATCTCGCCCTCAACTTCGTGGTCAAAGAGCTGCACCTGTTCAAGGTGGCGGAGCGTCGTCCCGCTTCCCTTCGGGATCTCAACGAACTGGGCCTCTCGCCCATCGAGATCAAGATCCACGGCAAGCGGATGCTGGACATCGTCGCCGCCGCCCAGCAGAGCGACCCTGCGAGCTGGCCCGATCCCATCCGCCGTCTGGTGGACTTCCCCCAGTACAAGGCCGAGCTCAAGCGCATCAAGGGCATGGTGGAGGAGAAGGCCAAGGCCAGCAACATTCCACCGGAGCTGGTGGCGAGCAAGAAGATCATCCACCAGTACTTCACCTGGAGCTGGCGCATGAGTGCCGAGGAGCGGGCCAGGGCGGACAAGCCCATGCTGCTGCAAGGGTGGCGTCATGAGCTGGTAGGCCACCTGCTGGCCCAGTGACGAGTACGCAGTACGAGAAGGGGAGTCCATGACTCCCCTTTTTCATGCCTGTGCGGCTGCCCCCGGGGTTGCCGGGATCGTCGCGCCAGGGGGTTGGTCATGATGGGAAGCGAGAAGGGGTGGAGGAGGAAAATGGCGGGCACAAAGGGTGTCCCCATCAGAGTTCGTGAGCGTGGAATCCCTTGCGGTAGCGGGCCTCGCAGCGCGGGCAGCGTTGCAGGGTCGGATCCTGTTCCAGCTGTTCAGGGAGCAGCGGCTCCTCACAATCGGAGCAGAAGCCATAGAGCCCCAGATCCATCTGGCAGAGCGCCGCGTCGAGCCGCTTGAGGCGTGCCACGCTGTGTTCCACCCCGGGCAGATCGAGACGGCTGGTCAGATCAACCAGTTGATCTCGCTCGCAGCGCTCCACCTTCTGTGCCCAGTCATCTTGTCGACAGGCCTTGAGCTGACGGATCAGCTCCTCTCTTGTTTGCGCCCAGTCGGTCAGAAGGCGCTGATGCCATTCGGCCAACCGGGCTTGCGTCACTTCACACACAGCAGCCCCCAAAAACGAGTGATAAAACTCGGCCAGTATAGGGAAACCCGCGGTTTATCAAGATGACATGAGTCAAGTTAACCGTGCTTTGACGGGTTTTTCCGGCAGGTGCTGCGGCTTGCCGGTGATGACGTAGAGCACTCCCGCCACCAGACAGACGACACCCACCAGGGTACTCATGGGGGGCATGATCCCGCGCAGCATAAAGGCGTACAAGAGCCCCGCCAGAGTCTCGAACACGATGAGCGGCCCGACCAGCACGGTCGGCAGGCGCTGGCTCGCTTCGTTCCAGCACAGGGTGCCGAGCCAGGAGCAGAGGAGCCCCACTGCCCCCATCAGCAGCACGAAGCGCAGGGGCGTCGGCCCGAAGGGCAGGGGAAAGTCCGGTGCGCTAAGGGCAAGATGGCCGAGGCTGCCGAGATAGGCTATGAGCGCCACCGGCAGGGTCACCAGCCCCTGGGCGGTGGCCCAGACGGCCGGACTGCGGCCCGGGTGCTCGCGCAGCCAGCGGGCGTTGCGCAGGGGATACCAGGTCCAGCACAGCACGGCGCCCATCGCCAGGGCGAGCCCAAGCAGTTGTTCGGTGCGCGCCTCGGTGTGCCAGGTGAGCTCGGCGCTGTTGACCAGATAGAGGCCGGCCCCCATCAGCACCAGGGACGGGTAGAGCCGGGTACGGGAGAGGCGACCGTCCCGTGCGCCATAGAGGCGGTTGGCAGCCAGGGCCGTCACCACCGGCAGGGTGCCGATAAACATGGCCGCCAGGGGCGAGCCGATGCGCAAGATGGCCCCCGACAGGCAGAAGTAGTAAAGGAGGTTCCCCACCAGAGTGAGGGCGAGGGCCTCTCGCCAGTCGCTGGCCGAGAGGGCCGCCAGGTGTTTGCGTGCCTGCCAGGCGAGCGGCAGTACGATGAGGCCGAAGGCGAGGTAGCGGCCGCTCGCGAGCAGGGCGGGGGGATAGCCGTCCACCAAGAGGGGGGCGACGAAGATGAGCCCCCACATCAGGCCGGCCAGCAGGGCAAACAGGACTCCGATCAACATGTTTCATATCCGGTAAAGAAGAAGGAGGCCAGCCTAGCAGGGGGGAAGGGGGGGCGTATTGAACCAGATTGCGCTTTAGCGGCCAGCCTGCACCTGTTTCTGGTAGCGGACCGGGGTGGTGCCATAGCGGCGCAGGAAGGCACGGTTGAGGTGGGATTGATCGGCCAGACCACAGGCGGCGGCCACCTCGGCTGCGGGCAGGCCGGAGGCCAGCCACCCCTTGGCGCGCTGCAGGCGGATGGCCATCAACATCTGCTGGGGGGTGACGTGAAAGCGGGCCTTGAAGCTGCGCTGGAAGTGGTAGGGGCTGAGGTTCACCGAACCGGCCAGCTCGGCCAGGGTAATGGGGCGGGCGAAACAGGCCTGCATATAGTCGATAGCGCGGCCCAGAGGGTGGGCCGCTTCGCGCGGGGCCGCCAGGGTCCGGGCATGGGGGCGCAGGGTCTCGCACACCCTTAGCAGCAGGCCGTCGGCGGCGAGCTCGCTGTCACAGTGCCAGAGGGCATCCAGGGCTGCCTGCAGGACGGGGGCAGTGCGCGGATCGCTTCGCACGGCATCGGTGAAATACCAGTCGCGCTCGCCGCTGATGGCCTCGAGCCGGTCGGCGGGCAGGTAGAGCATGCGATAGCGCCATCCCTGCTCGCAGGCTGACTCGCCCGTGTGCAGCTCATCGGGGTTCATCAGCACCAGGCTGCCGGGACCGGCCAGGAGCTGGCTGCCGCGATAGCGAAAGCGCTCGGCGCCGCACTCGATGACACCGAGGCCAAACCCCTCGTGACTATGGGGATCGAAGATGTGGTGCTGGATGTGGGCGCGATAGAGCTCGGTCGCAGGCTGCCCCGGCAGGGCGCGAAAATCGGCCCTGTCGTGCTGATGGGTAAAGTTGACCGGCACTCCCTGCATCCTGACCTCCTGTCAATGAGCCTTCATCATAGGGCGCCGCGGGGCGGCGGCCAAGTCTAGGCCTGTGAGGCGCACTCGCGCTCGAGGGCGGTGCGGATCTCCTCTGCGGTCTTGATGGTGCGGATGCGGCGAAACAGCTCGTCGGCCTGGGGGTATTCCCGCACTATGTAGGAGAACCACTGCTTGATGCGGCTCGGGTAGTAGTCGGCCTTGTCGCTCGCCAGATCCTGCTCGGTGTAGGTCACCATCAGTTGCAGTACCTCGGCCCAGCTCATGTGGGCACACCCCGTCTTCATCACGTTGGCCAGGTTGGGCAGGGAGATGGCACCCCGGCCCACCATGAGGGCATCGCAACCGGACACCCGGGCACAGGTCAGGGCATCGGCATGGTTCCAGATCTCGCCGTTGGCGGTGACGGGGATGGGCAGGGCGCGGCGGATGGCGTCCACGTACTCCCAGTGGGCTGGCGCCTTGTAGCCTTCGCGCTTGGTGCGGGCATGCACCGCCAGCTCGTTGGCGCCCCCCTGATAGACGGCCTGGGCGTTGTCCAGATAGAGATCCTTGTCATCGTATCCCAGGCGGATCTTGGCGCTCACCGGCAGGTGGGCAGGCACGGCCTCCCGCACCGCCTTGACGATGCGATAGACGGTCTCGGGTTCCTTGAGCAGCACGGCGCCCCCCTTGCTCTTGTTGACCGTGGGGGCAGGGCAGCCGAAGTTGAGATCGACCCCGGGAGAGCCGAGCTCGATGGCCCGGATGGCATTTTCTGCCAGCCACTCCGGATGCTGTCCCAGCAGTTGCACCCGTACCGGGGTTCCTGCACGGGTCTTGCCATCCTGTTTCAGCTCGGGGCAGAGGCGATGGAAGACCTTGGCGGGCAGCAGTTGATCGACCACCCGGATGAATTCACTGACGCAGAGGTCGTAATCATTGACGGAGGTGAGGACCTCCCGCATCAGGTGATCCAGCACCCCCTGCATGGGGGCCAAAATAACGCGCATAGCTGCTTCCGAAGACAAGGGGAGAAAAAAGAGCGCAGATTGTAGTGGCAATGGCCGGGATTGTCAGCCGTCTGCCCACTCGATGGCCCCCATCGACGGCCGCAGACTGGGCCAGGCTGTCAGCTTTCGGGCCAACTCTGTTAGGCTAAAGGCAGAGATACATGCAGAGGAGTACCCATGAAACGCTGGTGTCTGATGGCCCTGGGCTGGCTTGCCTTCGCCACCGGGATAGTCGGGATAGTCCTGCCCCTGTTGCCGACCACCCCCTTCATGTTGCTGGCGGCGGCGCTGTTTGCGCGCTCCTCCCCCCGCTTTCATGGCTGGTTGCTGGCGCATCCCTGGTTTGGCCCCCCCATCCTCGACTGGCAGCAGTATCGCGGCATTCGCCGTCATGCCAGACGCCGCGCCATCATCTTCATCCTGATCTCGTTTTCGGTATCGCTGCTGGTGGTGCCATTGCCCTGGGTGAGATGGCTGCTGGTTGTCATAATGGTGATCCTGCTCACCTGGTTGATGCGTCTGCCGGTGCTGGAGCCGGTTGCAATGAAGAAGTGAAATCCCTAAGCTATCGCGGCAATAATGCTATGGAGTTGGCTCGTCATTTTTGCGTGACGGGCCTTTTTATTGCCCCCAGGCGGAGACCCCGTGCGCCGCCATGGCAGGGCTCAAAAAATAAGCGGTCAAATAATGAATCCGGAAACCCTGAAGTTTATCGAAGCGAGCATCAAGACCATTCCCGACTATCCGAAGCCGGGCATTCTGTTTCGCGACATCACCAGCCTGATCGAGAATGCCGAGGCCTTCAAGGCCACCATCGATCTGCTGGCCGATCATTACCGTGATCAAGGCATCACCAAGATTGTCGGCACCGAGGCCCGTGGCTTCATCTTCGGCGCCCCGGTTGCCTACGCCATGGGGCTGGGGTTCGTGCCGGTGCGCAAGCCGGGCAAGCTGCCCCGCGCCGTCATCGAGGAGTCCTACGCACTGGAGTACGGCACTGACACCCTGCAACTGCACACCGATGCCATCGTGCCCGGTGACAAGGTGCTGGTGGTGGACGATCTGCTGGCCACCGGCGGCACCGTCGATGCCACCGTCAAGCTCATCCGCCGCGCCGGCGGTGAGGTAGCGGATGCCGCTTTCATCATCTCCCTGCCGTCCCTGGGCGGTGATGCCCGCCTGACCGCCGCCGGCGTCAAGGTGGTCTCACTGGTGGAACTCGCGGGGGCATAAATCGCCCCTTCGCGCGGCAGGCCTCGTTACCCTGCTTTCTGCCGCAAACCGGTGCCTGAACGGGCACCGGTTTGAAATTCAAGCGATCCCTCCCAAGGCGGCGCATCCCCCATACAGCCAGCCCTCCATTTGTGTTAGCATCCAGCCTCAATGCCTCGTTTCCCAGCATCGAGATCTATGAGCTATCAGGTTTTGGCGCGCAAATGGCGCCCCCATACGTTTGAACAAGTGGTCGGCCAGCAACATGTGCTGACTGCCCTGACCAATGCCCTGGATCAGGGGCGGCTTCACCATGCCTACCTGCTGAGCGGGACCCGCGGCGTGGGCAAAACCACTATCGCCCGCATTCTGGCCAAGAGCCTCAACTGCGAGCAGGGGATCAGCAGCCATCCGTGCGGTGTGTGCGATACCTGCCGCGAGATCGATCAGGGTAATTTCGTCGATCTGCTGGAAATCGATGCGGCGTCCCGCACCAAGGTGGAAGACACTCGCGAACTGCTCGACAACGTGCAGTACCGTCCGGCCCGTGGTCGTTTCAAGGTGTACCTCATCGATGAAGTGCACATGCTGTCGCGCCACAGCTTCAATGCGCTGCTCAAAACCCTGGAAGAGCCGCCCCCCTATGTGAAATTCCTGCTGGCCACCACAGATCCGCAGAAGCTCCCCATCACCATCCTCTCGCGCTGCCTGCAGTTTCATCTCAAGAGTCTGGATCAGACCCAGATCGCCAGGCAGCTCGAATGGGTGCTGGACCAGGAGGGTCAACCCTTCGAGCCTCGCGCCCTGCTGGCCCTGGCCAAGGCGGCCGACGGCAGCATGCGCGATGCCCTGAGCCTCACCGATCAGGCGTTGGCCCACGGCAACGGCAGCGTGCGCCTGGAGAGCGTGCTCGCCATGCTGGGGACCCTCGATCATCACCACCTGCACCAGTTGTTGGAGGCAGTGCTGCGCCAGGATGCCCCGGCCACCATGGCCAAGATCACCGAGATTGCTACCCTGGGGCCGGATTTCGACCAGCTTCACGCCGAGCTGGAAGCCTTGCTCCACCGGGTGGCCATGGCGCAACTGCTGCCTGCGAGCGTGCAGGAGCAGGGGGCGGATGCCGATGCCTTGCTGCAGCTTGCCGGAGCCATGAGCCCGGAAGAGGTGCAGCTCTGCTATCAAATCGTGCTGGGGGGGCGCAAGGATCTGCCCTGGGCCCCTGACGGGCGCACCGCACTGGAGATGACCTGTCTGCGGATGCTGGCCTTCTCTCCCCGGCGCGAGGTGGTCCATCCCGCCAACCTGGCGGCCCAACCTCTCATGACAGGGCACTCCGGCGTGATGGCGGCGGCGAGGGAAAGCGCGCCGCTCCTGCCGGGAAAGCCCCAGGGGGCTGAGCCGGCCCCGGCTGCCAGTGCAGCACCACAGGCTCCCGCCGCGCCAGCATCGGTCCTTGAGGCCGAGCACGTCGCCCCCTCACCCAAGGCGGAGGAGGGCGCAGTGCTGGATCCGCTCTTTGCCGAGCAGGATGAGCTGCTGCGTGAGGCCGAACGGATGGGCTACGAGGCCGTGGTGCCCGCCAGTCCGCCTGCAGCAGAGCTAGCCTCTGCGCCGTTGGCGGCGGATGACGCCGGGCAGACGCAGCAGGTTGAGGTCCAAGGGGAAGACGTCACCATCTCTTCGACCTCCAGCATGCAGAGCCTGCTTGGCAAGCGCAATCTGCTGCGAAGCCGCCTGCGTGGCGAGCAGAGTGCAAACGCCGCGCCCGCCCGGGTCACCCCCGTCAAACCCGTGGCCGCGACCAAACCGGCCCCTGCGATGCCTGCCGTCGCGACTTCGCCCCAGGCCGAGGTGCAACCAGCGGCGCGGCCCGAGATACCGGGGCAGGGATCTGCCATGCAAGCGGGGTATGACGACCTGCCCCCTCTGGATGCCTATGAAGAGGGGGCCAGTGACTACGAAGAGTATCTGAATCAGGGGTTTGACGAGGGGTTTGCCAGTGCCCCGTTGCCCACGCGGGCAGTGACTTCCGCCCAGCCAGCTCCCGCCACCATGGCATCTCCTTCGCAGGAAGATCTGCCGCCCTGGGATCTGGGCGCTGACGCCGGCAGCGCGGATGCGGCGGCACCTGCGGTTGTCGCTATGGTACCTGCCGCGCCTCCAGTGGTCGCCAGCGAGCCTCAGCCCGCCATTGCGTTGATGGAGACCATCGACTGGGATGCGCTGGAGAGCGACGAACAACCCGAGGAGGAGGGGGAGGTCGCCCGTCTGATCCCCTCGTCCTTGTTGGTCAATTGCGGGGACGCCTGGGCCGAGCTCATCGCCCGCACCGGGGTGGGGGGTCGGCTGCGTCAACTGGCCATCAACGCGGTGATGACCCGGGAAGGCAATCGGGTCTCCCTGCTGCTCAAACCCGAGCAGCGCCATCTGGTGAGCGACAAGGCCCGCGCCGATCTGGCCGAGATCATCGGTCCCGAGCTGGGCGGCCCGGTTCACATCGATGTGACCCTGGGCTCGGATCCCGCGCGGGAGACGCCGCTTGAGATAGAGCATCGTCTCTATCTCGGGGTGCGTGAACAGGTGAGCCGGGATCTGGCGGCGGATCCCAACGTACAATTCTTGCAGCAGCGTTTCGGCGCCGTGCTCCATCCCGAGAGCATCGAACCACTGAGTCGCTGAATTGCGGTGAAAAAACCGTGCCGGGGTTTGTCCCCGGTTGAAAAGACTTTTGGCTGCCCCCACTTAGGGCAGATGAACCCACAGCCCGGCGCTGGATGCCGGATTTCAAGACGAGAGACGATCTATGTTTGGTAAAGGTGGAATGGGTAACCTGATGAAACAGGCCCAACAGATGCAAGAGCGCATGCAGAAGATGCAAGAGCAGCTGGCCCAGATGGAAGTGGTCGGCGAGGCGGGCGCAGGCATGGTCAAGGTGACCATGGCCGGCAGCCACAGCGTGCGTCGTATCGAGATCGATCCCAGCCTGATGGAAGATGACAAGGAGATGCTGGAAGATCTGGTCGCCGCCGCCGTCAATGACGCCGTGCGCCGCGTGGAAGAGCAGAACAAGGCCAAGATGGGCGAGCTGACCGGCGGCATGCAACTGCCCCCGGGCTTCAAAATGCCCTTCTGAGGATCCTGCCCGTATCCGTTTCCCCTCCTCTGAGAAGGGGAAAAATGAAAAGGCCAGAGCCAAGCTCTGGCCTTTTGCATGTCGGCACCCCCGGGAACGGCCATGCACAGATCATGGCGGGGGCGGCGCACTTGCCTGCCCCAGGGGGGAGAAGCCCTCGACCAGATGATCGATGAGGGCGCGGATGGCAGGCAGCAGACCACGGCGTGAGGGGAAGACCGCGTGGATCACCTCCTGGCGCGGGGCCCAGTCGGGGAGCAAACGCACCAGCCGGCCATCGGCCAGGGGCTCATTCATCATCATGGTGGGCAGTTGCACGACCCCGAGCCCGTCGATCGCCCCCTGACGCAATGTCTGCATGTCGGTGGTGGCAAAGCGGGGGCTGTGGTGCTGTTTGACTCGGGCCCCATCGGGGCCCAGCAGGGTCCAGTGATGGCCTTCCAGGCTGGCACCGTGACCGAGGCTCGGCCATGACAGCAGATCTGCGGGGGCCCGGGGCATGCCGAGTGACGCGACAAGGGCCGGGCTTGCCACCAGACACTGGGTCGCATAACCCAGCACCCGCATGGCGAGATCGCTGTCCTCCAGGGGCAGTGGTCGCACCCTGAGCGCCATGTCCAACCCTTCCGCGACCAGATCCACCGCCCGGTTGACCCCGACGAGCTGCACCTTGACGCTGGGATGGGCCAGGGCGAAAGAGACCAGCATCCTCCCTACGTGGGCGTGCAGCAGATCGATGGGGCAGGCGATGCGAACCAGACCGCAAGGCTCGCTCTGGGTCGCGGCGATGAGATCCTGTGCCGCATCGGCTTCCACCAGCATGGCCCGGCAACGGGTGTAATAAGCCTGCCCGAGTTCGGTGACGGTGAAGCTACGGGTGGAACGCTGGATAAGGCGTACTCCGAGTCGCTCTTCCAGCATGGCGATGCGGCGGCTGAGCCGCGATTTGGGCATGCCGAGGGCCCTGCCGGCCTGGGCAAAGCCCCCGTGATCCACCACCTGGACATAGAAATAGAGGTCGTTGAGATCCTGTTGCATGGGGTTATCGTTCACAAAATAGGACGCTGATGGCAAATTTTACGTCTACCGGACGCAGCGTTCCAGACTCACAATGCGAGCAACGACACATCCCGTGACGATCACCCAGGAGAGCATCATGAAAAGAGTCATCGGTATTTACAGCGCCCCTCGACAACACTGGGTCGGCGACGGATTCCCGGTTCGCTCGCTGTTCTCGTATCAGACCCATGGCCGCGCCTTGAGCCCCTTCCTGCTGCTGGACAGGGCTGGCCCGGCACATTTCGAGCCCGCCGATCATGCCCGGGGCGTGGGGGAACACCCGCACCGTGGCTTCGAGACGGTCACCATCGTCTATGAAGGGGAGGTCGCCCATCGCGACTCGACCGGCCAGGGGGGGAGCATCGGTCCGGGAGACGTGCAGTGGATGACGGCCGCGGCCGGCATCATGCACGACGAATTCCACTCCCAGGGGTTCACCCGTCGTGGTGGTACCCTCGACATGGTGCAGCTCTGGGTCAACCTGCCCGCCAAACACAAGATGTCGACGCCCGGTTATCAGGGCATCACCAGCGACACCATCCCGCAACTGAGCCTCAAGGAGGGCGACGTGCGGGTGCGCATCATCGCCGGGAACGATGCCGGGTTGCAACAAGGCGAGGTAGAGGGGCCAGCCCGCACCTTCTCGCCCATGAACATCTGGGATTTGCGGCTCAAGGGCGGGGCCAGCGTGGTGCTGCCGGCGGTAGCGGGATGGAACAGTGCCTTGGTGGTACTCAAGGGCTCTCTCATTATCAACGGTCAGGAGCGCGCGGGCGAAGCACAACTGGTGCTGCTCGATCCCAACGGGGAGGAGTTCATGCTGGAGGCGGAGGGCGAGGCCAGCTTGTTGCTGCTTAGTGGCGAGCCCATCGATGAACCCATCGTGGGTTATGGCCCCTTTGTCATGAACAGCGAGGCAGAGATCCATCAGGCGATAGATGATTTCAACAGCGGCCGGTTCGCCGTCATCGCCCCCTGAGACAATCCCGATAAAAACAAAGCGCCTGATGGCGCTTTGTTTTTTTATGGGCCCTGGTCAACCGAGCCAGCCGAGGGCCAGCGCCAGCCTGCCGCACAAGGCGGCCAGCAGGATGCCAAGCAGGGTGCGCAGCAGCCAGATCACCACCAGCTGTCCCACGCTCACCGGGATCCGGGTGGCCATGATGCAGGGGATGGAGGCAGAGAAGAAGAGCACCGAGCTGACCGAAACCACGGCCGTGACATAGCGCACCAGCAGGTCGGCATCCTTGAGCAGGATGGCGGGCAGGAACATCTCGGCCAGACCGGCAGAGAGGGCCTTGGCGGTGGCGAGCGGCTCGCCGAGATCCAGCAGCCAGGTCAGTGGCCAGAGCAGCCAGCCCAGCAGATCGAACAGGGGGGTGTGCTTTGCCAGCAGCAGGCCCAGCAGACCGACGGACAGTATGGTGGGCACCACGGCAGCGGCCATGTGAAGACCGTCCCTGAGGTTGTCCTTCAATTGCCGCAGCAGGGGATCTGCCTGGTGGGACTGGGTCAGGCCGCAGGTGAGGGCCGCCTGCCAGCGGCTCATGCCAGCCGGTAGAGGCTCGTCGGTCTCCCCATGGTGAGCCAGGCGACTGATGGGAGGAACACGCGCCAGGATGGCGGTGATGACGAAAGTGATCACTAGGGTGGACCAGAAGTAGAAGTTCCAGTGTCCCATCAGGTTGAGGGTCTTGGCCACGATGATCATGAAGGCGGCCGAGACGGTGGAGAAGCCGGTGGCGATGATGACGGCTTCTCGCACCGTGTACTTGCCCGCGAGGAAGACCCGGTTGGTGATGAGCAGGCCCACCGAGTAGCTGCCGACGAAAGAGGCGACCGCATCGATGGCGGAGTGACCCGGCGTGCGCCACAGGGGGCGCATCACGGGTTGCATCAGCACCCCGATGAATTCCAGCAGGCCGAAACCGAGCAGGAAGGTCAGGGCCATGGCGCCGATAGGCACGATGAGACCCACAGACATGGCCAGTTTATCGAACAGGAAGGGGAGGCGATCCGGGGTCATCAACCAGGCAGGGCCCCAGTCTGTGACATACAAAATGGCCAGGGCCAGCCCGAGCAGCTTGAACAGGCTCAATACCCTGTCGATGGGACGGGCGCGCCAGCGGCCATCCAGCAAGGGGGTGATGGCGCCATAGGCGATGAGCAAGAGAATGAGGGTGAGGGCAAGGGGGCGCTGGGCAATCAGAAAGCCGGCCAGGTGATCCACCACTATGGTGCTGCGCCCGCCAAGCTCGAAGGGAACAAAAAATATGGCGATGCCAAGCAGGCTGGCCAACAGCAGCTTGATGCCGGCCCCTGATCCTGCCGGTGCAGTGAGCGTGTGTTCAGGTTCCATTTTCTCTCCTTGTGATCCGCATGGTTCAATTCCGTTGAGGGGATGAATTGTATATACAATATCGTCCGGTGCTCAAAATGGAAACACCAAAGTCACTAAAATGCAACATGTGAATCGGTGTGGATGCAGATGACCCCAAGACTGAAAAGCGTGATCTCGGGGGGAAGAGGGGCCGGGATGGCGAGTGGGTGGTGAGACATCAAGAGGTAAAACAGGGAGGTAAGCGACCAGCGCCAGGAAAAACATGAGCGGCTATTTACCCTTTTTGGCCATATTCATTCATGAGCCTATATTCATGACTATTTATGAATAAATCATAAACCCTTTGTTCATTTGACTACTTTTCGACTATCCCATTGCAGAGTAAGATGCCTCTTCAATAAAAATAAGAATTAGGAGTTCGGGTGTGAAGGCATTAGAGAAAGAAAGGATATCGCCCTATATCAGCCAGTTATACGAGTGCGGTATTAATGATTCTGACATTAAGCTCGTCGTGGACCAATTTCGCGCCGACGTTTCCTGTAGTTCATCCCTGTTTTTATTGCGGGATGATGACAAGAGCGACGGAATAAAGCTTTTTTCCAGCGGTCTGACCGAGGCCCAGCAGCAGTTTTACCTGCAACATCATCGCCAGGATGTGTGGTTCAACCACTACCTGGATAAAGGGTGCAAGGGGATCGTCAGCGCCAACAGCATTTCAAGCTCGGTGGGCCTGCTGGCAAGTTTCGGCGCCCAATTCGCCGCCGGAGGCGTCTGCCAGGTGAAAGGGAGGGGGCTGAGCAGCCTGTGCAGTTACCGTGGTGCAGCGCAAGATGATTTCAGCAGTCGCGACCTCACCTCGCTCTCGGAAATCTATTCCGGACTGGCGGCCTGGAGCCACCATTATTGGAACCTGCTGGCCCTGGAAACCCAGAACTATCAGTTGCAACAGCTGGTGAAAAACCATAATAAGCCCAGCGCCATCATAGACGACAAGGGGCATATTCATTATTCCAATGTGGCCTTCAACCGTATCGCCGATGAAAATGTGGAATTGCGGGCCATCAATGGCATTTTCTCTTTGCAGAATAAGGAGCAGCAACGCCAGCTCAAGGAGATCCTCAATGGCTTTGCCTATTTGCTGCCCGGCGCCAGCGCCTATATGTCCATTCCCCGTCAGCCTAACCTGCGCCCGCTGCTGGTCCAATGCACCCTGATGAGCGGACTCAGCCGCTTTGAACGCTATGTGGAAGTGGTGCTGCGTGACCCCGAGCACGCCTTCAACCCCGACATCGAAGCGCTGGCCAGCCTCTATCCCCTCACCATCGGCGAGAAGGAGCTGCTGGTGCTGATGAGCAAGGGTTACAGCAGCAACGACATCGCGGAGCTGCGCGGTGTCAAGGTGGAAACCGTGCGCTCCACCCTGAAAGGGGTGTTCAAGAAGACCGACTGCCACAGCCAGAACGAGCTCTTGCTCTTGCTGCAATCCATCTCCTGATCCATGCGGACTATGCTTGGAGTGAGCCGGACATAGTGCCCGGCTCTTGCCTCCCCTCGGGAGGCTCGTTGGGGGAAAGCGTCATGGAATCACTCAAGGCAAAGGACTACATGCAGACCAAGCCCATCACCTTCAGCGCAGAGATGATGGTACAGGCGGCGGTGGAAAAATTTCTCAACAGTCATCAGTTGGGCGGCCCCGTAGTGGACAGCCAGGGACATTTGATTGGCTGGGTCTCCGAGCAGGATTGCATTGCCGTCATGTTGAAAGAGGCCTACCACTGTGAGCAGGTGGCTCAGGTCAGGGATGTGATGCGCAAGGAGGTGCTGGCAGTCGGCCCCGACACCAGCATCCTGGATCTGGCGGAGATGATGATGGGTCAAAAGCCCAAGATCTATCCTGTGGTGGAGGAGGGGCGCCTGCTTGGGGTCATCAACCGCCACAATGTGATGCAGGCCATCCACGCCCAGCTTGGCACCTGTTTCGTGCATCAGGCCAGAGTCTGAGCGGTGTTGTCTGGTTGTTTTCAAAGAGCAGGCTCCGGCCTGCTCTTTTCATCCGTGACGGTCATGACGCCTCCGGCTTGATGTGCTGGCGCGGCGCTTTAAGGCTTGCACCGCCCAGCCTCGCTCTTTAGGATCTCCCCCAGCTATCGATATGGCCCTTGATGGGCACTCTTTTAAGGAATTCGTACCTTGTCTCTCTCTATCGAGGCGCTGCGCCGCCGTCTTACCGCTTGCATGAATCTCGACGCCCGCCGTCTCTCCAGTCGACTGCACGGGGTCAAGAAGCTGCCGGAAGCCAAGCAGGCTGCCGTGCTCGAGACCATCGCCGCTGACCTGGATGTGGCACAGGCGCGCTACCAGTCCCGTCTGGCGGGCGTGCCCAAGGTCACCTATCCGGACAATCTGCCGGTCAGCCAGAAGCAGGGGGAGATCGCCAAAGCCATTGAAGAGCACCAAGTGGTTATCATCGCCGGTGAAACCGGTTCGGGCAAAACCACCCAGATCCCCAAGATCTGTCTGGCGCTCGGGCGCGGGATCAAGGGCTTCATCGGCCACACCCAGCCGCGCCGTCTGGCGGCCCGTACCGTCGCGGCCCGTATTGCCGAGGAGATGGAGTCCGAGCTTGGCCACTACGTGGGTTACAAGGTGCGCTTTACCGATCAGGTGAGCGAGCAGACCCACATCAAGCTGATGACCGACGGTATCCTGCTGGCCGAGATCCAGAACGACCGGATGCTGACCCAGTACGACACCATCATCATCGATGAGGCCCACGAGCGCAGCCTCAACATCGACTTCATTCTGGGTTATCTCAAACAGCTGCTGCCAAAGCGCCCCGATCTCAAGGTGATCATCACCTCGGCCACCATTGACCCCCAGCGTTTCTCCCGCCATTTCAGCAAGGCGCCGGTGATCGAGGTCTCCGGTCGCACCTATCCGGTGGAGGTGCGTTACCGCCCACTGTTTGTTGATAAAAAAAGCAGTGACAAGAGCGAAGGGCTGGAGGAGCGCGACGAGCTGCAGGGGATCTTCGATGCGGTGGAAGAACTGGCTCGCGAGGGGCTCGGGGACATCCTCATCTTCATGAACGGCGAGCGGGAGATCCGCGATACCGCCGATGCCTTGCGCAAACTCAATCTGCGCGATACCGAGGTGCTGCCGCTCTACGCCCGCCTCTCCAACGCCGAGCAGAACAAGGTGTTCCAGCAACATGCCGGACGGCGCATCGTACTGGCCACCAACGTGGCGGAGACCTCGCTGACGGTGCCGGGCATTCGTTACGTCATCGATCCGGGCACCGCCCGCATCAGCCGCTACTCCTGGCGTACCAAGGTGCAGCGCCTGCCCATCGAGCCGGTCTCCCAGGCCAGTGCCAACCAGCGTAAAGGGCGCTGCGGCCGGGTGGCGGACGGTATCTGTATCCGCCTCTACTCCGAGGAGGATTTCAACGGCCGTCCCGCCTTTACCGACCCCGAGATCCTGCGCACCAACCTGGCATCGGTCATCCTGCAGATGCTGGCGCTTGGCCTTGGCAATATGGAGGCTTTCCCGTTCGTCGAGCCACCCGAGTCACGCCATATCAAGGACGGTCTGACCCTCTTGAAAGAGCTGGAGGCGGTGCGCGAGCTGCCCGCCACCGGCGATCGCGAAGCCAAGCTGCAGCTGACCGAGACCGGTCGCCAGCTCTCGCGTATCCCCCTTGATCCACGTCTGGCGAAGATGGTGATCAGCGCAGCGCAAACTGGCTGTCTGAGCGAGGTGATGGTGATCACCGCCGCCCTCAGCATTCAGGATCCCCGCGAGCGGCCCATGGAGAAAAAGCAGGCCGCCGACGAGCAGCACAGACGCTTTGAAGACAAGGATTCCGACTTCCTCGCTTTTGTTAACCTGTGGAATTACCTGAAAGAGCAGCAGGATACCCTTGGCAGCAATCCATTCCGCCGCATGTGCCAGAAGGAGTTTCTCTCCTACCTGCGGGTGCGCGAGTGGCAGGACATTCACTTCCAACTGCGCCAGACGGTCAAAGAGCTGGGCTTCAAGGCCAACCAGGAACCGGCAGACTTCAAGACGGTGCACTGTGCGCTCTTGACCGGCCTCTTGAGCCATATCGGCAACAAGGATCTGGAAAAGCCCGAATTCCTCGGGGCCCGCAATGGCCGTTTCCACCTGTTCCCGGCCTCGGGTCTGTTCAAGAAGCCGCCCAAGTGGGTGATGGCCGCAGAATTGGTGGAGACCTCGCGCCTCTACGCTCGCATCAATGCCAAGATTGAGCCCGAGTGGGTGGAGCCGCTGGCAGGCCACCTCATCAAGCTGCACCACAGCGACCCACATTGGTCGAAGAAAAACGGCGCCGTGATGGCCAAGGAGAAGGTAACCCTTTATGGCCTGACCTTGGTCAACGAGCGCACCATCAACTTCAGCCGTATCGATCCGGCCCTGTGCCGCGAGTTGTTTATCCGGCGCGCCCTGGTGGAGGGGGATTTCGAGACCCGCCACCGTTTCTTCAGCGATAACCGCAAGCTCCTGGCCGAGGTGGAGGCGCTGGAGCACAAGTCCCGTCGGCGCGACATCCTGGTGGATGATGAGGACTTGTTCCGCTTCTACGATGCCCGCTTGCCAGAGGAAGTGATCTCCGCTCGCCATTTCGACAAGTGGTGGAAAGAGGCGCAAAAGCAGGACGCCGAGCTGCTCAACTTCGAGAAAGAGATGTTGATGAAGGGGGATGCGGCCCACATCAGCGATCTCGACTACCCCAACTTCTGGCAGCAGGGGCGCCTCAAGCTCAAGCTGACCTATCAGTTCGAGCCGGGGGAGGCGGCGGATGGCGTGACCCTGCATATCCCGCTGCCGCTCCTGAATCAGGTGGAGGTGAAGGGGTTCGAGTGGTTGATCCCGGGGCTGCGTCATGAGCTGCTCGTCGCTCTTATCAAGTCGATGCCAAAGCCGATGCGCAAGAACTTCGTGCCAGCGCCGAACTATGCCGATGCGCTGCTCGCCAGCATCAACCCCGAGCAGGGGCCGCTGTTGGACGAGATGGAGCGTCAGCTGCGCCGCATGACCGGCGTGACCGTGCCCCGTGAATCCTGGGATTGGGCTGCGGTGCCCGATCACCTGAAACTCACCTTCCGGGTGGTGGACGACAAGCACAAGAAGGTGGCGGAAGGCAAGGATCTGGAGGCATTGAAAGAGTCCCTGCGCGGCAAGGTGCAGGAGACTCTGTCGCAAGTGGCGGACGATGATATCGAGCAGTCTGGCCTCACCCTGTGGAGCTTTGGCGAACTGCCGCAAGAGTACAGTCAGAAGCGCGGTGGGTTCGAGGTGAAGGCCTATCCGGCGTTGGTAGACGAGAAGGATTCGGTCGCCATCCAGCTGGTGGAGAGTCCAGTGGTGCAGCAGCAGCTGATGTGGGCAGGCCAACGCCGGCTGGTGCTGCTCAACGTGCCATCTCCCATCAAGTATCTGCAGGAGAAGTTGCCCAACAAGGCCAAGCTGGGGCTCTATTTCAACCCGTTTGGCAAGGTGGCCGAGCTGATTGACGACTGCATCGCCTGCGGCTGCGACAAGCTGATTGAGCAGCACGGCGGCATGGCTTGGGACGAGGCCGGTTTCGAGGCGCTCAAGGAGTATGTCCGCGCCGAGCTCAACGATGCGGTGGTGGAGGTGGCCAAACAGGTGGAAGCCGTGCTGACCCTCTCCCATGAGATCAAGAAACGGCTCAAGGGCAAGATGCAGCTCGACACCGCCTTTGCCATGTCGGACATCCAGCAGCAGTTGGGTAACCTCATTCACAAGGGCTTTGTCACCGAGACCGGCTGGCAGCGGCTGCCTGACTTGCTGCGCTATCTGCGCGCCATCGAGCGGCGGCTCGAGAAGCTCGCCATCGATCCCAACCGGGATCGGGTCTACATGCTCAAGGTGCACAGCGTGGAGTCGGAGTACAAGGCACTGCTCGCCAAGATCCCCAAATCCCAGCTGATCCCGGCCGAGGTGGCCAATATCCGCTGGATGATCGAGGAGCTGCGAGTTTCCTTCTTCGCCCAGCAACTGGGGACGCCATACCCCATCTCGGATAAACGGGTGCAGAGCGCCATTGCCCAGTGCTAAGCTGCTATCTATCTGTTTTCTGAGCCATAGTGTGAAAGCAACGAGACGCCAAAGGGAAGGGAGGCCGTCATATGCTGGGGATCTGGTTGGGGGTGGCACTGGTCAACATCAGCGGGTATCAACCCATTGCGGAACAAACCTGGGTGCAGCTCAACCCGGAGTTCTATCCGGTGCTGCGCCCCGTGCCGCCCATTTTTGCGGCCTGGCGGGGCAATCAGTTTCCCCCACTTGAACAGAGAAAGAAGAATGGCCGCTGGCAGATCCTCTTTCCTGCCCGGCTGGTGCCCCCCTTCGATCTGTTCGAAGGGGAGGCCCAGCTCTCCAAGGCTTACCTGGCCAGGCTAAAGCGCATCGATGAGATGGCCTATGGCATGGCGCCCCACCAATCAGTACTGCAAGCCGCCTCCTCGGCCCCCTCGTTCGAAGTCCCGGGCGCTGTCGCCTTTGTCGCCGAGTTCTCCCTGCCCCGGGAGAGGAAGGCGCGGATGCCCCTGGGGGAGCCCTTGCTCGCACGGCTTGGGGGGCAGGTCCCCACACAGGTCTTGGCAAGACAGGGAGATGCACAGCCCATGGCCACCGCAGATTCTGCCCCTGAGCAGGCGACCCTGACTCTTTCCGCCACGGCGGCAGGAGAGGCATTGCGGGTTTGTCATCAGGTGGCGGCGGGAGAAACCCTGTGGCGTATTGCAAGCCAGCTTCAGTCAAAGGAGGCCGGCGGCTCGGATACTTACAGTTATCTGCTGGCGCTGGTGCAGGAAAATCGTGACAGGATGGCCAAAGGAATCCAGGTGCAGGCCGGGCAGCGCCTCTATTGCCCGAAAGCGCAGACTCTGGCGCAATTCGATGCCCTGAGCCCGGCCCAGCGACAGCAGCAGTTTGCCCGTCTGGAGCAGGGGCGTTAGGAGATGGCGAGAGGCGTGGTGGAGTGCCTTTTTGCCTAGAGAGGAGTGCCGCGGGTTCTTTCCTTGTATCCCCTTCGGGCCCGTGCTAGTATTCGCGCTCGTTTTGCGAGGTGCTGACCGGTCGCAGTCAACACCATACATTCATCTTAAAAGAGATAATCACTATGTCTTTCGTATTCCAAGCTGAAGTCCGTTCTGACCTGGGGAAAGGTGCGAGCCGCCGCCTGCGTCATGCTGACCTGGTTCCTGCCATCGTTTACGGTGCAGGCAAAGAAGCCGTGTCCGTTACCCTGGACCACAAGAAGCTGATCCTGGCCCAAGAGAAGCCGGAGTTCTACTCCTCCGAGCTGACCCTGGTCATCAACGGTGAAGAAGTCAAAGTGAACGTGAAGGCTATCCAGCGTCACCCGGTTCGCTACAAGCTGGTTCACCTGGATTTCGTTCGCGTCTAATCGACAACGAACTTTCCTGTGAAGAGGCCACCCAATCGGGTGGCCTCTTTGTTTTTACAGCATTTTTTCCGGGAAAATAAAATACTCAAACAGCACTATTGGTCTTTACTTGAAGGCATGATTGACAGCAGGACACGTGTTGTGGTGCTCTGATGTTCAAACAGTACTCGGGCAAGTCCATTTTTCGGGGCGATGTTGACCGTTATGAAAGGAATCGTACGGACATATATCCTGCTGTTTTCACCTATTCTGCTGTTGGTCCTGGCGGGTGGCTATCTTCTGGGCAATGCACTGATCGAGCGCGAGCTCTATCGCGTTCGCAGCGATGAGAGCACCTTCCTGGCGCTTGCCAGCGGCCGCCTTGACGGCGAGCTGGCGGTGCCGCTGCGCCATGTGCGCAGCATGTCGGAAGAACCCATCCTGCTCGAAGCGGCGGCTCGCAATGACCGTGACACCTTGGCCGTCCAGTTCACCATCCTGCTGAACCGCAATCCCGACTATGCCCAGGTGCGTTGGCTTGCCCCGGATGGCATGGAGCGGGTGCGCATCGATCGCCAGGGCCAGCGTCTGTGGCGTGTGACGGACGACCAGTTGCAGAACAAGGGGGAGCGTTACTACTTTCGCGATGCCATGGCGCTGCCCTGGGAGCGGGTCTACGTCTCGCCGCTCGATCTCAACGTTGAACACGGGGTGATCGATCGCCCCTTCAACCCCATGATCCGCATTGCCAAGCGTCTGCGCTTTGGGGGACGTGATCTTGGTCTGCTGCTAATCAACGTTCAGGCTGCCCGTATGCTCAAGGAGTTTGCCGACAACCGCGGCAAGGCAGCCGATCACATTATGCTGTTCAACCAGGATGGATATTGGCTGCGCAGCCCCGACCCATCCCGGGAGTGGGGCTTCATGCTCGAGCGCCCGGATCTGACTCTGAAGCAGACTTCTCCCCAGGCCTGGCAGGCGTTCTGGGACGCATCAAACGGCCAGATGGAGTCTGCCGACGGACTCTGGAGCTGGACCACCCTGTACCCGGCACAGAATCATGATCAGCTGATCTGGAAAGCCGCGTCCCTGGTGCCGCACAGCGAGCTGCAGGCCATTCGCACTCATATCTGGGGGATCATCTTGGCCGCCAGCGCCGTGCTGCTGCTGTTGTTTGGTGCCGGTGTGGCTGCACTGGTGCGCAGCAGGCACAAGGAGCAACTAGCCCAGCAGGAAGCGGCCAGGTTGGCACAGGTCAAAGGTGATTTCATCGCCAACATGAGCCACGAGATCCGCACCCCCATGAACGCCATCATGGGGCTGACCTACCTGCTCGAACAGGGAGGGCTCGACGATGGTCAACATGCCCTGGTGCGCAAAATCCACCAGGCCGGGCAGGCGCTGCTCGGGATCATCAACGACATCCTTGATTTCTCCAAGATTGAGTCGGGTCGGCTCGAGCTTGAACGGGTGCCATTCAGTCTCGAAGAGGTGCTCGATCACGTGGCGGCCATCATGTCCACCTGCGTTGGCCAGAAGCACCTCGAACTGGTGGTGAGCAGTGCCCCCGAGCCGGTTTCCCATCTGATTGGGGACGCCCTGCGCCTCGAGCAGGTGCTGCTCAACCTGACCGGCAATGCCATCAAGTTTACCGAACGCGGCGAGGTGGAGGTCAAGGTTGTGCTGGAATCAGAGCAAGACGGCATGGCCACCTTGCTGTTTCGGGTGCGCGACACCGGGATCGGCATTCCCCCCGAGCAGCAGGCCAACATTTTCAATGCATTCTCCCAGGCAGACTCCTCCACCAGTCGCCGCTTCGGGGGCACCGGGCTTGGTCTGACCATCAGTCGCCGCCTGGTGAATCTGATGGGGGGGGACATCGGCGTCACCAGCGAGCTTGGCAAGGGGAGCGAATTCTGGTTCCGCGTCCGGCTGGAGCAGGTGGAGCGGCCCGAGGCCTTGAACGAGCGCCTGCAGCACATCTCGCTGCTCATCGCCGACGACAATCAGGTGACCCGCGACGCCCTGTCGATGACGGTGGGTTCCCTCGGATGGCAGTCGCGGGTGGTGGAGTCCGGTGAGCAGGCGCTGCACCATCTGCTGCGCCAGGGGGAGCGTTTCGACGTGATCCTGCTGGACTGGATCATGCCGGGCATGGACGGGCTCGAGACCTGCCTGGCCATTCGCCGCGCCTTCGAGCAGCAGGAGCGTTCACCCATCATCATCATGGCGACCGCCTATTCCCAGGATGAACTGATGCACCGCCCCGGCTCTGATCAGGTGGATCTGGTGCTGCACAAACCGGTCACCGGCTCCAGTCTTTACAATGCGGTGGCGCGTCTCATCCACGAGAAGCGCGAGCATGTGGAGCCCATTGAGAGTGGTCAGCGCCGTCTGCGCCTGCCAGGCGTGCACATACTGCTGGTGGATGACAGCGACATCAACCTGGAGGTGGCGACCCGCTTGCTGCAACGGGAGGGGGCCGAGGTGATCACCGCCATCGACGGGGAGCGAGCCCTGGCCTGCCTGGCAGATCCGGCCCGGCGCATCGATCTGGTGCTCATGGATGTGCAGATGCCGGTGATGGATGGCTACGAGGCGACCCGTCGCCTGCGCCTGCTGCCGGGGCGGGAGGAGACTCCCGTGCTGGCACTCACCGCAGGGGTATTCAAGGATCAGCGGGAGGCGGCATTGGCCTCTGGCATGAACGACTTTATCGCCAAGCCGCTCGATGTGGAGCAGCTCATCGCGACCTTGCTGCGTTATCTGCCGGACGTTGTCCTGCCGCTCACCGTGAACGACGAGCTACTCCCCCACGAGCCGGTGGCCGGCATCGATATCGATACCGGGCTGCGCAACTGGGGTGAAGCCTCGGTCTATCTTAAATACCTGCGGCGTTTTCGCGATGACTACATGACGGTCGGTACCGTATTGCCGGGTTACATCGCCCAGCACGAGACCGATGCGGCCGCGAGCCTGACCCACAAGCTCAAGGGGGTGGCGGGCAGCCTGTCACTCACCGATGTGGCGCGTATCAGTGCCGAGTTGAACGAGGCCATCGAGCAGGGGAGCGATACCAGCCAGCTTATCGCACCCTTCCTCGAGGCCCTGGAGCGGGCACAACACTCCATCGATACCTATGCCGGGCGCGAGCCGGGCGCGGTCAGCTCCCCGCTGGCCCAGGGGGAAGCGCGGGAGGTCTGCCTGCACGCCCTGCATCAGGCCCTGGTGAGCGAGGATCTGGATCTGATTGAGCCGGCGCTGAGCCAGGCAAGGAGTCACTTGCCTTGCGAGCTGGTGAGCGAAATAAGTGCAGCCCTGGAGCTGTTCGATATCCCGTTCGCCACCCGCAAGCTGGAGGATTATCTGGAGGATCGGGAGGAACCTGCGCCATGAGTCGACCGCGCGTGTTGATCATCGACGACGAGCCGAGCAACCTTGGGTTGCTGCGGCAAATCCTCAAGGAGGAGTACAACCTCTTCTTTGCCAAAGGGGGAGAGGAGGGGTTGGCCGCCGTGGGGCGTCACGAGCCGGCACTTATCCTGCTGGACGTGCGCATGCCCGACATGGATGGTTACGAAGTGTGCCGCCGGCTCAAGGCCGATCCGGCTCACGCCGGGATCCCGGTGCTCTTTATCACCGCGAGCGACAACGCAGACAGCGAGAGCCAGGGGTTCGAGGCGGGCGGAGTGGATTATATCTACAAGCCGGTCTGTCCGAGCACGGTGCGTGCCCGGGTGCGCAATCATCTCTCCCTGGTGCGCCTCGATCAGCTCGAGTGCAGCTATCGCACCGCCATCGTCATGCTGAGCGAGGCGGGCCACTACAACGACACCGACACCGGGGTGCATATCTGGCGCATGGCCGCCTATGCCCGAGCCCTGGCTGATGCGGCGGGCTGGAGCCCGGAGCAGTCGGATCTGCTGGAGCTGGCAGCCCCCATGCACGACATGGGCAAGATTGGTATCCCTGACCACATCCTCAAGAAGCCCGGTCCCCTCACCGAGGAGGAGTGGATCATCATGCGAAGTCACCCGCGCATCGGTTACGAGATCTTGAGGCGATCCGATGCCCCCATCTTTCGCATGGCGGCGGAGATTGCCCTGCACCACCACGAGAAATGGGACGGCTCCGGCTATCCCGCCGGCGAGATCGGCGAGGGGATCCCCGAGGCGTCGCGGATCGTGGCCATCGCCGACGTCTTTGACGCCCTGAGCGTACGTCGCCCCTACAAAGAGCCCTGGCCCCTGGACCGGGTGTTGGCCACCATGCGCGATGGTGCAGGCCAGCACTTCGATCCCCGGCTGCTCTCCCGTTTTCTCGAGATCATGCCGGAGATCTTGCGCCTCAAGGCGCAATGGGATGCCCGCGAGGAGCGGGGGGATTACCAGATGGGCTGGGTCAGATAGGGATTGTGGGCCCGTTCGTGACCAAAGGTTGAGCTCGGGCCATGGCCCGGAATAAAGACGATCTCATCCCCGAGCGGCAGCAGGGTCTCGGTGATCGACTTGATCAGCGTCCCGTGATCCCCGCGCGGGAAATCGGTGCGGCCTATGCTGCCGGCAAAGAGCACATCCCCCACCCAGGCGAGGCGTTCTGCCTGGCAGAGCAGTACGATGTGGCCCGGAGTGTGGCCCGGGCAGAAATAGACCTCCAGCTCGCATTTGCCAACCTGTACCTTGTCACCCTGTTCGAGCCAGCTATCCGGTGTAAAGGCCGGAGTATGGGCAAAGCCGAACATCTGGCTCTGCTGGGGCAGGATATCGAGCCAGAAGGCATCCTCCTTGTGGGGGCCGGTAATGGCGATACCGGTTCTCTCGCGCAGATCGGCGGCAGCGCCCACGTGATCCAGATGGCCGTGGGTCAGCAGGATATGGGTGAGGGTCAGCCCCCGTTTGGCAATGGCGGCCAGCAGCTTGTCCGCCTCGCCGCCGGGATCGACGAGGGCAGCCTGGCGGGTCTCGTCACACCAGATAAGGGAACAATTCTGGGCGAACTGGGTGACCGGGATCACCTCGAACTTCAACATGTGGGACTCTCCTGAGGGGTCTGAAGGGGGGAGCGTTTGGCGAAGAAGGCGAGGCAGGCCTCCTTGTCACCACGAAACAGGATCCGCTCGCGCTTGTTGTCCAGCTGATAGCGGTACATGGGGTCATAGTAGCGAGTCAGCAGCAGTCTGATCCAGACCAGATGGGCGCGGGTGTCCCCGCTCTGGGCCTGTTCCCTGAGGGCGGCCTGCAACAGCCCATCGAGTTCGCGATAATCCTTGTCACCGAGTCGGCGCTTGAGCCTGGCCATGGCGTCGGTGAGGTAGCCGGCAAAGAGGGGCCAGCCTGCATCTGGCCCATGGAACTCCAGATAGCGCAGCCAGAGATCCTGCACGTAATCGGTGCGGATCTGCTCGGCCCGTGCCTCCTGCGGCACCACCACCACCACCAGAGGAGCCCGGCACATGGCCTCATAAAGGTTGAGTGGCAGGGCGCAGCGACCGATGAGACGGCTCTCGTCTTCCAGCACAAACTGTGATTCCCCCCGGTTGCGACGCTGAAGCAGCTCGATGGCAAGCCGGTTTTCGAAGTCGATGTTGCCGGGTTGCCCACCCGGCAGCTGGCCAAACGACGACCCCCTGTGACGGGCGTGCCCTTCCAGATCCACCGCCTGGGTGATGTGCGCCAGCATGTGGGTCTTGCCGGAGCCGGTCATGCCGGTCAGCACGGTCCAGTCGCACTCTGCACTGGCCTTCGCCTGGGTGTCGATGAGAAAGTGGCGCAGCGCCTTGTAGCCGCCCGCGACCCGGGGGCAGGTGACGCCGGCCTCGGCCAGCCACTGTTGTACGGTTTGCGAGCGCAGGCCGCCGCGAAAACAGTAGAGCAGGGCGTCGGGTTGCTGGCGCAACCTGGCCAGCCAGCCTTCCATGCGCGCGGCGCGCACCGCGCCACCTACCAGTTGATGGCCCAGGGTGATGGCTGCGGCCTGTCCCTCCTGCTTGTAACAGGTACCGACCCGGGCGCGTTCCTCGTCAGTCATCAGCGGCAGGCTGACGGCGGTGGGAAAGGCCCCTTCCTTGAACTCGACGGGGGCACGCAGATCGATGAGTGGAACCTCATCCAGAAAGATCCGGGCGTAATCCGTGGCCAGTGGCAGGGCACTCATTGGACAACCTCGATGAACTGGTTGCCTGTGCGGGCCTGCAACTGGCCGATGGGAGAGAGGGTCAGCCCTGCCTGTGCGGCAATGGCAAGGAGCTCGGCTTCACTTTCTTTACCGACGGCTACCAGCAGGCCGCCGCTGGTCTGCGGGTCGCACAGGATGTTGCGGGTGCGATCATCCATGGCACCCAGCTTGTCACCATAGGAGTCGAAGTTGCGCAGGGTACCGCCCGGTACGCAGCCCTCACTCAGGTAGTAATCCACCTCGTCAAGCAGCGGCAGCGCCTTGAAGTCCAGGCGGGCACTGACGCCGGAACCTTCGCACATCTCCAACAGGTGGCCTGCCAGTCCAAAACCGGTCACGTCGGTCATGGCGTGCACGCCGGGTAAGGCGGCGAAGCGCTGGCCAATCTTGTTGAGGGTGCACATGGCATCCGGGGCCAGTTGCTCATGCTCGGGCTTGAGCTTGCCCTTCTTCTGGGCGGTAGTGAGGATGCCGATGCCAAGGGGCTTGGTCAGATAGAGGGTGTCGCCCACCTGGGCTGTGTCGTTCTGCTTGATGGCGTCGAGTGGCACGATACCGGTCACCGCCAGGCCGAAGATGGGCTCGGGGGCGTCGATGCTGTGACCGCCTGCCAGAGAAATGCCCGCCTCGTGACACACCTGGCGGCCGCCGTCGATCACCTGCTGGGCCACTTCCGGCGCCAGCGTGTTGATGGGCCAGCCGAGGATGGCGATGGCGACGATGGGCTTGCCGCCCATGGCATAGATGTCGCTGATGGCATTGGTGGCGGCGATGCGACCGAAGGTGAAGGGATCGTCGACGATGGGCATGAAGAAGTCGGTGGTAGAGACGATGCCCTGACCGTTGCCGATGTCCACCACGGCGGCGTCATCTTTGCTGCTGTTGCCGACCACCAGGGTGGGGTCGTCAAAGCCCGGGATCTGGCTCTTCAAGATGGTGTCGAGCACCTTGGGGGAGATTTTGCAACCGCAGCCAGCGCCGTGGCTGTATTGGGTCAGACGAATGGAAGACATGCTTTCCCCTTGTGTGGGCAGACTTGCGTGTGCCAATAACTGCTGTGGCACCGTCAAATGTGCGCGCAAAAATAGGGTGGCCCTGGCGGCCTGTGAACACAGTGATGTCAGGCTGCCTGGCAGGACGGGAGGAGGGCAAGGATGCGCCGGCGAAGCCCCGCCGAGGACCACAGGACGGGCCATTATGCCACAGACGGCCCTCTTGATTCGAACTGGATTTCACACAAAGCGCAGGGGATTGTCGGGTTCAAAAAGAGCCGTACTCTTCGCCTTGCTCAGGCTAGTCCCACTGTGAGCCGCCCCGACGGCGTGCCGGTCTTGCATCGGGGCAGCATGTGGCGACGGAAACTAGCCAGCTTGCTCCATCACTGGTTGGGGAGCCTTGCCTAGCCGGCGCAGGCGCCGTTGCAGCGGCCGCTCCAGCAGGGTGTAGCTCAGCGCCGAGAGCCCGATCAGTACCGCCTGCATCAACAAGGTGGCCAACACCCCCAGCAAAGGGTTGGTTTGGGCGTACCACCACGCAGTGAGCCCCGGCGCCAGAGAGTGGACAAGCTCGCAGCCGGTGAGCAACACCAGGGCGTGGAGCAGGTAGATGGAGTAGGAGAGATCCCCTAGCCAGTTGGTGAAGCGGTTGTCCAGGAGACGCAGCAGCGGGCTCTGGCGATCACCCTGGGCTGCGGCAATCCAGATCAGCAACACGTAGGCGCTGATCAGTTGCAGGGTCAACAACGGCGTCATGGTGAACTGCATCAGTGCGAAGGGGAGCAGAAAGGCGAGCAGCAGCGGCAGATCTTGCTGCATCATGGGCCACTGGCGGGCAGCTTTCACCTTTGGCAGCAGCCAGAGGCCGAGCACGAATTCACTCACCCCGCGCCCGATGGCCAGCGCTCCGCTGGTGACATCCAGGGTACCCCGGCTGTGCACGATAAAGGCCAGCACCGTCAGGGCCAGCAAGGGGGCGAGGTTGCTCCAGCGGCTGCGGGTGACGGCGAGCGGAATGAGCAGCGGAAACAGCAGATAGCTAATCCACTCCACGCTGAGCGACCAGGCGGCGAAGTTCCAGGTCAATCCGTGATCGGTCACCACCTGCAGCAGCAACAGGCTGCTTGGCAGCGCCTCGGCCGGGGTAAAGGGTGAGCCGAACGGAGGCATTCCTTCCCACTCCCACATCTTGAACAGGGGGCCGGCGTAGAAGCCAATCCCGTGGTGGGCCTTGTAGAGCTCCCAGCCTACCAGCAGCAGCAGGGTCACCAGGTAGAGGGGATACACCCGGGTCAGCCGCAGCCAGAGGAAGCGGCCATAACTTATGGTGCGGGGCGTGCGGGCGAAAGCCTCCCCGTAGACATGGGCCAGCACCAGCCCGCTCAAGATAAAGAAGAGATCGACCCAGAGGTAGCCGTTCTCGATGAGTTGGGTGTGGCCGGCGATCGACTCCATCCACTGGGGGAAGAGCAGCAAGCGGGCGTGGAACAGCACCACCATCAGGGCAGCGATGCCCCGCAGCGGCGTCAACAGCGGCAATGATTGATTCATGACGGGATCCTTGATGATGTTCAGCTTGGCCTGACATCGATTTTTGTTGTGGTGCCGCTCATCAACCCTGATGAGTCGGCTGCCCCGGCTTGGCGGCCACAGGCGGGATCACCCTACCTAAAAGAGAGTCATACGAGTGTGATTGCCGTCATGAATGGGCGTTTATCATCCCAAAACCAGCATGGGATAGGGACGCATCGAAAATAGAGAGGGGATCTAGACTAGGGAAGTCATCCCTCTGAGCGTCAGGAACATCCTCATGAAACTCTATGCCCACCCCTTTTCGTCCTACAGCCAGAAAGTGCTGATCGCTCTCTACGAGAATGCCACCCTGTTCGAATACCGGAACCTCGAAGAGCCGGCGGCCAGCGCCGAACTTGCCGCCCTTTGGCCACTCAAGCGCTTCCCGGTGTTGCTGGATGATGGTCGCTGCATCCTCGAGAGCAGCACCATCGTCGCCCATCTGCAGGCGCACCATCCGGGCCCCGTCAGCCTGATCCCGCCCGGCGATGCGGGTCTGGAGGTGCATATGCTGGATCGCGTCTTCGACAACTATGTGATGACGCCGATGCAAAAAGTGGTGCTGGATGCGCTGCGCCCGGTCGCGGATCGCGACCGG